>NZ_JBSICF010000001.1:0-978766 GCF_056156705.1 Acinetobacter sp. Li1LvA2
AGTTACTCGTGATTTAGGCTTGCCAGATGACTCTGACAAGGTAAATCCAAACGGTGGTGCGATTGCCTTAGGCCATCCTCTCGGTGCATCAGGTGCACGCCTTGTGACCACAGCCTTAAACCAGCTTGAACAGACAGGTGGTCGTTATGCCTTATGTTCAATGTGTATTGGTGTAGGTCAAGGTATCGCATTGATTATTGAGAGAGTCTAATCATGAGCCAGTTATATGCCAGCTTGTTTTATCAAAAAGACGTCACTGACATCTTTAGTGACTCATCTTTAATCACATATATGATTCAGGTTGAAGTTGCGTTAGCTCAAGCACAGGCAAAAGTTGGCGTGATTCCTCAAAATGCAGCGAATGCAATTGCCCAAGTAGCTGAGCAGGCGCTAGAAAAGTTTGACTTTGCGGCCTTGGCAGAGGCAACTGGCTTAGCAGGAAATATTGCAATTCCATTTGTAAAACAACTTACGGCAATTGTTAAAGATGTAGATGAAGATGCTTCCCGTTATGTGCATTGGGGAGCTACTAGTCAAGATATTTTAGATACTGCATGTATTTTGCAATGCCGCGATGCGTTAAAGATTGTGGAAGCACAGCTTCAACAGTGTTACACCACAGCATTACAACAAGCCAAACAGTATCGTTATCAAGTCATGATTGGGCGTACATGGTTACAGCAAGCTTTGCCAGTTACTTTAGGACATAAGCTTGCTCGTTGGGCTTCTGCATTTAAACGTGATTTAGACCGTATCCAAGCCATGAAATCCCGTGTACTCACTGCTCAGCTAGGGGGTGCTGTGGGTTCATTAGCTTCTTTGCAAGATCAAGGTTCATTTGTAGTGAGTGCATTTGCTCAGCAACTGAATCTGACTGTACCGACAAGCACATGGCATGGTGAGCGCGACCGTATTGTAGAAATTGCAAGCGTGCTTGGCATGATTGTCGGGAATACCGGCAAGATGGCACGTGATTGGTCACTCATGATGCAAACCGAAATTGCCGAGTTGTTTGAGCCAACTGCGAAAGGTCGTGGTGGTTCATCGACCATGCCGCATAAACGTAATCCAGTCGCAGCGGCTTCAGTACTTGCAGCAGCAAATCGTGTACCAGCGCTTATGTCTAGCATTTATCAAAGCATGGTGCAGGAACATGAGCGTAGCCTAGGTGCATGGCATGCAGAATGGTTAGCAATTCCTGAAATTTTTCAGCTTTGTGCTGGAGCATTAAGTCGTACTGGTGAAGTTTTACAAGGTTTTGAAGTTAATGCTGAGCATATGCAACGTAATCTTGAATGTACCAACGGGTTGATTATGGCGGAAGCTGTCATGATGGCGCTTGCTCCAAAAATTGGACGTTTAAATGCACATCATGTCGTTGAAGCGGCTTGTAAAACAGCAGTAGCACAAAACCAGCATTTATCTGAAGTTGTTAGTCAGTTAGATGAAGTAAAAGAACATTTTAGTCAAACAGAAATTTTGGAAATATTTAAAGCAGAAAACTATTTGGGCAACATTCAAGCTCAAATTGATGCTGTTCTGCAAGAAGCACAAGGAGGAGACATAAAGTGAAACAGCTTATAACCAATCGACAAGGTAAACAGCTCGCTGTATATACCGACGGATTAAAAGATGCTCCAGCACTTGTGTTATCTAACTCGTTAGGAACAGATCATGGAATGTGGCAGCCACAAGTAGATGAGCTTAAAAGTCATTTTAATGTCATTACATACGACACACGTGGTCATGGCGAAAGTGATGTGATCGCTGAAACATCTTTACAAAATTTAGGTGAAGATGTTGCTGATATTTTAGATGCCTTAGATATTGAAAAAGCTCATTTTTGTGGCATTTCAATGGGCGGAATTACAGGGCTTTGGTTAGCTATCCATTACCCAGAGCGCTTTCTAAGCATTACTGTCGCAAATTCAGCGGCAAAAATTGGACAGGCTGAGGCGTGGTTGAGTCGCGCAGAATCAGTAGAACAAAATGGACTGGCTGAATTGGTTAAAACCACGCATACGCGTTGGTTTAGTGAAAAATTCGACTATCAACATAATGTGGTTGCACAAACGACGATTCAAAGTTTGGCAAACACACCAGCACAAGGTTATGCCAATGCGTGTCGTGCTTTAGCACATGCTGATTTAAGAGATGAAATTACGCAAATCCAAGTTCCGATATTGCTCATTGCAGGAACGGCAGATCCAGTGACAACAGTAGTAGATGCTGAGTTTATGCAGAATGCTATTAAGAACAGTCAAATTGCTAAATTGGAAGCATCTCATCTTTCTAATATTGAGCAACCGCAAAGATTTACTCAGGAATTGACTAGGTTTATTCAGCAAATCTAATAGCTTAGTAGTTTAAAAGGAATTGGCCTTAAGGAGGCAAATATGGCGTCTCAGGATTACGCTGCACCAAATAAAAGTATCGATGCTCAAGCATTAATTAATGATGCTCCACTCAGTAAGTATCAATGGATGATCGCAATCATCTGTTTCTTAATTATTTTTACTGATGGTATCGATACTGCTGCAATGGGTTTTATCGCTCCAGCTTTGGCTCAAGACTGGGGCGTTGATCGCTCTCAGTTAGGCCCAGTGATGAGTGCTGCCCTTGGTGGAATGATTATTGGAGCTTTGGTTTCTGGCCCAACAGCTGACCGTTTTGGTCGAAAAATCGTTTTAGCTTTTTCGATGCTTGTGTTTGGTGGTTTTACTTTAGCGTCTGCTTATGCAACCAACTTAGATAGTCTTGTCGTTTTACGCTTTTTGACAGGTATTGGTTTGGGGGCAGCGATGCCAAATGCCACCACATTATTCTCTGAATACTGTCCAACACGCATTCGTTCACTGTTGGTGACATGTATGTTCTGTGGCTACAACTTAGGTATGGCAACAGGTGGCTTTATTAGTAGTTGGCTCATCCCGACCTACGGTTGGCACAGTCTATTTTTACTTGGCGGCTGGTCACCTTTGATCTTAATGGTTTTAGTGATTTTTGTATTACCTGAGTCTTACCGCTTTTTAATTGTTAAAGGTAAGAACCCTGAAAAAGTACGCAAAATCTTAAATCATATCGCGCCAACTCAAGTTCAAAATGCGACTGCATTCCATGTACCTGAAGAGAAAACTGAAACAGCTCAAAAGAAAAATGTTTTTGGAATTATGTTTTCTAAACCATATGCAAAAGGAACACTTTTACTTTGGTTGACCTATTTCATGGGCTTAGTGGTTGTTTACTTGCTTACAAGCTGGTTGCCAACCCTCATGCGTGAAACAGGTGCTTCAATGGAGCGTGCTGCATTTATCGGTGGATTGTTCCAGTTTGGTGGTGTGGTGAGTGCGTTGTTTATTGGTTGGGCTATGGACAAATTTAACCCGAACCGAGTGATTGCCATTTTCTACTTTGCTGCCGGTCTGTTCGCAATTGCTGTGGGTCAAAGCTTAGGAAACTCAACATTACTTGCTGTATTGGTTCTTTGCGCAGGTATCGCGATTAATGGTGCGCAATCTTCAATGCCAGCGTTAAGTGCTCGTTTTTATCCAACGCAGTGCCGTGCAACGGGTGTGTCTTGGATGACCGGAATTGGGCGTTTTGGCGCGGTATTTGGTGCTTGGATTGGGGCTGTATTACTTGGCAATGATTGGTCGTTTACTGCCATTCTCAGTTTATTACTAATTCCAGCGACTGCTGCGGCTGTTGCTGTATTTATTAAATCACTTGTTGCGCATACCGATGCAACTTAATAGAGGTCTATCACAATGAATGATGAACAACGCTATAAACAAGGCATTGAAGTGCGGACTGAAGTTTTGGGTGAAAAGCATGTTGGTCGGTCTTTGCAAAACCTAAATGACTTTAACCAAGATTTCCAAAATTTTATTAGCCGTTACGCATGGGGTGAGGTGTGGTCTCGTCCAGGCCTGCCACGTCATACACGTAGTTTAGTGACGATCGCAATTTTATTGGCACTTGGCCGTGAAGACGAACTGCGCATGCATTTACGTGCTTGCTTCAACAATGGCGTAACCAAAGACGATTTAAAAGAGTTGATCTTACACAGTTCACTCTATGCGGGTTTACCTGCTGCAAACGCTGCAATGCATATGGCTGAAGAAGTCTTTAAAGAGTTGGGAATAGAAGTCAACTCAGTTGCAGCGAAAGAACAGGATTAAGGAGATAAAGATGTCACAACATAGCTGGGGTGCTTACGCCCAACGTAATACAGAAGATCATCCACCTGCATATGCAGAAGGTTATAAGACAAGTGTTTTACGTTCGCCAAAAAATGCATTGATTTCTATTAATGAGACTTTAACTGAAGTTACTGCGCCGCATTTTTCTTCAAATTTGTTTGGCCCAAAAGATAATGATTTGATTTTGAACTATGCCAAAGATGGTTTACCAATTGGTGAGCGTGTCATTGTTCATGGTTATGTACGTGACCAGTTTGGTCGTCCTGTAAAAAATGCACTTTTAGAAGTATGGCAAGCCAATGCTTCTGGTCGTTATCGCCATCCAAACGATAAGTTTATTGGTGCAATGGATCCTAACTTTGGTGGTTGTGGTCGTACATTAACTGACGAAAATGGTTTTTATATTTTCCGTACCATTAAACCAGGTCCTTATCCGTGGCGTAACCGTATCAATGAGTGGCGTCCGGCTCATATTCACTTCTCTTTAATTGCTGATGGTTGGGCTCAGCGCCTAATTTCGCAGTTTTATTTTGAAGGCGATACGCTCATTGACACTTGCCCGATTTTAAAAACGATTCCTTCTGAAGATCAACGTCGTGCACTAATTGCACTAGAAGATAAAAACAACTTTATCGAAGCAGATAGCCGTTGTTACCGTTTTGACATCACTTTACGTGGTCGTCGAGCGACTTACTTCGAAAATGATTTGACTTAATCGGGAGCACGAGCATGAATAACTGGAATTTTCAGGAATTAAAAGAAACTCCATCTCAAACAGGTGGTCCTTACGTTCACATTGGTTTATTGCCACAACAAGCAAATATTGAAGTGTTTGAAAACAACTTTAATAACCAGTTAGTACAAGACCAAACCAAAGGCGAGCGTATTCGTCTTGAAGGTCAGGTATTTGACGGATTAGGTTTACCACTGCGCGACGTACTGATCGAAATTTGGCAGGCCGATGCGAACGGTATTTACCCGAGTCAGGCAGATACGCGTGAGCAAAAAGCTGATCCTGCATTTCAGGGCTGGGGCCGTACAGGTGCAGACTTTGAAACGGGTGTTTGGAGCTTTAATACAATTAAACCGGGTGCTACAGCAGGCCGTAAAGGTTCAACTCAAGCACCTCATATTGCATTAGTCATTTTCGCTCGCGGTATTAACTTAGGTCTTCACACACGTGTTTATTTTGAAGATGAAGCTGAGGCAAATGGCAATGATCCAATTTTAAATAGCATTGAATGGGCACCTCGTCGTCAAACTCTTATTGCAAAACGCTTTGAAGAAAATGGTGAAATTGTTTACCGCTTTGATATTCGTATTCAAGGCGATAACGAAACAGTATTTTTTGATATTTAAGAAACACCTAAGGCTACACATGATCGGCCATGGATGCGTGTAGCCTTTTTAAGGATGAATGATATGAACATGAAAACATTATTAAGCCTAAGTTTGCTTGCACTCCCATTTTTTGCAGCACAGACAAATGCTGAACCTGTTGCTTTAGCTGCTCAAACACAACCTGCCGCTACAGCCGTTAAAACGATTGTTCCAATTACTGCAAAAACTAAAGAACAAGCATTAGCACAGGCTCAAGTCATTGCAAATACAGCAGATGCTGATTTAGCAGAATTTCGTATCGACTTACTCAGTTTTGCGAGTGATACAAAACAAGTGATTGCCTTGGGTCATGAATTGAAAAAGATTTTAGGCAATAAGCCGATGATTGCCACAATTCGTACTAAAAACGAAGGTGGACAGCTTGAAATTAGCGATGCTGATTATGGCAAGACATATCAGGCTTATTTAAAAAATCCGTTCATGGACTGGTTGGATGTTGAAATGTTCCGTGATCAAAAAGTAGTTTCAGACATTGTTCAAAAAGCACATCAAAAGAAAGTGTTAGTGGTAATGTCTAATCATGACTTTCAAAAAACACCAAGCCAAGATGAAATTGAAAAACGCTTGTTAAAACAAGATCAAATGGGCGCAGATATTCTAAAAATTGCTGTAATGCCAAAATCTAAACAAGACGTTTTCACTTTAATGAACGCAACTTTAAAAGTAAGTCAGCAAACAACTAAACCATTGTTAACGATGTCGATGGGACAATTAGGTACGATTTCTCGTGTTGCCACAGCCAATATGGGCGGAAGTTATAGCTTTGGCATGATTGGTGAGGCGTCAGCACCAGGACAAATTGATGTGACTAAGCTCAAACAGATTTTAAAAACTGTTCAACCAACAAACCCATAAATCATAAGGACATGATGAAATGAATACATTACGTTTAACTACTCTTGCATTAGGTTTGATGGTTTCAGGTGTAGCCGCGGCACAAACTTATGTTGTTGACCGTTATCAGGACGACAGCAATAAAGGTTCTTTACGTTGGGCAATTGAGCAAGCCAATGCTAACCCAGCCGATGCGAGCGAAATCTTGATTCAGGCAGTGGGCAAAGCACCCTATGCAATTAAATTAAACAGCGCGCTTCCTGAGATTAAAGCACCGGTCAAAATCATTGGTACCCAGTGGGATAAAACGGGTGAATACATCGCAATTGATGGATCAAATTACATTAAAGGCGAAGGGGCAAAAGCTTGCCCAGGTGCAAACCCTGAACAATACGGAACAAATGTCCGTACCATGACTTTACCCGGATTGGTACTACGTGACGTCAACAATGTCACTTTAAAAGGTTTAGACATTCATCGTTTCTGTATTGGTGTATTGGTTAACCGTTCAAGCAATAACCTTATTCAACATAACCGTATTAGTAATAATTATGGTGGTGCTGGTGTCATGCTTACTGGTGATGACGGACAAGGTAACCCAACTGCAACCACGACCAATAACAACAAAGTCTTAGACAACATTTTCCAAGACAATGGTGATGGCTTAGAACTGACCCGTGGTGCAGCATTTAACTTAATTGCGAATAACCATTTTGTTTCAACGAAAGCAAACCCAGAGCCATCACAAGGTATTGAAATTTTGTGGGGTAATGACAATGCCGTAGTTGGTAATAAATTCGAAAACTACTCGGATGGCTTACAGATTAACTGGGGTAAGCGTAACTATATTGCCTACAACGAAATGACCAATAACTCGATTGGTTTCAACATGACAGGCGATGGCAACATTCTTGATAGCAATAGAGTGCATGGTAACCGTATTGGTGTTGCTATTCGTTCGGAAAAAGATGCAAACGCAAAAATTACATTGACTAAAAATCTAATTTGGGACAATGGTAAAGATATTAAACGCTGTGAAGCTGGCGGTTCATGTGTACCAAATCAGCGTTTAGGTGCAATTGTATTTGGTGTACCTGCACTTGAGCATGAAGGTTTTGTCGGTTCTCGTGGCGGCGGTGTAGTTGTTGATCCATCTAAGCAACAAAAGACATGTACTCAACCAAATCAACAAAACTGTAATGCTCAGCCGAATCAGGGCATTAAAGCACCTAAGTTAACCGCTACTAAAAGTTCAGTTGCTATAGAAATTAATGGTTTACCAAACCAACGCTATCAAGTTGAGTTCTTTGGAAATCAAAATGCTGCATCAAAAGAAGCTGAGCAATATTTAGGAGCTGTTACCGTTGCTACAGATGCCGAAGGCAATGCAAAAGCGAATTGGAAGCCGACTGTAAAAGTTGCCTCAATTACAGCGAATATCACTGATCGCTTTGGAGCGACGTCTGAACTTAGTTCGGCCGTACAAATTAAATAACAACTATAAGGGAAGCGCCTCAAACCGAGGCGCAGCATAGAAATATAGAAATGATAAAAGGGACTTGAAATGCTAAATGTAATGAAACTGAGTGTGTTAACAATCGCTGTAATAGGCAGCCAATTTGCGCTTGCGAATGAACCATGGTCACAAGACAGACAATGGTTGCTAGGTGACTGGAATGGTGAACGCCAGCAGCTAGAACAACAGGGCTATAAATTTACAGCTTCTATCATGAGCCAAGCGGCCACAAATTTAGATGGTGGATACAACGACAGTAATACTTTTGAAAATGCTGCGCAGCTTTCTTTAGGTGCAAACTTCGATTTAGAAAAGATTGCTGGATGGAAAGATACAACAGCGAGCCTAGTCGTGACTAAACGTGACGGTAATGCACTTACGCTAGAACGTATTAAAGACCCACGTTCTAGCCAGTTAGGCAATGCTCAAGAAATTTATGGTCGAGGTAAAATCTGGCGTTTATCTCAAGCATGGGTGAAAAAAGGCTTCGCTGATAACACCGTACAGGTCAAATTTGGTCGTATGGGTATGTCAGAAGACTTTAATGGTTCTCAATGCGAGTTCCAGAATTTATTGCTTTGCGGTGGGCAGTTAGGAAAATCAATCGGTTCAATTTGGTACAACTCGCCAGTCGGTGTTTGGGCGACAAACGTTAAATATCAATTTGCCCCTGAGTGGACTCTGGGTGTTGGTGTGTATGAAGTAAACCCAGATAACATTAAAACCGAATCAAATAGTGATGGTTTTAATCTGGATATGAACAACGTGAAGGGTGCAACCATACCCGTTGAGCTTGCATGGAAACCAAAACTTGCTGCATTTAATGGCTTACCGGGTGAATATAAAGTAGGTGCGCTGTACTCAACCGCAGAAGCGAATGATATTAAAACTGCGGATAAAGTTCATGACGGGAAACAAAGTTTCTGGATTAATGCACAACAACAACTTACGCATAAAGGCGAAGACCCTAAGCGTGGTTTATATATCAGTGTGAACGGTGTGGTGAACGATAAAGCGACCACCTTTGTCCAAAGTACGCAACAACTTGCTCTTTGGTATAAGGGGCCATTTGATAGCCGTCCAAATGACTCGATTGGTTTTGGTATTGCCAATTATGTGGTCAATGATCGCGCTAAAGATAAGCAGATCGCAACAAACGAAAGTCGTGGATATTATAACTACGATGCACTTGCATCTGACTATATTCCAATTCAAGACGACGAACTAAATGTTGAGTTGAACTATACCTATCAATGGTCTCCGGCCGTTATGTTACGTCCAAACATTCAATATATCCATCAACCTGCTGGTGTAAAAGCAGTCGATGATGCTTGGGTCGCGGGCTTAAGTGTCAAAGTCAATTTTTAACAATATTGATGGCTGGTTAGACATGGTTTAACTGGCCCAAATGCTTGAACTATTGTGTTCAGTATATGTGGAGTAGGATCTATGTCTGAGTCAGATTCTAAGTTTCATATCTTATTCAAAATATGGTGTTTTCTATTAGGCCTAGTTTTATTGGCTACTGGTGTTTTTTACATCGTAGGCGGTGGCAAGCTAGTTTCATTAGGTGGATCTTGGTATTTCCTAGTCGCAGGACTGTTAATTACCATTTCTGCGTTTAGTATTTTTCGTAAAAAGGCACTTGGTGTCTGGATTTTTGCGGCTGTTTTTGTTGGCACAGTCATTTGGTCATTTGTTGATGCTGGATGGGAATTTTGGCCGTTATTTTCGCGGTTAATGTTTCCTGCGGGTCTTTTTGCCGCATTGTTATTTACCTTGCCTTCAATTCGACGTTACCAATTTCAAACTAGTTTGGCCTCCTCATCTTATGCAGTGGGTGGGTTAGTTGTTGTCGGTATGTTGATTGCGTTCTATCAAATGTTCCAACCGCATCCAACAGTAGCAAGTTCAGGTGAAAAGCTGCCTTTAGTACCAGTTGACCCTGCTAAAAAGCAGGTGAATTGGGAAAATTATGGAAATGATGCAGGTGGTAGTCGCTTTGTTGCTCTCGATCAAATTAACCGAGATAACGTTCATAAATTAAAAGAAGCTTGGCGTTTTAGAACAGGTGATTTTACAACAGGTAGTGGTAATGGTGCAGAAGACCAAATGACCCCGCTACAAGTTGGAAATAAAGTTTTTTTATGTACACCACATAACAACATTTTTGCGATAGATGCTGACTCGGGTAAACAACTCTGGAAAGCTGAAGTGAACTCTAAAGCCGATGCTTGGGAGCGTTGCCGTGGGGTCGCATACTTTGATTCGACCAAGCCACTTGTACAACCAACTTTGGCTGGTGCAAATGCAGTAACCACAGTTGCAACCAATACAGCATGTCCACGCCGTTTATATACCAATACACCTGATGGTCGTTTAATTGCAGTCAATGCAGATAACGGTCAGCGCTGTGCTGATTTTGGTGTAAATGGAACGGTTGATCTGTTAGAAGGTCTGGGAGCTGGAACTAAAGCTCCACGTTTTGAAGTGACTTCTGCACCGACTATTGCTGGAACAACCATTGTGGTGGGTAGCCGTATTGCCGATAACGTAGCAGCAGATATGCCGGGTGGTGTTATCCGTGGTTATGACGTTATTACGGGTAAACTTCGCTGGGCGTTTGATGCACGTAATCCAGATCCTAACTATGTTCTTAAACCGGGTGAAACCTATAAACGTAGTTCGGCAAACTCTTGGGCTGCGATGTCATATGATCCGCAAATGAATACGGTGTTCTTACCTATGGGTAGCTCATCTGTCGACATTTGGGGTGGTAACCGTAATCCGTTAGATCATAAATACAATACTTCTGTTTTGGCACTTGATGCGACAACAGGTAAAGAAAAGTGGGTATATCAAACTGTTCATAACGATTTATGGGACTTTGATTTACCAATGCAACCAAGTTTAGTTGATTTCCCATTGAAAGATGGTACGACTAAACCTGCTGTTGTGATTGGAACCAAATCAGGTCAATTCTTTGTGCTTGACCGCGTAACTGGTAAACCACTGACTAAAGTAATTGAACAGCCAGTTAAGCCTGCCAATATTCCGGGTGAGCAATACAGTGCAACTCAACCACGTTCAGTTGAAATGCCTCAAATTGGTAATCAGACTTTAACTGAATCAGATATGTGGGGTGCAACGCCGTTTGATCAACTTATGTGCCGTATTAACTTCAAGTCAATGCGTTACGAAGGTCTATTTACTGCACCGGGTACTGACGTTTCATTAAGCTTCCCAGGTTCTTTGGGTGGCATGAACTGGGGTAGCATTGCTTTTGATCCGACTCATCGTTATATGTTTGTGAACGATATGCGCCTTGGCTTATGGGTTCAATTGATGGAGCAAACTCCTGAAGATATTAAGATTCAGGCGAGTGGCGGTGAAAAAGTAAATACAGGTATGGGTGCTGTACCAATGAAAGGTACACCATATAAAGTGAATAAAAACCGCTTTATGTCTGCTTTAAGCATTCCTTGTCAGAAACCACCATTCGGTACTATGACTGCAATTGACATGAAAACTCGTCAAGTCGCATGGCAAGTCCCACTGGGTACGGTTGAAGACACAGGACCTATGGGCATCAAAATGGGCTTAAAAGCACCGATCGGTATGCCAACAATTGGTGGGCCGATGGCAACTCAAGGTGGTTTGGTTTTCTTTGCTGCAACACAAGATTACTACTTACGTGCATTTGATTCATCTACAGGTAAAGAACTGTGGAAATCACGTATGCCAGTAGGCAGTCAAGGAACTCCGATAAGCTATGTTTCACCGAAAACAGGTAAACAATTTGTTGTTGTTACGGCGGGCGGAGCACGTCAATCACCTGATCATGGTGATTATGTAATCGCTTATAGTTTAGAGAAGTAACTTAATGGGCAAAAGAAGAGTATTCTTCTTTTGCCTTTAACTTTAATATATTTTTTATATTAAAATGATTGAGTAAATTCTATTGTTTTAACTAGATAGCTTTACCAAATAGTAAAAAAGTGTTTTAAATCATTGCAAAACCTAAAATATTCCTCAGATTGATAATGCTTGAACACTAGATGTAGCCGAACGATTAGATGTTTTTTCACAATGTTTTACCTATAAATAAATCTTCTTTGTTTGTTAAGTTTTGTTTAACTTAAAGTTGTGAATTTTAATTAGAAATAAACATTATTGACTTTTTAGTCCTGAAAAGTAGGATTTTTTTGCTGAAAAAACAAGCGTAAATATATATTTATATTATATTTATATAATTTATAGCATTACGTTAGAATAGTCATCGCAGGTTATTACTACCCAGTAATAATTTGTATTTCAGGAATTTAAGCTTTTATTGGCTTAAGGCTCATCGCAAGATGGGCCTTTTTTTATGTGATTGAAATCGTAATATTTGATTATTATAAAAATAGTCTAAGTATTAAGACATATAAATTTATGAAAACAATCACATAAAATAGTCTTTAATGACAAGAAGTGTATGATTTGTTAAATTAAACCTACTTGATAATAATAGGTGATGTAATGAGATTTTTGGTTCTTGCAACTTTATCTGGTTTAGCTTTGATGGGTTGTGCTTCTGTTCAGCAAGCACCGAATACACAAGAAACAATTCGTTATGCTTCTAGCCCATGCTTTGGTGCATGCCCAATCTATTCTGTAGAAGTAACACCTACAGGTTTAATTCGTTTTGAAGGCAAGCAATACACTAAAGCTATTGGTGTTAAAGAAATTCAAGGTAGCGTAAAAGACTATAAAAAACTTGCAGATGATCTAAAAGCTTATCGTCCTGAAACAGGCACACAATCTAAAACTGCGGGTTGTCAGCAAACAGCAACTGATATGTCTAGCTATTACATTTCATGGATTCAACCAAATGGCACGGAAACAAAATTAAGCCATTACACAGGTTGTATGTCTCCTGCAAATAATAGATTAAATAAAGTCATGGAAAAACTGCCAGAACAATTAGGCATTAAAGATCTAATTTAATGACAAAAGCCCCAAAACCTTGGGGCTTTTTCTTGTTAAGAAGAATTATAAACTCAAAAGTTTTATTTTAAGTATTTCTAAAGGAATAAGCGTATAATACACATTATAAAAACATATATTGTTAAGAGTGGTTATATGTCAAATATTGTCTATGCCTTTTTAGGTGGTTTGTTACTCGGAATCGCAACAGTTGGCTATTTATATATAAATGGCCGTATCGCTGGAATTAGTGGATTGCTTGCTCAAGTCGTTAATCCTACTAAAGATACTTTTAAAAATTCTGCATTCTGGTTTATTGCCGGACTCGTCATTACACCTTTCATATATGGCTATTTTTATCAGCCTGAAATTGAAATTAAAGCCAATACATTTGCACTTATTTTAGCAGGTGTACTTGTTGGTTTTGGTACCCGCTTAGGTTCGGGCTGTACAAGTGGTCATGGTATTTGTGGGATGAGCAGGCTATCAAAACGCTCCATGATAGCTACAGCAGTTTTTATGTTTGCTGGCATGTTAACCGTTTATATTATTCGTCATGTGCTGGGGTAATCCTATGAAAAACATTTTAGCTTTTATATTTGGTGGTTTGTTTTCATTAGGCTTAATGATTTCTGGCATGTCTAATCCTGAAAAGGTATTAGGTTTTTTAGATATCTTTGGGCAGTGGGATATTAGCTTAATGTTTGTGATGTTAGGCGCGATTGCTGTGGCATTTATTCCATTTCAAAAGGCGATGAAAAGCCCTAAAACGCTTTTTAATGAGAAAATTCAATTACCAATGAATACACAGATTGACCAAAGGTTAATTGTTGGTGCTTTTATTTTCGGTATAGGCTGGGGAATAGCAGGGATATGTCCAGCGCCCGCTTTAACGCTTGTTGGATTAGGACATTTTGAAGCGCTTTATTTTATTGTGGCAATGTTATTCGGAATGTTTATTTACCGAGTCTTAAATAAAGGAAATTAAACCTATGCAACAACCTCTAGTAAAAGATTTTTTTGATGAAAACACCAATACTTTTAGCTATGTTGTTGCGGATTTAGCGACTCGTCAATGCGCTATTATTGATAGTGTGCTTGACTACGATGCAGCTTCAGCAACTACAAAAACAACCAATGCTGATCTGATTGTCGATTATGTCTTGGCTCAAAACTTTAAAGTGCAATGGATTTTAGAAACTCATGTCCATGCCGACCATATGACCGCAGCCCAATATTTAAAATCTAAATTGGGCGGTACAGTTGCGATTAGCAAGAAAATTTCTGTTGTACAGGAAACATTTTCGGCTATCTATAATTTTGACTTTAAGAAATTTAATGAAAATCAACCTTTTGACTATCTATTTGAAGATAATGAGCACTTTAAAATAGGGAATATAGAAGCATATAACATTCCTACACCAGGACATACACCAGCTTGTCTCAGCTATGTAATTGATGATGCTGTTTTTGTGGGTGATACTCTATTTATGCCCGATTATGGCTCAGCCAGATGCGACTTTCCGAAAGGAAGTGCGGCTGCACTTTATGATTCGGTACAAAAGCTTTATACACTTCCTGACAACATGCGTATGTTCTTATGCCATGACTATAAACCCGAAGGCCGTGATGAATATGTCTGTCAAACAGATATAAAAACCCAAAAGCAAAGCAATATTCATTTAAACCGACGTGTTTCCAAAGACTCATTCATAAAAATGCGTCAAGAACGAGATGCAACTTTGGCAATGCCAAAATTAATTCTGCCTTCAATTCAAATTAATATGAACGGTGGAAATTTTCCGGAGCCAGAATCAAACGGCATTCGTTATTTGAAAATTCCTTTCAACTACTTCTAGAAATAGCCTAAGCGTTTATTTTGAATCGTATTCATGCTCTAAATAGCCTAAGCGAATAATGAAATTTATCCTATCAAAATAGCCTAAGTAAAATTTAAAGAACTTGTCTTAAGTCCCGCGAAGTCTCTTGCAATAGCGGTAAAATATGTTGAACTAAATATTCTTCAGTTGTTTTCATAGTCGGAGAGACAATATTTAAAGCTGCAACAACTTTAAAGTCTTGTCCATAAATTGGTACGGCGAGCGCATGAACACCTAATTCGTGTTCTTCACGTGAGTAACACCAATCTTGTTCTCGAATCTCTTGTAGTAACTCTAAAAACTTATCATTTTCGACATGCGTATATTTAGTTAAACGTTGGAGAGGATATTTTTGAAGCCAGTCCAATTGTTCTTGTTGGCTTAAATGTGCCAATAAAATTTTACCCGCAGATGTCGCATGAGCAGGCAGGCGGTTACCTAAGTGCAAACCATATGGATTTACACGGTCAGTTTGTTGGTGGGCAGCACTACGGGCAATAGTAATGGCTTCATAACCATCAAGTACCATTACCGAATAAATAAGAGAAGTTTGGTTAGTTAAAAGATTTAATAAAGGCTGAGATACTTTTGGAAGCTGAGCTGCACCTAAATAAGCTCCTGAAAATTTAAGAACTTTCGGAGTTAAATAGTAATAGTGTCCATCAGACTCAAGATAACCTAAATATTCTAAAGTTAATAAATGACGTCTTGCTGCCGCTCGGGTAAGTCCAGTTTTTTCAGCAGCCATAGAAATATTTAGGCGATGTTGATTACTGCTAAAGCTATCTAAGATTGACATGCCTTTACCGATGCCAGCAATGTAATCTTCATGACGAATCGTTTTTTTGTTGTCCTGATTCTGGATTATCCGTTCATCTTTACTCATTACTGGTCCTTGTACGATAGAAGCTTAGTCAATCAATTTGCTTTACTGAAAAAGTTTAATAATTTCATGTCGCAAAAATTGATGTCTTAAATTATCCCTTAAATCTTCGTGCCAAAACATACCCATTTTAATATTGGTTATCTCAAAAGGCAGAGAATGTAAGCAAATTTCAGGACTATAAGACAAATGCTGCAAAATCATACGAGGCATGGTCAATATTGCGTTGGCTTGAGCTCCCAAAACTTGTAGTGCCGTTGAGTAATTTTGACAGCGCATAAATACATTTCTTGAAATTTTTTGGTGTTGATTTAAATAAATATCTTCAAGCAAAGCGCCCGTACGGCGTGACGAAACACCGATATGTCGACCACTGATATAACTCGATAAATCGACTTCTTTAAGTTGACTGCAAATAACAAACTCATCTGTTACTAAATGGTCAAATGTAATTTTTGGAGATAAGTACTGTTCTAGGTCAATCACGAAATCGAGCTGCTGTGTTGCCAAGTCCGCCGTAATATGTTTTCGATCTAGCTTCATACTGACAAATTGCAAATCTAAATTAAGATTTTGAAAGTGTTGAGCGAGTCTTGGAAGAATAATCGGCTCAATTTCATCATGCACGGCGATTTTTAAATTTTTTAGACTTGTTGGATCAAAGACATGTTTTTGCTGGCTAATATTTTGAATCGTTAAAAGTGCCTGTTTCACTGTCGGATAAATTTGTTCTGCAAAAGGAGTGGCAGACATTTTATTGCCTACTCGTATAAATACATCATCTTCAAGTTGCTGACGTAATCTCTGCAAGGCGTGACTTGCCGCCGACTGCGTAATATTAAGACTACTTGCTGCATTTGAAATACTTTTTTGCTCATAAATCGCGATAAATAGCGGATATAAATTGATATCGATTCGGTGAAAAAAACTTAAGTCTAGTCCATGCAGGTTATGAATATTATTCATGAGGTGTTATTTAATAAAATCATTTCATTCATATTAAGTTTCAAGTTATGTTGATGTAAAGACCAGATAATGATGTAAAGGAAAAAGAATGTTTGAACTCTCAAAAAAAGCTCAGGACTTCACCGAGCGAACTAGAAAATTTATTTTAGAAGAAATAGAACCTGTTGAAGCAAAATTTTGGGAAGAAGTTCATGAGTTAAATCCAGATGGAAACTGGAAAAAATGGCAATGGCCAGAGCTCTTAGAAACTCTGAAATCTAAAGCGAAGCAAGCTGGCCTTTGGAATATGTTTTTACCCGATGAAAATCTGGGTGCTGGGTTAACTGTTCAAGAATATGCGCATATAGCCGAATTAACTGGTCGTAGTTTATTGGCGCCTACGGTTTTTAACTGTAATGCACCAGATACGGGAAATATGGAATTGTTATGGCGCTATGGTAGTGAGCAGCAAAAACAACACTGGTTACAGCCTTTATTGGACGGCAAAATCCGTTCGGTTTTTTGTATGACTGAACCCGAGGTTGCTTCAAGTGATGCAACCAATATGCAAGCGACTGCCTTAATCGAAGGTAATGAAATTGTTTTAAATGGAAAAAAGTGGTGGTCTTCTGGTTTAGGTGATCCAAATGCCAAAGTCATTATTTTTATGGCGCACACCCCAGATGAAACCAAAGACCGCCATCATCAACACTCTATGGTTTTAGTACCGATTGATACGGCAGGTGTTGAAATTCAGCGGATGTTACCTGTGTTTGGTGACTACGATGCACCGCATGGACATGGTGAAGTTCATTTTAATAATGTTCGAGTGCCTATCGAAAACTTTATTGGTGGTGCGGGCCAAGGTTTTGAAATTGCCCAAGGTCGATTAGGACCAGGACGTATTCACCATTGCATGCGTTGCATTGGGGCTGCTGAAAAAGCTCTAGAACTTATGATTGATCGCGGCATGTCTAGAACGGCGTTTGGCAAAGAAATTTTGAAACTCGGTGGAAACCTTGAGCGTGTAGCCGATGCGCGAGTCGCCATAGACCAAGCCAGACTTTTAACCTTGTATGCTGCTTATAAAATGGATACTTTAGGAAATATGGCCGCTTTAACAGAAATATCTGCAATTAAAGTGGTCGCTCCGAGTGTTTTAGAAAAAGTAGTCGATATGGCGATTCAGCTACATGGCGGTGCGGGTGTTTCAAGAGATACACCATTAACAGGTTTCTTTGCCCAAGCACGTAGCTTGCGTTTAGCTGATGGCCCAGATGAAGTACATAAAGGCATGATTGCCAAATTAGAGTTGGCCAAACGTGGTTATTTCGGTCGTCATAAGAAAGTATAAGTTTAAAGGAAGTGAATATGTCGGTAATTGATATAGGCGGTGAAGTACGTGAAGGTGAAGAGCTTGATATTGGGGCAGTTGAAAACTGGTTAAAAAGCCAAGGTGTTGAGTTGGTTGGTCCAGCAGTTGTTACTCAATATACAGGTGGGGCGTCGAATTGGACTTATCGTTTAAAGTATGAAAATACCGATTTAATTTTACGGCGTCCCCCAAAAGGAACAAAAGCGAAGTCAGCTCATGATATGGCCCGTGAATATATGGTGCAGAAAAATCTTGCGCCTTATTATCCAGTGCTTCCTAAAATGGTGGCACTTTGTCAGGATGAATCGGTCATTGGCTGTGATTTTTATGTTATGGAACGCATTGAAGGCATTATTCCTCGTGCAAAACTACCGCCTGAACTTGGTTTTAATGAAGAAGATGTTCATGAGCTTTGTGTAAATGTCATTGATAAGTTGATTGAGCTACATCAAGTTCCTTATGAGAACACGCCTTTAGCTGAACTTGGCAAAGGTACAGGATATTGCCGTAGACAAGTTGAAGGATGGGATAAACGTTACGTGAAAGTCCGCACAATTAATGTTCCTTCATTTAAATATGTTCGAAAATGGCTAAACGATAATATCCCTCAAGACTCGACGACTTGTATTATTCACAATGATTGGCGTTTTGATAATGTGATTTTAGATCCAGAGCATCCAACAGAAGTGATTGGTGTGCTCGATTGGGAAATGGCGACCTTGGGTGATCCATTAATGGATTTAGGTAGTGCTTTGGCCTACTGGGTTGAGCCTACGGATAACATGATTTTTAGATCAACACGCCGTCAGCCGACTCACTTAAAGGGAATGTTCTCTCGAAAAGAAGTGGTTGAGTATTATTTGCAAAAAACAGGATTGGAACCTCAAAACTGGGCTTTTTATGAAGTGTTTGGTGTATTCCGTTTAGCAGTGATTGCTCAGCAAATCTATTACCGCTATTACCATAAACAAACCCGAAACCCTGCTTTTAAAGATTTCTGGATTGTCATTCATGCGCTACATATCCGAGCTTTAAAACTTATCGCACAGCAAAAATTGCAAGAATCTGAATTTGCTCAGCAATCTCTACAGAAAATACAGGGTATTTTAAGAAGATGACCACAATTTATCTGGTAAGACATGGACAGGCATCATTTGGTAAAAGTAACTACGATGAACTGTCTGAAAATGGTGAGGCTCAGGCGACTTTGTTAGGTCGTTATTTTAAGCAAATATTGAAAGAACAACCTTATGTGGTTGCTGGAACTATGCAGCGCCATGAGCAAACTGCAAAGCTCGCACTCAATGAATGCTTTCCAGATGCGGTAATTCATCATAATAATTTATGGAATGAGTTTAACCATCAACAGGTTTTTGCACGTTATGAACCACGTTTTGAACAGCCTGAACTTTTAAAAGCTGATGTTGCACAAGAACAAAACCCACGTGCTTATCTTGCCAAAATATTTGAAGGTGCCATTGGACGATGGACAGATGGTGATTTTCATCATGAGTATGATGAGTCTTGGCCGCACTTTAAAGAAAGAGTTGAAACAGCATTGCAGCAACTTTGTGATGAATTGGCAAAAACCAAGCCTCGCTATGCAGTTGTTTTTACTTCTGGTGGTGTGATTTCTGTAGCAATTGGAAAACTGCTTGAACTTAGCCCCAATCGAACTTTTGCTTTGAATTGGGCAATTGCTAATACAAGCCTCACCACTTTGCGTTTGGTTGGAAATGAAGCTCAGGTTTTAAGCTTAAATGAACACCATTTTATAAAAGCTGAACGTCCAGATTTACTGACATGGATTTAAAATAAGGATAAAAGCATGGCAAAGACAATTTTAATTACAGGTGCAAGTTCAGGTTTGGGTGCGGGTATGGCTCATGAATTTGCAGCCAAAGGCTATAACTTAGCAATTTGTGCACGCCGTTTAGACAGATTGGAAGATTTAAAAACTGAACTTGAAAATGAGTACGGTATAAAAGTCATTGCAAAAAGTCTCGATGTCACGAATTACGATCAGGTCTTTGAAGTATTTCGCGCCTTTAAACAAGAGTTTGGCTATTTAGACCGAATTATTGTAAATGCGGGAGTCGGAAATGGCCATCGTATTGGTAAAGGTAATTTTGAAATTAATAAGGCAACAGCTGAAACGAACTTTATTTCTGCTTTAGCGCAATGTGAAGCAGCGGTTGAAATTTTTAGAGCACAAAACGCCGGTCATTTGGTGGTGATGTCATCCATGAGTGCTATGCGCGGATTACCAAAACACTTATCGACCTATGCGGCGAGTAAAGCTGCGGTGGCTCACTTGGCCGAAGGTATTCGTGCTGAATTATTGGATACACCAATTAAAGTCTCAACCATTTTCCCGGGTTACATCCGTACTGAAATGAATGAGGGTGCTAAACATCTACCTTTTGAAGTAGATGCCAAAACAGGATGTAAGGCTTTGGTCAAAGCCATCGAAAAACAACCAGTGAAAGCTTATGTACCGCAGTGGCCATGGTTACCAATGAGTATTGCCATGAAGGTTCTGCCTTTAAGACTGGTCAATAAACTAGGATAAAAAATACCCCCTAAATTTTAGGGGGTAATTTTTATTTAGAATTTTTTGGTGTAATTGACGAATAAACGGTCTTCACCAAAGTCATTGCCGTGTTTAACGTTGTAATCAATACGAATATATTGCAGGGCCACGCCTTTTAGGAAGGGTTGCTGGAGCGCATAGTTTAGAATAACGTTTGACTCGGTTTCATGATTTTTCTCACCATTTGCTGCTTTAAAGTCATGGCCATAAACATATTTCACCATCGCATTTAGGCCCGGTACATAATCTTTAAAGTCATAGCCGTACATCACATGGTAAGACTTTTCATATTCTTTAAAGAATCCAGTAGCGTTCCAGTTGATGAAATAAGTTTCTGGTAAGAAGCCATCTGGTAGCGGGTAAGCCGACTCACCGATAATTTGCTGGTAACCCAAACCAAAGGTATGGTTTTTTACTTTAAAGGTTTCAAGTAATCCAATGTTCTGCGCATCAATATCAAAGGTATTGCCGTCATCTTTTGCATTAAAGTACTTAAACTTAGAAGTAAGAGCGAAAGTTGGCTGCTTCCACGTATGTTCAAGCCCAACATAATGCTTGTTATACAGATCTTCTAAATTACCAAAATAATATTCACCCTTTAAAGACGGCGTAAATTGATAGCGCAAGTCAATGTAGTTAAGGCCATCAGATTCTTTGGTAATTCCATTTGACGTGAAAGAAAACTTTTTAAAGTCTTCTTCATTTCGGGGAGAAACTTTTTCCACTCGGCCAATTTCGGCATAGAGCTGATCTGAAAGTTGTGACTTTAGGTTGGTTCCCCAATAAGAAGTGAGTAGCTGACGACTAGCATCTACCGCCGTTACAGGTAAATCGAGCCAGAGTTCACCAACACTCAAAAGAGTTTTGTCATAACCCAGTTTTAAGGTTGCACCATATTTTAAATAGTCTGAAGCCTGAGATTGCGTTTCTTTGTTAAAAGGCAAAACTGTGTCAGCGACATGTTTGTCTGAACTCAAGCGCACGGCGTATTGAACAGAAGCATCGGCCCCAATCGTGATTGGTTTGTCTGCAATTTGCAGTGGGGTGTCATGCATTTTCGATTTATAAAATAAAGATGCTGCCTGAGACCAACTGCCGGTATCTTTTAAGGCATCATTATCAAAATCACGGTTGATATAAGCATTCTTTAGCGTGAATTTCCATTCATCTTCAGTTTGCTGATTTGGATTTGCGGCCCATGAGTTGCTGCACATCAGTAATAAAGTGGCAACGGCTAAAGTGTGTGGTTTAAAACGGTGAAATAATTCCATAATCCATTTCCCAGATGTATGCCAGTCCTCGGCACTACGTAATTTTGAATATTTCGGTACTCTCTAAGCGTTTGGTTAGAGAGTACATTTTTGCAATTTGTGAGATCTATTAATTTAATTTTTCAAGCTTCATACTTTCACTAAAGAATTTGCAGCCTTTAAAAAGCAGAATTAGAGCCAGTACACACGACAGACCACCCACAATAGATAAAGAAGAACCCACCATTAACGGACTACCAAAAACTTTATCTGTAATAATGGCTACCAATGTTGTACCAATACCGAGTCCAATTAAGTTGCTCACCAAAAGGAATAGGGCAGAAAGGCGTGCTCTAAATTGGTTTGGGGCTAACATTTGTAATGCTGTTGCCGAAATTACTAGAGGGAAAGATGCGAAAAACATTGCAGGAATCAGTAAGCTGACTGAAAGCCATAGCTGATCTGTTTGGGTAAAAAATGCAATTGGAATAATCAGGCCAACAATTCCAATCACACCAGTGAACATCGGTGCATCTTGGCGCCCTTTTTTAATAAACCAATCATTTAACCAACCTGCACAAAACACCCCTAATGTATTTGCAATTAACAGAATTGTGCCGAGCATATAACCTGTTTCAGTCGGCGCGAGTTGAAACTTTCGAATATAAAATGCAGGTGTCCAGCTAGTCAGGCTGTAGAGTGCCATTGCATAAAAGGTAAAACCTAAATAATGACAAGCAAATGTTTTCGAATGCTTTTTAATAAACTGAAGACATTGTGAGAATTTAACTTGGTCAACTTGTCCATTTTGGTTGAGCTGTTGGCCTTTACGTGCAGGGTCTTTAACGGTCAAAATAAACAGCAGACCAATAATGATGCCAGGTAAACCTACTACAAAAAAGGCAATTTGCCATGCTTTAAGTGCGCCTAATAGTGGAACTTCAATGAGTGTCACGCCTTTAAGCAAGTTAATGACATAACCGCCAACTAAAAAGGCGATACCACCACCTAAAAAAGCGCCAATTGAATAAATTCCGACAGCACGACCTAGTTTATCTTTACTAAACATGTCGCTGAACATTGAATAAGCGGCTGGAGATAACGCAGCTTCACCTACGCCGACCGCCATACGGCTCAAGAACAGTTGAATAAAGTTTTTACTTAAACCACAAGTTGCCGTTGCTAGGCTCCAAACAATAATCCCGATTGAAATCAATTTTGGTCGTGAAAAACGATCGGCAATATAAGCTAAGGGTAAACCCATAACAGCGTAAAACAGTGAGAAGGCAAGGCCATGTAACAGGCTAAATTGTGTATCTGAAAGTTGGAGATCTGCTTTAATGGGTTCAATCATCAGCGCCAGAATTTGGCGGTCAATAAATGAAAATATATATGCCAACATACAAAGTGTGACGACATACCATGCATACGCATTGCTTTTCTTTTGTGTCCTTTCAACAGCGATATTACTTTGGTTCATACACTTAATCCTTATGTATAAAACGCTTAAAGAAATTGATATCTAACTTTTATTATTCCTCTGAAGTTTTTGATATTTCCCCCTTTAGATAAGAATAATAAATAGGCTAGAAATGAGTAGTTTGGTCTCGTACAGACCGGAAGAGTGTGTCTAAACCCGATTAGGAGTTAATGGGTTTTTAAATATCATGGAATTATTATTTTCTTTTTATATGTAAAATTCCATTACTTATTGAGTATGTTAGAATACCTAAAAAGTATGTTAAGTAAACAGATAGTAATAATTTATTGAATTAAGAAACTGATTTTTATTTTATTTTTTAATATTGAAACTTCTTTTGATAAAGAGCAGCGAGAAAGGAAGAACTATTTCCTCCATGCTGCTCTTGAGCGTATCTAACCCGATATCAAGTCAAATAATTAACTTGATGGCATGAGGTCAAATAATTTTTTTAACTGGTGATTTAAATTGTGAAGCTCATCTTCTGAAAAGGCATTCAGGATGCCTGCTAAGGTGACCACACTAATTTGATTAATCTGTTCTACCAGCTCAACACCTTTGGCCGTTAATTTCACCATCGAAATTCGTTCATCAGTGGTAGAAGAGTAGACCTCGACAATTCCATCTTCTACTAATCGATATACAGCTTTTGTTGCTGTCGTTAACTTTAAGGTAGAAAGATTAGCGATATCGGTAATACTGGCTTCACCCAAAGCATTAGTACTTAAAATGATTTTACGGCGTGTATTATCAATACCTAGTTTTTTTATTGATTTTTCAATGAGTTGTGAATATTTTCCATTCACTTGGGAAACCCAAAAAAAAGGGAAATTTTGAATACTCGACGGTTCTTTATTAGGAAGAAATTGTTCTAAATGATCAAGCATAGCTAAGCAATAACTTAGTGAAAAAAGGGTAATCCTATTATAAACAAAATTTTGCATATTTCCTTGAGAACAAATTATAAAAAATACTTGACAATTCCATTAAATTTTCTCATATTTTAATTAATAGATAAAAATACATGGAAAAGTGAATGAATATTATTAGCCAAAGCGTGCATAAAGGAAGTGGCAAGCTCAAGGTGATGGTCAAGGACACAATTGATATTCAAGGTCTAAAAACCATTGCTGGTAGTCGAGCTTTATTAAATGTTGAACCTGCGCATGATGATGCTGAGGTGGTTAAAAACATTTTAAAAGCTGACTGTGAAATTATTGCGAAAACAAATTTGCATGAGTTGGCTTTTGGTATTACAGGCATTAACCATGCTTTTGGTACACCCATCAATCCTAAATATCCTGAACTTATTCCAGGCGGCTCTTCGAGTGGTTCGGCTGCGGCAGTTGCTGCTAAACAAGCTGACTTTACTTTAGGTACAGATACGGGCGGCTCTATCCGTATGCCTGCTGCGTGCTGCGGAGTTTTTGGATTAAAGCCAACTTTCGGTCGCGTGAGCAGAAAAGGCGTTTATCCACCGTCAAGTTCTTTAGATTGTGTTGGCCCTTTTGCAAATTCAGTCGAGATGATTGAAAAAGCCATGCAAATTATTGATCCAACTTTTAACCCTACCCCATGTATTAGCACACCGAAACTCGCTGTGCTGGATGTACAAGCAGATGAGGTTGTTTGGAACTGTATTTATCAAGCACTTCAAAAAGCCAATTTACAGACCACTTTAGAAAAAGTTGAACATTTTGAAGCTGCTTTTGATGCAGGCATGCAGATTATTAATTATGAAAATTGGCAAGCTTTTGGTGAGTTAACTCAAACAGGGTTAGTTGGTTCTGATGTAAATGGTCGTTTATTAAAAGCTGCCGCAACAACTTTAGAGCAAGTGAAACAAGCAGAAGTTGTGAAAGCGCAGCTGACCCAAGAACTTGATGCACTACTAGAAAAATATGATGCATTGGTTTTACCGACACTTCCACAAATTCCACCGAAAGTTTCTGAAGCTGAAAACACGGTCGCTTTTTTAAATCTTACGGGTTTAGTTCGACCATTTAATTTATCAGGACATCCAGCCATTTCAGTGCCACTTGAAACCAGTGAAGGGTTACCCGTGGGCCTACAGATCATATCAAAGCATCAAAAAGATGAGCAATTATGCGCTATAGCTAAATTTTGTGTTGATGCAATGCAATAAATTACAAGGAGTTAGATGATGAATAAGTTGTCTAAAATGGAGTTTGCTTCTCAAGACAAAGCAGTTGACTTAGATGATTTGTGCCAAGAAATACGTGAGCGTGCCTGTACAGGTGAATTCGATAATCAGGCCTACGTGAGCCAAGACATTATCGAAAAACTTAAACAAATTGGCGTTTACCGTGCCTTGGTGCCTAAACGTTTTGGTGGTGAAGAATGGTCACCACGGCAGTTTTGCGAATTGATCGAAACTTTATCTAAAGCTGATGGTTCGGTGGGCTGGGTAGCAAGTTTCGGCATGAGCCCTGCTTATTTAGGAAGTTTGCCAGAAGAAACGCTTAAAGAATTGTATCAAAACGGACCAGATGTGGTATTTGCTGGAGGTATTTTTCCACCACAACCTGCTGAAATTACTGATGAAGGTGTTGTGGTTCGTGGACGTTGGAAATTCTCAAGTGGCTGCATGGGGGCCGACATTGTGGGTGTAGGGATTTCACCACTTAAAAACAATGAAATGCAGGGCTTACCACGTATGGCCGTGATGCCTGCGAAAAAAGCCAAAATTGAAATGACTTGGGACACCGTTGGCCTAAAAGGTACGGGAAGCCATGATTTGGTGGTCGAAGATGTATTGGTCGAAAAGAAATGGACCTTTGTACGTGGTGAACCTTCAAAACTAAGTGAGCCATTTTTTAAATATCCGTCACTGTCTTTAGCGACTCAAGTATTAACTGTGGTAGGTATTGGTGTTGCTGCTGCTGCACTAGAAGAATTTGAAAAATTAGCGCCGGGCAAAGCATCTATTACAGGCGGGTCAGAAATTGCAAACCGCCCAGTGACTCAATATGAGTTTGCTCAAGCTGATGCAGAGTTTCAGTCTGCAAAATCTTGGTTTTATCAAACCATGGATATTGTCTGGAATGAAATTATTGCTGGGCGTGAAGCCACTGCTGAACAAATTAGTGATATGCGTCTGGCATGTACCCATGCAGCGCGAGTTTGCGCCAAAGTCACCCGAAAAATGCAAATGCTCGCGGGTATGACGGCAATCTATACCAACAATCCATTTAGCCGTTTTGTAAATGACACCAACGTGGTGACTCAACATGCCTTTATGGGGGATGCGACCTTACAAAATGCAGCCTCAATTAGTTTCGGGTTAAAGCCAACCCCTGGTTATTTATAAGTTTTAATTTTTAAAAAGGATATTGAGATGGAAGCTAAAAAATCATTACGTGTTTTGTTCTGCATGGGTATTAACCAGAACTTTTTTGACGCCGAACCTGCTGAAGCAAAAGCAGTTTGGGCAGCGTTTGGTGAAATGTGGAACGGCATTCATGACTTACCGGGCGTACATGTTTTTGGAAATCTTGATGATGACCAAAGCATGGTTGGCCCAAGTGGTGGCTGGCCTTGGACAACGTACTTGCTTGCCGATGTTCCGGATATTGAAACAGTACATGCAGCTTGTAACTTGTTTAGAACGACGGTGGTGGGTGAAGGTCCATACAAACTTTGGAAATATTGCAAAGTTGAAGCTCGTGTTGGGCGCGAATTGATTATCCAGCGTTAAGGCGATGGCAATGAATGACAAAGTGAATATTGCAGAAATCTTAGAGCGGTTAGAACAGTTAGAAGCGCACAACGCGATTCGTAACTGTCTGAACCGTTATATGGAAATTTGCGATGAGCTCAATGCAAATACAGATCTTGACGAGTTGATGAATCTTTTTGATCAAGACTGTATTTGGGAAGGTATTGGCGAGAAATATGCCAAATCTTTTGGCCGTTATGATTCTTGGCAGTCGATTTACGACATGTTTAAAAGCTATACCCAAAAAGAATCTCACTTTGTTATGAATGCACACTTTGTCAATTCAGAACAAATTTATGTAAATCAAAATGATGCAAATGCTTCTTGGCTCATGTTGCAAACTTCAACCTTTAAAGATGGCCGTAGTCATCTGAATGCAGCAAAGCTCAATGTGAAGTTTCAAAAGCAAGCAGATGGAACATGGAAAATTAAACATTTCCAAACACAGAATATTTTCAGTCGTCCCGTATCGCATTGGCACAGTGAAGCTGAATTGCCGGTACCTTCCCAGGAATGACCCAGGACATATTTAAAAGGACTATTGATATGAACAGTATTATCCCGACGCATAACATTGGCATTGATTACGATGCTTTGGTTCAAAGTGACCGTGCTCATACTTCTCTTTATAAAGATGAACGCATTTTTGATGAAGAAATGGAAAAAATCTTTTATAGCACTTGGGTGTGGGTTGCACATGCCAGCGAAATTCCAGAAGGCGGAAGCTATAAAACCATTAATATCGGTAAACAGCCTGTGGTTGTGGTACGTGACCGTAAAAAGAAAGTCCATGTACTTTTAAACCGTTGCCGTCACCGTGCAGCAACTGTATGCGAACATAAGAAAGGAAAAACCAACAGTTTTGTATGTCCGTACCACGGTTGGAGTTATGCACTTGACGGTAGTTTGCGCGGTGTGCCATCTCCGGAAAGTTACGGCGATTGTTTAGATAAATCAGAGTTACCGTTGGTGAGTCTACGTGTAGAAGAATATAACGGCATGATCTTCGCTTCATTTAAAGAAGACATTCAACCGCTTGAAGAGTTCCTTGGGCCAGCAAAAAAATGGATTGACCTGTTTATGAAACAAGGTGCAGGTTATCCAATTAAAGTGTTGGGTGAACACCGCTTCCGTTTCCCGGGTAACTGGAAAATCCAGCTTGAAAATACAACCGATGCTTATCACTTCCCATTGGTACACAAGTCATTTTTAAGTTCTGTCGATGAAAAAACCGAAGAACTCTTTAACTTCGAAAACCAACCGGGCTTTGTTGAAGACTTAGGTAATGGTCACAGTGTGATGGTGATGATTCCTGAATTGGTTGATCTAGACGAAGAGCTTATGGAGCGACCAATTCAAGAGCGCTTTGAAGAGTTGGCTCAAGCATTGCGTGACGAAGGGCATGAAGAATTAGAAGTACGCCGTATTGTTCGCGCAGTGGGTGGTTCTGGCTTTAACTTAAATTTATTCCCAAATATTGCATGTTCAATGGCGTTCTTCCGTGTATTACAGCCAATTTCAGTTGCTGAAACAGAAATTCATCACTCGGTAATTACCATGGACGGTGGACCACAAATTGCCAACCAATACCGCCTACGTTTGCATGAACATTTCCAAGGTCCATTTGGCTTTGGTACGCCAGATGACTCAGAAGCTTGGGAGCGCGTACAACACGGCGCTAATGCTGGCAATGATTTATGGATCATGCTCAACCGCGGTTTACCGGGCGAAGTCAAAACCGAAGATGGCTTAAAAAGTGATGTCAGTGCTGAAACAGGTATGCGTGCAGCCTATCAGCAGTGGAAAAAGATGATGACGGCTTAAGGAGAGAGCAATGAATATGAATCTGCAATTATTAAATGAAGTCACTGCTTTCATCTGGGCTGAAGCAGATATGTTAGATCACAGTGAATACCGTGAATGGCTCAATTTATGGAATGAAAAAGGCGTTTATATCATTCCAATTGACCCAAACCTAACGGACTATGAAAACAACTTAAATTATGCCTATGACGATAATCATATGCGTACTTTACGTGTAGAGCGTCTTGAAAATGGTGAAGCAATTTCTACAGCACCTAAAGCAAATACTGTGCGTAGTGTTTCTCGTGTACGTGTTATTCAAGACCAAGATAATGAAATCGTTTTGCGTTGTGCTCAAAACTTACGTGAATTCCGTAAAGAAAACCTCAAGCATTACACCGCAGATATTACTTACCATTTGACTCGTGATGCGGCTACAGGCTTTAAGATTAACCGTAAAATCATTAACTTGGTTAACTCAACCGATACCTTAGCTGGTATTAGCTACATTCTTTAGGAGCGGTAACATGAAACAAGTTGTTTTAGTGACAGGTGCTGCTTCTGGACTCGGTAATGTGATTGCTGAATATTTTGCGAGCCAAGGCCATCAAGTGATTTTGTCAGCGAGTACGCTTGAAAAAGCCGAAAACGCCAAGGCACAAAGTCAAAATGCACAAAATATGTTTCCCTTGAAATTAGATATTTCTGTCGAAGCAGATTTTCATGCTGCCGTGAAATGGATTGAAGAGAAATTTTCTAAACTTGATGTGTTGATTAACAATGCCACCGTCACCAAAGCAACGCCAGTATTAGAAATTACCGCAGCAGATTTTGATTGGGTGACCCAAGTCAACCAACGTGGCACCTTTCAAGCTTGTCAAATTATTGGCCAATATATGGCTAAAAAAGGCCATGGACGCATCATTAATATGGCGTCTTTAGCTGGACAAAATGGCGGTACTGCAACGGGTGCGCACTATGCGGCAACCAAAGGTGCCATTGTGACGTTAACCAAAATTTTTGCCAAAGAGTTTGCGGCAAAAGGGGTGACCGTCAATGCAGTTGCACCGGGACCGATGGAATCACCAATCGTTCATAGCGTGGTGTCTGACGAAAAAATGGAACAGTTCATCCAGAATATTCCAGTTAAAGCCTTAGGAAGTATGCACTTTATTGCTGAAACTTGTGGCTTGCTCGCGAGTCCAAATGCGGGGTTTGTGACTGGTGCAACATGGGATATTAACGGTGGTTTATTCATGCGTTAAGCCACGAGCTTAACCATGAAAAGGGAGTTGAATCATGACTACACTTTATGATGTTGTCGTTAAAAATCGCCATGTGGAAGGTGGAAATATTGCAGTCATGGAATTTGAATCTGCAACTTCTGCAACCTTGCCAAAAGTTGAAGCGGGTGCACATATTGATGTGCACTTACCAAATGGCATGGTACGCCAGTATTCACTTTGCCAAAATCCAAATGACAAAGGTAAGTTTCGCCTTGGAATTTTACGTGACCCTGAATCACGTGGTGGCTCAGTCTCGGCTTTTGATGAAATTAAAGATGGCATGCAAATTCAGGTCAGTGAACCAAAAAATTTATTTCCACTTTTAAAAGCCAAACACAGTGTATTGATTGGCGGTGGAATTGGAATTACGCCGTTAATCACGATGGCATATCAACTTGCACACGAAGGCGAATCGTTTGAGCTTCACTACTGCGGTGCTAGCCCTCAAAACTGCGCTTTTGTTGATGAAATTAAAAATGGTGAGTTAGCCAAGTACACAACTTTCCATTTTAAATCCGAAGGTGCAAGCCACAGAGCATTTTTTGAATCTGCCATTAAAGATATTGATCTTGAGAGCCATATTTACACCTGTGGTCCAGTCGGCTTTATGGACTGGGTAATTAACCTTGCCACGACTCACAATTTTCCTGAGCAGCAAATCCACAAAGAATATTTCCAAGTCGAAACCGACACTTCTGGAGATTCATTCGAGGTGGTGGCTGAGCGTAGTGGAAAAATCATTATGGTAGAAGCAGGTGAAACCATTTTGCAGGCTTTGGCTAAGGAAGGCATCGAGATTGAAATGTCTTGTGAGCAAGGCGTATGCGGAACCTGTATGTGCGATGTGATTGAAGGTGAACCTGACCATCGAGATGTTTATTTTACTGATGAAGAAAAAGCCAGCAATGAACAAATATTGGTGTGCTGTTCGCGCTCTAAAACACCGAGACTAGTTTTAGATATCTAATGCTCTCGCGATTTATATGGATGTAAGAGAAGGTTTAGGAGAAAGATGATGAATGTATTACAACAAATAGATGAGTTTACGGTCGATCCACTACAGTTCCGAAGAGCATTAGGAAATTTTGCAACAGGCGTTACCATTATTACCGCACAAAATGCACAAGGTGAGAAAGTCGGTGTAACTGCAAATAGCTTTAACTCGGTATCACTCGACCCACCACTTATTTTGTGGAGCATTGATAAAAAATCTTCAAGTTTTTCAGTATTTGAAGAAGCAACTCATTTTGCGGTCAATATTTTATCGGGCACGCAAATTGAGCTGTCTAATAAGTTTTCGAGACGCAATATTGATAAATTTGCAGACACCAATTTTCAACTTGGTGCAGGAAGCTCACCGATTTTAGAAAATTGTTCTGCGGTGTTTGAGTGCGAACGCTATCAGGTTATTGAGGGCGGTGATCACTGGATTATTGTTGGTAAAGTGGTCCGTTTCCATGACCAAGGTAGAAGTCCATTGGTTTACCATCAAGGTGCATATTCTTGTGTCATGCCGCATCCAAGCCTTCAAGTTAAACAAACTGAAGAGAACGGCATAGACCAAACACATTATGGGCACTTATATAATAATGTCTGCTACTTGATGAGTCGTGCATTTAAAGCCTATCAAACCGACTATATTCCTAAGCAAATGGCTTCTGGTTTCCGTACCAGTGAATCACGTCTTTTGCTCGTTTTAGCCAGCGGTACTGCTTCTAGTAAAGAAGATTTACCGCGCGATATCGCCATGCCAATGCAAGAAGTTGAAAGATCGGCTGAAATTTTAAAATTTGAAGGGTTATTGGTCGATCACGATAATTTGTATGCACTGACCGAGAAAGGTAAACAAACGGCGCAGTATTTATTTGATATTGCCGACAGTCATCAAAATGAGGTGTTTAAAAAGTATTCTGAGGAACAAAAGGATATTTTTATTACCATGCTGCGAGATTTTGCAGGAGTAGCATAAGTCCCATTAAGCTGATAAATTGAATTGATTTATCAGCTTCTTTACATCTAGCTGACTATCATCAAAACAATTCCATGGATAAGGAATTTTTGGCACACAATTTGTTTATCAATAAAACAAGATTGCAAATAAGCCAAGACAGTGCACCACCACAAACGCAAAAATTTGGGCGGTGGCACATGTATAGAGAGGTAAGGGATGAACCAATATGTAAGCGATGCATTACTCACATGGACGCATCATATTAAAAGTGTGTGCGGCAATTTTGAAACCGATTTTGACGGAACCCGTAATTTATTCATTGGTGAAGTTCAGTGCTTTTTATTGGGTGACACCGAAATTGCTTTTATCAAAAACAATGCCAATAAAATTGTCCGAAAAGCCGATGAAATCGATCGAGTGAATAATCGTTTTTGTTTTTTGATTTTGCAGTATTCGGGAAAAATGCTGCTTGAGTATAAAAATGAAACCTTAAGCCTGAATGAAGGCGATATTGTGTTGGTCGACCCAGTCGAAACAATTTCAATGTATCCGCAAGGCTTGGTGAGTCAGATTTCAGTACACCTGTCGCGTGAAAAATTACTTAAAGAAAATATTAGTACCGAATATTTTGGAAAACTGATTACGCAAAATATGAGTGGTTTTTTACTCAAAAATATTTTGAAAAATATGTCTCCTGAAAATATCAAACTTTGGTATGCAACCGAAGATGGTAACGCTTTTGAAGATGCGCTAATTGCCTTAATCAAACCCACAATTAATTATAAAAATATTAATAGCTCCAATAACCTGATGGAAAAAGCCGAGCGTTATATTATAGAGAACTTAGCAAAACCCGATCTAACCCCTAAATTAATTGCAGAGCATATCGGTGTATCACTACGTCATCTCTACCGCTTATTCCTTCAAGAAAATTTATCTATTAACAAATATATACAGCTCAAACGCCTAGAAAAAGTCAAAGCAGATTTACTCGATAAAAGAAATAAACAAAGCTCAATTACCCAAATTGCCTTGAAGTGGGGTTTTTGGGATGGCGCTCATTTTTCAAAAATCTTTAAAAAGGCTTATGGCATTTCTCCTAAAGAATTTAGAGAGGGGATGACAGCTTAAACTTTCCTCTCTTGATGTCATTTTTAGACAAGTTCTAGGTCATTCTTAAACAAGCTAGCCCCATGCAAGTGTGTTGAAATTAAATTAATTAGAACAGGTTAGATGAGCTTAATAAGTTTAAAACTATTAAGTTGGTCTAATAAATTTCACACATAGGAAAGTGCATATTAACTGTCTGATTCAGATAGTTCAGGGATAGATGAAAAGGATGAAACCAATGCGTAAACAACGATTATTGAATGACATACAAAAGATACTAGCGCTTAATTTATCAATAGCTGCAAGCTTTTGGGGATTAAATACTCAAGCTTTTGCTCATGGTGGAAAGGCCGAAATGGTATCTCTTTACCAAAACATGAGTGAGCAGGGCGCTAAAGTTGTAAAAGATGATTTTACGAATACTTATATGATTACCAAAGGCTCTATGGTTGTGAGAGCGAAGCCAAATTCAAATCAGGTTTTAGTGAATGGAAAACCTTTAAAATTAAGCGTCCCACTATTAATTAAAGATAATAAACCTGTGATCGGAAAAGACTTCTTTAATGAGGTATTTCAGTCTGGTTTAGATCAAACTTTTAAAGTTGAAAATACGTTTCATCCGCTCAATAGTTTAAATTCTGACGAAATTAAAAAGACATTTGATGTGATTAACCGCTCAAAATACGCCTATAAAAATATGCGTTTTGCCGAGTTAAAGCTAAAAGAGCCAGAAAAAGCAAAAGTTTGGGATTACTTTATTAATCACAAAGAATATAAAGACGCTCGAATTGCATCTTTCATTTTGTTAAAAGGCAACCAAGCGATTGAAGGTGAAGTTAATCTTAATACTCAGCAAGTCACAAAATGGAATGTACTTAAAGACACTCATGGAATGGTTTTGCTCGATAACTTTGAAACTGTACAGCGTGTGATTGAAGCGAGTAAAGAATATCAGGATGCTTTACGCAAACGTGGTGTAACCGATGTTAAGAAAGTCATTACCAATCCATTAACCGTGGGATATTTCGGTGGTAAAGATGGCTTGGATAAACAGCTTAACGTTTTAAAAGTTGTGTCGTATCTAGATACTGGTGATGGTAACTATTGGGCGCATCCAATTGAAAACTTGGTGGCTGTGGTTGATTTAGATAAAGAAAAAATTATTAAAATCGAAGAAGGAGCGATGATTCCTGTTCCGATGACGGATCGACCTTATGCCACTAAAAATACCAAACCACCGAAAATCAAACCGTTGAATATTAGTGAACCCGAAGGTAAGAACTTCTCTATTACAGGACAAACGGTACATTGGGGCAATTGGTGTTTCCATGTCGCACTAGACTCTCGTGTTGGCTTACAGCTTTCAACCGTGACGTATAAAGATAAAGGCGTAAAACGTAAAGTCATGTATGAAGGTAACCTTGGTGGAATGGTGGTTCCATATGGTGACCCTGACATGGGATGGTACTTTAAGTCTTATCTGGACTCAGGTGAGTACGGAATGGGAACACTCACATCAGCCATTCAGCTTGGGACCGATGCACCAGAAAATGCGGTTTTACTTGATGCTGTTATTGCAGACTATAAAGGCCAGCCACAAGTGATTCCAAATGCGATTGCAATTTTTGAGCGTTATGCTGGGCCTGAATATAAACACCAAGAAATATTTGGTGATCAAGATGCAAGTGAAGCACGCCGTGAACTTGTAGTGCGCTGGATTAGTACAGTGGGTAATTACGATTACATGTTTGACTGGGTATTTGCTCAAAATGGCGTGATTGGCATTAATGCGGGTGCTACAGGGATTGAAGCGGTTAAAGGCGTTAAAGCACGTACTATGCATGACAGTACTGCGAAAGAAGACACCAAATATGGCACTTTAATTGACCATAATATTGTGGGTACAACCCATCAACATATCTATAACTTCCGCTTAGATATGGATGTAGATGGCGAAAATAATAGTTTCATGCATATGGACCCTGTGGTGAAGACCAATGATCGAGGCGGTGTGCGTACAAGTACCATGCAAATTGACAGTAAAGTCATTACCAATGAGCAGAATGCGGCTGAAAAATTTGATCCATCTACCATTCGTTTACTGATTAATTTCAATAAGGAAAATAAATTAGGTAATCCTGTTTCTTACCAGCTCATTCCTTTTGCAGGTGGAACACACCCTGTGGCGAAGGGTGCTAATTTTTCTAAAGATGAATGGTTATTTAAACGTTTGAACTTTATGGATAAGCAAATTTGGGTGACTCAGTACAATCCAGACGAACGCTATCCTGAAGGAAAATATTCAAACCGTTCGACTCATGACACAGGTTTAGGTCAGTTCATTGGCAACAATGAAAATATTGAAAATAAAGATCTTGTGGTGTGGATGACAACAGGCACAACCCATGTGGCACGTGCAGAAGAATGGCCAATCATGCCGACAGAGTGGGTGAATACACTGATCAAACCGTGGAACTTTTTTGACAATACGCCGACTTTAAACTTGGGTGAAGAAGAGCAAAACACGCAGCACGACCATCACTAAAGACGTGTATCACGCGAGATGGGTAACGAATTGGTTACCCACTCTTAGCGTCTGGTAGACCATTCACAAAAAAGGAATTTTGTATGAAAACTCTACTTTCTCAAGTTATGAGAGGGACTCTCTTTGTCTCATTTTTTTCAACTGTGCATGCTGGCGAGCTTGAAATTAAACCGACTTTTGAAGCAACTTTCGGGGCTTTTAGTAGCGGTAAAAGCTATAACGGCGAAAACCTAGATGACGAAAGAATTAATTGGCAAGAAGGCCATCTTAAATATGGTGCTAAAGGACAATACACCTTTAAAAACAATCAACTCTATGCAAGCTTGAGTGGTATTAGCTCAGCAACATTTGGCGATGGCGATGCAGGCCAAAATAGTAATGGTAAAGAACGCAAAACAGATGTAAATGAATGGATTATTGGTTTTAAAGATGGCACTAATAAAGATGAGTTAACGACCTATGATTTAAGTATTGGTCGACAAAATATCATGATTGGTGACGGTTTTTTTATTGCGGGTGATGCATTAAACCTCGGTAAACCACCTGCGGATGGCGCACTTGATCGGGGTGGAGCATATTATCTGGCAGCCCGTCGAAGTTTTGATTTTACAAGTTTGCTTCAATACAAACCGCAAGAGAATACAACGCTAAAACTGGCTTATTTAAAATCGGATAATAAAGCACAATTTTCACCTGAACTCTTTGTAACCGATCTGATGTATCAGCTTAAAGATAAGGGTGTTGGGTTTACCTATTTAAATGTATTAGACCTTGAAGATACTGAGCAAGTTTCAGGGCGCGAAGATCTTAAAAATTATGCTTTACGTTTGAATTATCAACCTTTGCCTGAGCTACAAGTTAAGACTGAGTTTGTTGTGCAAGATAAAAAAGATAGTCAAGAAAATGCAGGCTACTTGGCGCTGAACTATAACTTTTTATCTTCAAAATATACGCCTTCATTAGGCTACCGTTTTAGCCATTTTTCAGACCGATACGATCCGATGTTTTATGGAAATACAGTCGGGTTCGGTACGTGGTTTCAAGGTGAAGTTGCAGGAAATTATGCTGGTCCATTTAACAAAAATGCAGATATTCACCAAGTTTCTTACAGTATGAATCTAAAAGAAAATTTTATGTTAGGTGCTTTGGCCTATAAGTTCAAAACAGTTAATGAATCTTTAATTAATGTAGATGGACATGAACTAGATGTGTTTTCGGTTTGGTCGGTTAATAAAAAATTCAACGTTATTCCTTTAGTAGGACTCTATAAACCAAAACACGATATCCATAGTGGTGGTACTCAAAATTACGATGACAAAACTAATGTGTATGCACAGTTAATTTTGCAATACATCTATTAAATCAGAGCAAAGGAGACCGTGTTTATTGACGGTGCATTCATAAAAATAAACTTAGGTGAAATCAGATGAATAAACAATATGACTATATCGTGATTGGTGCGGGCTCGGCAGGCTGTGTGGTTGCAGCACGGCTGTTACAGGCCAAAGCAGGGCGCGTTCTTGTTTTAGAGGCAGGAAGCCGAGATAGCAGTATGTTTCATACCATACCTGCCACGGTGGTTAAAGTATTCCAGCAAAAATCATGGCAATACATGACTGTCCCTCAGAAATATTGTAATCATCGTGAAATGATCCTTGCACAAGGAAAAGTGTTGGGAGGCGGAAGCTCGGTCAACGGAATGATCTATTGCCGAGGCCAACGTCAGGATTATGATTTATGGGCCACCGAATGGGGATGCAATCAGTGGTCTTATCAACATGTACTGCCTTTTTTTAAAAAAGCAGAAAAAAATGAAAGTCTTGCTAATGAATATCACGGACAAGATGGCATTTTACCTGTCAGTGAAAACCGCTATCGCCATCCTTTGACGCTTGCTTGTATTAAAGCAGGTCAACAAATGGGCATGAATTACGTCAATGATATTAATGGTTGGGATCAGGCAGGTGTAGGGTTTTATCAAACCACCACTCAAAATGGCTCACGGGCGAGTACCTCAAAAACCTATTTAAAGTCAGTCGAAAACCACTCAGATCTCACGGTGATTACTGATGCCTTGGTCCATAAAATTGAAACTCAAGGTGATCAAGTTACTGGGGTGACTTATAGCGTTGGAGGAAAATCACCGATTACTGTACAAGCTCAAAAAGAAGTCATTCTAAGTGCTGGTGCAATTGGTAGTCCTAAAGTTTTATTACTTTCGGGGATTGGCCCAAAACAGCATTTAGATGAGCTCGGCATTGAATGTATCCGTGACCTACCCGTAGGTGAGAATTTTCACGACCATTTGCATATGTCGGTTAATGCAACGGTAACAACCAATAATAGTCTGCTCGGTGAAGACCAAGGTTTAACCGCAGTACGGCACTTTTTACAGTGGTGTTTTACACGTTCAGGATTGTTAACCACCAATATTCTAGAAGGTGGTGGTTTTATTGACACCAACAACAACGGTCGGCCTGATGTCCAATTTCATTTTTTGCCTGTGCTGGATAATTTCGATAATACCCCGGGTGAAAAATCAGTGGCTCAAGCACATGGCCTTACGATTAAGGTCGGACATGTACAGCCAAAAGCACGTGGGACTTTACGTTTAAGTAGTAAAGATCCTAAAGATTTACCTGTCATTGATCCTAATTATTTAGGTCATCAAGAAGATATTGACGCCAATATCCGTGCGGTACAGGCTGGACTTCGCCTATTACAACAGCCCGCATTAAAAGCAATTGTCAAAGAAGTGATTGAGCCTGCAAATATCGATCCTGATGATATTGAAGCGATTGATAAATGGATGCGCCAGAACATTAAAACGGTTTATCACCCCGCTGGTAGTTGCAAAATGGGCAATACTCCGCAAGATTCGGTCACGGATCAGACCCTAAAAGTCCATGGTTTTAAAAATTTACGTGTGGTGGATTGTTCTATTTGCCCACAAGTTCCAAGCGGTAATACCAACGCAATTGCCATCATGATTGGTGAACGTGGTGCAGACTTTATTTTGAATCAGGTCGCGTAGTTGCTGTCATATCACTATTTAGAAATGAAAAGAGGAAAAGAAAATGAGTGAAGTTCAGATTTTAGAAAGCGTACAGCAATTTATGGCGCGACAACATGGACATTTTATTAATGGAAAACTAGTTGCTGCCGAGCTTTTAGATAAAGTGGATATTGTAAATCCATCTACTGAACAAGTCGTTGCTCAAATTAGTGTTGGTAGTCAACAAGATGTTGAAAATGCGGTGAAAAGTGCTGAACATGCTTTTCAAAATGCTTGGGCTGAAACGACACCGTATGAACGTGGCGTTAAACTAAATAAGTTGGCAGATTTAATTGAGCAACATGGTGAAGAACTTGCACAGCTTGAAACTTTATCTACCGGAAAACTTATCAATATTTCACGACATCTTGAAGTCGCACAATCCGTTATTTTCTTAAGATATTTTGCGGGTTGGGCAACCAAAATTAATGGTCAAACCATGCAACCCTCTATTCCTTCTATGCAAGGTGAGAAATATACAGCCTTTACTTTAAGACAACCAATTGGCGTGGTTGCAGGGATTGTGCCTTGGAATTTTTCACTAATGATTGGTGTTTGGAAAATTGGTTCAGCTTTAACAACTGGCTGTACCATTGTACTTAAACCAAGTGAGTTTGCCAGCTTATCTTTATTACGTTTAGCTGAACTTGCCATTGAAGCAGGTATTCCAGCTGGTGTGATTAATGTGGTTACGGGTAAGGGTGATACAGGACAATATTTAATTGAATCGCCGTTAGTTAAGAAAGTCTCATTTACAGGTTCAGTACCAACAGGTATTGCGATTGGTAAGCTCGCGATGAGCAGTGATTTAACTAGGGTAAGTCTGGAGCTGGGCGGTAAAAATGCTATAGCTGTTTTGGCTGATGCGAATATCGATGAGATTTTACCAACTTTGTTGCAAGCAACTTTTGTGCATCAAGGTCAAGTTTGCGCATCTCCAGAGCGTTTTTTTGTACACCACACAAAATATGATGAACTGGTCGAGAAACTTTCTAAAGCACTATCTCAATTCAAAATTGGATCTGCTATGGATGAAGGAAGTATGTTTGGCCCACTGTCTAATCAGCCACATTTTCATAAAGTGAAACATTATTTAGATATGGCAAAAGCAAACAACCAGATTATTGCAGGGGGTGAGGCCTTAGATCAGACAGGATATTTTGTGCAGCCGACTTTGATTTCCTTTAAAAATACGGATGATCCATTATTTTCAGAAGAGACGTTTGGTCCAGTGGTCGGGTTAATGCCATTCGACACTGATGAAGAACTCGTTCAACTGATGAATCAGTCGCGCTTTGGTTTAACCGCAAGTATTTGGACAAATGACTTATCTAAAGCTTTGCGTTTAATTCCTAAGATTGAAGCAGGCACCTTGTGGGTCAATATGCATACATTCTTAGATCCGTCAGTTCCATTTGGCGGGGTGAAAGCTTCTGGCATTGGAAGAGAGTTTTCAGATGCATTTATTGAAGATTACACTGAATTAAAATCGGTCATGATTCGGTATTAATTTAAAGAAGTAAATGCAGATATAAAAAATGGCCTTTATAGGCCATTTTTTGAATCATTAAATTAACCTAATAAAAAATCCTTTAGGATTTTATTAAAGGCTTCTGGCTGTTCTGCGTTTGAAATATGTGAGGCATCTATTTCTGCAAGTTTTGATTGCGGAATCTGTTGCTGCATAAATTCACCATCTGCAACTGTAGTTATAGGGTCTTGAGTTCCAGCAATCACTAATACTGGAACTTTGATGTCTTTCAACTGCTCACGGACATCCGCTTTAGCCAAAGCCTCACAACAATTGGCATAACCCATTGCGCTGCCAGCACTTAAGTCGTTACACAGGTTGTTGACAATTGAAGCGTGACTTTGGATAAAGGGATCTGTAAACCATCGCGAAGCTGCTGTGGCTGCGATCGGTTGTAAACCTTGCTCACGTACTAATTTTGCACGGTCAAGCCATGCCTGTTCTTGTCCAATTTTAGCGGCAGTATTTGCCACAATCACATGACTAAAACGGTCAGGGTAGTGAATTGCCAGCCATTGTCCCGTTAAACCGCCCATAGAAATTCCACAAAAAGCAGCTTTGCTAATATTTAAATGGTCGAGTAAACGGACAACATCTTGACCTAATTGCTCTACAGTGTATGGGCCGTCAGGTGTAGATGATGAACCGTGACCACGGGTGTCATAGCAGATCACAAAAAATTGATCTTTTAACTCATTAAACTGCTTTTGCCACATGCCATAGTTGGTGCCCAAAGAGTTGGAAAATACCAAAGCAGGGGAAGATGACTCACCAAAAGTTTGATAGTTAATTTGTGCATCGGCAGATTGAAAAGATGGCATTTGTTTCTCCTTAAAGTGCTTCAACACGTTCAATAATCAAAGCGATGCCTTGACCTACACCAATACACATTGAACACAAAGCGTAACGACCACCTGTCTGTTCAAGCTGGTTTAAGGCTGTGGTCACTAAACGTGCACCTGATGCACCAAGCGGATGACCCAATGCAATTGCACCACCGTTTGGATTTACCTTGTTGCTGTCGTCTGGCAAGCCTAAATCACGGGTGACTGCCAAAGCTTGTGCAGCAAAGGCTTCATTCAGTTCAATTACATCCATCTGATCTAAAGTCAGGTTGGCTTGTTTAAGTAATTTTTTAATGGCTGGTGCAGGAGCAAAACCCATGATGCGTGGTTCTACACCCACAGCTGTTGAAGCAATGATCTTGGCACGTGGTTTTAAATTGTAAGCTTGAACTGCCTCATCAGAAGCAATCAGCAGAGCCGCAGCACCATCGTTAATGCCCGAAGCATTCCCCGCAGTGACGGTGCCGTCTGCTTTGACCACAGGTTTAAGTTTGCTTAAAGCTTCAAGCGTAGTTGATGCACGTGGGTGCTCATCGGTATCAATCACAACAGCATCACCCTTACGCTGAGGGATTTCAACTGCCACGATTTCTTTAGAAAAAAAGCCTTTGGCTTGCGCGCTTGCGGTGCGTTGTTGGCTCACCAAGGCAAACTGGTCCTGATCTGCACGATTAACGTTGAACTGTTCAGCCACGTTTTCGGCAGTCTGGGGCATGGTGTCTACACCATATAATTCTTTAAGTTTAGGGTTAATGAAGCGCCAGCCCATGGTGGTGTCTTCAATCTTCTGGCTACGACCAAAAGCACTATCTGACTTACCCATCACATAAGGTGCACGGCTCATGCTTTCTACACCACCTGCAATCACCAAGTTTGCTTCACCTGCTTTAATGGCACGGGCAGCAATGGCAATCGCATCGAGTGAAGAACCACAGAGACGGTTAATGGTGGTGGCTGGAACCTGATACGGTAAACCTGCAAGCAGTGCTGACATACGGCCAACGTTACGGTTATCTTCACCGGCTTGGTTGGCGCAGCCATAGATCACATCATCGACCTGTTCCCAATCTACATTCGGGTTACGTTGGATTAAGGCTTTAATCGGCACAGCGCCAAGGTCATCGGCACGGACAGGTGCAAGGCCACCGGCGTAACGGCCGAATGGAGTACGGATGGCATCGATGATATAAGCGTTTTTCATTCTTACATTTCCATTTTGAAATCTGTTGCTGTCATTGCCACATCGTTAGACTCTTTTTCAGTATTTACTGGTGCTCATCGTCACCACTAAATTAAGAGTAGTCATGAGGGAGTCTTATCGCGTTGAGCCAAATGCCAGTAGCTAATTCTTGTCACTTTTTTGAAAAAGTAACCAAAAACCTTTGTTGAACAGAGGAGGCTTCCATGCCTCCCTGTCCAACGGGCGACATCCCTGTCGCCTGTCACAATAGCGAATTACGATAAAAACCAAATTAATAAGTAAGAACCGTATTCAAAGAGTTCCATTCAGTGTTTCGCGTTGGCGACATGGATGTCGCATCGTTGCTCAGCACAACAGGGATGTTGTGTCTGAGTAACAAAGGATTTTTGTTACTTTTTATCCTTAAAAAGTAAGGCATTACTTATACAAAAAACTTTGGCTTTAACTCGTAATTTGGGGCTATATAAACCTTATCCTTGAGTCGCATCAATCAAAGTTGCACCCGTCAAAGCCTGTAACTCCTCAAAGCTAAGACCGTCTACTTTCTCAAGTACCTTTAAACCATCTTTGGTCACATCAATTACACACAGGTCTGTGTAAATACGGTCAACGCAGTGTTTACCCGTAACTGGATAGCTCAGCTCAGCAACAATCTTCGGTTCACCTTGCTTGGTTACATGGTCAGTAGTGATAAATACTTTTTTAGCGCCTACAGCTAAATCCATCGCACCACCTACCGCAGGAATTGCATCCGGTGCACCTGTGTGCCAGTTGGCCAAGTCACCATTGGCTGCAACCTGAAATGCTCCAAGTACTGCAATATCAAGGTGTCCACCACGCATCATCGCAAATGAGTCGCCATGGTGGAAAAAGCTGCCACCTTCAAGCATGGTTACAAACTCTTTACCCGCATTAATCAGTTCAGGGTCTTCTTCACCTGCCGCTGGTGGTGGGCCAAAAGCTAATAAGCCATTTTCAGAATGAAGGAAAATATCTTTGTCGTTAGGTAGGTAGCTTGCAATCTTGGTTGGCAAGCCAATGCCCAAGTTCACATAGGCACCATCTGGAATGTCTTGTGCTACACGTTTTGCAATCTGGTCACGGCTGAGTTTCTGGTAGCTCATGTTATTTCTCCTTATTGCTTACTGTGCGGGCTGTACTTGTACAACGTGCTGTACAAAAATACCTGGGGTGATGATGTGCTCTGGATCTAATCCACCTAGCTCAACCACTTCAGAAACCTGAACAATCGTGACATCAGCAGCCATGGCCATAATCGGTCCAAAGTTACGTGCAGATTTACGGTAAACCAGATTGCCCCAGCGGTCGCCCTTATAGGCTTTAATCAAGGCAAAGTCAGCTTTAATCGGATATTCAAGTACATAATCTTTACCATCAATTTGGCGGGTTTCTTTGCCTTCAGCTAAAAGTGTTCCAAAGCCAGTTGGGGTAAACACAGCACCTAATCCCATGCCTGCTGCCTGAATACGGCAAGCCAGATTGCCTTGTGGCACCACTTCAAGCTCAACTTTTCCGGCACGGTAAAGTTCATCAAACACATAAGAGTCTGACTGACGCGGGAAAGAACAAATCACTTTTTTAACTGAGCCGGCTTTAAGTAGTTTAGCCAAGCCATAATCGCCATTACCGGCATTGTTGCTGACAATTGTTAAATCTTTTATACCTAGTTCAATTAGTCCGTCAATGAGTTCAGCGGGTTGTCCTGCGGTACCAAAACCACCAATCAGAATGGTTGCACCATCTTTAATTTGCGATAGAACCTCGCTTAGTGAGGACTTACTTTTGTCAATCATGTGAGAAACCTTAGAGCATGAGGTAACGTGATGTATTACTACCGCTAAAAATTTATTGAAATTCTTAATGGTAGTAATAAATGGAATAAATTTTGTGAGTCAAAAGCGAACTTTTAACTCACATACACTTTCAATTAAGCACTAGCGCGACGACGTTCAACTTCAGTTGAAGGAGCGGCAGCGGCATCTTTAACAAGTTCGATGTTAAATGTGATGTGTTTGAAAGCGTGATCTAAACCACGGCGTTGGATTTCAGCTGGGTCAGTTACATCAACTGCTGTTGCCACTAAACCGTCACGAGTTGCGAAGGCAAAGTCGTCCCATAAGTACTCATCACCCTCAATGTTGAATTGAGTAGTCAGCTTGCGGAAACCTGGCGCAGAAACGAAGTAGTGAACGTGAGATGGACGGTTACCATGACGGCCTAATTTGTTAAGAAGGGCTTGAGTTGTACCTTCTGGCGGGCAACCATAACCAACAGGCATCGTGGTTAATGCAACATATTTACCATCAGCATCAGTCAAAATACTACGGCGTAAATTGAAGTCAGATTGAGACTTATCAAAGAATGAATAGTTACCCAAACTGTTGGCATGCCATACTTCAACTTTGGCATTTTCAATGATATTGCCATCAGTATCGGTTACAGTACCTTCAATAATTAAGGTATCGATTTTGCCAGATTCTGTACCATCATCCATACGCGCAAAACCAACAGATTCAGGCGCGCCAGCGACATAAAGTGGGCCTTCGATGGTACGTGGTGTGCCACCCGTAACGCCAGCTTTTGCATCAGCTTCATCAGCACGTAAATCAAGATAGTGCTCTAAACCTAAGCCAGCTGCTAAAAGACCAAGTTCGTTTGCTTGGCCTGCATCGGTAAAATATTCCAAACCTTTCCATACTTCTGAAGGTTGGATGTCTAAATCTTCGATGGCTTGAAATAAATCCCCGAGAAGGCGCACAACAATTTGTTGAACACGTGCATCGACTTCACCTTTAGCAGTGTCGACATTCATTTGTTTTACAAGCGCATCAATTTGTTGACGGTTCATACTAAAACTCCTTAAGTATGCAATACGGTTTTGGGTGGTAGCACTGCGGGCATTTTGTTTTGCTAGCGAATAAGTGCCGCCACGTTCCTTGTTACCTTCTGAATAATCTGCTTGGTTTTTAAATGGACTTCAGAGATCACATTTAAAAAATTCTTTTGGTTTACGAATCATCATCACGAACAGAAGATGGGTGACGGTTCATTGCCATCACTTCAATGTCCATATATGGATAGAGAGGTAAGCCCTGTAAAATGTTGTGCAATTCCTCATTGCTCTCAACATCAAAAATACTGATATTTGAATACTGGCCTGTAATACGCCAGATGTGACGCCATTTACCTTGGCGTTGTAAATCTTGTGAATAAGCCTTTTCAACGGCCTTAATTTCATTTGCTTTGTCGGCTGGCATATCAAGTGGAATATGCACATCCATACGTACATGAAATAACATGGGAAACTCCTTATCCTGTTGCCTTAACGACGTAATTTCTCAATCTTATCTTCATCAATTTCAATGCCTAAGCCCGGAGCTGTTGGCAAATGCAATTCAAAGTTTTCGTAACGTAGCGGCTCTTTTAAAATTTCTTCGGTCAGTAATAACGGACCAAATAATTCAGTACCGAACGCTAACGTTTCAAAAGTTGCAAATGCATGAGCAGAAGCAATACTTCCTACAGGGCCTTCAAGCATGGTACCGCCATATAGGTCGATTCCAGCTAAACCAGCAATTTTGCCAACTTCACAAGCTTCGATCAGGCCACCAGATTGTTCAATTTTCACGGCAAATACATCTGCACCATGATTTTTTGCAATACGGTATGCGCTGTCAGGACCAGTTAAGGCTTCATCTGCCATAATTGCGACATCAAAACGATGGGTGAGGCGAGCAAGTGCTTCGGTATTTTGAATTGCACATGGCTGTTCAATTAAATCGATTCCACCATCTTGGAGCTGTTGAATACCATGAATACATTCAAGTTCTGACCATGCACGGTTTACATCTACACGTACACTAACATCAGCACCTAATGCTTTTTTAATCGCAATCACATGGTCAACATCTTGCTGTAAAGGACGCGCACCAATTTTAAGTTTGAACGTGTTGTGGCGCTTCAGCTCTATCATTTTGCGAGCTTCAGCAATATCTTTTTCCGTGTCACCAGACGCAAGCGTCCAAAGTACAGGTAAACTATTACGCAGACGTCCACCTAAAACTTCGCTTAATGGCACTCCTAAACGTTTGGCCTGAATATCAAGTAGGGCAGTCTGAATGGCACACTTGGCAAAGCGGTTACCATTAATATTTTTACGAATCAGTTTGAGCGTTTGTGCAACATTTAAATCTTTAACTGATGTCAGTAATGGTGCAAAGTAAGTATCAATGTTGGCTTTGACACTCTCAGGACTTTCTTCACCATAGTTCAGCCCACCAATGGTGGTGGCTTCACCCCAACCGACAATACCATCCGTGGTCGTAATTTTAACGAGTACCAAAGTCTGGGTACGCATAGTAGTCACAGACAACTGGTGAGGACGGATAGTTGGAATATCCACAAGTATGGTTTCTATGGTTCTATACATGAAGTTTCAACTATTACGAACTTGTTTGTATACCATAGAAGAATGTAATAGCCTAAAATAGATATAGAACGGTATTTTAAGATACTAAAAAGGTATATTAATGGAATTAAGACATCTACGTTATTTTGTTACCGTGGTTGAAGAACAGAGCCTGACCAAAGCCGCAGAAAAGCTTTTTATTGCCCAGCCGCCTTTAACACGCCAAATCAAAAAACTAGAAGAAGAATTAGGGATCGATTTATTCGAAAAAGGCTCTCGTCCATTAAAAGTGACGGAAGCAGGGCTGTTTTTTTACCAACATGCGGTGCAAATTTTGACGCATACAGCTCAAGCTGCTTCGATGGCTAAAAAAATGAAGCTGGTCGAGAATGTTGTTAAAGTTGGCTATGTGAGTTCGCTTCTTTATGGGCGATTACCGCAGGTCATTTATCTATTTAGACAAAAAAACCCTGATATTCATGTCGAGCTTATTGAATGTGGTACACGAGATCAGGTTGAGGCTTTAAAGTTAGGTAAAATTGATTTAGGTTTTGGTCGGTTGCCGATTAGTGATCCTGCCATTAAGAGACTTCTACTTCGAAAAGAAAAATTAAAACTGGCGATTCATAAAAAACATCCTTTAAGTGAGTACCAAGAATCAGGAATTTATTTATCTCAAATTATCAATGAGACGATTTTTTCTTATCCAACCACCCCTAAGCCGAATTTTTCGACCACTATTCAAGCTTTATTTACCAAATTAGGTCTTGTTCCTGCCAAACTGACTGAAGTCCGCGAAATTCATATGGCGCTTGGTTTAGTGGCATCGGGTGAGGGTATTTGTATTATTCCTGAAAGTGCCTGTGATATTGGAATGAAAAATCTAATTTATTTAAATATCTTGGACTTAGAAGCGTATAGCCCTATTTCTCTATCCATGCGTAACATGGACCAAAGTTCTTATATTCCTAAAATTTTAGATTGTATTGAAGAGATCTATAGCCAAGAAGAAGTGTCGAGAAATCTAAATTTATAACTTTTTAATACGTTTTAAATTGAATTATCATGTTATTTTAAAACTTTAAGATTATAGGTAATATTTAAAAGGAATTATTGAATGAGAAAAATTTTAGGGATAGCTTCTCTCATTATATCTACTGGTGTTGTACATGCTGAACAATTAAATGAACAAGAAAAAATTTCTCCATACAGTGCTAATGTCACCTTCGCAAGTCAATATATATCACGTGGTTTTCAACAAACTTGGGGCAAGCCGGCATTACAAATAGGTTTCGATTATACCAATCCAAATGGATTATTTGTGGGAACTTGGGCATCGAATGTAAGTTCTAACTATCTTAGAGATGCTTCAGTTGAGTGGGATTTTTATACAGGTTATATCAAAACTTTCGATAAGTTTTCGGCCGGAATGACGGTTTTTTATTACTACTATCCGGGAGCTGAAAGCACGCCTGAAACGGGGAGTACCAGTTATAACTATGGCGAAATTGTACCTCAAATTGGTTATGGACCTTTGACATTTAAATATTATATTACCTATACCCCAGATTATGCAGGCTATAACTCCGATACGATGGGTGGCCCAGCAGGTAAACGTTCACGAGGAACAACTTATTTAGATCTAACTTTTACTCAGCCTATCAATGAGACTTGGATTTTTGGTGCTCATTATGGCTATGAAAGAATTAAAAATTTCTCGGAAGCTAATTTTCAGGATATGAAAGTCGAGCTGATTAAAGATTTAGGTGATGGCTGGACTACTAGTTTAGCCTATACCAAAGCTTGGGATAAAGATGGGTTCTATAAGAAGTATAGTAATGGTGAACCCGATGCACCCATTTCAAACCCGATTGATTCGACATTTACTGTCTCAGTTAAAAAAGTGTTCTAATTTATAAATAAAAAAGCCTGATAGCTTTATTTTGAATTATCAGGCTTTAAGTAATGAATATATAAAAATTATTTTTTAATTAAATCGTAAGCCATTTTGGTGTCGTCCAGCTGAACAAGTGAAGCATGGCGAGCAGAAAGCGGATCTTTATTTTCAATTGCGGTTAAAATCGCTTTATGTCTAGGTAACGAATGGCCTTGTAAATTTGGGCGTAGACTGGTGACTTGAATTGATTGTTGTAAAGGTAAAACTAGCATTTTCGACATATAAGCCAGCAAATCATTATGGGTTGCTTTAGCAATTGCTAAGTGAAATTGAATATCTGGCTCTATAAATTCTTCAACTGTTGTCGCTTTTTCCATCCCATCATAGGCATGTTTAATGCGTTCAATATCTTCTTCGTTTGCCGTACTTGCCGCAATATAAGCAAGCTCAGGTTCCAAAACGCGTCGTACGGTAGAAAGGGTTTTAAAAAACTCATGTTCAGGCGTCGTTTGAATCAACCAAAACAATACATCCGGATCGAGCAAATGCCATTCTTCTTTAGGCCTTACTACAGTTCCAATTTTTGGTCTTGAGTAAGTTAAGCCTTTAGCGTTTAAAACACGAATTGCTTCGCGAAAGACAGGGCGGCTGACTTTATATTCCTCACATAAATCAACTTCACTCGGGAGCTTTTCATTTTCTGAGATTTCACCAGAAACAATTTTTAATCCCAATTGTTGAACAATTAATGCATGTTGGCTTTTGCTTGGAATAGGATTTTTATAGTCAGCTTTACTCATATTTCACTATTACGACATGTTGAATATCCTATGGTATAGATGACCTTGTGTTTTAACAAGATCATCTTTTTCAAGAATAAATATTAATGGGAATGACGTGGAACTTCTGAGCCTCGACAACCGACCAAGAAATCAAAATCACAACCTTCATCTGCTTGTAGAACATGTTCTACATAGAGTTTGCGGTAGCCTCCAATAAAACTTGGCGGTGCTGGAGGCGCTAAATTCTCAAGACGTTGCTTAAGTTCTTCATCACTCACTTCCAGATGAAGTTTTCCTTCATAGGCATCGAGTTCGATAAAGTCACCATTTTGAACTACGGCTAAAGGCCCACCAGCCATAGCTTCAGGGGCAACATGTAAAACCACGGTGCCATACGCTGTACCGCTCATCCGTGCATCGGAAATACGGACCATGTCGGTAATGCCTTTAGCTAAAATCTTTGGTGGCAACCCCATATTTCCAACTTCTGCCATGCCCGGATAGCCTTTAGGGCCTGCATTTTTCATGACTAGAATGCAAGTTTCATCGACATCTAGATCTGGATCATTAATGCGGGTTTTATAATCATCAAAGTTTTCAAATACGACTGCACGACCACGGTGTTTCATCAGTTCAGGTGTTGCAGCAGAAGGTTTAAGCACCGCACCTTTAGGCGCTAAATTACCGCGTAAAATACACATGCCGCCATCTTGGCGAATTGGATTGTCTATTTTCCGAATCACTTCATCGTTATAAATAGGTGACTGCTGGCAATTTTCCCAAATGTCTTGACCATTTACGGTTAAAGCGTGTGGATGTGGTAAGAGATTGGCTTCGCCCATACGACGAATCACGGCCGGTAAGCCACCGCTATAATAGAACTCTTCCATGAGAAAACGACCCGAAGGCTGTAAGTCAACAATCGTTGGCATGCCTCGGCCGACACGGTTCCAGTCATCGAGTTGTAAATCAACCCCAATACGTCCAGCAATGGCCTTTAAATGAATCACGGCATTGGTTGAACCACCAATAGCGGCATTGACTTTAATGGCATTTTCGAAAGCTTCTTTGGTTAAGATTTTAGAAAGACGTAAATCTTCATGAACCATGTCAACAATACGCATGCCAGAAAGATGAGCTAGCACATAACGACGAGAATCTACTGCTGGAATGGCTGCATTGTGTGGTAAAGAAGTGCCTAAGGCTTCAGCCATACACGCCATGGTAGAAGCAGTGCCCATGGTGTTACATGTACCCGCTGAGCGTGACATACCAGATTCGGCTGACAGAAATTCATTTAAATCAATTTTGCCTGCTTTAAGTTCTTCATGCATTTGCCAGACAATTGTACCCGCACCAATATCTTTACCTTTGTGCTTACCATTCAGCATTGGCCCACCAGTTACTACAATGGCAGGAATATCACAGCTTGCTGCACCCATTAATAATGCAGGTGTAGTTTTATCACAACCTGTTAGTAACACCACACCGTCAATAGGATTACCACGGATAGCTTCTTCTACATCCATACTGGCCAAGTTACGTGTAAACATGGCAGTAGGACGTAAATTCGACTCACCATTTGAAAACACAGGAAACTCAACAGGGTAGCCGCCAGCTTCTAAAATCCCTTTTTTTACATGTTCGGCAATTTTTCGAAAATGGGCATTACATGGTGTGAGTTCAGACCACGTATTACAAATCCCAATAATCGGTTTGCCTTGAAACTCATGATCTGGAATTCCTTGGTTCTTCATCCAGCTACGATACATAAAGCCATTTTTATCCGTTGTACCAAACCAGGCAGCCGAACGAAGAGCTTGTTTGTTATTCATACAAATTTCCCTATATAGTATTACTATTGGAATTAATTAAATTAAAAATACACCATAAATTTTATTTTTAAAAGGTTTGAAATTTAAATAGTATTACTATATTTTAAATTGAAAGGATAATTTACGAGCAAGATGCTCTATAAGTAAATAATAGGAAATGGAGTCGAACATGGATTTCGAAAAGGATGTAATACGGACGGTCACGTTTAAGCTGATACCTGCATTAGTCATACTATATCTGGTGGCATACATTGATCGTGCCGCTGTTGGGTTCGCTCATTTGCATATGGGTGCCGATGTCGGAATTGGTGATGCAGCCTATGGTCTAGGAGCAGGCTTATTTTTTATTGGTTATTTTCTTTTTGAAGTTCCAAGTAATTTGCTTTTAGACAAATTTGGTGCCCGTAAATGGTTTACCCGCATTTTATTGACATGGGGTTTAATCACTATGGCCATGGCGCTCATTGAAGGGCCGAAAAGCTTTTATCTCTTACGGTTTTTACTTGGTGTAGCGGAGGCAGGGTTTTTCCCGGGTGTTTTATACCTCATCACTCAGTGGTATCCCGTGCGTCATCGCGGAAAAATTATGGGAATGTTTGTGCTTTCACAACCCATTGCCATGATGATTGCGGGGCCTTTAGCTGGTCTATTACTTGGAATGGATGGCATTGCAAACTTACATGGTTGGCAATGGTTATTCATTGCAGTCGGCTTACCTGCGGTTTTATTGGCTCTACCAACATTCCTGTGGTTACCCGATAATATTGATAAAGTGAAATGGTTAAGCATTGAACAAAAACAATGGCTTAAAAATGAACTTGTTAAAGATGAAGCCGAATATGACCAAACTCGACATGCCAATCCATTACATGCTTTAAAAGACAAACGCGTACTTTTATTAGCATTGTATTACTTACCAGTGACTTTAAGTATTTACGGTTTAAATCTCTGGTTGCCTTCTATTATCAAGCAATTTGGAGGCGGTACTGATCTTCAAATTGGGTTCTTATCTAGCATTCCCTACGTTTTTGGAATTATTGGACTTCTTATTATTCCACGTAGTACCGATCGTCTAAATGATCGCTATGGACATTTAAGTTTTCTCTACGCACTAGGCGCTTGCGCAATGTTTTTAAGTGCTTGGCTAAATTCTCCAGTCATGCAGTTGGCTGCTTTGGCTGTGGTTGCGTTCTGCCTATTTTCATCAACTGCTGTGTTTTGGACATTACCGGGCCGTTTCTTAACAGGCGCAAGTGCAGCGGCTGGCATTGCCTTAATCAATTCTGTCGGAAATTTAGGTGGCTATGTTGGGCCATTTGGCATCGGACTTTTAAAAGAATACACAGGAAATATGGCTGCAGGCTTGTATTTCTTATCTATCGTCATGCTTTTTGGTCTGATTTTGACATACATCGTCTATGCCAAGCTCGAACGTCAAAAAACTCAAACAGTGAATATTCAAAAGCCTTTGTAAGGAATAAAACATGCAAATTATTCAATTTGAAAATCGTGCAAATCAACGTGCTGTTGCCAAAGTAGAAGGCAACATGGCATATCCGGTTAAAAATATTCAATCGGTTCGTGATTTAGCACTTCTGGCAATCCGCAATAAAGTTTCATTAGAGCAACAAGTTGAGACATTAGGGTTTGAATCAGAGACCTATGATTATTCATCTTTATTAGCAGATTTAAAGGTACTGCCGCCTTTAGACCATCCAGATCCAACGCATTGTTTAGTTTCCGGTACAGGTTTAACTCATTTAGGTTCGGCATCAGCACGCGACAAAATGCATCAGCAAAATTTAAGTGATGACAGCTCAGTGACCGACACCATGCGGATATTTCAATGGGGGCTACAAAAGGGCCGTCCACCAGAAGGTCAGATCGGTGCGCAGCCAGAATGGTTTTATAAAGGCGATGGTTCAATTGTGGTGAGACCGGGAGCGGAGTTGCCTTTACCTCCATTTGCTGAAGACGGTGGCGAAGAACCTGAAATCGCAGGTCTATATGTGATTGGAGAAGACTTAAAGCCTTACCGAATTGGGTTTGCACTGGGTAATGAATATTCTGACCATGTAATGGAGCGTCGTAATTATTTATATCTGGCCCATTCAAAATTACGTTTTTGTAGTTTTGGTCCAGCTTTACGAACTGGCGAATTACCGAAACATTTAGTGGGAACCAGCCGCTTGCGCCGTGATGGACAAATCATTTGGGAAAAAGAGTTTTTGTCGGGTGAGGACAATATGTGTCATAGCTTGGCAAATCTGGAATATCACCACTTTAAGTATCAACAATTCTTAAAAGCAGGGGATGTTCATATTCACTACTTCGGTACAGCCACTTTATCTTTTGCCGATGGTATTCAGGCACAAGTCAACGATGAGTTTGAAATTGAAATGAAAGAATTCGGTCTTCCTCTTAAAAACAAACTTGCTCATACACAACCAGAACTACCTATTGGTTCAGTTATAACACTCTAAGGAATTTAAAATGGTTATTGGACACAACTTTATTGGCGGTTCACGTAGTGCACAAAGTACAACTTTATTAAAAAGTCTGAATGCAACAACTGGTGAGGCTTTGCCTTATGAGTTTCACCATGCAACCGAACAGGAAATTAATCACGCCTGTGAAGCAGCTAGTCAAGCCTTTAAAACTTACCGTCATACTTCACCTGAACAGCGTGCTACTTTTTTAGAAAATATTGCCGATGAGCTCGATGCTTTGGGTACAGATTTTCTAGAGACTATTTCGCAAGAAACCGCTTTGCCACTTGCACGCTTGCAAGGTGAACGGGGCCGTACCAGTGGGCAAATGCGCCTGTTTGCTAAAGTGTTGCGCCGTGGTGACTTTTTAGGGGCCCGTATTGATACTGCTTTGCCTGAGCGCCAGCCTTTACCTCGTCCAGACCTACGCCAGATTAAAATCGGTGTTGGCCCTGTGGCAGTCTTTGGGGCAAGTAACTTTCCACTCGCTTTTTCAACTGCGGGTGGCGATACTGCTTCGGCACTCGCCGCAGGCTGCTCTGTAGTGGTGAAAGCGCATAGTGGTCACATGGCGACAGCAGACTTTGTGGCTCAGGCAATTGAACGTGCCGTAGAAAAATCAAATATGCCTAAAGGTGTATTTAACATGATCTATGGTAATGGTGTGGGTGAACCACTGGTTAAGCATCCTTTAATTCAGGCTGTGGGTTTTACTGGTTCTCTTCGCGGTGGCAGAGCTTTATGTGACATGGCCGCAGCCCGTCCACAACCGATTCCAGTGTTTGCTGAAATGAGCAGTATCAACCCGATGCTGATGCTGCCCGAAGCCTTGAAAAACCGTGGCGATAAAATTGCGCAGGACTTGGCCGACTCAGTTGTTTTAGGCTGTGGTCAGTTCTGTACCAACCCGGGTTTAATTTTAGGTATTAAATCAGCTGAATTTAGCCAGCTCATTAGTAACCTAACCGAAATTATGGGTGGTAAACCTGCACAAACCATGTTGAATGCAGGTACTTTAACCAGCTATGCAGCAGGTCTTGAGCATTTAACCCAGCATCAAGGTATTAAACACTTGGCAGGTCAAACCCAGCAAGGCAATCAGGCACAGCCACAACTATTTAAAGCTGATGTGGAGCTATTACTTGCAGGTGATCAGCTTCTGCAAGAAGAAATCTTTGGGCCAGCGACAGTGGTAATTGAAGTTGAAGATAAAGCCCAACTTCTTCAAGCCTTACAAAGCATGAATGGTCAGCTCACTGCAACTTTAATTGCCGATGAAGCAGACTTAACCGAGTTTGCAGATGTGGTTCCTGTACTAGAAGAAAAAGCAGGCCGTTTACTTTTAAATGGTTATCCAACAGGTGTTGAAGTATGTGATGCCATGGTACACGGCGGGCCATACCCAGCAACTTCAGATGCACGAGGCACCTCAGTCGGAACCTTGGCCATTGACCGTTACTTAAGACCTGTGTGTTACCAAAACTATCCGCAAAGCTTATTGCCAGAGGCTTTAAAAGATAGCAATCCATTGCAAATTTTAAGGTTGGTGAATGGTGAGATGACCAGAGAGGCTATCTAATCAATTTAAAAAAGAGACCACAAACTGGTCTCTTTTTTTATTCTTCTTTTCTATCCCTAAGGATACTGTTCAAAAGTCTACATAAATTTCTTTTAAAAGAATTTTATTTCTTTTATTCGCATTTAAATAATGCCTGAATTAGTCTTAAACCGATTGTATGTATAACTATTAGAAAGCCTATCTCATTTAAACTGGCATATTTGTTGCTTAATTCAATGTGTCTGGTCAGACCAGTCAGACAGTGCATTAAATTGGAGCGGATATGCAGCTCGAAACTTTTAATCAACTAGCTTCTAGTCAGGCTCGGCTGGTATTACAAGCTTGTGTGCATATCCCAACTTGGGTTTTTGAATTGATTCAGAAACGTCCTTCTTCGCTCAACTCAGGAGATTCAATAATGGCGGGTATCAGCACACATATTTTAAATGCATCACTCGGCCAGCCAGCAACTCAAGTATTGGTGAAATTATTCGAGGAAACGAGCCATGGATATATTTTAATCGATGAACAGTTCACTGATGCAGATGGACGTATTCAAGCATTTAATGTCGACTCATTTATTCGTGGTCATTATCAATTGGTTTTTGAAGTAGGGGATTATTTTCAGGCCCTAAATACCAATAGCTTTTATCCGAGAGTCTGTATTGATTTTAAGGTCAATGATACTCACCAGCACTATCACGTGCCCCTATTGATCAGTCCTTTTTCATATTCAACATATCGTGGTAGCTAAATTAACCCAAGCAATATGGACATCATGAATTTAATTTGAGGAATTAACCCATGCATCAAGACAGCATAAATCCAGAGCGAGATCCGCATATCTCAGCAGAACATCAATATTTAGGGATGAATAAAAACATCTTATATGGTTTGCAGCATGTGTTGACCATGTACGGTGGGATTATTGCACCGCCATTGATTATTGGTGCAGCTGCAGGTCTAGATGCTTCAGAAATTGGCTTGTTGGTGGCTGCGGCCTTATTTGTGGGAGGTCTCGCAACAGTTATACAAACCATGGGTTTTAAATATTTCGGTGCAAAACTACCGATTGTGCAAGGCGTATCTTTCGCAGGGGTTGCCACTATTTTGGCAATTGTGAGTACCGGTGGTGGTTTAGCATCTGCGTTTGGTGCTGTGATTGTTGCATCTCTAATTGGTTTGTTGATCACGCCATTCTTTGCAAAAATCATCCGCTTCTTTCCACCTGTGGTTACAGGGTGTGTCATTACCATGATTGGTATTTCGCTTACACCTGTTGCGATCCGTTGGATTATGGGGGGGAATCCGAAAGCTGAAAATTGGGGAGATCCAGCCAATACGGGTTTGGCTGTAATTACGCTGGCAATTGTGATTTTTTTCAGTATGTTGCGAAATCAGGTTCTACGCCGACTTGCAATTCTTGCAGCAATCGTTTTAGGCACCGTGATTGCCTATATTGCTGGCTTTACTGATTTTTCCAGAGTGAGTACGGGGCCTATTTTTGCTTTTCCAAGTTTCTTCCATTTTGGTTCTCCTGTATTTGAATTTTCTGCCATTCTTTCCATGGTAATTGTTACTTTGGTAATCATGACTGAAACCACGGCCGATATTATTGCGATTGGTGAAATCGTTGGAACCAAAGTTGATTCCAAACGAATTGGTGATGGTTTACGTGCCGACATGCTATCGAGTGCAATTTCGCCAATCTTTGGTTCATTTATGCAAACAGCTTTTGCTCAAAATGTAGGTCTGGTTGCAATTACAGGCATTAAAAGCCGTTTTGTAGTCGCAACAGCTGGTGGAATTTTAATTGTCTTGGGCTTATTACCTGTTATTGGCCGCTTTGTTGCATCAATTCCGATGCCAGTTTTAGGTGGAGCAGGCATTGTATTATTCGGTACTGTTGCTGCCAGCGGAATACGAACACTAGCCAAAGTAGATTATAACGATCATAAAAACCTGATTATTGTCGCTACTTCACTAACAATCGGCATGATTCCAATCGTAAACCAAGAGTTCTATGCGCAATTTCCGATATGGGTAAAAACCCTATTACATTCAGGTATTAGTTCTGCCTGTATCACTGCCATTTTGCTCAATATTATTTTTAACCACTTACCATTTAACAAGAAGTCCGTTGATGTTGTAACTACGCCCATAAATTCAGGGCATTGATTGACATCGGTTAGGGACTGGATGTTCTAACTTAGCCACATTTTTCATTCGCAAAAATTTAAAGGTCGCTTATTCAATGATGAATAGGTTAGGGGGATTTTGACTTTAAAAAGGTCAAAACAGGTCTTTGGGAAGACCGTAAGCGATTTTTGAACCAAATCTTACAGGGGAATTTTATGAGAAATTTTAAATTAAAATCAGCATTACTCATGGCGAGTATGGCTACTACTGTGCCGGTATGGGCTGCTGATACCAGTCTAAATGGTCTGTTTAATCTACAGCAGGATTGTCAGGCGAGTAATGATTCAATTGACCGTTTAGGTGCAGCATTTGCGTGTGGCAGTATTCATGGGGTAGTGAAATCAGCATATTACTCACTTAATAATGGCTATTTTGTGAATAATTTAAATCAGGATACCACCGTTATTGGTGGGTATATTAAATATGAAACAGCTCCTTTTTATGGCATACAGGCAGCTGTGGGGTACGACATCCAACGCCGACTAGATGATAAAAATGAAAATGATGAAGTGTCAGAGTTACAAGAAGATAGGGATGGTCTAGCAGAAGCTTATGTAAGCTGGAAAAACGATTTGGCCAGAGTGACGATTGGTAATCAACGGCTAAATTTACCTTTTATGGGCGATTATGCTGACCGTCGTGTATTGATGTTTTTATATCAAGCTGCCGATGTACAGATCGGGAACAATCAAGATTTCTTGCGTCTGACTAAAGTAAACAAATATAAAAGTTATGGTGAGGATGAGTTCAACAAAACTTCTCGTCAAAATTCAAATTTAGAAACCAATGGTGTTTGGTCTGTGGGTGCAGGAAAGCATTTTAACTTAGCCAATGATAAAAGTTTAAAAACGCAATTTTGGTATCAAAATTATGACGACTACACTCGTCTAATCTATACCCAAGCTGATTTAGCAATTCCAAAGCTTAATTATAGTCCTGAATTTTCAATCCAATATATTTCGGGTAAAGATCAGGGCAAAGCACTTGCAGGAGAGGTCAATAGCCAAATTTTCGGTGTGCAGGCTGCGTTTAAAGTAATGCCTACCGCCAGTCTAAAAGTCGCGTATAACTATATAAAACCAGATCAGGGCAGTTATTTGAATGGGGCATTATTAACCCCCTACGCTGCTAAAACCTCTTCAGGTGAGATTTTTGCTCAGCCATTTTTTACCAGTACTCAAGATTTAGGTGCGGGTAATGCATTGATGTTGTCCTTAGAAGGTAAATTAACAGATCAGTTGATAGCAGGGGCGCGTTATTCATTTATGGACTTAAAAGAATCGGAAAATGTCGCGAGTCGAAATCAATCTGAATATATGTTGTTTGGTATTTATAATTTTACGGGAGCTTTAAAAGGTTTCAGCGTCAGTAATTTTGCAGGTATCCAGACATCACCTCGCTATGACAAAAATTTCTTACAAAACCGCTTTGCACTGTCTTATAAATTTTAACTGTGTTTTATAGCATCGAGTGCATATTTTAATCGAAATATGCACTTTTTATGGGTTAAAAAAATTCCCCTATATAGGGGGAGAACATTTAAATATTTAGTCGAGAGGATTACCAATGATATTACTGATGATCCCTTGCATGATATGCTTGCCTTGTTCTTGATATAGAGATTCATACCAATCTTGCGTGATTTTCGGGTCTTTCATATGTGTCACATCGCAACGTTTACGGGCTCTTAACACCATTTCCTTAGTACGATCATTGCGTTTATTTTGATAGCGATTCAAAGCATCTTACAAACCAAAAGTATTGATTTGTAAGGCACGAGCAAGATAGATCGCGTCTTCCATGGCTTGGCAGCCACCTTGTCCAATATCCGGTGTAGTACTATGCGCAGCATCCCCTAATAACACTACACGTCCTTTATAAAAATTCATAAAAGGCTCGATATCATGAATTTCGACACGATTAGTTTTTTGCTCATCTAAACGCTCAATGAGTTTTTGTACTGGTTCACACCAACCACTAAAATGCATTTTAAGGTCTTGCTTATAACATTCACGCTGATTTGACAGTCCAGCCTCAAGGGGGACATCAAAGAAGAAATAAAAACGATTTTGTGCAACAGGCATGAGTGATACACGTTTACCTTCACCAATATATGTGGTCCATTGCATGGCCGGTGCAATTTGCTCATCAATATCAACCAATCCATTCCAATTTACATAACCAGCATAGCGACGTTCGACTTGATGACCCAGTACAAACTGCCGCGTAAGTGAATGTGTACCATCTGCACCAATCAGTAGATCAGCTGTAATTTGAGAACCATCCTGAAAATGAATGGTGACATCATCTTGATGTGCTTCAATTGCAGTCATTTTCATACCGAGTTTGATGTCTTCCAGACCAAATTGCTGCATTAATAATTGTTGTAGATCCGCTCGAGCCACAGGATAGGCACGTTGTCCTACTTCTTTATATAAAGGTAACAAACTAAATTGGGTCATGGTGTGTTGGCTGAGCCCATCGACGTAGGCCAAAGACTCCATTTGTCCACCGAGTGCTTGGAGTTCATGTGTTAAGCCAAGATAATTAAGACACTTGACGCCATTTGACCAAAGCGAGATAGCAGCACCAACGGGTAATATTTCGGCTGCTTGCTCATAGATTGTGACCTGATGACCAAATTTTTTAAAGCGATACCAGCAGTTAAACCGCCCATACCTGCACCTACAATCGCGATATTCATTGTTCAGATCCTAAATATTTAAATAAGTTTCTAAACGGTTCTAAGCGAGAAGTGTGCCAATTTTAATGGCTGGTTTTACTGGTCATACCAGTAATATTGCCTCATTAAAAAGCAATCCTAACAAGGTGGTATTCATGTGGTTCAAAGTATGGAGCAAAGTGGTGCATAGCAATACAACTTTGGAGCTTATGATTATATTGTGCTGTCATGTCTTGAAAAATACACACCAGCACGTTGTGCAGCCCCAATAATGTGTGCTTGCATGGCTTTTTCAGCTGCTGCTGAGTCTTGATTAAATAAAGCTTGCAGAATTAATTCATGTTCATGAATGGTTTTAAATGCCAGATTGGGTTGAACAAACGGTAGGATCTGACTCTTTTTGATCCATTCTGTATGTATTTTAAGTGTTTGAATAATTGATTGATTATGACTAAGTTCAATAATATGTTGATGAAATGCATAATCAAATTCAGAGGCTGCTTGCCAATTTTGTTCTTTGATTGCACTCGCTAATGATTGGTAATGTTGCTGTAAGATCGATTTATCGTTTTCGGTTAAATACTCACATGCGAGTAATGCGCAAAAGCTTTCTAATACATAGCGTAATTGATAGAAATCTTTAAGTGATACACGATGTTCACCATCCCATTGTTCTGCGGCTTGGCTATGCTTTGAAATAACGTAAACACCTTTACCTGCTTTGATTTCTAATAATCCTAAAGCGGCAAGGCGAGTTAATGCTTCACGCAAAGATGCACGGCTGATTCCTAATTGAATTGCAAGCTCACGTTGTGAGGGTAAGGCAGACCCGACTGCATAAGTGTTTTGTTGAATGCGTTGATAAATGATTTCCACCGCTTGCTCAGTCACCTGAGATGATTTTCCATTGAGCATAGCTTGTGGGCTCATAAGCAACACACCGTAAATATATAAATAGTTTGATTCTACACAAAATTTATCTATTTGTTGGCGCACGTGCTTAAAATTAGCCGTATTTTTAATAACAGATCAGACCAGTTGAATGGGATATTACGTCAGTGAATAAGAATAAAATGTTCAGGAGTGATTAATGACAATATATATTGCTGAAACTTTAGAACGGTCAGAGATGATCTATCTCTGACCGTACACAGTTCTTTTAATACTTTCCTTTGAAATTTGCGCTAATTCTTTGTTTTAAATATTCTTTAGCTGTAATTGCTGGATATTTCTTTTGTGGTCCTTCAATGATCATATCTTCATTGGCTTGGCAGAAAAAAGCCAAACTATAACGTGCTCCTTGATATTCATTTATTTCAGGATTTTTAACACGATGAAAATTAGAAGGCAGTTGGTCATCGCTCCAACGCGTGAGCATATCACCGATATTACAGGTAATTACATCATCACGTGGCTCAATGCTGGTCCATTGTTGTTGTTCCATATCTTTACCCGGACAAACTTGCAGGCCACCTTGTCCTTTACGTTGGAACAGTAGCGTTAAACAGTCAAAATCTGTATGCGCTCCTGCACGCCATAGACCTAATTGATCTTTAAGAGCAGGGTTAATTGCATAGTAGTGCAGCATTCTTAAGGTACTTTGGTAGCTTTCTTGGTCAGGGTCATGTGCGAGAGTAAAGAAGTTATCGGCAAAACCTAGTTTATAAGCAAAGCAAGATAAAATTTTCATACCGACTTGCCAGCAGGCATGTTCAAACTCCAGCATGATCTCTTTAAAATGAGGTAACTCCTGTTGACTAGGATAAAGACCTTCCATACGTGGGCGGGTAATTTGATAAGATTCTTTCTGGTCTGGCGTGCTGGTCGATGGGCGAACCTGTGCCTTACTTTCCCAACCTGCATTGCGATTGAGTGGGTAGCGAGCTTTAATAGATTCTGGCAGATTAAAAAACTGTTGCGTCATTTCAAATGCAGTTTGAATCTGCTCAAGTGGAATCCCATGATTCGATACTTGAAAGAAACCAATATCGGTAGCTGCGGCCCAAAGTTGGTCCGCAATTTCATATTTACGTTGTTCAAAATTAGATAAATCAATGACCCGGACTTCCCGTTCAAAGGTCTCTTGACCGAAAGCTCCCATACGGGCTTCTTTTTGCAGTTCTTCTAAGCTGTAGTCATTTTCAGCTAAAGGAGTCATGTTGGCGCTATTCATATTTCAACCTCATATTTTGGATAATCGTGACCCAATCAAATAGATTGAAAGAGATGGGTCACATTCAAAAAAGAGCTGCACGTTCCTAATAAAAGATAACTTTATATAAAGAACATGAGCTGTTTTCTGAGCAATGACCCACATAGCAATTGATATAAATACTATGCTGAACGCTTCTACTCTGACAGAAAGCATGTAGCACTTTTTATGCCAATTTATAAAGATAAATTTTGAAGTTGGGATGGGGGGAGTATTGATATTGCATTTATGGGGAAATCAGCGATAAATGATCAAAAAGTCCTTATGTCAGAAAAGCACCTGTGGAGTGCATTAATGATGACTTTGTGCACCACTAAGCCGCATATAAAACAAAATAATTAATACAGTTTATTCATTTAGGCATGATTAAAAATAAGCCTAAATTAGATTATTACTATGAAAAACAAAATGAAATCAAAATTGGCACAGAGCTTGCTAAATCATTCCTGAGTATAAGCGGTCAGTGTGTGGTAAACATGCGGGACATTGCTCTACAGCGTTTGCTGTTCCTCTTTTGGGGACAAAACCATCTGGTTTTGAGAGAAATGTGCATTTGATACATTGATTGCCCCCCTAAAAAGAATAGCAAAATAAATCAATACAGATTTAGGGGGCTTTTTTATGAATATTCAGCACTATGTAGGCAAAGGGCGACGTACTGTTATTGTGGGCGCATTATTGGGGGTAGGAGCAATTTTCAGTTCAACCAGTTATGCTGCCGATAAACTTGTTCTACAAACCACGTGGTATGCACAAGCCGAGCAAGGTGGATATTATCAGGCACTTGCACAAGGGATTTATAAAAAATACGGGCTCGATGTCGATATTAAAATTGGTGGGCCACAGGTCAATAATATGACCTTATTATTGTCCAAACGTGCCGACATTATAATTAATTATGATCTACAGGTCTTAAAAGGCATTGAAAGTAATTTCCCAATAAAAGCAGTTGCAGCACCATTCCAGTTCGATCCACAAGGTGTATTAACCCACAGCGATGTAAAGTCTTTGGCTGACTTAAAAGGAAAAACTATTCTTGTTTCGACCAGTGGGCAAGCAAGCTGGTGGCCGTGGTTAAAAGGGAAATATAAATTAAATGCAGCGCAGGCTCGCCCGTATACCTTCAATATGCAGCCATTTTTAGCTGGCAAAAATGTGGCACAGCAAGCCTATGCAACCTCTGAAGTCTTTCAGGCAAAAAAAGCTGACCCTTCAAGTAATTTCTTTTTATTTGCTGATGCAGGCTATCCAGCTTATGGCGGCATTTTAGTCACACGTAATGATCTGATTCAAAGCAAACCAGATGTTGTGCGCCGTTTTGTTCAGGCATCCATGGAGGGGTGGAAAAACTATTTAGTTGATCCTCGATTAGGTAATAGTCTGATTAAAAAAGAAAACCCAAATATGAAAGATGATCTGCTGGCCTTTGCCGTAGGTCAAATGCGCAAACTAAAACTGATTGATGGAGGGGATGCCAAGACACAAGGAATTGGGGTTATGACCGATGCGCGTTGGAAAGCTACACGAGATTTTATGGTGAACGCTGGTTTGTTAAAAGCTCAAACCAACTGGAAAACTGCTTACACCACACAGTTTGTTAAAACTGCCAAGTAGTCAGGGTTATAGGGTTAACAAAATAGGCACTCGCGCGAAGGGGAAACCATATGAATTCTGCTTTAACAATTGATACACCTATACATGAATCTTCAAATTTTATTACGCCCATGATTATGGTCCGAGGGGTGGAGAAGACCTATCCAAATGGCACTAATGCTTTACAACGTTTGGATTTAAATATTGCACGTGGTGAGATTGTTTCATTACTTGGACCATCAGGTTGCGGAAAAAGTACTTTACTGAAAATGTTCGCCGATCTGGAGCAACCTTCTGCGGGACTAGTGCGTTGGAATGGCAAGGCTGAGATTCAATCACAATGCAAAATGGCAATGGTCTTTCAAGAAGCAACGCTGATGCCTTGGGCTAATATTGCAGAAAATGTACGTTTACCTTTGGATTTACAGCATATTTCGAAATCGACTAGCACACCAAAAGTTATGGCTGCGTTAAAGGCAGTTGGTTTAGAAAACTTTAGCAGTGCTTATCCGCGCGAACTTTCGGGTGGTATGCAAATGCGTGCCTCTTTGGCTCGCGCCCTAGTGACTGAACCAGACCTACTATTAATGGATGAGCCTTTTGGGGCTTTAGATGAATTTACTCGCCATAAACTTGATAGTGATATTCGTCAATTATGGTCTGAACGAGATTTAACTGTGGTTTTTGTCACTCATAGTATCTATGAGGCAGTGTATCTATCTTCGCGGGTCATTGTGATGGGGGCACGACCAGGGCGTGTGGTGGCCGATCTAAAAATTGAAGGGCCTTATGTACGTGATGAAGCTTTTCGTAGTTCGGAAGTCTTTATTCAACAATGCTCATATCTATCTCAATTATTAGCTGAGGCAAGTGGAGGACATAGCTATGATTAAACCATTAATGGAACATCCAAAGGTACAACGTATTGCAGCTCCACTAGGGTTAGGTCTGATTTTCCTACTGGTTTGGCAGTTGAGTTTTCAACAGCTTGAAGTACCTGTATATGTCGTGCCAAAACCCAGCGATATTGTTATGGCAATGATTAAAGAGTCCAGTGTGTTATTTGGAAGCCTCTTGATCACGCTAAAAATTACCTTATTGGCTTTTGTCTGCGCTGTGGTTATTGGCACCTTGATCGCTTTTGTCTTTGTACAAAGCCGTGTAGTCGAAGCCTGTTTTATGCCCTACGCCATTTTGTTTCAGGTGACTCCAATTGTCGCTATTGCCCCACTGGTGATTATCTGGATTCAAAATACGACATTAGCATTGGTTGTCTGCGCCATGTTGGTCGCAGTATTTCCGATATTGACCAATACTACTTTAGGTTTACGTAGTGTTAACAAAGGTTTGCTCAATCTCTTCCAGATCAATAAAGCCAGTCGTTGGCAAATTTTAATGCGCTTACGTGTGCCGAATGCTTTGCCTTATTTCTTTGGTGGATTGCGTATTTCCTCTGGCTTGGCACTTATTGGCGCCGTGGTTTCCGAGTTTGTGGCTGGCGCGGGTGGCACTAGTGCAGGTCTGGCTTATCAAATCTTGCAAGCAGGTTTTCAACTCGATTTACCATTAATGTTTGCAGCATTATTCCTTATCACCTGCACAGGCTTGGGTCTATTTGTGCTGATGTCTTTATTAAGTCATTTCTTTTTAAGTAAATGGCATGAGAGTGAACAAGTATGAGTTCTGATCTTTCAACAAATGGTTCTTTAAATCATCGCTATTTAATCAAAAATGCTTATGCCATTTTGACGGGGTTATCGGGGGATGCAGCACGTTCATCATTTACCGATATTCGTATTCAAGAAGGTAAAATTATTGAATTGGGACAACTGACCGCGCAGCCGAATGAACAGATTGTCGATGCGAAAGATTGTGTAATTTATCCAGCATGGGTAAATACTCATCATCATTTATTTCAATCTTTATTGAAAGGCGAGCCACAAGGGTTGAATCAAAACTTAACCTCATGGCTTGCTAGTACGCCATATCGATTTCGTGGTGCATTCGATGAAACCACATTTCGAGTGGCAGTACGCATTGGCTTAATTGAATTATTACGTTCGGGTTGTGCAACGGTGGCGGATCATCATTATTTATACTGGCCACAAATGCCGTTTGATGGTGCCGCGATTTTATTTGATGAAGCTGAAAAATTAGGCATGCGTTTTGTATTATGCCGAGGTGGTGCAACTCTAACGCGTGGCTTGGAAAGTGAACTGCCACAAGCACTGCGTCCAGAGAAATTTGAAGATTATATGGAGGATATCGAGCGTCTAGTACAGCGATATCATCAACCGAGTTCAGATGCATTTCGGAAAATCGTAATGGCACCCACCACAGCTTTGCATTCGACTACGGCACAGCAATTACGGGAAAGTGCCAAGATTGCCAGACAATTAGGTATTCGGATGCATAGCCATTTATCTGAAACAGTGGATTATCTGGATGCAGCTAGAGTCAAATTTGGCATGACACCTGTACAGTTTTGTGCAGAGCAAGATTGGGTAGGAAGCGATGTGTGGTTTGCCCATTTGGTTAAGCTATTACCTGACGAAATCCAGTTGTTGGGTCAAACCCAAACAGGAATTGCACATTGCCCTCAGAGTAATGGACGTTTGGGCAGTGGCATTGCTGATCTGGTCAGTCTAGAGCAGGCAGGTATGACTATTTCGATTGGAGTGGATGGTGCGGGCTCCAATGAAGCTGCAGATATGTTATCTGAAACTCATGCCGCATGGCTGTTACAAAGGGCCAGAAAGGGCATGTCGGCTATACCTCAATATGAGGGCGGATTGTTTGAGGGTGGTGCAGATGCCGCAACTATTGAGGATATTATTCGTTGGGGAACAGTAGGTGGGGCTAAGATTTTAGGTTTAGATCAAGTCGGTTCAATTGAGGTTGGGCAACAGGCAGATTTAGTAGTTTATCAATTGGATGATCCGCGTTATTTCGGCTTGCATGATATGGCGATTGGGCCAGTGGCAAGTGGTGGGCGAGCACATATTAAAGCCATGTTTGTGGCAGGAAAAATGGTGATGGAAAATGATCAGATTCCTGATGTTGATATGATGGAGTTAGCTTGGCAAGCGAAACAATCGGTGAAGCTGTTGCAGCAGCGGAGTATAGAAATGGCGAAAATAGCCTAACCGAAATAACTGATTAGACTATGATCTATTGATAGCTTTAAGTGTATTACCTGAAGCTTTAAAAGACAGCAACCGGTTGCAGATTTTAAGGTTGGTCAATGGTGAGATGACCTGAAAGGTGATCTAAAAATAAAAAAGAGACCAACACATGGTCTCTTTTTATATTCTGAATAATAAATCTATAAGGGAGTAGGCAAATTAAGCACGACTTGAGCATCTTCAATAACATCTAAGCGGAGAATTATCTAGCGTAGTTTTTATATATAAAAAAGGTCAAAGAAGATGAGATATTTGGTATTTTTCTAGATTCTAAAAAACTTATCTAGAGTACTAAACTTGTATAAATAGTTTCTTAAAAGTAAATAAAGATGAAATCCCCTAAAAGTAGTTACTATTGTTTTTAAAACTAATCTAATAGATATCTCTATTAGATTAGTAAAAATATTTTATTAAATAATAGTATATCCACCATCAATTGTAATACATGAGCCATTCATAAAAAGGGCTTCATCGGAAGCTAGAAAAATAGCTAACTCAGCAACTTCAGACGCTTCTCCAAAACGATCCAATGGAATTTTATCAGTCGGACGAGTTTCTAGCATTTTGGCAGTCATTGGCGTACGAATAGTACCTGGGCAAATAGCATTAATTTTGATGCCATGTTTGGCATACACTGCTGCTAGATGTTTTGTATAACCAATTACAGCATGTTTTGAGGCTGTATAAGAAGCGCCTCCCATTTGAGCAACTAGGCCCGCAATAGATGCAATATTGATAATTGCACCAGAACCTTGTTCAATCATTTTTGGTAGAACCAAATTACTTAAATTGAATACGGCTTTTACATTAATGGCGAACATTGCATCCCAAAGTTCTTCGGTCGTATCTAAGCTATTGGTATATTTGTCGAAAATACCTGCATTATTAAGTAGTACATCAATTCGTCCAAACTTCTCTAAAGTGAATTCAACTAACTGTTTGAGCTGATCAAATTGAGTGACATCAACTTGAAAAGCAAAGGCTTCTCCACCTGCAATGATGATCTTCTCGGCAACGTGGTTAGCCTGTTCTAAATTCATGTCGGCAATAATTAATTTTGCTCCTTGTTGTGCAAAAGCAATTGCTTCCGACTCACCCATACCAGAGGCTGCACCTGTGATAATACAGACTTTATTTTGTAGTCTAGACATAATACATTTCCTAAATCCTAAGTTTTGATCTAAGCTCTCTTTGTGAAATAGATGCTTAAATATTGAAGTTCTCCTGTAAGACTTAAAATACGTATTTAGCCAAACGAGCTCTAGATACAATCTGGGAATGAAGACGATATTCAGACATACTGAGCGAATATCGGACAGGGAATTTAGAAAAGGGAAAATGATGAGGGATCAGATTATTCAACATCCGCTCTCAGAAGAGACGATTAAATACGATGACTATATTGCAGGTTTAGCAAAGGGCCTAAATATTCTTGAAGCATTTGGCACAGATCGACAGCGTTTAAATGTTACTCAGGTCGCAGAACGAACTAATATTACTCGTACAGCAGCACGTAGATATCTAAAGACACTTAAGTTTTTAGGTTATCTTGAAACTGATGAATATTATTACTGGTTGACACATAAGGTACTTAAGTTTTCAGGGGCTTTTTTAAGTACAGCACATTTGCCAAAAATATCGCAGTCTGTGTTAAATCATTTATCTGAAAAAACGACATTAGTTTTCTCAGTGGTGGTTCAAGATAATTATGAGGTTGTTCCGATTGCTAGAAGTGTCCCGCAGAACGATCATTTCCGGGTAAGTCCTTTTGGTATCCATCTAGGTAACCGAATTCCTGCTCATGCTTCATCAACGGGTAAAGTTTTATTAGCGCATAAATCCTTAGAAGAGCAGAAAAATTGGATTAAGTTATATGGACTCAAACGATTTACTGCATATACATATACAGAAGAAGCCAGTTTTCTAGCTGCATTACAGACCATTAAGGACAATGGTTATTGTATTTCCGCTGAAGAATATGAGCTGGGTGTAACAGCAATTGCGATACCGATTATTAATCAGACTGGTGATATTATTGCCGGATTAAATGCTGTTGCTCCGATCTCGAAAGTAAATGATAGCTATCTGATTAATACGGTTTTGCCATTATTAAGAGAGGCAGCCAAAGAAATTCGAGACATGATTTAGTTTATTGTTCTGTGGTTTCAATCAAACGTCCTCATTGGGCGTTTTTTTATATTTAAAATAATTTTATCAATATTTTAAGACTATTCATTTTATCTTATATAACCGTTGGGAGAGACGATTCTATAAACAGTGAACGATATAAGATGTGTTTGCGCGATCATCGTTCAATTTAAAAGAAAGTGATCTAGTCGGAACTGTGATAGCCCCGTAGTTTAATAAAAAGAAAAGCGTTCGATACAACACTATCAGGATGGTGTAGCCAGCTATTTTAGGCAAGTGAACGCATGGATCTGTCGCAAGGAGTGACAACAATGAATACCAAATTACCACAACAGCTTGAATGCGATTTGGTTGTAGTGGGTGCAGGTGCAGGCGGTTTGTCGACTGCGATTACTGCTAAGAAAAAAGGCTTAAATGTTATTGTCCTTGAAAAAGACGATGTGTTCGGAGGTACAACAGCTTTTTCTGGTGGAGTACTCTGGGTTCCAGGAAATCACCATGCAAAACAAAATGGTATACAAGATAGCCGTGAAGCAGCATTGACCTATTTAAAGCATGAAACCAAAGAGTTTTTTAATGCTGAGGCTGTAAATGCGTTTTTGGATTATGCACCTGAAATGCTAAATTTTTTCGAACAATACACCTCAGTTAAATTTATTCCGACACTTTATCCAGACTATCATCCAGATGCTCCTGGTGGAGTTGATATTGGTCGCTCTGTACTAGCTGTACCTTATGATATTCGTGGTTTGGGCGATAATATGAAGCGCCTACGTCCACCTCTTAAAACCATTACCTTTATTGGCATGATGTTTAATTCATCTAATGCGGATTTAAAGCATTTTTTTAATGCCACTAAATCGCTTACTTCATTTATCTATGTGGCAAAGCGATTAGCTATTCATTTAAAAGAACTGGTTATCTATGGTCGTGGTACTAATGTCACAAGTGGTAATGCTTTGGCTGCACGTTTGGCTAAATCTGCATTTGATTTAGATATTCCAATCTATACAGAAGCTGAAGTTAAGCAGCTAAATTTTGAAAATGGCAAAGTTGTTGGTGTACAAGTTCAACAACAAGATCAGCACTGCCAGATTAAATCTAAAAACGGAGTCGTGCTGGCATGTGGCGGTTTTTCACATGATATTGCAAGACTCAAACAAGTTTACGCGCACCTGAAACGTGGTGGTGAACACATCTCACCTGTACCAAAGACCAATACAGGAGATGGTTGTCGCCTTGCAGAATCGGTTGGTGGTGTAGTGGATATTCAATATGCGGATTCTGCTGCATGGATGCCTGTGTCAAAAGTCCCTTATACAGATGGCTATGGCGTGTTCCCACATTTATTAGACCGTTATAAGCCTGGAATTATTGGTGTGCTTAAAAACGGTAAACGTTTTACCAATGAATCAAACTCTTATCATGATGTAGGTGCAGATTTATTTAGGGCTTGTGAGGAGTTTGATGAAACAGCCATGTGGTTGATATGTGATCATAAAACGATTAGCAAATACGGTTTAGGTTATGCAAAACCAGCCCCAATGCCACTTTCATCTTTAATCAAAAAAGGCTATCTCTTTAAAGGTAATAGTTTAAAGGAACTGGCACAGCAGGTGGGAATTAATGCTGAGCAGTTGGTTAAAACAGTACAGCGTTATAACGAAGGGGCTGTTAAAGGCCAAGATCCAGAATTCCACCGTGGTTCTACTTCATTTAACCGATATTTGGCCGATCCAGATCACAAACCAAATCCATGTGTAGCACCAATTGAGCAAGGCCCATTTTATGCTGTGAAGGTGTTTATGGGCGATTTAGGAACATTTGACGGAATCAGAACAGCTGTTACTGGTGAAGTTTTAAATCAGTTTCATCAACCCATTCAAGGTTTATTCGCAGTTGGTAATGACCGTGCGAGTATTATGGGTGGAAACTATCCAGGTGCAGGAATTACTTTAGGGCCAATCATGACTTTTGGTTATATCACAGGATCACATATTGCCGATTTAGCTAAAGGAGGCAACGGTTTTATATCATCTAAAAATTCTAATTCTGCCAACTTTCAATCTGTTAAGGAGACTTTTCATGTTTCATAAACCGATTGTTGATCATCGAATTTATAATATTACTCCAAGATGTATGCCTAAATTTCTTGAGGTATTCGATCAGCTGGCGATGCCTATTTTGAAAAAGCACTTGGGTGAGCCACTTGGTTTTTATATTAGTCATATCGGTACGTTAAATCAGGTCGTACATTTGTGGGGTTATGACAGTCTGGATGACTATGAAAAGCGTAGTTATGCCCGAGATACAGATCCTGACTTCCAAATTTATTTGAAAGCCTCTGAAGGTTTAGTGATGTCACAGGTGAATCAAATTTTAAGGCCAGTGAACTTAGCTTCATTAATTAAGCCTTAAACAGCAGTTATTTAAAAATTCCCTTAAGGAACGGTGTTTTGAGAAAAACACTGAGGGAAACTTCGTGCTTTTATAAGGAGAAACTCATGAGCACAAGTCAAATACAAAGGAAAGATGTAAAAAGCATATTAAATGAAAATAAGATGGGTAGACTACAAAAACTCATTCTATTTTTTTGCTTTGCTATTATTGCCCTAGATGGTCTGGATGTCGTAGTCATGGGATTGATTGCTCCTCAGATTATTCAGGAGTGGGGCATTAGTGCACAAGAATTAGCACCAGTTTTAAGTGCAGCATTGGTTGGATTAGCAATAGGTGCACTAGTTTCTGGGCCTTTATCAGATAAATTTGGCCGAAAACCAGTGCTAATTTTAAGCGTACTTGGCTTTGGTATTTTTACTTTGCTGACAGCGTTTTCAACTGATATCACACATCTCTTAATTTATCGCTTTCTTACAGGATTAGGTGCAGGTGCTGCTGCTCCCAATGCAGCAACTTTAGTTTCAGAATATGCAGCAGATCATCGCCGTTCATTTTCAGTTACTGTTGCCTACTGTGGTTTTTCTTTAGGCGCAGCAGCAGGTGGTTTTTTAGCAGCATGGCTGATTCCTGAGTTTGGCTGGCGTAGTATGTTGATATTAGGCGGCGTATTGCCTTTGATTTTAGTACCATTTTTATATTGGAAGATGCCTGAGTCAGTTACATATCTAGTCAAGCAATCGTACTCACAAGATAAAATCAAAGCGATTTTAAAACGCTTATTTCCACAATCCTCTTTTTTAAATCAAGAAATTTATCTGAATGAAGTAAAAACCGAGAAATCTGGTCTAGGTCTGATTTTATCTAGTAAATACCGCTATGGCACGATTATGCTCTGGATCAGTTATTTCATGGCATTATTTTTAATCTATCTATGCAGTAGCTGGTTGCCAACCTTAATTAAGTCTAATCAATTTACGATTTCTCAAGCTGCCATTGTAACCTCGTTCTTTCAAATTGGTGGTCCTGTTGGGAGTATCACTCTTGGCTGGTGTATGGATCATTATCGTCCACGTTTGGTTCTTTTTATTGCCATGTTGATTGGTGCACTTGCAACTTTTGGGTTAGGGCATTTTGGCCATGATATGGTGCTTATGTGTGTTTTTGCATGGATTCTTGGTTTTACCTTTAATGGTGGGGCCGTTGGTTTGAGTGCTTTAGCGACTGGATATTATCCGACTTCTGCTCGCGCAACCGGAGCAAGCTGGATGAATGGTATTGGGCGCTTTGGTGCAATATTAAGTGCGTTCGCTGGAGCTGCAATGATCAGTTCGGGTATGCCATTTTCTATGATGTTCTCATTGTTAATGATTCCTGCTGTACTTTCTGGTTTTGCTGTTTTAATTCAGGGTATTAAAACGAAACAGTCTGTTGTGCAAACTAAAACACAGTTGAGTTAAATCAGTAGTAAAGCAAGTTGATTAACAATTTTAAAATCTATCTTTGCTTCTTAAATATTTTCTATGGCTTTGAATTAGCTTGATCAGCATGCTGGTCAGGTAGGGATAAATACATTTAAAAATGTATAGCAGTTGATTCAGCTGAAATAATTCAAGGCATTATGTTCATAATAAACAATGTGCTAAGGAACAGCATTAATGAAATTTTCTATGACTTCGCTTGCGATGATTTCAACTTTTACATTAGCAAGTAATGCGGTATTCGCCTTCGATCCTTTAGCTCAGGATCAAAAATGGATATTGGGCAATTGGAACGGAAAACGGACTCAACTCGAACAGCAAGGTTATCAATTTACTGCCGCTTTTCAAAATGAAAGTGCTGTTAATTTGATTGGAGGATATGACGATTCACCACGACTATTTAATGCAAACCAATGGACATTTGGTACACGTCTAGATTTAGAGAAAATCACAGGTTGGAAAAATACTCAAGCACAGTTGAGCCTCACGAAACGAGATGGACAACCACTTTCTACTGATCGGATTAGTGATCCTAGAGCACCGCAATTTAGTAGTGCTCTAGAGATTTATGGCCGTGGACAATGGTGGCGTTTAACCAGTGCATGGGTTAAAAAAGGATTTTTGAATAATGATCTACAAATTAAGGTAGGTCGTATGGGGCTTTCAGATGATTTTAATGCATCGCATTGTGAGTTTCAGAACTTAATGTTATGCGGAGGTCAGTTAGGTAAAACAGTAGGAGATATTTGGTTTAATAGTCCTGTAAGCCAATGGGGAATTAACGCCAAATATCAATTTTTACCTTCGCTCTGGTTTGGAACAGGGATTTATGAGGTCAATCCTGAAAATGCTTTAGAGCAACATGGTTTTAATTTGGATATGGATCAACGTAAAGGTATTTTAATTCCTGTGGAACTATCGTGGAAACCCAATCTTGCATTTTTCGATGGCTTAAGTGGTGAATATAAAGTCGGTGCATTTTTGTCAACGGCAGATGCACATAATGTTAGTACAGATGAAAAAGGTAATATTGAGCCAAATGCAGCAGATCGGAAATGGCAAAATAATAAACATAGTGTTTGGCTTAATGCGCAACAACAGGTTTTTGCGTCTGCGGACGACCCTAAGCGTGGTTTATTTATTTCAGCAAACTTTACTTTTAACGATAAATCTACAACTGTTGTTGAAAGCACACAGCAACTAGCGCTTTGGTATAAGGGCATATTCGAGCATCGACCAAATGATACCATTGGTTTAGGTCTGGCTCGTTTTGATGTGAATGATCGTGTCCGAGAACGCCAAAATGCATCTAATCAATTGCTGGGATTAACCGAAGCTGACTATACGAATCCGAAATATACACCGATTCAGCATGACGAATTGAATATTGAATTGAACTATAACTTTCAATGGTCACCTAGTATTGCTTTACGACCAAATATTCAATATGTGCATCAAGCTGGGGGTGTAAAACAAGTGGATGATGCTTGGGTAGCCGGTATGACCATGAAGCTTAATTTTTAAATATGTATAACTAAAAAGGCAAATAGACATTTGCCTTTTTATTTTCCAAACAAGATTTTTAGATTTTCTTGAAAAAGCGTTTCAAGTGATAAAACTTCATTTGGATTCAGGATGCCATTGTGAATCATACCCATCCACATAGGGCTCACAATAAGCAATGCAAATTGCTGTGGGGAAGTCGTGGCTGATAATTCTCCACGTTGAATCGCTAAACTGGTTAATTGCTGAAGCTCATACTGAATAGGTAAAAAAATCTTATTCACGTAAGTTTGACGGATATGCGGAAAATTATTTCCTTCACGTAAAATTAGGAGTGCCATATCAGCACGACCCGTCGTTTCAAGCGTTAAAACGCTGGGAATAATCTTTTTACAAATAAACTCGTAAACGGTTTCATTTTGAGTGATTTCAGAGGCGCGAATAGGACGAAATGAATCGTTGATGAGAGCATCAATTACGGCTTCAAATAGCTGATCTTTAGTTTCAAAATAAGAATAAATTGTACCTTTGCCTAATTCAGCATGTTTAGCAATATCTGAAATTTTTGCTCTTGCAAAACCCACTTCAATAAAATGTTGTAGAGCAGAGTCAATAATTTTCTTTTTAGTTTCTTGCGTCTTTTCTAGACTTGGGCCGCGTGTTTTAGATTTTGTCATATTGAACTAGATTTCATTGTTACCAAGATTATTCTAACATAAATTGACCTATGGGTCATATTTGAATTAAAATCGACTTAAAAGTCACTTTTGGTTGAATTATGCAGACACCAAAGTCCAGTGTTCAATATTGCATCATTAGTTTTGCGCTGTGTCTTGCTGCTTTAAGCACCGCTCTGGCAAGCCCTCTATATGCAATCTATGAACAACAGTGGGGAGTTTCAACATCTCAAATAGGTTATATCTTCATTTCCTATATGTTAGGTGTAGTTTTTTCACTCCTGTTTTTAAATAAACTCAATGCGATTTATCACTATAAAAATGTGATTTTGGTCAGTTTGGCTTTAACCATTTTAGGTTTAATGTTGTCTGCATTGGCAAGTTCTGTTTGGTTACTGGGCTTTTCAAGGTTTCTGATTGGAATTGCCTCAGGACTTATTACCACAGCTGCTATGGTGGGACTCAAAGACCAATATCCGTTTCGTAATAAGGCATTAGCTGAAAAGCTTACTTCGATAATTACTGTATTGGGTTTTGGTTTGGGACCTTTGATCGGTGGTGTATTGGCTGATCATACCGCGCGACCATTGGCGGATCCTTATTGGATTATTATCTTTTTTTCACTTCTAATATTTATCAGTGTGTTTTGGGTTAAACCCAGATTTAAAATTGAGAAAAAATATCAGTTAAATGAGTTATTAAAGTTACAAGGTTTAGCATTACCACAGATAGTTTCACGTAAAATTTTCTGGGTCTGTAGTGTGGCTGCACTTTGTAGTTTCGGGGCCTTCAGCTTATATGCAGCTTTGGCTGGGACTTTTATTAAAGAATTACCCATTAAATCATCAGCCACCTTAACCGGTGTATCAATTTCAATCATTTTATTTGTGTCAGTGCTGAGTCAATTATTTTGTAAATCGTTTAAAGAATTGCATGTGTTGTATGCAGGACTATTAGCCTTATTGCTTGGAACCATTAGTTTGGTGATGGCAGAAATCGAACACATAGTTTGGTTTTTATTGATCAGTATTTTACTGACGGGTATGGGGCATGGTTTTACACTAAGTGCTGTTTACCACTTTATTGGCAAAATGATGGATCGAGAAAAAAATCCGCTGATCTTTTCTAGTTATTTGTTTATTGCTTATCAAGGTACGATCTGGCCTGTCATCCTTTCCAGTTATTTTATTGAATATTTCGGGGTGGTCATCACATTAGGGCTGATTGCAGCATTATTAATGGTGACTATCGTGTGGTTGATGCATCAACTTAAATTTAAGGTGGCGCCTATATTAGCTTGTCATAAATAACGATTGATCAATTTTTGGAACTTAAAAGTCTGTTTAAAGGGAATTTAGGCAATCGAAATATGATTTTGATTGCCTTAAAAGCTAAAAATTAGATATGGATTAAATTGATGATGGATGCAATTTTTTCGGAAGTCGCCATGAGTGCTGGTGCTAACTCTTCAATACGTTTGGGACTTAAGCGTACAGAAGGTCCTGCAATACTGACTGTGCCAAAAGGCTCACCTGTCTGTGGATTGAGAATGATTTTAGCCATAGCAGACATACCTAGCTCATAGGTATCACTAATCACACCATAACCTCGCTCTCTAGAAGCTTCAATCATTTGCTCTAGTTCAGTAAGGTCTTTTGGTGAGTTTGGTCCAAAGTTTTTGGCTTTATCGAAACCTTCACGCTCCACAATTCGTGAAAAGTCATTTTGATCAAGAGTAGATAAATACGCTAAACCACAAGCTGAAGCTGGTAAATAGGCCACGTTGCCAGAGTCAGGATCATATTTTAGACCTGATTTGGCTCCTTGAGCTTTACCAATCCAGATAATTTTTTCGTCTTCGATTAAACCGAGGCGAACCAGTTCAGAAGAGGTTTCTGCCAGTTCATCAAGATAAGGCTGAAATGTTTCGGTAATCGAACGCGATGACAGAAAACTCAAACCCATTGAGGCAATTTTAAGAGTGAGCTTGTAGTGCTGCGTGATTTCATCTTGATAGATGTATCCCATGTCTTTCATTGCAGTCAGGATGCGATGCATTGCAGACTTTGGGATATCAAGATCAACAGAAAGCTGACTAAGTGCACATCCATCCACTTCTTTTAGTAGTGCTTCGAGGATGAGCAAAGAACGATCGGTATTGCTGAGCATAAAAATCCTAATATTATTTTTTGGAACAGTGTTCCAAAAAAATTAAAAACAGATTATAGTTGTTTTAGATTCTATCTCAAATGCTGTACAGATGAATCATTCAGATACGGAGTTTCCTAATTATTCAGCTTTTGAGAATAAGTAGGGAGCAAAACTGAATAAGCGATGGAAAACGCATATTTGCTGATACACACTAATGGAGTAAGTGTATGACTCAACAGGTAAATTTAAGGGAGTTTATTGATGAAAATCGTATATCCCCAATACAAAAACTAGTCATCTTTTTATGTTTAATGATTGTCGTTGTTGATGGTATCGATATATCAATCATGGGATTTGTAGCTCCCGTCATTAAGCAACAATGGGGAATTACTACAACTGATCTTGCACCCGTAATGAGTGCAGCTTTAATAGGTTTAGCTGTAGGCGCAGTGATTTCAGGGCCTTTGGCAGACAAGTTCGGACGTAAAAAACTACTCATTATTAACTTAATTGGTTTTGGTGTATTTACATTATGTGCAGCAGTTTCTTCCAATGTGACTGAGCTGATGATGTTTCGTTTTATTGCTGGTTTATTTATGGGAGGAGTAATGCCGCAAGCTGTTACGTTGGTAACGGATTACTCACCCATGAAAATGAATGGCCGTATGGTTACCATCATTTTAAGTGGATTCACAATTGGTGCTGCTATTGGAGGCTTTTTGGCTGCTTGGGTGATTCCACATTTTAACTGGCATGCCATGATGATTATTGGTGGAGTTCTTCCACTTATTCTAGCTGTTATCGCAGTATTTAAACTACCTGAATCTATTGGTTATAAAGTCCTGAAGGAACATCCAAAAGTAGAGATTGATGCCATTATCCATAAAATGGCACCAGATTTTGATACAACTGACACTGTTTTTGTTTTACCTAAAGCAAAAACCAATACGGTCGATAATCCAGTAAAAGCAGTCCTCAGTCCTTTTTATTTTCTAGGGAGCTTTTTGCTTTGGTGGAGCTATGCATCTGGTTTGTTTGTGGTGTATTTACTTGGAAGTTGGTTACCAATGATGAGCCATGAATTTGGTTTCAGCATTAGTGAAGCTTCAATTATTACTGCGATTTATCAGCTAGGGGGCCCTGTGGGTTGTATCGCATGTGGTTATTTGATGGACAAGTTGAATCCACACCTTGGTTTAGTGATTGCATATCTTTTAGCGATTGGCTTCATGTTCTTTCTAGGTGCAGTGGGCCATAACTTTGTAATGTATAGCATGATGTGTTTCTTCATCGGTATGTGGATGAATGGTGCGAATGCAGGTCTGAACAGTGTTTCAAGTTCATTCTATCCAGTTTTTGCTCGTGCAACAGGAAACAGCTGGATGCATGGTATAGGCCGATTAGGAGCTGTGGGTAGCGCATTTGCCGGAGCATATTTTTTAAGCCTAGGTTGGGAGACAAGCAAAATTTTCCTTGTACTTTGCCTACCAACCGCCGGGATGGTCGCAGCATTAATTATTATGAAACTGGTTTATTCACCAACAAAGATACGTCAGCACGAACTTAAAAAAGTTCAAATCTAAAATTTTCTAACTCATCGATTTTTAAGGAGATTGAATAATGGATATTCAATTGAATGGATCAACTCGTCTTTATTTTGTGGTCGGACATCCGATTGTACAGGTCAAATCACCTGAGGGTGTAACGATGGAACTGCTTAAAAAGGATCTAAATGCGATTGTTATACCTGCTGATGTAGCACCAGAACACTTCCCGAATTTTGTTCAGCAAAATTTGTATTTAAATAATAGTGACGGCTTGATTGTCACTGTACCCCATAAAATTTCGGCTTTGAATTGCTGCCAAAAATTAACTTCACGCGCACAGTTCATTGGGGCGGTAAATACGATTCGTCGCTGTAAAGAAGGGTGGGAAGGAGACATGCTTGATGGTAAGGGTATGGTACAAGCGATACGAAATAAGTTAATCGAGCTAAAAGATAAACGTGCCATTTTGGCGGGAGCTGGTGGAGCAGGTAAAGCGATTGCTTATGAACTACTTCTTGCTGAGGTAGCAGAACTAGCAATTTTTGATGTAGATCAAACGCGTCAACAACAACTGGTTGAACAACTTCAACAACTAGGTAAAGGCAAAGTTGTTGCACATAACAATGATCCAACAGGATTCGACGTTGTGGTCAATGCGACACCTATGGGAATGAATGGCGATCCTTCAGCAGCTTTTCAATTAGAAAAAATAACTGCACAAATGTCGGTTGCAGATGTTGTGACTAGTCCTGAAAACACACCATTTATTCAACATGCATCGACTTTGGGATGTAACTCAGTCAAAGGAACGGACATGTTTATTGAGGTTCGCGACTTAATGATTGCTTATTTACTTGAGAAAGAGCAGGAGCAACAAGATGTCGCGTGAATATTCACTTTCATTTTTGACCGTTGCAGATGTGAGTCCTGTAGAAGCAGTCAAAATTGCAGCAAAGTGTGGTTATGCAGCGGTGGGCTTACGCCTGCTGCCAGCAGCACCTAATGAGGTAGATTATCCAATTTTAAATGATAGCAAGCTGATTAAGGAAACAAGGGCTGCTTTGGATGACACAGGTATTCGTATTGCTGATGTTGAAATTGTACGAATTAGTTCTGACTTTGAACCAGATACATATTTACAGTTTTTAAGTACTGCTGAGCAGCTCGGTGCTAGGCATATTTTAGTTGCAGGAAATGATCCTGAGCAGTCACGACTGATACATCACTTCGCACAATTTTGTGAATTAAGTAAACAGTTTGGCTTGAGTTGTGACCTAGAGTTCATGCCGTGGACTAATGTGAAAAATTTGGCGCAGGCTGAATATATCGTAAATCAATCAGGGCAAGAAAATGCCGCCATTTTAATTGATGCATTACATTTTGACCGATCAGATTCAACACTTGAGCAAGTCAAAGCACTTGATCCAAAGCAATTGAACTATGTTCAGCTTTGCGATGGTCTTGCTGAATATGATCCGAGTGATGAAGGCTTAATTAAGATTGCACGTTCTAATCGATTAGTACCAGGGCAAGGCGAAATTGATCTTATAGGGTTAATTCGTGCTTTGCCTAAAGAAATTATGTTAGCTGCAGAAGTCCCCAATTTAGTACTAGCTGAACGTCCTGCTCTCGAACGCGCTGAAATTAATTTACAAGCAATGAAGCAGCTCGTTGCGCTCGATCAATTGGGCACTGTTACGGGGTAAGAAGTATGAACGCAAAAACCCAACAACCATTTCAGATGATTCCGATGCCAATTCGTGAATGCTACGAATGTGATGTTTTAGTCATTGGCTCAGGTGCAGGTGGGCTTTCAAGCGCCGTGACCGCAGCATTTGAAGGATTAAAGGTTATTGTCGCAGAGAAAGCATCCGTATTTGGTGGAACTACTGCTGTATCGGGAGGATGGTTATGGATTCCTAATACACCTCATGCTGTACGTGAAGGGCAAGCCGAACCAATTGAGATACCTAAGCTATATTTAAAAAATATTTTGGGTGAAAAGTATGATGAAACTAAAATCCATACTTATTTAACTCAAGCACCAAAAATGGTGGAATTTTTCGAAGCCAAAACTGAGGTTAAGTTTAATATTGGTGCCGCAGTACCTGACTTTTTCAATATTGAAGGTGCTAGGGTTGGGTGGCGTTCGATTGTTGCTGCACCTTACGATGGCCGTTTACTTGGTCAGAAACTAAATATCCTACGTCCGCCAATTCCTGAAACTACGCTTTGGGGAATGGGTATCGCTTCTGGCGCAGATATGAAGCATTTCATTAATACTTTTTATGCAATTCCATCCTTTATCTATGCGACCAAACGAGTATTACGACATTTTTTTGATCTAATTTTTACTAAGCGCTCCACTCAAATTGTGAATGGTAATGCTTTGGTAGCTCGCTTACTCAAATCTGCACTCGATTACAAAGTAAAACTATTGGCAAATCATGCCATGACTGAATTAGTTGAAGAAAATGGTCGAGTAATTGGAGCATTATTTAAAACACCAGCTGGCATCGTCAAGATAATAGCAAAACATGGCGTGATACTAGCGACTGGTGGTTTTCCGCATGATGAAAAACGTAAGCAAGCTTTATTCAAACATGTGAGTGAAGGAACACCCCATCATTCAGCTGCTCCCGAAACAAATATAGGTGATGGCTTAAGTGTGGCAGAAGCAATTGGTGCAACTGTTGACCAAACCTTGCTTTGGTCTGGCGCATGGGCACCTGTTTCACTAATGCCACGTTCAGATGGAACTTTAGGTCGTTTTCCACATTTGGTTGAACGAGGTAAACCAGGATTAATTGCAGTTTTAAAAAATGGATGCCGTTTCACAAATGAAGGTGATTCCTATCCTGCATTTATTAAAGATTTATTCAATCATACACCGCAAGGCGAACAAGCACATTGCTGGTTGATTTGTGATCATAAGTTTATTCGCCGTTATGGTTTAGGTGCTGTTAAACCTTTTCCAATTTCTCTAAAGCCTTGGCTAGATAATGGTTACTTAAAACAAGGACACACTATTCAAGAGCTGGCTGTGGCATGCGGTATAGATCCAGTTCAGTTTTTAAAAACAGTAGAGCAGTACAACCAATATGCCTATTTAGGCCAAGACCCAGAGTTTCAACGTGGTACTACTCCTTATCAAAAAGCGCAGGGTGATGCCGATCATCATCCGAACCCATGTATTGCTCCAATTGAAAATGGACCATTTTATGCAGTTGAAGTGGTGCCAGGAAGTCTAGGGACATTTGCAGGACTGGTTACAGATGAATATGCCCAAGTTCTAAATAAAGCAGGGCAACCGATTAATGGATTATTTGCGGCTGGAAATGATCTCAATAGCATCATGGGGGGCCAATATCCGAGTGGTGGAATTACCTTAGGTCCAGCCATGACATTTGGTTATCTTGCTGCAAAAAAAATTGCTGAACAAGCTCGAACTGAAACAGCAGCGTTTATGCCGAATAAGCAAGATTAAGGAGAATTGAACATGGATAAAGAAGTTGATTTATTGGTTATTGGCGGTGGTGCAGCAGGGATGTCTGCGGCACTATTTGCCAAGCTTAATGGATTAGATGTTTTACTTTGTGAAAAGGCTTCCCAAGTAGGTGGTACTTCAGCAACATCTGGTGGAACAATTTGGGCACCAGGATCACATTTAAGTGTTCAAGCAGGTGTTCCTGATGATATTGAGCAAGCGCGAATTTTTCTTAAATCTGTAGTGGGTGAACGTGGTAGTGAAGAACTTCGCGAAGCATTTTTAGCCTCATGTGCTGATATGATTCGTGAATTAGATGAAAAAACAACAGTTAAGCTTAATGCTTGTTTAGCACATCCCGATTATGTGAAAAATCAGCCAGGTGAAGCATTTGGCGGTCGTGCGCTTGCACCTGCTGAATTTGATGCAAGTGTTTTAGGTGCTGACTTTAAATATGTACGTCCTCCACGGGCCGAGTTTATGGGCTTAGGCGGCATGATGGTCAATCGTAGTGAGTTAAATGCACTATTAAATCCTATACATAGTTTTCAGAACTTTATGACCACTTTGAAAGTTGTGGTGCCTTATTTGCTTTCAAGGTTACGTTTTAATCGGGGTACACGCCTTGTTATGGGCAACGCTCTGGTGGGTAGCTTATTTTACAACCTTAAACAAAAGAATGTACCAGTTTGGTTTAATGCGCCACTGCAAGAGCTGCTAGTCGAAGAAGGCAAAGTGGTAGGAGCTAAAATTAAAACTGAACAAGGTGTAAAAGTCATTCATGCCCGAAAAGGTGTAGTTTTAGCCACAGGGGGTGTGGGGTGGAATACAAATTTACGTCAACAATTGTTCCCAAATGGTTTAATCGCAGACTCATTGTCTCCCGACTCAAACACAGGTGATGGGCTCAGTAAAGCCCTTGAAAAGGGTGCAAAACTTGACCCCTCTGTGGATAGTAGTGTGCTGTATTTTCCATGTTCCATTCATGTTCATACCAATGGCTATAAAGCTATTTGGCCACACATTATTTTAGACCGTGCCAAACCAGGTGTGATAGCTGTCAATGACGATGGTAACCGCTTTGTCAATGAGTCAGATTCGTACCACGACTTTTGTATGGCGCAGCTCAAAACTAATCAAGGTAAAGCAAAAATTCAGTCCTATCTGATTTGCGACCAAACTGCGATTCAAAAATATGGGTTAGGTTTTGTTCTGCCTGGTGCAAAAAAACTCGATTACTATCTCAAGGCAAAATATTTATTCGCCGCAAATTCACTAGAGGAGCTTGCTCAAAAAGTTGGAATCAATGCCCAAGGATTAGTGAGTACTGTTCAGCGTTTTAATCAATTGGTTGAACAAGGTACAGACACCGACTTTGGTAAAGGTAGTGGTGTGATGAACCGTTTTAACGGGGATCCTGAGGTAAAACCAAATCCATGTTTGGGCAAACTTGAGCAAGGACCATTTTACGCTTTACCCGTTATTCCAATGGACTGTGCAAGTAGCGGTGGATTAGCTGGTGATATTTATGGTCGAGTGCTTGATCAGAATAATCAGGTGATCACTGGGCTATTTGCTTGTGGCAATGACCTGTCTTCAATTTTTAAAGGAACATACCCAGGTCCCGGAACAACGTTAGGGCCAGGGATGGTATTTGCTTGGCGAATTGCTCAATTTGCCGCAGGAAAACTAAATAAACAAGTGACTGAACAACCTACACAAATGACACAACCACGGAGAACCGCATGAAGCTTTATCAACTGATTAATATCACTATCAAAATGGGTACAACCGCAACTGTTGCGACAGGTATTCAAAGTTTTTACCAAGATACGGCAGCTAAAGGTAAGCTACTTGGAGTTTTTTTCTCTGATATAGGTCAACTCAATCAAGTTGTCGTATTACGTAGCTACTCTTCACAACAAGAACTTGACGATGAAAATGCACGTTTAGCAGCACAAGAAAACTTATTTGATACATCAGAAAATATCATCAAATATTCAGTTGAAAATTTTGCTGGTTTCGACTTCTTACCAGAAGTTGAGGTAGGTGAATTTGGTCCTGTCTATGAAATTCGTACTTATGAGTTGAAACATGGTGGTGTCCCTCATATCCTTGAGGCATGGAAAAATGCAGTGCCAACTCGTACTCAATACTCAAAATTAACAATAGCGATGTATGCTCTTGATGGCACGCCGCGTATTGTAAGTATTTGGCCATACTCATCATTGAATGAGCGTTCAGAAGTTCGTGCTAAATCGGTTGCAGATGGTATTTGGCCACCAAAAGGTGGTCCACAGTGGTTAACCCATGAGATGCAGTCAATGATTGCTCTGCCAACTTCGGTATCACCACTGAAATAAAGTTTGGTAATAATGTATTGAAAACTAGCCTACTAAATTAGTGGGCTGGTTCTAAAAAAGAGGTAATAGATAAATGCACGTTACTTTTTAAAAAATTAAACTAAAAAATATTCTAACTAATTGCGTGTAAAATTCTCTTGTACAACAATTACTATTAAATTCCCCAAATTGTACAATTAGGAAAACAATATTTCCTAATTTATTAGTTAATCTTAATAGACCATTCTAGCTTAACCGTTTATTTTAATATCATTCAAACCATTTGTTAATTTATTTGCTAAATGAGTAAATGTAATCATATCGTCAAGTGTAAAGCCATTTAGAGCCTGCTTATAAAAATTATAAATATTTTCTTGTAATTGTTCCCATCGAGCAATTCCTTCTTTGGTCAACATGATATTTTTTGCACGACGATCTGTTGTGTCAATTTGGCGTATTACATAGCCTTCGCGTTCGAGTCGCTTCAAAACACCATCTAAATTTTGTCTACTTACATCTAGGTATTCAGTTAACTCAGTAAATGACATAACCCAATTAGTTTGTGGCCTTGATAATGCACCTAAAACTGCCCAATGTACTGACGAAATTCCTAGCTCATTTACACATTGACGATCTAATGAGTTTCCAAGTTGAAACAATCTGAAGAATAATCTGTTGTGAATTGGATAAAGAGAATGATCATAACTTTGTTGATCTTTTTGGGTCATAATCTAAACTGCTAAGTATTGAGGATTTATCTATATTATATACTTATAACCAGATGCATTTATTGAAAATAAAAAATGGAATATTGATGATTTATGTAATGTTGGTATCGATTTAGATAGTCTGATTTGATAGTTTTTACCGAAAATTATCAAATCAGCTATATATTAGGCAATATTTAAAGTTGGTTTAGTAGCATCATTGATTCGTAAATTCTGCTTTACGCTTTTCAATAAATGCTTGTATACCTTCAGTCGCATCTTTAGTTTGGGTACTAGCAAGAAACATTTCACTTTCCAGTGCTAATCCATCAGTAATATTCAAATCTAATGCAGATTGAACAGCTTTTATGATAAATGCTGTGGATGCAGGAAATGATTCTCCAAAACTTGATAAAAAATCTAAGCCAGCTTGAACTGAATCTTCAGTCGCTGTAATTTGTGTGATTAGACCTATTTCTTTTGCTTCAAGCGCATCAAAAATTCTTCCACTTAGAGTTAACTCTAATGCTTTTGCACAGCCTACGATACGAGGTAAGCGTTGAGTTCCTCCATAACCTGGAAGTAGGCCTAATTTAATTTCAGGTAAACCAAACTTAGAATTAAGACTACAGATACGAAAAGTACAAGCCATTGCTAATTCTAAGCCGCCACCTAGAGCTGCGCCCTTAATTACGGCTAGTGTAGGGAATGATAAATTACTAATCTTATTGAAAAAATTTTGCCCTTTACGTGAAAGCTCTAGATATTCTGTAGGGGTTTTATTTTGTAGTTCAGTGATATCTGCTCCAGCACAAAAAGCTTTTTCTCCTTGACCAGTAAAAATGAGAACACGAGGAGGGCTTTGAATGACTCTGTTAAGTAAGTTATCAATAGTTTGAATCATCTCTTTATTTAGAGCATTTCTTGCTTCTGGTCGGCAAAGAGTAATTATGGCGATATCGTCCTGATAATTAAGGGTTGCGTTCATCTTTTAAACTCCTTTTTTGATAGTTAAAAGCATATTGGATTATTTATTTGTGTCAACATATTTGCATTTTTTGTTAATTTTTTTAATTTAAAAATATAATAAACAATAAGTTATATATTTTATTATTTAATTTATATCAATATATTGACATAAATTATTGCAATGATTACTCTTGGTCGAAATGAAGTATTACTGCTTCAACCAATAAATAAGGGCAAAAATGTAATTAACAAAATTCAAGAAAATATAAAGAGCCATGAATATCAAGGAGATGATCATGCAGTACATTGATGTACACAAAATTGCTAATGATGCGAAGTTTAATAAGTTCCATGCCAAAGTGTTAGTTTGGTGTTTCATTATTATTATCATTGATGGCTATGACATTGCTGTTGCTGGTATAGCTATTCCTTCAATCATGGAAGAAATGGGTGTCAGTGCTTCGACAGCTGGCTTTATGGCTAGTTCTGCATTATTTGGCATGATGGTGGGGGCCATTTTTTTAGGAGCTATATCCGATAAAATTGGCAGACGTTTGACGATCGCAATCTGCGTATTTCTTTTTAGCGTATTCACTGCACTAGCTGGAATGACGAATGATCCTATTAGTTTTAGTATTATGCGTTTTATTGCCGGTTTGGGGATTGGTGGGGTGATGCCAAATGTCGTAGCACAAATGACTGAGTATGCTCCCAAAAAAATACGTAATTTCATGACCGCCTTGATGTTCTCTGGGTACGCTATAGGCGGTATATTGGCAGCTTTACTGGGTAAACAATTTATTGTGGAATTTGGTTGGCAAGTCGTATTTTTTGCGGCTGGTATTCCTGTATTGCTCATACCTTTTATTATGAAGTCAATGCCAGAGTCATTGGCATATCTGAGTAAAAACAAGAAAGATCTAGAACTAAAACAGACTATTCGATTGATTGAACCCAATATTCAAATAGATGATGTAGCACTGCTCAATATTACAGATCCAACCCATGCGGGCTCTTCTGTTTCTTATTTATTCGCGAATGGACGTGGTTTTAGCACAATCATGTTTTGGGTAGCATTCTTTACTGGGCTATTTATGGTCTATTCACTGAGTACGTGGCTGACTAAGTTAATGGCGATGTCGGGTTATACGCTTGGCTCAGCATTAAGCTTCGTGATTGCTCTCAATATTGGCGGGATCATTGGTGCCGTAGGTGGAGGTTGGTTGGCTGACCGTATGCATATCAAATGGGTCTTGGTGTTTATGTACAGTTTGGGAAGCCTATTTTTGTACTTGATGACTTTGCCAATGCCAATACACATGTTGTATATCACTATTGCAGTGGTTGGAGCTTGCTCTACAGGCGCTCAGATTGTTGCTTATTCATATTGTGGTCAGTTTTATCCTAGTGAGATTCGTTCAACGGGTATAGGTTTGGCATCTGGCATTGGTCGTTTAGGCGCTATAGGAGCACCATTACTGATAGGAATGATTATGGCCTTGAATTTACCGATTGAACAAAACTTTATGGTAATTGCGGCAGCAGGTTTAATCGGTGCAATTGCTTTATCACTTATTAATCATAATCGTTCATTTTCAAAATAATTCACTATGGCATGGTCTATCACATGAATATGAAGTAATAGACCATTTTTTATCTTTACTCGAGGAACTACATGAAGGCTCTTGTTGCTGTAAAACGCGTGGTTGATGCCAACGTCAAAGTTCGTGTTAAGCCGGACAATAGTTGGGTTGACCTAACTAACGTTAAAATGTCAATTAACCCATTTTGTGAAATCGCAGTGGAAGAAGCGGTTCGCTTAAAAGAAAAAGGAACAGTATCAGAAATCGTTGTTGTTTCTGTGGGTCCTAAAGAAGCTCAAGAACAAATCCGTTCTGCAATGGCTTTGGGTGCAGACCGCGGTATTTTAGTTGAAACCACTGATGAAATTGGCGCTTTAGAAGTTGCTAAAATTTTAAAAGGTGTTGTTGACGCTGAAAAACCAGAACTTATCCTTCTTGGTAAACAAGCAATTGATGATGACTCTAACCAAGTAGGTCAAATGCTTGGTGCTTTACTAGGTGCTGGTCAAGGTACATTTGCTTCTGAAGTGAAAGTTGATGGCGGTAAAGTACAAGTAACTCGTGAAGTTGACGGTGGTTTACAAACTGTTGAACTGGCACTTCCTGCAATCATCACGACTGACTTGCGTCTGAACGAGCCACGTTATGCAGCATTGCCTAACATCATGAAAGCTCGTAAGAAGCCACTTGATACTAAATCTCCTGCTGATTATGGCGTTACAGCTGGTACTAAGCTTAAAACTGTTAAAGTTGAAGCTCCGGCAGAACGTAAAGCTGGCGTACAAGTGAAATCTGTAGATGAGCTTGTTGAAAAATTGAAAAATGAAGCGAAAGTGATCTAATACGGAAGGATAAAATCATGAGTATTTTAGTTATCGCTGACCACAACAACCAAGTACTTAACGGTGCTACTTTAAACGTTGTTGCTGCAGCACAAAAAATCGGTGGTGATATTACTGTATTAGTTGCTGGTTCTGGTGCTCAAGCAGTTGCTGATGCTGCTGCTAAAGTTGCTGGTGTAAGCAAAGTTTTACTTGCTGACAACGCTGCTTATGCAAACCAATTAGCTGAAAACGTAGCTGGCTTAGTTGCTGACTTGGCTAAAGGGTACAAATACGTTTTAGCTGCTTCTACAACAACTGGTAAGAACATTCTTCCACGTGTTGCTGCTCTTCTTGATGTAAGCATGATCACAGATATTATTTCTGTTGAATCTGCAAACACATTCAAGCGTCCTATCTACGCTGGTAACGCGATTGCAACTGTTCAATCTGACGAAGCAATCATTGTTGGTACTGTTCGTGGTACAGCATTTGATCCAGTTGCTGCGGAAGGTGGTTCAGCTGCGGTTGAAACAGTTGGCGAAGTAAAAGATGCAGGTATTTCTAATTTCGTATCTGAAGAAATCGTTAAACTTGACCGTCCAGAATTAACTGCGGCTCGTATCGTAGTTTCTGGTGGTCGTGGTGTTGGTTCTGGTGAGAACTACCATAAAGTACTTGATCCATTAGCTGACAATCTTGGTGCAGCACAAGGTGCTTCACGTGCGGCAGTTGATGCGGGCTTCGTACCTAACGACTTCCAAGTAGGTCAAACTGGTAAAATCGTTGCGCCTGACCTTTACGTTGCTGTAGGTATTTCTGGTGCGATCCAGCATTTAGCCGGTATGAAAGATTCTAAAGTTATTGTTGCAATCAACAAAGACGAAGAAGCGCCAATCAACAGTGTTGCTGACTACTGTTTAGTTGGTGATTTGAACACTGTAGTACCAGAGTTGGTATCTAAACTTTAATCTTCATTGATTAAAGTCGAAAAACCCTTAGTAAACACTAAGGGTTTTTTATTATTGAACAATTCTTTTATTTTTCAAAGCAGTAAATTCATCTTCGTTAAGATAACGCTGCAAAATTAAATTACTATCCTCTGCTAGAAGAGGAGGAGTTTTTTTATATTCAACAGGTGTTTTTGAAAGCTTAATTGGTGACCCAATCATTTGGTAGTTACTTTGTAGAGGATGGGGGATTTTGACTACCATGTTGCGTGCTATAGCCTGTGGTTCCGAGAGAGCTTGTTGAATATTATTAATCATGCCAACAGGAACTTGAACCGCGTGAATTTTAGCAACCCAATTCTCCGCGGTATCACTTAAAAAGTGTGACTGTAATATCTGTATCAAAGCATCTCGATGAATTACACGTTGGGCGTTAGTTGAAAATTTAGGGTTATGCAGTAATTCAGCTAAGCCAATACTTTGGCACAATGAAGTAAATTGATTGTCATTACCACAGGCAATAATGAATTCACCTTGAAGAGCTTTGAAAACCTGATAAGGCACAATATTAGCGTGAGCATTTCCATAACGCCCAGGAATTTTTTCTGATACTAAGTAATTTGTTCCAAGCTGGGACATGCAAGCGATTTGAGTATCTAGTAATGCCATATCAATATATTGGCCTTCACCTGTTTGATGGCGTGAAAGAAGAGCAGCTTGAATTGCGATATTGGAATATAAGCCAGTAGTTAAATCGGCAAGAGCAATGCCAGCTTTTTGCGGGCCTCCGCCTAGTAAATCATCACGTTCTCCCGTGACACTCATCATTCCTCCCATGCCTTGAATGATAAAATCATATCCAGGTTCTTTAGAACGGGGGCCAGTTTGCCCAAAACCTGTAATAGAACAATATACTAAACGAGGGTTGATTTTGGATAAGCTCTCATAATCTAGTCCATAGCGCTTAAGGGTGCCTGTTTTATAGTTTTCAATGAGAACATCTGTATCTAAAACCATTTTTTTAATCAGGGCTTGGCCTTCAAACGTTGAAATATCAATAGCGACTGAAAATTTATTTCGATTTGCTGATAGATAATAAGCAGCCTCTTGAGTATCTAGTTTTTTATTATCTTTTAACCAAGGTGGTCCCCACTGTCGAGTATCATCTCCACAATAAGGACGTTCAACTTTTATAACCTCTGCACCAAGGTCTGCCAAGATTTGACTGCACCAAGGGCCGGCTAATATACGACTTAAATCTAATACTTTATATCCTGTTAATGCACCCATTAGATTATCCTTTTTTATATCTTGCTTTATTGATCAATTGAAACTCTGCTATATCGTCCGATATTACAATTAGGGTAATTCGGACCACCACTACCTGAGGCAGGAAGAAGAAAGCAGCGCTTTGTCCTGCCGCAAGTGCAAAAGCTATGCTTTTGCAGAGAAGGTGGCTGTTCTATTACATGTATGGATATGAGACACGGCTAGCAAAGCAACGCTTTGCCGTGTCGCAAGGAATTACATATTAGGGTAATTCGGACCACCACCACCTTCTGGCACTACCCATGTGATGTTTTGAGATGGGTCTTTAATGTCACAGGTCTTACAGTGAACACAGTTTGCTGCGTTAATCTGGAAGCGTTTAGAGCCATCATTCTCTTCCATGATTTCGTAAACACCAGCAGGGCAGTAGCGCTGTGCAGGCTCATCCCATTTCGGTAAGTTTACGTTCACTGGAATTGAAGGATCAGTAAGCTTCAAGTGAGCTGGCTGATTTTCTTCATGAACAGTGTTTGAGATAAACACAGAAGATAAACGGTCAAATGTAAGCTTGCCATCTGGTTTTGGATAGTTTGGCTTGAAGCTGGTTGCATCGACAGTTTTCAATACAGCAAAGTCTTGCTTCAAGTCATGTAAAGTGAATGGCACTTTAAAGACATTTTGGTCGATAAAGTTAAATGCACCACCTATCCATTGACCAAATTTATGCATTGCTGGGCCAAAGTTACGAGAGTTATAAAGCTCTTCTTTTAACCAGCTGTTGTTGAATTTGTCAGTGTATGAAGTTAATTCTTTAGTGAATAAATCTTCGCCTTCGGTAACGCGTGCAATCGCAAGGTCACCGCCTTTTTCTACACCAGCAGCAATCGCCTCAAATACAGCTTCACCACATAACATGCCTGATTTCATGGCAGTGTGTGAGCCTTTGATTTTTGCAAAGTTTAAGAAACCTGCATCATCACCAATCAAGCAGCCGCCTGGGAAAGTCAATTTAGGCAATGAGTTGAAACCGCCTTTCACTACAGCACGTGCGCCGTAAGAAATACGCTTACCACCTTCTAAATACTGTTTAATCAGTGGGTGAGTTTTCCAGCGCTGCATTTCCATGAATGGATACATGTGTGGATTTTCATAAGACAAGTCCACGATCATACCCAAAGTCACTTGGTTGTTTTCAGCGTGGTATAACCACCAACCACCAGAAGAACCAGTTTCAGCCAATGGCCAACCAGCACCGTGCATCACTAAGCCCGGCTTATGTTTTGCTGGGTCAATTTCCCAAAGCTCTTTAATCCCGATACCGTAGTGCTGTGGATCAGCATCTTTATCGAGATTGTATTTTGCAATGAGACATTTGCCTAAGTGACCACGGCAACCTTCAGCAAAGAGGGTGTATTTAGCGTGAAGCTCATAACCTGGAGTAAAGTTATGCGTTGGTTCGCCATCTTTACCAACACCCATGTCGCCAGTTTGAATCCCTTTTACAGTACCGTCTTCATGGTAAAGCACTTCAGATGCAGCAAAACCAGGGAAGATCGAAACTTCTAGTTCTTCAGCTTTTTGACCTAACCAACGAACAACGTTACCTAACGAGATAACGTAGTTACCATCATTGTGCATGGTTTTAGGAACCATCCAGTGAGGTGCTTCTTTAGAAGTGGTTTCTGAAAGTAAGAAGAATGTCTTGTCTTCAGTTACAGGGACATTAAGAGGCGCGCCTTCATCTTTCCAGTTCGGGAAAAGTTCATTGATGGCACGTGGCTCAAGCACAGCACCAGACAAGATATGCGCACCTACTTCAGAGCCTTTTTCAACTACACAAACAGAAAGATCGGGTAAGTTATTTTCAATCGCTAATTGACGGATCTTAATCGCAGCAGACAGACCGGCAGGTCCTGCACCTACGATGACAACGTCAAACTCCATCGATTCACGTTCTAAATTTTCCATATTACGAAATCCAGTTTCATTATTAAAATTACTCCCAAAAAAACTGAACTATAGTTCAGTTTTGAATGGTTATTCAGTGCAAAGTGTTCAGAGCATCTTGAATATTTTGAACCATATGAATTAATCTCGGTCCGATTTCATTTTCAAGTTTTTCTTGATTAACTAAGTAGCTTGGTGCTCCGCAGTTAAAGACTAATAAACCGTATATTGGATGTATTAAGGGAACTGCAACAGAGTTCACTTCTTTATGCCATTCGCTTAAAGATAAACAATACCCATAGTTTTGATAATCATGAAAGGCTCGATCTAAACTACGTTTAATTGCTGGCCATTCTTCAGCAGTGTGCTTCTTTTCTAATGCTTTTAAAATAAATTCACGTTCATTTTCAGGAAGAGCTGCTAAACAGGCTCTTCCCATAGATGTGTTATGTAAGGGTAAAGTCGAACCAATTGGTCTGCGCATAGTTAAATTGGTTTCGGTTTGAACCACATCTAGATACATCATGTTTAACCGGTCTCTCATTGCCATAGCAACTGGAGCTTGTGCATATCTGGACATTTCTTCCATGTAAGAATGGGCAATTGATCGTATAGATATACTCGATAATGCGGCGTAACCAAGTGCCAGCACCCCAATATCTAAAGTGTATTTAGTAGAATTTGGAAGTTGCTTTAAGTAACCAAGGGACACTAATGTACTCGTAATTCTTGCAATTGTTGGCCTAGGTAAGCCTGTAAGATGAGATAGTTCCTGATTACCTAGAACTTGGTTGGATGCTGAAAAACAACGTAATATCTCTAATCCACGCGCTAAGGAAGCAATAAATTGAGGATTATTTTCGCGGTGAATATGAGAAATCGGATCTAAACGGATTTCATCAAAGTTCACTTTTTTTTCGACTTGTTCTTTTAGTTGATTATATTCTAAATGCATACCATTCCCGTATTTGATCAAACACTATTCTTGATCATATCAATTATATTTCGCTATACAAAAAAAATTAGAATAGTTGATGCTTTTTTAAATGATTCACTAAGTCAACAGCAATATTGGCTAAAAAACTGAAAAGAAGAATCAACCAATCATAAACCTTAATTTCGTATAACAAAATAAATATTCATTTAAATTTAGCTTTATTTGAGAGTTAAATCAATATATTTATGCAATTTAATGAACATTAATTCTGTATTGCGAAATTTTAAGTAAAAAATTCTTGTTTGTTGAGGGTTGTGCTGCTATTTTATTTCGTATAACGAAATTGCTTGTGGTTTTGTATTACAAAATGGTGCTTTGGATAGCATTGTATAAGGATATAAGGAGAGAAAGATGATTCGTGATCAACAGACATTAGAACAGTTGTTATCTACAATTCGAAGTTTTGTTAAGAATACATTGAGACCTTTAGAGCATGAGGTCGATGAAACTGATGCTATACCAGATCATATTGTCCAACAAATGAAGGAATTAGGCTTATTTGGTTTAACAATTCCCGAAGAGTACGGCGGTCTGGGAATTACGATGGAAGAAGAGGTGTTGGTTGCATTTGAGTTGGGGCAAACTTCTGCTGCATTTCGTTCTTTGATTGGTACAAATAACGGGATCGGCTCAAGTGGAATTATTATTGATGGTACTGAAGAACAAAAGCAAAAATATTTACCAGGTTATGCTAGCGGAGAAATTATAGGTTCTTTCTGCCTAACGGAACCTGACTCTGGTTCAGATGCCGCTGCTTTAAAGACTTCTGCATTTAAAGATGGCGATTATTATATTTTAAACGGTACCAAGCGTTTTATTACTAATGCACCTCGCGCATCAACTTTTACTGTTATGGCTAGGACTAATCCAGATATTAAAGGTGCTGGAGGCATTTCAGCTTTTTTGGTTGAGGCCGGCACAGTTGGGCTCACTTTAGGAAAAATTGATAAAAAAATGGGACAAAAGGGTTCTTATACCTGTGATGTCATTTTTGATAATTGTCGTGTGCATAAAGACCAATTGATCGGTGGTATTGAAGGTATTGGTTTTAAAACAGCAATGAAAGTACTTGATAAAGGCCGTTTACATATAGCTGCTTACAGTGCAGGAATGGCAGAGCGTATGTTAGAAGATGCCTTGCAATATGCAATAGAACGTAAACAATTTGGTCAATCAATTGCTAATTTTCAGCTTATTCAAGCGATGTTAGCGGATTCAAAAACAGAGATTTATGCTGCGAAATGCATGGTATTAGATGCAGCACGTCGTCGTGATCTGGGGGAAAATATTAGTACCGAGGCATCGTGTGCAAAAATGTTTGCTACAGAAATGTGTGGCCGAGTAGCTGATCGTTGTTTACAGATACATGGTGGGGCTGGATACATCAGTGAATATTCAATTGAACGATTTTATCGAGATGTTCGTTTATTCCGTCTCTATGAGGGAACAACACAAATTCAGCAAATCATTATTGCTCGAGACATGATTAAACAAGCTACAACTTAATAGATGGATGTTTTTACCTAAAGGAATGAGAAAATGAGTAGAGTTCAATTTAATTGGCAAGATCCTTTTTTATTAGAAAATCAGTTAACTGAAGAAGAGCGAATGATTCGGGATACTGCATTTAATTATAGTCAAAATAAGCTAATGCCACGTGTATTAGAACAGTTCCGTCATGAGCAAACAGATGCTTCTATTTTTCGTGAAATGGGCGAGCTAGGTCTTTTAGGACCTACAATTCCTGAACAATATGGTGGCTCAGGGTTGAATTATGTGAGTTATGGGTTAATTGCTCGTGAAATTGAACGAGTAGACTCAGGTTATCGTTCAATGGCCAGCGTTCAAAGTTCTTTAGTTATGGTTCCTATTAATGAATTTGGTACTGAAGAGCAAAAGCAAAAATATTTACCTAAACTCGCTACAGGTGAATACATTGGTTGTTTTGGACTAACCGAACCTGACCATGGCTCGGACCCTGGCAGTATGATTACTCGCGCTAAAAAAGTTGAGGGTGGTTATCGTTTAACTGGCGCTAAAATGTGGATTACTAATAGTCCTATTGCTGATGTATTCGTAGTATGGGCAAAAGAAGTTTCACCTGAAGGTAATGTTGGTGATATTCGAGGCTTCATTTTAGAAAAAGGTTGGGATGGTCTTTCTGCACCTGCAATTCATGGAAAAGTGGGATTGAGGGCTTCCATTACTGGTGAAATAGTAATGGATAACGTATTTGTTCCAGAGGAAAATGTATTTCCAGAGATTCGGGGTTTAAAAGGTCCGTTTACATGTTTGAATAGTGCGCGATATGGTATTGCATGGGGTGCAATGGGGGCAGCCGAGTTTTGCTGGCATACAGCACATCAATATACGATGGATCGTAAGCAGTTTGGGCGTCCTTTAGCAGCAAATCAGTTAATTCAAAAGAAACTTGCAGATATGCAAACTGAAATTTCTTTGGGTTTACAAGTGGCTTTACGTTTTGGACGTATGAAAGATGAAGGTATTGCATCTGTTGAAGGTACATCCCTAATTAAGCGTAATAACTGTGGTAAGGCTCTTGATATTGCTCGGCTAGCTAGGGATATGCTGGGAGGAAATGGGATCAGTGATGAGTTTGGTGTAGCCCGACATCTTGTAAATTTAGAGGTTGTAAATACTTATGAGGGAACACACGATGTCCATGCTCTTATCCTTGGGCGCGCTCAGACGGGTATAGCTGCATTTTCTAATTAAGATTTGACTTTCTGAAGGTCTTATTTCTTAAACCATATATAGTTTAAGAAATAGTGTTTATTACTATCTTTTTCAAAAAATAAAATCGAAAAAAAGCCTTTATTTGTGGATTACACGAATAAGGGCTTTTTTTTGAAAAATTATATCTGCTCAATTTATTAAATAATCTAAAAATTAATATTACTAATTATTCTTTTGGAATATTTCCAATCTTGTATTTTTAATTCTTGAAATTGACGGTTAAGCATCTTGTTTTTGCGTAATAAATGTAACTAATTATTTCATTATTTTTGCCAAAATAAATATATTTTTATTTAAAAACATATTTTTATTAAAATATGTCAACTTGTTTATATATTTCGCATAGTGAGCTTTGTTATTTAGTAATTGAAATTAATTTTCTTGTTAGCTATTTTGAAATTATCAACAAGGAATGAAAAATTTAGCTCACTAAATGGACAAGGAAAACTTATGAAAGGACTAAAAGACAAAGTAATTATCGTGACAGGCGGTGCTGGTGGAATTGGTTCAGCAACTTGTAAACGCTTAGCTGAAGAAGGTGCGAAAGTTGCGGTATTTGATATGAATTTAGAAGCAGCGAAGACTCTGGTTGCGGAAATTGAAGCAAATAATGGTCAGGCAATTGCAATTGAGTGTGATATTACAGATCGTCAGATTGTTGATTCCGCAGTTAAATCTACCCAAGAACAATTGGGGCCAATTGATGCTTTGGTAAATAATGCAGGTTGGGATGTATTTAAACCATTTTTGAAAACATCTGCGAATGAGTGGGAAAAATTAATTCAGATCAATTTAATTGGCATGTTGAACATGCACCATGCTGTTTTACCGGTAATGGTTGAACGAAATCATGGGCGTGTAGTGAATATTGCATCTGATGCTGCAAGAGTTGGTTCATCTGGTGAAGCTGTATATGCAGCATGTAAGGGTGGATTACTTTCTTTTTCTAAAACACTGGCGCGTGAGCATTCACGCAATAACATTACTTTCAATGTTATTTGTCCAGGACCAACTGATACGGCTTTATTGGCTGGCGTAACCGAAGGCGCTTCGAATCCAGAAAAACTTCGTGAAGCTTTTACACGTGCTATACCCCTTGGCCGATTGGGTCAACCAGATGATTTAGCATCGGCTATTACATTCTTCTTAAGTGATGATGCTGGATTTGTTACTGGTCAAGTATTAAGTGTTTCTGGTGGATTAACCATGAATGGTTAATTCCAATTTTGGAATAAATAACGAATAACAGTTCAAGGAAATGAAAAAATGAATTTTGAAGATATTTTATACGAAGTTAGAAATGGTGTGGCATGGATCATCATTAACCGTCCTGAAAAAATGAACGCTTTCCGTGGGCAGACTTGTGATGAAATTATTAAAGCACTAAATAAAGCTGGTTATGATCGAGATGTGGGGGCAATTGTTTTAACTGGTGCAGGTGATCGCGCATTCTGTACAGGTGGAGATCAGTCTGCTCATAATGGAAACTATGACGGACGTGGCACAATTGGTTTGCCAATGGAAGAACTACATACAGCTGTTCGCGATGTTCCTAAGCCTGTAATCGCACGTGTACAGGGTTATGCGATTGGCGGTGGGAATGTTTTGGCAACCATCTGTGATTTAACAATTTGCTCTGATAAAGCAATCTTTGGTCAAGTTGGTCCTAAAATGGGGTCTGTTGATCCAGGTTATGGAACTGCATTCTTGGCTCGAGTTGTGGGGGAGAAAAAAGCTCGTGAAATTTGGTATATGTGTCGTCGTTATACTGGAGAAGAAGCTGTATCGATGGGCTTGGCAAATAAATGCGTTCCAGCTGATCAACTCGATGCTGAAGTTCAAGCATGGGGAGAAGAACTTTGCGAACGTAGTCCAACAGCATTAGCAATCGCAAAGCGTAGTTTCAATATGGATACTGCACATCAAGCCGGAATTGCTGGTATGGGTATGTACGCCTTGAAGCTTTATTATGATACAGAGGAATCTCGTGAAGGGGTAAATGCCCTTAAAGATAAACGTAAGCCAGAATTCCGCAAATATTTCAAATAATTAAGGAGAATGAGATGAGTAAAAATCCTTATATTACAGAAGATTTGGAATATCTAGCTGAAACAGTTGAGAAATTTGCCCAAAAATATATCGCTCCCGGTTTTTTAGAACGTGACCAGACTAGAACTTTTGACCGAGATTTAGTTAAAAAAATGGGAGAGATGGGTTTTATCGCACCTGAGTTACCTGAAGAATATGGTGGGCAGGGTATGGGACGTCTGGCGGCAGGTGTCATTCATGAAGCGATTGCTAAAGCTGATTTGAGTTTTTCATATATTAATTTACTCGCTTCTTTAAATGGTCAGATTCTAGCTGAACATGGTGAGCCAGAAGTTGTCCGTCCATGGTTGGCAAAACTTACGGCGGGAGAGGCTATTTTTTCAATTGGTTTAACTGAACCACGAGGTGGATCTGACGCGGCAAATTTACGTTTGAAAATTGAGCGTGATGGAGATGAATATATTCTTAATGGAGAAAAAACTTCAATTTCAGCCGCTGATCAAGCCGATGCATCTGTTATTTTCGGCCGTACTGGTTCAATTGAGTCTGGTGCACATGGTGTAACTGCTTTATTGGTACCTATGAATTTACCAGGAATTAGTACTACACGATTTGATTGTCATGGTCAGCGTGCTATTGGGCGAGGTTCAATTTTCTTTGATAACGTACGAGTTCCTGTAAATCACCGCTTAGGGGAAGAAAATAAAGGTTTTGTACAAGTCATGCAAGGTTTTGACTTTTCACGTGCACTGATTGGTTTACAAGTCTTAGCTGTAGCAAGGGTTTCACTTGATGAAGCTTGGGAATATGCAGCTCAGCGTGAAGCTTTTGGGAAACCATTAACTGCATTTCAAGGTGTTTCTCATCCTTTGGCAGATTATGAAACCCAAGTTGAAGCTGCTCGATTATTGTGTTTACAGACTTTATGGTTGAAAGATAATCATCTTCCTCATACTTCTGAAGCTGGGATGTGTAAATGGTGGGGACCTAAACTTGCTTATGATGTGGTACATCAATGCTTATTAACCTTTGGTCATGCTGGATACGATCGTGGAGTTATGGAGCAGCGTCTACGAGATGTACTCGGTTTTCAAATTGGTGATGGTACGGCCCAGATTATGAAAACAATTATTGCCAGACACAAAGCAGGTCGCAAGGCTGTGCCAGCTTAAATTTAATTTATTTATTATTATCAATTGATTATTGAAGGTGGCTAAACAAAATGTTTAGTCACTTGGTGGGCTTCAACTTTAAAAAATGATCTTGGTAGTAGTCTATAAATCAAGGAAAGAATATAACAAGGAGTTAAAGAATGGATTTCGATGCAGTACTTTTGCCACAGCGAAGAGCAAGAATGATTCAACAGGGATATTGGTTGGATAAAACCATTCTTCAATCGCTAAATGATGCTGTTCATCAATATCCGGATAAAACAGCATTAGTCAGTATAAAAGATGATCAGCCAGAGAGAAGTTTTACATATCGTGAGTTATTACACACTTCTAATCAGATTGCTCTGGGATTAAGAAAATTAGGCATACAAAAAAATGATATTGTTTCTTGCCAATTACCTAACTGGTGGGAATTCAGTTTACTTTATATTGCATGCCGACGTATTGGTGCAGTTTTAAATCCGTTAATGCCAATTTTTCGTGAACGTGAACTTACATTTATGTTAAAGCATAGTGAAAGTAAGGTTTTTATTGTTCCCAAAGTATTTCGTAAATTTGATTATGAACAGTTGGCTTATCAACTTCAAAAGAATATCAATAGCTTACAACATATTATTGTGATTGATGGAAATGGAGAAAATAACTTTGCTGATGTTTTACTCAATCACGGATTAGATAAAGATCCTCAAATCCTAAATACGCTTAATGACATAAAAATTAATGCTGATGATATCGCACAATTAATTTTTACATCTGGAACCACAGGTGAACCAAAAGGTGTAATGCATACCGCAAATACACTGTTTGCAAATATAGTGCCTTATGCGGAACGATTGCATTTAAATCATGAGGATGTAATTTTGATGGCGTCACCAATGGCACATCAGACTGGCTTTATGTATGGCCTTATCATGCCAGTTATTTTAAAAGCTAAGGTTATTCTTCAGGATATTTGGGATGTAGATAAAGCTATAGATTTGATAGATAAATACAAAATTACATTTACCATGGCATCAACTCCCTTTTTAAATGACTTATCCAATGCTGCATCACAAGGCGACAAAAAATTTCATTCATTAAAAACTTTCCTTTGTGCAGGCGCACCGATCCCAGGTCCTTTAGTAAAGAAAGCAAGAGAAAATCTTGGAGTAAAAGTAATTTCGGCATGGGGCATGTCTGAGTGTGGTGCTGTGACCATGACAAGGCCTGAAGATGATGATGAAAGATCCTTTAATACAGATGGATTACCGTTACCGGGTGTTGAAATTAAAATCATTGATCAAGATGGTAAAGAGAAAGGAAACAATGAACCAGGCTCTTTAATGATTCGGACATGTTCAAATTTTGGGGGATATCTTAAGCGTCCTTATTTGAATGCTACTGATCATGATGATTGGTTTGATACTGGCGATTTAGCATATCAAGATGAGCAAGGTTATATACGAATTTGCGGAAGAAATAAGGACGTCATTATTCGTGGTGGTGAGAATATTCCGGTTGCTGAAATTGAGTCATTACTTTACCAACATCCAGATATCGCTATCGTTGCTTTAGTTTCATATCCAGATGAACGTCTTGGAGAGCGCGCTTGTGCAGTTATCAAATTAAAAGAACATAGGGAATCTATAGAGCTTCCAGAAATTGTTGATTTTCTTAAACAGCATAAACTTGCTGTGCAGTATATCCCAGAGCGCCTAGAGGTTTGGAATGAGATTCCAATGACACCTTCGGGGAAAATTCAAAAATTTAAATTAAGAGAAATGATTACGTCTAATTCTTAATAATCGACTCATCTTTAATAAATATAAGGAAAACATAAGCTGCTTGTGGTGAGAGGCCTATGTTCCTTATTAAAACCAAAAAGCAAGCTCTTAGGCATGATGCCTAAAACTGCTTTACGGATGACTATTCACAAAAAATGGAGTTTAACATGAATAAATCAGTAAGATTATTCTATAGAAGTACACTAAGCCTTGCAATATTTGCTGTGGCTACATCGAGTTATGCAGAAGTGACTCAAGAGCAGATTGCAAAACTTCAGCAGCAAATACAAGAATTACAAGCAAAGTTCGATAAACAAAATGAAGATAAAAAAGTAATAGCTACGTCATCAACTAGCTCCTCGGACCTTAAGCACCTTGTGACCAAAGGTGGCGCGGAATTTGAGTTGTATGGAAATATTCGTGCCGATGCTTCATATCAAATTAAGGGTCCTAGTGCGATGTATAACAATATCAGTACCGTACCTTTGAAGCATACCGAAGCTGAAACACATAATTCAGATAAATTCCAAAGTACCTTAAATGCGACCCGTTTTGGTTTTAATTTTACTGCGCCTAGTACTTGGGATCACAAAGTGGGTGGTAAATTAGAGATGGATTTCTTTGGTGGAGCGGGGCGTGATACATTCCGCCTCCGTCATGCTTATATTACCTTTGATGACTGGTTAATCGGTCAAACTTGGTCAAACTTTAATGCCATTGAGTATTTCCCAGAAACAGTAGATGCAGCACTTTCTGTAGGTGGTTCTTTAACACGTGTATCTCAAATAAAATATAGTCATCCTGTGGATTCACATTTGAATTTTGCAGTTAGCCTTGAAGATCCTAAGTCTGAAACTGTTACGACTACAGGTACACAGAACTTTACAACGGATGCTAATGCAAAGTTGAAACTACCATCAGCAACAGGACGTATAAATTACAAGTTTGATAATGGATCTGCACTTTCTGGTCGAGTTTTTATAACTCAAAAAGCAACATCAGCAGGTGATCATGATGAATTTATCGCTTGGGGAGCAGCTTTAGGCGGCAAGTGGCAAGTCACTCCAAATACTTTAATTCGAGCTGATTACAATCATATTAAGGGTGATACTAAAAATTTACTGTGGTCTAACTATGCTTATGTATTTGATGGAAATGGTCATATTAAACCAAATGAATTTGACACAGTAACAGTTGGGTTAACTCAAAAATTTACGCCTAAGATACGATCCTCAGTCGGGTTAGGCTATATGCGTGCTAATAGTAGTAATTCATTTTCTGAACTCGTACAAAATGATTCGACGCAAAATAAAGAGTTAATAGAAGGATGGATTAATGCCTTTTATACACCAGTGAAAGCAATAAATATTGGTTTTGAATATATGTATGGGCAAAGGACAACTTTTAATGATCGAGAAGGAATTGATAATCGTATAAATGCTACAATTATCTACGATTTCTAAAGTGTTTCATGCTAAAGGTAGGGTGAGGTTACCTTTAGTATTTTTTACAAAAAGAATTTGGCTAATTTTATATAATTAAAAGTAATAAGTTTATTTAAATGTATTTTTAATTATCTTCTTGATGGATATATGCTAAAAATAAAGTAAGTGAGAGATTATTATTATTTCTAATTTACTTTATTATCTATACAAGTAGGAAAATACAAATTGAAGTGCGGTTTTTGACTAATAGAAATGAATAAATGCTGGCACCATGATATAACAAGAATAGTAATAATAAATTTATTAAGATCTAGAGACTCATCCGATATTTTTTGAAGTTATGCTCGATCACTCTCAGAATGTTGACAAAACTTTTAATTTGAATACTTATGAAAAAGAGTGGATGATTTAGTTATAAAATTATATAAAATGTTAATATATTGATATGTAATAAAATATTGTTCGAAATATGAGAACACACAATTTGTAGTTTTGATTGTATTCACTAAAGCTTATGAGTGTATATTCCTTAGAGGCAAGGATTTGTCGCATAAAATTGGAACCGTTCATAAGGATTTTGTTATGGTTATAAAAAAACTAGCAATTGCTTCATTATTTGTACCAACAATGCTGTGTACAGCTTTGACAAATGCTGCTGATATTGGGAAACCTAATGTATTGGTTATCGTTGCAGATGATTTGGGTTTTTCTGATACAGAACCGTTTGGTAGTGAAATACGTACCCCGAATATTAAAAAACTAGCTAAAGAGGGTGCTGTATTAACTAATTTTCATGCGGGTCCAACTTGTTCAGTAACTCGTTCCATGCTTTTGACTGGTAATGACAGTCATCAGGCTGGATTTGGGACTATGGCGGAGTATTTACAGCCTGAACAAAAAGGTAAACCTGGTTATGAAGGCCGTTTAAATAAAAGAGTAATTACATTACCTGAAATCTTAAAAGATCAAGGCTATGCTTCATTTGTAGCAGGTAAATGGCATTTAGGTTCAACTGAAGACAGTAATGCAAAAGCTCGAGGTTTTGACCGCTCATTTACACTAATGCCAGGTGGTGCTGCACATATGGATGCAAGCCAAATGTTCCCTGGTAATTATAAAGCTCGTTATCTTGAAGATGGTAAAGATGTAAATTTGCCTAAGGATTTTTATTCAAGTGATTTTTTTACAACTAAGATGATTTCTTATATAGAAAATGATCGAAAAAAAGGACAACCTTTTTTTGGATATTTGGCTTTTACTGCTCCCCATTGGCCGTTACAAGCACCTGATCAGTATTTGAAAAAGTATGAAGGACATTATAAAGAAGGGTATGAAAAAATTCGTCAAGCCCGTTTAGCGCGTATGATTAAGCTTGGAATCATGCCAAAGGGAACGAAAATTAATAATCCATTAATGAATGTTTTCCCTGCATGGGATCAGTTAACAGAAAGCCAAAAACAAGATCAAATAAAAACAATGCAAATTTATGCAGCAATGATTGATAACCTAGATCACAATATTGGGCGTGTAATTGATTACTTAAAGCGCAGTGGTGAGTTAGATAATACGTTGATTTTATTTATGTCTGATAACGGTGCTGAGTCTGCAACTCCTGAATCATTGGGAACAACTGAGGATAAGAATGGTATCCGAGAGTGGGTAAATGCTACATTTGATAACAGCCCTAAAAACATGGGGCGTAAGGGTTCGTATGTAACCTTAGGACCTCAATGGGCACAAGTTGCTTCAACACCACTTCCCTATTTCAAAAGCTTCTTGGCGAATGGGGGAATCCATGTTCCTGCCATAATTCGTTATCCGGCTAAAGTTAAAGCTGGGCAAATTAATAGTGAAACACTGCATGTTATAGATTTCGTACCTTCAGTTTTAGAGCTTACAAATACTAAACGCCCAGAAATTTTTGAAGGAAATCCGGTTTTAAAGCTAGAGGGACGTTCATTCTTACCTATTTTTAGCGGTGAAAAATTACCAGAACGATCATTAGGATGGGAATTCAATACACGCCGTGCACTTTATAAGGGTGATTGGGCTGTGCAATATCAGGCACCACCTTACGGTACGGGACAATGGGAGTTATATAACCGTAAAGCTGATCCTTCTTACCGTATTAATTTAGCCCTTCAACATCCTGAAAAAGTCAAAGAATTATCCGCGGATTGGGAGGTATATGCCAAACGTGTAGGAGTCACAGAAGCTCCAGTGCGATATAAATATGGGCAAATGAATTGTTTTTATGATAAATGCATTCAACCTGAATTTTTAAAACAGCTAGCTAATCAGTCAACTGCTACACATTAAAGAATGAGTTAGTTTTGAGGATTTAAAGTATGAGCTTATTCATTTGGGTAAGCTCAGCTCATTCTTGGAATATGATATTTATTGGTTTGAATCTCAAAAGGAAATTGGTATGAGAACTATTCAATGTGTAGTAGTTTTTGTGTGTATTATGGGGGTCACAGGATGTAATAAGCCTTCCAAAAAACAAATACAGGAATCTAAATTACAACAATTAGGAAGTTTGAATACATGCAAAGAGTATTCGGGTCTACCTGATACCTGGCAAAAAGATGCCAATGCTGGGATGATAAAAATACCTAGTGGAACTTTTAAAATTGGAAACAATAATAGTTATCCTGAAGAAAAAGCACTCTATAAAAGTGATCGTACAATTAAAGAATTCTGGATTGATGCGACTGAAGTGACAAATTCACAATTTCAAAGTTTTGTAAAAGCTACAGGCTATTTAACGGAAGCAGAGTCACAAGGAGAAGCTGCTGTATTTACTCCCCCAAAAGAACAAGTTGCTGAACTGGCTTGGTGGTCTTTGATAAAAGGAGCAAATTGGCAACATCCTTGGGGGCCAGATGCTAAACGGCACATTCTTCCTAATGAGCCTGTCCGCATGATTACATTGAAAGATGCCATGGCCTATGCCGATTGGTTAGGAAGAGAACTGCCTAGTGAAGAACAGTGGGAATATGCAGCTAAAGGCTTCAGTAAAGAGAGGGATATTAGTGCGAATCTTGAGCATATAGATGCAAATGTTTGGGAAGGGCAATTCCCTTATCAAAATGAAAATAAAGATGGATTTGCAGATGTCGCACCAGTAGGTTGTTTTCCATCAAATGGATTTGGTCTGTATGACATGATCGGTAATGTATGGGAATACACAAGTAGCCCATTTACAGGGACTCATGATGACCATATGGGAGAACAACAATTACACAAAGGTCATCCTCAAGTTTTTAACAGTTATACGATAAAGGGTGGCTCATTTTTATGTGCCTCTAATTATTGTATGCGTTATCGAGCTTCAGCACGCCATTCACAAGAGGCAGATTTAGGAATCAGTCATGTAGGATTCAGGACTGTAAAAAATATTAAATAAATTAATGGATTAAAAATGAGTAAACTTATTTACATTGTGCCATGTCTTCTGGGCATGGCGGCAAAGGGTAACGTCGTCTTCGCAAAAGACATAAACATAGATTTAACATTCAAAAATCTTTATGCAGATCGAAATTATAACGATGATAATAAACCTTCAATTGGAAGTTGGAGTCAGGGAATAATTGCTCGATCAAGTGCTAAACAGAATTTAGCTCAAGATACAAATTTATTAATAACGGGATCCGTACAGTATGCGCAGCGTTTAAGTAGTGATAAGCATTTAAATGATTTAATTTTACCATTCGATAAAGAGTCTCAAAAGCAAGCTTCAAGTTATAACAAAATTGCAGGATCAATTGGCTTGCAGCATAAGCAACATAAAATAAGTTGGGGAGAGCAATGGGTGGATACGCCTCTAGCTACTACGGATTATAGTCGTCAGCTAATGACGATTTATCAAGGTTTTTTATACTCAGGGCAGATTAATAAAGATTTAAATATAGATGTCGGCTATTTAAATAAATATTCGATAAGAAATGAGGAAAAATTTAAAAAATTATCTGTAAAAAATCATGAATCAGATGGTTTAACATACATCGATCTAAAATATAAATCCTTTCAAGGAAAACTCGATACACAGTTATTTGTTAGCGAGCTCGAAGATTTATACAATCAGTATTCATTGGGGCTAAATTTAAAAGAAGATTTTGATCAATTTAGATTAAAAACTAAATTCCGGTATTACTATACAGAAGAGACTGGACGTCAATTATTAGGAAAAATTGATAATCAATACTTTGGTTTGATGCAAGAGATTGGGTATGGACCAAATACTTTCGGGATAGGAGTTCAAAAAATTCAAGGGAATACTGATTTTCCTATGTTAGATGGGGCTATTCCTGTTCTTAGTTATATTAATTGGACGCAAGGCACTTTCAATAAAGCTAATGAGCTTTCATACCACTTTACTTTTAATCATGACGCTGGCTGGTTAATGCCTGGTTTGAGCTTTTTACTTCGTTATATAGATGGGAAAAATTATCTGATTAATAATAAAAAAGGATTTGATGAAAGTGAATTTGATTTCATTATGAGTTACAAAATAAAAGAAGGAAAATTCAAAGGGCTTGGCCTGCAATGGCTTAACTTAAATTATAAAAATGATATTGGAGGCGACTATATGGAAAACCGGATTATTACCTCATATACGCTTAACTTTTAAAGACGTAAATAAAGATAATTTCTATTCTTTCTTACTATCATGAATAGAAGATTTGAAGAGCTGCCTGGTTGAGGCAGTTCTTTTCTTAATTGAAGTAATGAGGATAATGATTAATTATTGAAACAACTTAACCATAGGTGATAAATACCCTTTTTCTATGAGCTGTTGATCCCATTCTGGTACGAGATCAAGTTTTTCAACTAGAAAATCAATCATGCAACGAATCTTAGTTAAATTTCTAGAGTTTGAAGGGAATACTGCTCTTAATCCATAATTAGGCAGTGGGTAGTCTATAAGTACAGGAGTCAGTTTTTTATCTAAAAGGCTTTCTCGGGCCACAATTGTAGGTAAACAAACAATTCCTCCTCCTGTTAATGCAAAATCATGAAGTAAATGAATTGAGCTTGATGAAACCCTCGCATGAATAGAAAACTCTTGGAACTTATTATTAATCATAAATCTGATCTTATTTCTTTCTGGATATCCCGAATAATAGCCTAATTCAAATTGTTGAAGTTGTTGTGGATTACTAGGTTGACCATGTCTTGCTATAAATTCTGGCGAAGCACACATCACACGGTTTACATTAAAAATTTTTCTCTCAATTAGACTTTCACCTTTTGGGGGAAACATCTGAAAAGCGATATCAAATCCAGAAGAAATTGGATCAATGACTTTGTCATATACAACAATATCTAATTCAATATCTCTGTATTGTTTGGTGAATTGAGATAAAAGTTTACTGAAGTAACTTAAAGCAAAACCTGGTGCCATATAAATACGTAAGCGACCATGCAACTCATTTTTTGCATGTGACATCTCATCGGCTAGTTGCTCGAAACGACTAATTAGCTCTACACATTCAGGATAATACTTTTCACCAATAGCTGATAATCTTACTGATCGTGTACTACGATGAAATAATGGAGCATCTACAAATTTTTCAAGCTGCTGAATGCGTGTACTGATCACTGAGCGTGTAACACCAAGAGATTCTGCGGCCTGAATAAAACTTCCACTTTGTGCGACTCTCACAAAGGCTTCCATGCATTGTAATTTATCCATGAGTTAATCCATCAACTATGAAAATAAAGGTATTGATTTTATACCTAATGAAATTTACAGATTTACTTAAATTACCTAAATAACTAGTTATACATTGAGAAAAACTAAAGCATGCCTTATAGACAAGTAAAAGTGTATCAATAATAAGGGTGCTAAAAGTTTGAAAAGTTATATGTTTTTTAACACGATAGAGCAAAAAAAGCACTCCTTAAGAATGCTTTTTAATAAATGATGTTAACTATTTTTGAGTTGGCTCAATTTCAAATACTTGGATATTCTGTACTTTACGAGGAGCTGTTTCAAGAATAAAGAAACTAATGAACATACCTATAATTGCTCCAATTAAACTTAGATAGAAAATATTTTGAATACCATAGTTTTCAGCAATTATTCCTGAAATTACGGGAGCAATACCTCCACCAAATATTTCCCCAGCTCCAACGACAAGGCCAATTGCAGATGCAACTAAGCCAACAGGGGCAGACTCAGCAGCTAATGGACCGGAAAGTAAAGCAATTAGGCCTAAGCTAAAGAATGAGAGTACAAATAGGAGTCCGAATAGAATAGACACGGATGCTGAAGCATTCGCAAATAAATAAATGAATATAGCTGAACCTAGAAATCCTAAAATAGAAGCCATTCGGCGACCAATCCAGTCAGAAATTGCAGGGACAAGAAACTGACCTAAGAAACCACCAAATCCAATTGCAGAAACAATTATTCCCATATCTTGTGGGTTCATTTTTAAAAAGTTTTCAAGGTATAAAGGGACCATTGCACTAATCACGAAAACACATGACATTGTACAAAATAGACCGATCATGCTTAGCAAAATATTACGTGTCTTTAATAATTCAATCCAATTAACTTTTACATGAGCTTCAGTATGTTTCTGAGCAAGTAGTAGTTGTCCACCTTGAGTATTTTGAGGTTCTCTTAATACAAAGAAAAGACAAGCAGCTAAAATGAATCCGGGTATTGCGACTACCCAAAATACCTCACGCCAAGATGGTACTATTAAAAGCAGTTGTGTTGCGATAAGGGGGCCTAAACCGAGACCAAATAAAGCAAAACCACTTTGTTGTAACCCTTGTAAAGCTCCACGGCGTGAAGGTTTTGCTGCCACAGCTGTTGCTGCAAAACTAGTTGGACAAAATGCTCCTTCTGAAATTCCCATTAGTGCTCGAATTAAAATTAAGCTTGTAAGTCCCATTGCTGAACCAGAAAAACCAGAAGCTAAAGAGAAAATAAGTAATGATGCTATTAAGATTTTGCGATGACCAATTTTATCTGAGAGGCTACCAGCAAAAATTGCAAAAACACCCCACGTAATACCTAATGCTCCAAATATTAGGCCAACGTCTTGATAGCTTAGAGATAGATCTCTCATAATTGAGGGAAGTAATGGTGCAATAATCCAGCGATCTAAACCGACCAACCCAAAACCGAGCGTAAGCAAGAGAACAACCTTCCATTCGTAGGAAGTATCCCATTTTTGTATATTCATCTTTATATCCTTTTAAATGAATTTAAAAAAGAGAGTTAAATCAATTGATTATGATAATTTTCTATCTTCAATTCCATTGAGTAGTGATCGTAAATAGTTTTTGCTACGATGGCATATGTTCTTTATCCGAACGTTTTTTATTCAAGTGCAAAGTGTGCTGGGCTGTCAATGTGACTAAAACAGATGATAGTCGTGGAAAATAACTATAAGAGTTTGTTTTTTATATTTATTTTTTCCATTGTTTGCAGATTGCAAACATTCATGTTGCTGCTTTCTTCATTGTCTTCAACAAGAGATTGGCGTAATTTCAAACTGTCGAGGAAAGACCATACACGAAGAATTTCAGTAAGGAATATGGAAATGAGTGCTTATACAACAAAGCTCGGTAGTTTGGAAAACTACGAAAAAGGTTCAATCCAGATTATTCAGGGTGAAGCTACTAATTATGCCTTTTCAAATATTTTTGAAGTGGCAGCAATGAGCAAACCTTATGAAAAAACAGTTGTTGGGATGAACCTCAAATTTGTCATCGAATCTGTTCTGGCAGAAGGGCAATCTGCTTGGTATACCGCATCACATGATGAATTTGTGATTGTAATGGATGGTGAAGTTCGTGTCGATTATTTGAAATTAAAAGACCCTATAATCTCCCAAGATCAAGAGGGTACTCATCTTGCAGGAGAAAGACCAGATGGGGTACCAATGGGGTATGTTGTCTTGAAAAAAGGCCACCAAGCAATTTTACCAGTCGGATCAGCATATCGTTTTGAGGCATCAAAGAAATCAGTGATGTTAATACAAACAATTAAAGGTCCACTTTCTGTCGAAAAATGGAATGAAATTTGTATTAAATAATCAAGGAGAGATAAAAATGAATGCTATGCAAAATAAATTTGTTGAAGATGACGGTGTAACGATTACTGGATATGATGAAATTTCAGGTTATTCAACTTTCCAGTTAGGTAATTTTAAGTTTAGTCGTGATGAATACTTTGCCAAAGTAACATGGGAAGCAAAAGGTCAGGAGCATTCTCATTTAATGTCTGTTGATGCATTTTTACGGGCTTTGATGAGAGATGTTGCTTGGGGGTTTTTCTATGGTTGGGTGAACTTCGACCATGTTATTGGTACTCAAAACCACTATGGTAATGTCGATTTATACGCTGGCACTTTCAATGGTGTATTAAAAGCAGCAGGCGTAGATTATGTTGAGAACTTTGAAACTCCACTAATCATGGCGACTTTTAAAGCTATTTTACATGATTGGGTAAGTGAAGGATTTGATCCATTTGCTGCTCCAGAAGAAACAGGTTCTGCTTTTGGTCGTAAGCATGGTGATAACTCAGAAGCGATTGACCGTTATCGGATTGCCACGAAGCGTATGCCTGGGTTGCCTGATGATTCACCTTTACGTGATGATTTACCAGTTAACCGTCAGTTTGAAGATGTCGCTCAAGATGATCCCCTTATATATTGTGAACCTGGTTTTGAAGGTCAACTTAGTGGTTTTAACTTGTTTAAATATCTGTCGCGTTCAGATGTGACTTGGAACCCCTCTGTAACTTCTGTTTGTAAACAAAGTTTATTCTGTCCTACTACAGAAGAATATATTTTACCAATTTTTCATGGCAATGATCGCGTAGAGTGGTTCTTACAATTATCAGATGAAATCACTTGGGATATTGGCGATAAAGTAGATGGTAGTCCTATTGCCCGCGTCATTATGAAAGCGGGGGATATTGCAGCTATGCCAGCCAATATTCGTCATCAAGGATACTCAACTAAACGTTCAATGTTACTTGTTTGGGAGAATGCAACTCCAAATCTACCTGAACGTTATGAGTCAGGCGAATTATCTCCTTATCCAATCCAATTCTAAGCATTCAGCTAGACGCTGTTAACTTTCTACATTTAACAGCCTCTAATACTCATTAGGTAAAATTATGAATACTCAATTATTTATTGATGGCCAATTCGTGCCTGCAAAAAATGGTGGCACCATTGATGTACTCAACCCATCTAATGGCGAGTTAATTACTACAATTGCAGCAGCTGAAGCAGAGGATATAGATATTGCAGTTGCTGTTGCCAAGCAAGCTTTCCCATCTTGGGCAGCGACCCCCGCGGCTGAGCGAGGCCGATTGCTTCTTAAACTCGCTGATTTAATTGAAGAACACACTGAGGAATTAGCACAACTTGAATCTTTAGATACAGGACATCCTATTCGTGACTCACGCCGTTTAGATGTACCTCGTACTGCTGCCTGTTTCCGTTATTTTGGTGGAATTGCCGATAAAATTGAAGGCTCAGTTATTCCAGTTGAACAAGGTTTTTTAAACTATGTTGTTCGTGAGCCAATTGGTGTAGTAGGACAGATTGTACCCTGGAACTTCCCATTAATGTTTACGAGTTGGAAACTTGGACCTGCATTAGCTGCTGGTAATACCGTGGTAATGAAACCATCTGAACTCACTCCTTTATCTACGTTGAAAATTGCTGAATTAATTAAAAAAGCTGGTTTTCCAGATGGCGTTGTCAATATCGTAGCTGGTTATGGACATACGGCGGGGCAACGACTGGCAGAGCATGAGGACGTGGGTAAAATTGCTTTTACCGGATCAACTTTAACTGGTCAAAATATTGTTCGTTCATCAGTAGGCAATCTGAAACGTGTTCAGCTTGAACTGGGCGGTAAAGGTGCCAATATCGTTTTTGAAGATGCCAATATTGATGCTGCTGTTAATGGTGCAGCGTGGGCAATTTTTCACAATCAAGGGCAAGCCTGTATTGCAGGTTCTCGTTTAGTTTTGCATGAAGCAATCGCAGATGAGTTTTTAGAAAAATTTATCAAGCTAGCTGAATCAATTCGATTAGGTGACCCTCTTGATCCAGAAACGGAAATGGGGCCACTCACGTCAGAAGCTCATCGCAATAAAGTGTTGTCATATGTTGAGGTTGCTAAAGAACAAGGTGGGCGTGTGTTAACAGGTGGTAAAGCACCTGAAGATATTAACTTGCAAAAAGGTTATTACGTTTTACCAACTGTGGTTGAAGCCAAACCAATGGATCGTGTAGCTCAAGAAGAGGTATTTGGCCCCTTTGTAACAGTATTGCGCTTTAAAACGGACCAAGAGGCTTTGGAAATTGCGAATTGCACTGAATATGGTTTAGGTAGTGGTTTATGGACACAGAATCTACAACGTGCTCATCAGTTTGCTAAAAACATTAAAGCTGGTATGTGTTGGATTAATAGTTATAAACGTGTGAATCCAGGGAGTCCATTTGGTGGTGTAGGTAAATCAGGTTATGGCCGCGAAATGGGTTTTGAAGCTATTCATGATTATACGGATGCTAAATCTATTTGGGTTAACGTGGATGCCAATATTCCACCTCATTTTCAGCGAGGATGAGTTGTATGAACGCATTTCATTATAAAGCTTTGCCCTTAGATGTCTATTTTGACAATGGTAAATCAAAAGAAATAAAAGAAATTTTAAATCAGCATGGTTATCAAAAAGTTTTAGTGTTAACTACACCAGAACAGGAAGATGCTGGTCAAGAATTGGTGCAACAATTGGGCGATATTGCTGTGGGGGGGTATCCTCATGCCGTAATGCATGTGCCGGTTGAAGTTGCAAACAAAGCTATTGATTTTGTTCAAGAGAATAATATTGATTGTTGTCTAGCATTAGGTGGTGGCTCGACCATTGGGTTGGCTAAAGCTATTGCCTTAAAAATTCATACCCCAATTGTGGCAATACCCACTACTTATGCTGGTAGTGAAATGACCACAGTCTATGGTCTAACTGAAAACAATTTAAAAACGACTGGTAAAGACATTCATGTGTTACCCAAAGTGGTGATTTATGACCCTGAACTGAGCGTAACTTTACCCGCAGAAATTTCAGCTTGTTCCGGTATGAATGCGATGGCACATGCGGTGGAAGCGCTATATGCACAGGATAAAAATCCGATCATTAGTCTGATGGCCACGGATTCGATTCAGGCGTTAAAAGCCGCGTTACCAGCGATTGTTAAAGATACACATGACCTTGAAGCACGTCAAAAAGCGACTTATGGCGCATGGTTGGCGGGTATTTGTTTAGGTTCTGTTGGCATGGCAATTCACCATAAAATCTGCCATACCTTAGGTGGAACCTTTAACCTACCGCATGCACAGGCACATGCCATTACTCTGGCGTACTCGGTACATTACAACCGTAATGCTGATGTTGAAGCTATGGATCGATTGGCAGGGGCGTTAGGCGTAGCAAGCCGTGAAGACGTTGGTATGGCAATTTATCGATTAAACCAGTCTTTAAATATTCCATTGGCACTGAAAGATATTGGCCTGCCAGAACAAGGGCCAGCTGAAGTGACAAGAATTATTTGCGACAGTCCGTACTACAACCCACGTGCCTATGACTACGACGAGTTACTTGATTTGCTCACCAAAGCTTATCAAGGGCTGCCACCAGTTTAAGACAAACCGAACTTCATCATGAAGATAGACCTGCCCGCAGCACTTTGTTTGCTGTGGGCGGGCGATTCGCGCCGTAAAAAAAGGAATTGATCATGAGCGTAACAACCCAAGCTGTTCAAAGCTTCCAGCGTATAGACGATGCTCGTCACCGGACTTTAATCACAGCACTCGTACAAAAGTTGCATGACTATATCAATGAAGTTCAACTGACCGAAGCTGAATGGATGCAAGCTATCCAGTTTTTAACCCAAACTGGGCAACTTTGTCATGAGCAACGACAAGAATATATTTTGCTCTCTGATGTACTCGGTATTTCTATGTTGGTCGATCAAATTAACCATCAAAAAAGTGAAGTTCAAACGCCGTCCACTGTTTTCGGGCCATTCTTCATTGCCGATATGCCAGTTCGCAACTTTGCAGATAGCATTGTGATCGAAAATGCTGAGCAATGCCGCCCTTTATTGATTAAAGGCAATATTCGTAATACACAAGGCGAAGCAATTGCCAATGCTTATATTGATGTCTGGCAAACAGCCGACAATGGCATGTATTCTGGACAAGACCCTGAACAGCAAATTGATAACCTGCGTGGAGTGTTTGTGAGTCAAGCTGATGGCTCGTATGCAATTAAATCTATCATACCCGTCAGTTATGAAATTCCTTCGGATGGTACGGTGGGGCAACTGCTGAACTATGCCAAACGAACCTTTTGGCGACCTGCACATATTCATTTCAAAATCGTTGCCGAAGGTTATCAACCTCTTGTAACGCATATCTTTTTAGAGAATGATGAATACTTGCAAAATGACGCGGTATTTGGCGTAAAAGATCGATTAATTGTCGGCCATGAATCGAAACAAGCAGATCCTCAAAGCCAAGCTATATATGGTTTAGACTGTGATTATGACCTGATGGAATACGATTTTATTCTTTCGGAGGCTTGAACATGGTTACTTTAATTAAGCTTTGTGAGCAGACCGATTTTCAGGAGAAAATCTGCTTTCGGGTGCTTCATCCAGAGGATGAGAGTAAAAGTATTGTGGTAATCAAAGGGCAGAATGGTTTTTATGCTTATGAAAATGTTTGTCCACATTTTTCAGTACAACTGGATTATAAGGATGGGGTGTTTAGTACTTACAAGAATAAGTTGATCATGTGTGCCCATCATTCTGCCATGTTTGACATTACCACTGGAGAATGTGTGGATGGGCCTTGTAAAGGACATTACCTTAAGGCTGTACCTGTCGATGTAAAAGATGGTGCTGTATTTTTAAAACGTTAGCGCTGATTTGTCGCTAACGTTTTATACATTGATTAAATACTAAAAGGAGTTGCTTGATACATCATCAACTTCAATTGATCCCGCTGCTTTTTCCAAATTGACAATGCCCGATTTTGTAAGGTACGTGGTTGCTTATCGACCAGTAACTTTGCATGAAAATTGGCAGTAACAATCACACAATCCTGCATATCAACCACATTAATAATATCGTAATCAATGTGTTGATAATCATAATAACCCGCCTGTAATTTATTCATAAAAGCAGACAAATCATCGACTGTGCCACTGGTGTGTACATAACGTAAATGTTGGTCACACATTGCAGCAAAATGATCATATTGTTTATTAATTAGACTGTTAAAGCGCTGTTTTTCCATTTCACGGACTTGGTTTTCCATGTCGTTGACTCCTTATGATTGATCATCCCTTTATCATATTGAGTTTAGAGCAGTGGGATTGTTCTAAATTACAGAATATTGTATTTGCAGTTTCAAAGGCTATTTATGTGGGCGAACGCAATACAATAGAGGGAAGAGATTTTAAAATAATGGATGAATTATGATCGATAAAAGTTCGACCTCAATGGCTGAGGTCTTGTCCCAGATTAAAGATGGTGCAACCATTCTGATTGGTGGTTTTGGTACCGCAGGGCAACCCGCTGAACTCATTGACGGACTGATTGAACTGGGTGTTAAAGATTTAACGATTGTCAGCAACAATGCCGGTAACGGTAATTACGGCCTGGCGAAACTGCTTAAAGCCGGTTCAGTTAAAAAAGTGATTTGTTCTTTCCCACGTCAGGCAGACTCTTATGTGTTTGATGAACTGTACCGTGCCGGAAAGGTTGAACTTGAAGTGGTACCGCAAGGTAATCTGGCGTGTCGTATTCAGGCAGCAGGTATGGGATTAGGTGCTGTGTTTACCCCAACAGGCTTTGGAACACTATTGGCTGAAGGCAAAGAAACCCGTGAGATTGATGGGAAAGATTACGTACTTGAATATCCGATCAAGGCGGACTTTGCCTTGATTAAGGCTTACAAGGGCGACCGCTGGGGCAATCTGGTTTACCGTAAATCTGCACGTAACTTTGGCCCGATCATGGCGATGGCTGCTGATGTCACCATTGCTCAGGTTTCTGAGGTTGTAGAACTGGGGGGATTAGACCCGGAACACATCATCACCCCAGGTATTTTTGTACAGCACGTTGTACAAGTACAGCCCGCACAGTAAGCAATAAGGAGAAATAACATGAGCTACCAGAAACTCAGCCGTGACCAGATTGCAAAACGTGTGGCACAAGATATTCCAGATGGTGCCTATGTGAACTTGGGTATTGGTTTACCAACCAAGATCGCAAGCTACTTACCGAACGATAAAGATATTTTTCTCCATTCTGAAAATGGCCTGTTGGCATTTGGCCCACCGCCAGCGGCAGGTGAAGAAGACCCTGAACTGATTAATGCGGGTAAAGAATTTGTGACCATGCTTGAAGGCGGCAGCTTTTTCCACCATGGCGACTCATTTGCGATGATGCGTGGAGGTCACCTTGATATTGCCGTGCTTGGGGCATTTCAGGTTGCAGCGAATGGTGACTTGGCCAACTGGCACACGGGTGCACCGGATGCGATTCCTGCGGTGGGTGGTGCGATGGATTTGGCTGTGGGTGCTAAAAAAGTATTTATCACCACAGACCATGTGACCAAGCAAGGTGAACCAAAGATTGTGGCTGAGCTGAGCTATCCGGTAACTGGAAAAAACTGTGTTGATCGTATTTACACTGACCTGTGTGTGATTGATGTGACCAAAGATGGTTTAAAGGTGCTTGAGAAAGTGGAAGGTCTAAGCTTTGATGAGTTACAGGCTTTGACTGGTGCAACTTTGATTGATGCGACTCAAGGGTAAGGTTTATACGGCAAAGAATTACTACAACATTCACTATGGTGACAGGCGACATGGATGTCGCCCGTTGGACAGGGAGGCAAGGAAGCCTCCTCTGTTCAACAAAGGTTTTTGTTACTTTTGACCTTTCAAAAGTAAGGTAACGCTTATACAACAGATCTATGGATATCACAGTAAATTACAGCCGTGATGTTATTCGTTGATATGAAAATTTATAAATCATCACAACGGAGTCTTATCTGTTTAAGCCAGCTGCCACCAGCTAATTCGTGTCACTTTGTTAAAAAAGTAACCAAAAACCTTTGTTACTCAGACACATCCTCCCTGTTGTGCTGAGCAACGAGGCGACATCCATGTCGCCACTGCGAAATACTTACGGAAAATGGCTAAAAAGGCCTGAAGTAAAGGACAAAAGTTAGAATGAAAAACGCTTATATCATCGATGCCATCCGTACTCCATTCGGCCGTTATGCCGGTGGCCTTGCACCTGTCCGTGCCGATGACCTTGGCGCTGTACCGATTAAAGCTCTCATGCAACGCAATCCAAATGTAGATTGGGAACAGGTCGATGATGTGATCTACGGCTGTGCTAACCAAGCCGGTGAAGATAACCGTAATGTCGGCCGTATGTCAGCACTACTTGCAGGTTTACCGTATCAGGTGCCTGCAACCACCATTAACCGTCTATGTGGTTCTTCTCTCGATGCGATTGCCATTGCGGCCCGTGCCATTAAGGCAGGTGAAGCGAACTTGGTGATTGCAGGTGGTGTGGAAAGCATGAGCCGTGCACCTTATGTGATGGGCAAGTCAGATAGTGCTTTTGGCCGAAGCCAGAAGATTGAAGACACCACCATGGGCTGGCGCTTTATCAACCCAAAACTTAAAGAATTGTATGGTGTAGACACCATGCCCCAGACTGCCGAGAACGTGGCTGAACAGTTTAACGTTAATCGTGCAGATCAGGACCAGTTTGCCTTGGTGAGCCAACAACGCACCGCAAGCGCGCAAGCCAAAGGCTTTTTTTCTAAAGAAATCGTCGCAGTTGAAATCCCTCAGCGTAAGGGCGATGCTGTTGTGATTGATACCGATGAACATCCTCGTGCATCGACTACGCTTGAAGGTTTAAGCAAACTTAAGCCAGTGGTTAAAGTAGACGGCACCGTCACTGCGGGAAATGCTTCAGGCATTAACGATGGTGCAGCCGCTCTACTTATTGCTTCTGATGAGGCAGTTCAGGCCTATAACCTCAAACCACGTGCCAAGATCATTGCTTCAACAGCAGTGGGTGTAGAACCACGCATTATGGGTTTTGCTCCGGCACCAGCGATTAAAAAACTACTTAAACAAGCCAACCTGACTTTAGAGCAGATGGATGTGATTGAACTAAATGAAGCCTTTGCTGCACAGGCTTTGGCAGTGACCCGTGATTTAGGTTTGCCAGACGATTCTGACAAGGTAAATCCAAATGGTGGTGCAATTGCATTGGGCCATCCACTTGGTGCGTCAGGTGCACGTTTAGTCACCACAGCACTAAACCAGCTTGAACAAACGGGTGGTCGTTATGCCTTATGTTCAATGTGTATTGGTGTAGGTCAAGGCATCGCTTTGATTATTGAGAGAATAATATGAGTATTACAGATGCAGGGGTAATTAAAAAACACTCATAGAGTATAATGGGTGTTTTTTAATTAAAAGAAATAATTAATATTATGTTTAGCATTAATTATTTTAAGTTAATATTTTTTACGTAATCTCAAAATTAATTGATGTGTTTAAAACGTAGTAGTGTTTCTGAGGGAAGTTCACCAAACTTTCTCTTATACTCATTTGAAAATCTACCTAATTGTTGAAAACCACAGTCTAGAGCAACACTAGATACATTTTCCCAAGGGCGAATTTGTTGAAGGCGTTTATGAACAGCTTCGAAACGTAAATCACGAAAATAGGCAATAGGGGACTGACCAAAGTATAAATGAAAATCTCTATATAAACGTTCTCTAGATACACCTAAAATTTTTTCTAATTCTCTAAGATTTAAAGGTTGATCTAAACAATCTGTTAAAACTTGCTCTACTTTTGATAAATAAGTTGGACGACCTTGCTGACGTAATTTCAGTTCTTGAGAATAGTTATGGGGTTGAGCATTTAAAAGCATAATCACAAGATTTGATTCAAAATTATTCCAAACCCCAGAACTATCGCATAAGGAATAATCATCACTGACCATTTCTTGTAAATTCATTGCAAGTTGAAACCATTGTTTTATTTGTCCTTGCAAAGGGGCTTGAACATCAAAAACTAATGGTCGTTGTAATTTGTAACCTAATAATCGAATAAGATGTTCTTCTACGAGTTTTTTTGAAATCCTGATAACTTGTTTCGTACATCCTTCGTTTACAGTCATCACAAGAGGAAGATGTGGAGAAAGGAGCGTAGCAATTTCAGTATTAGACTCAATATTTAAATTACCTATTTTTAGAGTTTGCTGTCCTTGCACTGGGATATTAAAAATATAACTTTTTTGCAAGTCATCTAGCTTGACCTGTACTTCTGTTGAATAAGATACTTGGCCAAAAGTAATATCTCCAAGACTTAAACCTTCATGCGAAAAATCCATATGTTTTGGTGATGGCACATCTAACTGATGAGGGCCATTAATTTTTCCCATCCACTGAATAGTTCTGGAAATTTCAGTGTGATGAACAAAAAATTTATTTCTAAAAGGCCCAACTTTTCTAATTGTCTCGATCATCTTCATCTCCTTAAAGTCCGTTTAGTTCAGATAAAAGATATTTATAAAAAACAAATCTATGCTTTATGATAAAACTAAGTTAATTCAATATTTTGTCTTATCCTGTTTTCCTTTATTATGATTTTAGTAGATTACAACACTCTATTGAAATCAATTCCTTACAACTAAAAGTAAGCGATTTTATTTTCATAGGTTTTTTGCCCAAAAGCAAATAACACTTAGCACAAAAACCATGAATGCATGTGTTAAAAAAATATAACTTCGTCTAGTTGTTTCCAAATTCTGTATTTGAATATGGAAAGAAAAAAATAAATGACAGTTAAAATAAAGGCAAGTGGTGATTAGAATCAATAAACTAATTAAGGGTGAGTTTGCAAGAATTTTACTAATGAAAAAACTGGTGGCTAAAATTGAAAAAAGAGTTCGTTCATTAGCTAAATAAGTACGTTGAGGTTGTAATCCAGAATCATCTTTTAACATTTTTATTCAACTTATTTAAAAGAAAAAAATGAATAAAATGAAAATGGTTAGGAGTGTTAGTAAAGGTGTCATAAGCGGAAAAGGTAGTGGCTTCTTTAATCTTAGAGCAATTTCTACTCGATACCAGCGAAGGAGAGCGGAAGAACTAATGATTAAAGACGCTATCACTAATACATTAAAAATTTGTTGAGCTTTTTTAAGTTGATGATAATGCTCAGAAAATGTAATTACCGCTACTGCAACAGCAAGTAAAGCTAGAGCAGTACGTGTCCAAGCTAAAAAAGTTCGTTCATTCGCTAGACTAAATCGAGGATCTGGCTCATCACCTACTTTTAGTAATAACCATTTTATAAATGTATTAATCATAGTTCAGACTTGAAAGTATTCCTTCGAAATAACTTCTTTACCGTAAAAATAAATCAAAGAAAGGACTATGCAAATTTTAATGTTTTAGTATTCATTTTTTATAAAACTTAAATATTCTAAAAAATAGACATGCTTTACCCAATAAATGCATAGAAATAGTAATAAATTTTTTGGTTGACTAAAGGCGATAAAAATAGCCGGAGTTTATCTTTATGAATCAATTAATTTTATCAGAATTACAAAATAATTTTGAATTTGGTGAGATTAGATTAAAGGAAGGAAGTGAAAAAACAGCATGGAATGTTTTAGGACATGTCTATGAACCAATGGTAGGAGGAGATCAAAAATCTAGTTTTGCTTGGATATCTAATGATCCTCCAGGTACTTTTGTACCTCCTCATATGCACCCTGTTCAGGATGAGCATGCATTTATTATTGAAGGTGAATATGCTCTATATCTTGATGGAGAATGGAGTATTGCAAGAGCTGGTGACTATTTGTATTGGCCAAGGGGGACAGTACATGGCTATAAAATTGTTTCAGAAACACCAGGCAAAGGAATTTTTTGGGTGAGCCCAGGAAATGATTTAGCTAGTTTGTTTTCTGAGCTACACAATTTAACTGAGCCAGAAGAAGTTGTACGTGTTTCTGCGCTAAGAAATATTCGGTTTATTGCACCTGACAAGCTAGAAAATTATGAATAACCTAATAAGTTAAAGAGCGCCTTAAGGCGCTCTTTTTATAGATGCATATTAAACTTACAGAATAAAAGCATAGTTATTCATGAATACACGGATATTTACATTGGGGACTCGTCGAATAATTTAGAGGAGCGGGATCAATTTTATGACGAGGAAAATTCAAATGTCGAATAATGTAGCAAAAGGAATGAAGATTTACGCACTTGGAACAGGAGGTGGACCAATTGTTTCAAGCAGCCGAGCTGGTATTTCAACAGCTATTTGTGTTGATGGAGCCACCTATGTTGTAGATTGTGGAATGGGGAGCATTCGTAATTATAGAAATCATGCATCTTGGGGACAGTTACGTAGTATTTTTATAACTCATCATCATTCTGACCATATTTATGATCTAGGGGCTTATCTCTTTACAGGGTGGCAAGTTCCTGGGGAATCTTTTAGCCAGCCTATAAAAGTATTTGGACCAGGTAAACCTCCTAAAAATCCAGCCTTGGTTGAGAAAGAGCATGTGCATATAAAAGGATGTTGTGGAGGCGATCATCCTATGGTTGGTACTAAAGAGATGGTAGAAGCTTTAATGCATGGCGTATTTGCTTCAGATATTGCAATTAGAATGGCGGATGAAGAAAGAACAAGTCCTAGCGAATGGATAGAAACCTATGATATTGAAATTCCTAAGGAAGCAAAAGCAGATCCGATATATGCACGGCATCCTAAAATGGAACCTTTCGTTATTTATGAAGATGAAAATGTTAAAGTAAGTACAATTTTGGTTGATCATCGTTTGTGTTATCCAGCTTTTGGATTCCGTTTCGACTCTAAATACGGTTCAGTTGTAATATCAGGAGATACTACATATTCAGAAAATTGTATTCGATTAGCAAGCAATGCAGATGTGTTATTACATGAAGTAATTGATCTAGAAGCCATATTACAAACTTTTCCTGAAGGTCCTACTAGAGAAGGGATCGCTGTACACCTTGAAGAATCTCATACCTCTTATAAGCAAGTTGGTAAAGTTGCAGCCAAGGCAAATGTCAAGCATTTGATTTTGCATCATATTGTTCCTAATTTACCAAATATTGCAGATATAGAAAAAATGGTCTCACAAGCACAGACAGATTTCTATGGAGTTGTGAGTGCAGCAGAAGATAATGATATTTTTGAAGTTAATAACCTACAAGTACTTCAAAAAGATGAAGCTGTATTAAAAAATCAGGAGGAGTTATTATGAAAAGCTCTAGTATTGAGTTGTTAGCCCCCTCTCAGATAATAGATAAAGGTATACAAAAAAAAGCATGGATTATCACAGGCTTATTAATCATTTTTCAAATGATTAATTTTGCTGATAAGGCTGTCTTAGGACTAGTCGCAGAACCTGCTATGCAAGAATTGGCACTTTCAGGTAGTCAATTTGGGTTTATTGGTAGTGCTTTTTTTTTCTTATTTGCAATTTCGGCAATTTTAGTTGGTTTTATTGCCATGAAAGTTCAAACAAGATGGTTAATTTTTTTTATGGGAGTTGCTTGGGCAGTTTTAATGTTTCCAATGTTATGGGGCGGAGCTGCGTTATTGCTGATCTCAAGAATATTATTGGGTGCGGCTGAAGGTCCAGCGACTCCTATTACATTACAACATGTACATGGTTGGTATGAACCAAAAGAAAGGGGGTTACCTAGTAGTTTGGTAGCAATAGGTTCTACTCTAGGACCAATTATTGCTGCTCCAATTTTGGCTTGGATTATTGCCCATCCAAATTATGGTTGGCGTTGGGCTTTTGGTTTTTTAGGAATTGTTGGGTTAATTTGGACATTCTTATGGTTTTTTATTGCCAAAGAGGGACCATATAGTCATATCCGATCTGAAAAAGAGCTGATTCGTCCTCTGACTAAACGTCTAGATGTAGATAAAAAGCAAAGTATTGTCGACATGTGTGATGATTTAACTCCAATACCACTCAGAAAGTTATTTTTTTCTCCAATGTTTATTGTAGCTTTTCTGGCGGGTGCTGGTTGTTTCTGGGCAATGGGTTTTCTGACAACTTGGTCTCCACGTTATTTATCTGCTGTTGTAAAAGTCACTCCGGAATCATTGGGCATTTTAGTTACTCTTCCTTGGATTTGTGGTGCACTTGTGCTTTTTTTTGCGGGAATTTTGTCTAGAAAGTTAATGGCACAAGGACGATCTGTACATGTATCTTTAGGGGTTTTATTAGGAGTAATCTTAATAATTTCAGGTGCTTTATTTCAGATTCTTCCATTTTTAAACGGTGAAACAGCCGTAGCCGTTTTAATTTTTGCTGCTGGCTTTGCTATGACTTTTCCTTTAGTCCCTACAGCAGTTGCCTATAGTATTTGCTCTAAACAAAGAGCTGCAGTAATGGCGACAGTAACAGCTCTTGCTTCTTGTGGAGGTATGGTATCACCTATGATGGTGGGAATACTGATGGATGCAGCTGGATATATTCAACCTAAAAAGGGTGAACCATTATTACCTGAAATGATGAATCATTTACTAACTGGCATGAATGTTGGTTTCCAATATATTGGAATATATTTATTAGTCATAGGTATAGCTACAGTAATATTTCTCAATCCAGATAAAACAGCTAAGTACTTACAAAATTTAATTAAAGTTAAAAGCTAAATCATAAATTAAAAGTGCCCATGGGCACTTTTAATTTATTCTATTTTATTCATTTTGAAATAAGATCATACATCATTTCAATATGTTGAAAGATACGTCCTTTTTTAAAGAACTCTTGTAATAAACTGAAGTGGTCATGCTCTAAAAGTTCTTCTTTCTTAACTATTCTTGAAGCAGGTAAAAGTTTCGCCATATTCTGATTTTGTTGAATGAAAGCGTTAGTTTCTTTTTGGCCTACTAGAAAAGTAAATGGCAAATCTATCAATAAGCTATTTTTATAAACTGGTGAATAATATTGAATTTCACTTTCCGTTAATTGCAATGCCTGGTTTAGGCTAGTATCTTTTAGAGGAGCTAGATCATAAATACCACTAATTGCTATCACGCCATGAAAAAGTTTTGAGTGTACTGATTTACTATTTTGAATAGCTAGTTCAGTTACTAGGTGAGCACCTGCTGAATGACCACACAAAATGATAGGGAGATCGATTTCTTTATATTTAAAATAATTTTTTATAGAATGAAGAGCATATTTTGTAGATTGGATAATGTCTCCAATTTTTGCAATAGGACAAAGAGGATAGTTGACTAAAACAAAATGGTACCCTTGAGAACTGAGATCTTGGGCAATAAAGCGAAACTGACTTTTATCTCTTGACTGCCAATACCCTGCATGAAAATATATAATAATTGCCTTAGCTGAACCCTCTGCATAGCAAATATCAAATAATTCACGTTCGTGAAAACCATATGATTGATCTAATGTCCATTGCTTTTCTTGAAGTATTTCTTGATTTAATTTTTCATAATAAACAAACAGATCAGCAAAGCTAGAATGTCTTTGCCCATCGACATATTCATATTCATTCATGTTCATAACTATTACTTAATATAATTACAGGAATTCCATCATAAAACGTCATGAAATATTAGAAATACACTTCTTTAATATTTCATATACACCTTTTAAGGGATTTTAAAATGTACTTCCTCGGAGATTAGGAAAATGGATAATTCTATATAAGTCTATTAGAATTATATTAGATGGATAAATTTTTAGGGATGCACTGATTGAAAATTATAAAAATTAAAGAACTTCTAGAGGTAGAGGTTGTAGATTAACATAGCTCTCGTAGGCCTAATATAAACACTTAAAGGCCTTCAGTTCTGATTATAAATAAAAACTATTGTGTGAAACAAAATAAGTATTGGCATTTAATTAGGGTTTTTCCCATTCTTAAGCTGTTTTATGTACACGTTCCAGTAGGTAGCTATCTCGGAAAACACAAGGGATTTGTTGTGTCTAACTTTGCCTGAACTTCGTATTCCGTTTTTATACCTTCAGTAACGCAGTATACGTTCAATTTTGCAGTTTAAGGAAATATTGATGTCGAATTCTGCTGTTGTTGATTCAGTTGCTTTTGCCTTAAGACAAGCTGAACTATCACAAACTGCGATTATTCCTATTCGTGCTGAACTCGGTGGTGAACAGGCAAATGTGGATATCGCTTATGCAGTACAGGAAATCAATACTGTACGTGCACTCTCGGAAGGGCGCCGTTTAGTAGGTCGAAAAATTGGTCTAACTTCTAAAGTGGTACAAGCTCAACTCGGCGTAGATCAACCTGACTTTGGGATGTTATTTGCCGATATGGCATATGGTGATGGTGAAGTGATTCCAGCGGGTAAGTTGATTCAGCCAAAAGTTGAAGCTGAAATTGGGCTTGTACTCAAACATGATTTAACTCAAACCCGACATACATATGCAGACATTATTAGTGCAACTGACTATGCCTTACCGGCTATTGAAATAGTCGATAGTCGCATTGAGAACTGGAAAATCTCATTGATTGACACAGTTGCTGATAATGCTTCAAGTGCAGCTTTTGTTTTGGGCTCACGTCCAGTACAACTTGATCAACTTGATTTAGTTAACTGCAAAATGATTATGACTCGTGGTGATGAAGTCGTTTCGCAAGGTGTTGGTAAAGCTTGTTTAGCTAATCCATTGAATGCAGCAGTTTGGTTAGCTGACGAAATGGTACGACGCGGACGTCCATTACAAGCAGGAGATATTGTCCTGACTGGGGCATTGGGTCCAATGGTGGTGGCTCATCCTGGGGATGAGTTTAAAGTTGAAATTGAAGGCTTCAATTCAGTTGTTGCATGCTTTGCTGCTGAATAAAGGATAAGGAAATGAAAAAGATAAAATGTGCCTTAATTGGTCCAGGAAATATTGGAACAGATTTGCTGTATAAATTGCAGCGTAGTGAAGTTTTAGAGCCAGTATGGATGGTTGGAATTGATCCTACTTCTGAAGGCTTAGCTCGTGCTGCAAAAATGGGTTTAAAAACGACATCAGACGGAGTTGACGGTTTATTACCTCATATACTTGAAGATGATATCAAAATTGCTTTTGATGCAACTTCTGCTTATGTGCATGCAGAGAACAGCCGTAAGCTTAATGAGCTTGGCGTGTTAATGATTGATATGACTCCTGCAGCAATAGGTCCATTTTGTGTTCCACCAGTGAACTTGGAAGCTTTGCTAGACGCGGGTGAAGTACCTAATGTGAATATGGTAACTTGTGGTGGGCAAGCAACTATTCCAATGGTTGCTGCAATTTCACGTGTACAAACAGTTGATTATGCTGAAATCATCGCGACTGTATCGACCAAATCGGTTGGCCCTGGTACGCGTAAAAATATTGATGAGTTTACTCGTACTACTGCTGGCGCAATTGAAAAAGTTGGTGGTGCAAAACAAGGTAAAGCCATCATTATTATTAATCCAGCTGAACCACCATTAATGATGCGCGACACAGTACATTGTTTAGTTGAGGGAGAGCCTGACCAAGTAGCAATTACTGAATCTGTCAATGCCATGATCAAAGAAGTGCAAAAGTATGTACCAGGTTACAAACTAGTGAATGGACCTGTTTTTGATGGCAATCGTGTTTCTATGTTTCTTGAAGTAGAAGGCTTAGGGGATTATTTACCTAAATATGCCGGTAACCTTGACATTATGACTGCGGCAGCTGCGCGTACAGCAGAAATGTTTGCAGAACGTGTTTTATCTAATCAAAAAGTAGAAGCTGTTTAAGGAGAAACCGTATGTCTAAGATTATTGTGCATGATATGACACTACGTGATGGAATGCATCCTCAACGCCATCAAACTACAGTTGAGCAAATGATTGCTATTTCAACTGCTTTAGATGAGGCGGGTGTACCCTTGATTGAAGTCACTCATGGTGATGGTTTAGGTGGTAGTTCCGTTAACTATGGTTTCGCTGCTGCAACAGATGAAGAATATTTGTCTGCGGTTGTGCCACGTATGAAGAATGCTAAGGTATCCGCTCTTTTATTACCAGGTATTGGAACTGTAGATCATTTGAAAATGGCACACGAGATCGGTGTTTCAACGATTCGTGTTGCGACGCACTGTACAGAAGCAGATGTATCTGAACAGCATATTACTGCTGCTCGTAAATTGGGAATGGATACAGTAGGCTTTTTAATGCTGGCTCATATGGCTACACCAGAACATTTGCTAGAAGAAGCAAAAAAAATGGTGTCTTACGGTGCTAACTGTATTTATGTCACTGACTCTGCTGGTTATATGTTGCCACAAGATGTTACCGATCGGGTTGGGTTACTTCGTCAAGAACTTGATAGCAGTATTGAGTTAGGTTTCCATGGTCACCATAACTTGGGTATGGGGGTTGCCAATACCGTTGCTGCAGTTGAAGCTGGTGCAATTCGGGTTGATTTGGCTGCTGCTGGTCTAGGAGCTGGAGCAGGCAATACGCCACTTGAGTTATTTATTGCAGTTGCAAATCGTATGCAGATAGATACAGGCGTAGACTTGTTTAAAGTACAGGATATTGCAGAAGATCTCGTGATTCCAATGATGCTAAACCCAATTCGTGCAGATCGTGATGCAGCAACATTAGGTTATGCAGGTGTATATTCTTCTTTCTTATTGTTTGCAAAACGTGCTGAAGCTAAATATGGTGTTTCTGCGCGTGAAATTTTATTAGAACTTGGTCGCCGTGGTACGGTTGGGGGACAGGAGGATATGATTGAAGATCTTGCCTTAACCATGTCAAAAGCGAAAGTACTGAGCTCATAAGTTTTTTACAAGTGAAAAAGAGCACTCCGCGAGAGTGCTTTTTTATATCTAATGATTTGATCTAGATGAAATAACTTGGATATAAGCGTTATTTTCTATAAATAGATGAATATCATTTTTGATTAAATAATTCTCTATTTAAATAAAAAAACGATTAGAAAAATAAAAATATCAAATTTAAATAATATTATTTCAATAATAAATATATATATAACAAAGGTTTATTGTGTTTTCTGGGTGATGATTAATCGTTTTTAGTGATCTGTTAAAAATCCTTATTACTGGAAAAGTAACATTTTTTTAAAGCATTGAGTTTAAAAAGAAAAATATCTTAATACTCTAGTCGAATTTTTCATAAAAATAGAGTTGAGCATGATAGGGCTTGGTTTCATGGATTGATTGAAAGGAAGTACGCAATGCGTCGTCAAACGTTATGGATCGCAATGGCTTGCGCAATAGCAACAATAGGGGCTACTGGCACATATGCTGGCTTTGTTGAAGATAGTCAGGTTCAGCTGAAATTTAAAAACTTCTATTTAGATCGTCAGTATGATGACACCCCTGCAAAAAACTGGGGGAGTTGGTCGCAAGCTGTGACACTGGATGCAAAATCGGGCTATGCAGAGTTTGGGGCGTTACAACTCGGTGTTGACGTGTTAGCACAGTATGCTGTGCGTCTGGATGGCCGTGACCGTAATGCCGATTGGGTTCTGCCGTACAGTGGGATTTCTGGTACAGGCACAGGAAAACAAGAGCGCCAGTTTGGAAAAATAGGAGCAACTCTTAAAGCGAAAATCAGCCAAACTGAATTAAGAGTTGGTGAAATTTTACCTGTAACACCAGTAATTCATTTTGATCCATCACGTCAATTATTGACCACTTATAATGGGGTATGGCTAGAGTCAAAAGATCTTAAAAACACCAAATTAACGTTAGGTTATTTGGATAGTATCAATGCCCGTTATGAAAATCAGCCAATGGATTTTGGTCTATGGCCTAAAGCATTAAATAATGATGGTAAAACTGATGGGATGTATGTTGCGGGCATAGATTATCAATTAAATAAAAACTGGTCTGCAAGTTACTTTTATGGTGATGTAACGAATATCTATCGTCAAAATTACTTGGGTGTGAACTATAAAAACAATTATGACAAGTTAAAAGTCGATTCACACATACGTTTTTTCGACAATGCAGAGTCGGGAGAAGCCTTGTATGGTGATATTGATAATCAGGCATTATCTATAGGCTCAACCTTAACTTATGGCTCACACAGCGTAGGTTTATCCTATCAGCAAATGTTTGGTGACCATGGTAGTAACCCGAGTCCAGCAACTGGTGCACCATATTTCCCATCCCTCGCAGGTTGGGTACCTCAGCCTTATTTGGATAACTGGTCAGTTGCGAGCTTTATCCGTAAAGATGAAAAATCGGTGGGTGTGGCTTATAGCTATGATTTTAGTGATCTCGGCATTAAAGGTTTAAAAACCACTGCAAAATATTGGCATGGTTGGGGCATTGATTCAGCTTATGAATCAAGTGCATTAACAGGCAAAGGCAAAGAAGATGAATTCAACTTTATTCTGAATTACGTTGTGCCAGAAGGAAAGTTAAAAGGCTTAGGTTTTCAGTGGATGTATATCGATGTGAACTTCGACAATATTGCAGGCCAAGCAAGCGATTTGCAGGAACATCGTATTGCAACGACATATACCTATAAATTTTAAATATTTATTTAAATAACAAGTGGTTATTAATATTTTTTTTGTATCACCTCATCGTAAACAAGTATCAGTTTAGGCGCTGTGAACAGGTAAGATAGGTGAGTAAAACATTTAAAATTTGGCCTATTAAAAGCAGCTTAATCTTGATTTGAGCTGTATAAATTGTAAGAGGAATGACATGGGCACAGTACAAATCCCCGAATATAAAACAGATCCATTTTTTGGTTTGGAAGATAAATGGATTGAAACGGCGACAGGTGAATTAACTCATTATCATGAGCTTGGAGAAGGTACTCCGATTTTATTTTTACATGGCTCTGGTACAGGTGTTTCAGCAGCAGCAAATTGGTGGTTAAACTTACCACAAATTGCTGAGCAAGGACGTTGTATCGCGATTGATTCAATTGGTTATGGTCAAACTGTTGTTGCGGACGGGACTGCTTACGGTATCCGTGCGTGGGTAGATCATGCGGTTCGCGTACTCGATGCGCTAGGCATTGAAAAAACTTGGATAGTAGGTAATTCTTTAGGTGGTTGGTTAGCATTCCAGTTTGTTTTAGATTATCCAGAGCGTGTACTCGGTATTGTATCAATGGGTACTGGTGGTGCTAAGCAGACAGCAGCGCTTAAAGCACATGCTAATCCTGAATTGACAGAAGCTGGTATCCGTAAAACTTTAGAAATGTTTGTAGTGAATAAGTCTTTAGTTACGGATGAGCTAGTTAAAGTTCGTTTTGAGGCTGCTAAAAATGACTATGCATCGGATCGATTGATGGAAGTAGTTGGAGCACGAGATCGTGACCGCTTTGAATTTCCTCTCGACTTCGAAAAAATGAAAGATATTCGGATTCCAGTATTACTGATTCATGGTGTGCAAGATGTAGTTATTCCTGTATCACGTACTTGGGATATTTTGAATATTGTACCTAATGCTGATGCACATATTTTTAGTCAATGTGGGCATTGGTCACAAGTTGAAAAAGCTGATGAGTTTAATCAGCTTATTAAGCAATATTTAGCAGTACATGATGTTAAATAAAATATAAAAAATACAGGAAGAATAATTTATTCTTCCTGTATTTAAATTAAAATTTTTAGTTTTTTGCTGAGCCTCGTCATTTGATCTTAGACTTTTGTATTAAATAAGATAAGTTAAATTTAATTAATATTTAAGTAAAAAACCTTACTTAATAAATCCATAAATTCTTTAACTCCTGAAGATTCTGCATCTTTGCGGTAGCTTACAAATAAATCTAAAAAAGGTAGATTGACATCAAGAGGTCTAGTGACAATATTGTTTAAAGTTAGCGGCTCTATATAGCTCGGTAAAATTCCGCAACCCAATCCCATTCCTATTGAATTAATATTAAATAAAATATTATGAGCAGTTTGCACAATATTAAATTTAATTTTATGAAGTTCAGCAAAATTAAGAATTGTATTATGTAAAATTGACGACTGTTCTGAGGATGGGATAATAAAATCAATATTGTTTAAAAGCTTCACTGGAATACGCTCGTACTGAGCAAGTGGGTGATCTCGAGGAAGTAAGAGCATTAGAGGCTCACGTAATACAAACTGACTCTGAATTTCATTGTTATTTAAGTTATCTCTCATAAAGGCAATGTCAATTTCACCTTTCTTTAAAGCTTCCATTTGTTCGGTATTATTCATGCTCCGTAATTCAATTTTTAAGTTTGGATTTTGTATGCGTAAACTGGGAAGAACAGACGGGAAAACTTTCATTTCTACTACCGGAACAAAACCAATGGTCAGTTGTTGTTTTTTAAATTTTGAAACTTGACGAGCCATTGCAATTGCTTTGTCCGCCTGAGCTAAAGTCAGACGGGCTTGTTCAAGAAATACACTACCTTCTTCAGTGAGTTCAACTTTACGTTTAGTACGATGTAGTAATGTAACGCCAACTTCATCCTCAAGATCTTTAATTTGTTGGCTGAGTGAAGGTTGAGCTGTGTAGAGACGAAGTGCTGCTTTACTAAAGTTGAGTTCTTCTGCGACCATTACAAAGTAGCGTAAATGACGTAATTCCATATTAATTGTGATCCAAAAATCCTATTACTAACTTTAGATAGTTAAGTAAGGTATGCTAACTGCTTGAAAACCATAAATCCGTTTATAAAATCACTGATCAGTATCAGTCGAATTTAATTTTAATATTTAAAATCTATAATGAATAATTCATAAAAAGTCTAATTTGAAACAAATAAAATATTTCACTTAAAACAGTTAAAAAATCATTATCCATTCAAATTGAATTTTAAGTTGTGCGCTTTTTGGTGGCAGCAGGAGAGCTTCTCATGAATGGAAAAATTGAAGTGTGTGAAATCGATGCTTTAGTCGATGCACAAAATGGACGTATCTCACCAACTATCTACACAGATCCACAATTATACGAACTAGAGTTAGAACGTGTTTTTGGGCGTTGCTGGTTATTTCTTTGTCACGGAAGTCAAATTCCAAAATCAGGAGACTTTTTCAACACATATATGGGAGAAGATCCCATTATTGTTACTCGTCAAAAAGATGGTTCTATTAAGGCATTATTAAATCAATGCCGTCATCGTTCTATGCGTGTGAGCTATGCTGACTGTGGTAATACACGCGCATTCACGTGTCCATATCATGGTTGGTCTTACGGAATTGATGGTTCTCTTAAAGATATTCCATTAGAAGGTATTGCTTTCCCACATGGTGCTTGTAAAGAAGAATGGGGATTGCAAGAAGTTCCACGTGTTGCTAGCTACAAAGGTTTAATTTTTGGTTGCTGGGCTGAAGATACTCCTGAATTACTTGATTATATGGGTGATATTGCATGGTATCTCGATGCAATGATTGACCGCCGCGAAGGTGGCTCTGAAGTAATTGGTGGCATCCATAAATGGGAGATTAACTGTAACTGGAAATTTGCAGCAGAACAGTTCGCTTCTGACCAATACCATGCGCCTTACTCACATGCCTCAGCAGTACAAGTATTAGGTGGAAAACCAAATGATGATACTACTAAAGCATTAGGTAGCGCCCAAACTGCACGACCAGTTTGGGAAACTGCAGAAAGCTGTGTGCAATATGGTCAACGTGGCCATGGTTCAGGCTTCTTTCTGACCGAAAAACCAGATGCTAATTTCTGGGTGGATGGTCAGGTGGCAGATTATTTCCGCGAAACTTATGAAGAAACAAAAGAGCGTTTGGGCGACACTCGTGCTTTACGTTTGGCAGGCCATAACACCCTGTTCCCAACTTTGTCTTGGCTAAATGGTATGACGACCATGCGTATTTGGCATCCACGTGGACCAGATAAAACTGAAGTTTGGGCTTTCTGTATCACGGACAAAGCAGCGCCACAGCACATCAAAGAAGCGATGGAGTTGAATGCTTGTCGAGCATTTGGTCCGGCTGGTTTTGCGGAAGCCGATGACGGTGAAAACTGGATTGAAATCCAGAAAGTTTTACGGGGATATAAAGCGCGTAAGAGCAAACTCATCATGGAAATGGGCCTTGGTAATGAAAAATACCGTGAAGATGGTATCCCTGGTATTACCAACCATGTTTTCTCTGAAACAGCTGCACGTGGCATGTATCGTCATTGGGCAAACTTGTTGATGCATGAAAAATGGGAAGACGTACAACGGGCAGATGAGGCTTATGAGCAAGAGCTTTTGAAAAAAGCGGCTAAAAAGGATGAGAAGGAGCTTGTGAAATGAACCAGATCATTGACTCATTAAAACAACAGCCAGTATGGCGTTCTATCGGATTAGAACTTCACCACGACATTAGCCAGTTTCTATATGCAGAAGCACAGTTGCTAGATGACTGGAAATTCCGTGATTGGTTAGACATCTTAAGCGAAGACATTTTATATGTGCTCAAAACGACTACAAATGCGCAAACACGTGATCGTCGTAAATGTATAGCACCCCCATCAACATGGATTTATCACGACGATAAATTTGTACTAGAGCGTCGTGTAGCCAAATTAGAAACCGGTATGTCATGGTCAGAAGAACCTCCATCACGTACACGTCATTTGATTACCAATATTCGGGTCGAAGCAACAGAACAGGCGAATGAATATCAGGTTTTTAGTAACTATTTGCTTTATCGCTCACAGAAAGAAAAAGACGTGCTGGTCTATGTGGGTAAACGTGTTGACCTGATTCGAAAAGATGATAGTAGCAGCTTGGGTTGGAAAATTGCTAAACGCGATATCACTCTCGATCAAGCGACTTTGATTTCTCACAATATTACGGTGTTTTTCTAATGACTAAAATTTTTGTTTGTCAGATTGATGAATTAGATGAAGGCGAAGCGCTGAAAGTAGATTGTAATGTAGGCGATATTGCTGCACTTGCAGTGTTCAATTTCAATGGTGAATTTTTTGCCCTGAATGATAAATGCAGTCATGGTAATGCTTCTATGTCAGAAGGCTATCTAGAAGATGATGGCACGGTTGAATGTCCACTTCATGCATCACGTTTTTGTTTGAAAACGGGTGTACCACAATGTGTACCCGCGACTGATTCGATTCAGACATTTCCTGTCGTGATTGAAGACGGCGCACTCTATGTCGAAATGGTAGGAGCGTAATTATGGGATGGCTAGAGGGTGAAGTTGCGCTGATTACTGGTGGTGGTTCAGGGCTAGGGCTTGCGTTAGTTGAGCGCTTTTTACAAGAGGGTGCACATGTTGGCGTGTTGCAACGTTCACAATCGAAAGTAGATGAATTGATTGCACGCTATGGTGACAAAATTGTAGCGGTTACCGGAGACGTAGCTAGTTTTCAGGATAACGTTCGTGCCGTGCAGGCCACAGTGGAGCGCTTTGGAAAGCTAGATTGCTTTATTGGTAACGCTGGTATTTGGGATCATTATGCTGACATCGTCAACATGAGTGGCGAACAGTTAGATAAAGCCTTTGATGAAATCATGAGTATTAACACGAAAGGTTATTTGCTTGGTGCAAAAGCTGCTTTAGATGAGTTACTCAAAACTGAAGGCTCGATGATTTTTACATTATCTAACTCAGCGTTTTATTCATCTGGTGGTGGTCCAATTTATACCGCATCAAAACATGCTGGTGTGGGTTTGGTGCGTGAACTGGCCTATGAGCTGGCACCGAAAGTACGTGTGAATGCAGTTGCTCCATCTGGCATGAATGTCAATGTGAAAGGCGCCGCATCCCTTGGGCAGAAAAATCTAGGATTACTTGATGCACGCGATCCCCAAAAAATTGGGCAGGGTATGCCATTGAGATTCTTACCCGAACCAGAAGACATGACGGGTTCTTATGTATTGCTCGCATCACGTCAAAATAACCGACCATTATCCGGTGTTTTCATTAATGCTGACTGTGGTTTAGGCATTCGTGGCTTACGCCAAGCGAACGCTGGTTTTTTTTAATGCTTAATTTTAATCCGATATTAATGGACTAATAAGGCAGCCAAAAACTGTCTTATTTCGGAGCTAACCATGACTGTTAAACTTATTTGTGCTTCTCATAGCCCGCTAATGGAATTTGCGTCTCCGGCAGAACAACAGCAAGAACAAAGGGTGCGTAAGACTTTTGAAAAACTTGCTGCAGAAGTCAAAGCATACAACCCAACCTTAATTATTGCTTTTGGACCAGATCATTTTAATGGCTTCTTTTATGACCTGATGCCTAGTTTCTGTGTTGGTATACGTGCGACAGCAGCAGGTGATTGGAATTATGGTCCTGGTGAGCTTAATGTGCCGGAAAGCACAGCATTAAGCTTAATCCGAAAGGTACTTGATGAAGGCGTAGATGTGGCTTATTCATATCGGATGCAAGCAGATCATGGGGTAACCCAACCGCTTCATTTTTTATGTGATGGTCAACTGAACCGTTATCCAACGATTCCTATATTTATTAATGGCGCTGCTGCACCAATGCCTACAACAAAGCGAACGCTTGCTTTAGGTCGTGCAATTGGAGCGTTCATCAAATCAATTAATCAGGAAAATAAACGTATTCTAATTTTGGGTACAGGTGGACTTTCACATGATCCACCAACGCCTCAAATGGGTTCAGTGCCACCAGAAGTCGAAGAGTTTCTAATTGCTGGACGTAACCCGACGACTGAAGCTCGAAATGCGCGTCAGGCTAAAATCATTTCAGTTGGACAGCGTTTGGCTGCAGGAGACAAAAGTGTAGCTGTTCCACTTAATCCGGAATGGGATGAACAGTTATTGGAAAAATTCAAAAATGCAGACTTTGCTGCACTTGAAGCAATGACCGAAGATGAAATCCGCCGTGAAGGTGGGCGTGGGGGACAAGAAGTCCGTACTTGGATGGCTGCTTTTGCTGCATTACAGACTGTAGGTGATTATGAAATGACCTTACATTGCTATGAACCAATCAGTGAATGGATTGCTGGCTTTGGCATAGTGTCTGCCGAGTTGAAATAAAGGGTAAGCAATGAATATTCAAACTATTGTCATCATTGGTGCTGGACAAGCTGGTGCAAGTGCTATTTTAGACTTACGTGGTAATAAATATGAGGGTCGAATCATCCTGATAGGGGATGAACCTCATTTACCTTACGAACGCCCACCATTGTCTAAAGACATGATTCTACGACCAGAACAGACTAAGATTGAAATACTGTCACAACAGAAATTAGAAGACTTAGGCGTAGAGTTTATTAAAGATAATGCTGTTGTAAAGATTGTACCTGAACAATATCAAGTGATTTTGAAAAATGGCGAACATCTCCATTATGACAAATTATTGTTAGCAACAGGTGGTGCACCTCGCCGTCTTCCAGTTTTAGATGCATTGGGTAAAAATGTTTATACCTTACGGAATTTAGAAGATTCGCAGGCATTAATTCCAGTATTACAGCCGGGTAAGCGTATTTTATTGGTCGGCGGTGGCGTGATTGGTCTTGAGTTAGCATCTAGTGCTCGATTTAAAGACTGTCATGTGACTGTGCTAGAACAAACTCCAATGATTATGGGGCGTTCACCAGAAATTATTAGTGAGTTTTTACTTAATCAGCACCGTAGCCGAGGTGTTGATATTCGACTAAATGTGAAAATTTCTGAAACCCAACTGCGCGGTGAAGAGATTGTCATCACTTTGGAAAGCGGTGAGGAACTCATTGCTGATGCAGTTGTTTATGGTATTGGAATTGTACCAAATGCCCAGTTGGCTATAGACGCTGGCTTGGACGTCGATTTCGCTGTTAAAGTGAATGAAAATTGTCAGACTTCTCATCCGGATATTTATGCTGCTGGTGATGTAGCAACTCAGTTGCGTGCAGATGGTAATTATGTCCGTATTGAAACTTGGGAAAATGCCAATAATCAAGCAGGCATTTTTGCTCGTCATGTCATGGGATTAGCACAACCTAAAGCTAATCCATCATGGTTCTGGACAGATCAATATGATATTAACTTTCAATTCGTTGGCGATATGTCTGCAAAAGAATGGCATATACGAGGCAATATGACCCCGCAAGAAGACAAAAATGTTGGATTCACTTTATTTGGCTTAGACCAAGGTATCGTTGTAGCGGGTATTGCAGTCAATCAGGCGCGTGATGTTAGGCATTTAAAAAAATTGGTTTCTAGTTCTAGCGCCTTTGATAAAGATAAGTTGCTAGATGTATCTATTGAATTACGCAAATTAATTTAATTAGGATTGTTATACTAAAGGCCTATTTAATGTTGAAAAGAAAAACCGTCATGATTATATGACGGTTTTTTTATTTTGATTATATATATTTCTTATAAATCAATAGAATTAATAGTTAATTTGGACTGCATTATAACTTTTAACTATTGCTGAAGCAGTTTTGTTTCATCATGATTAATAAATTTTTTAGATATATAAATTTTGAAATCCGATTTTTTTTATTATAAGTTTTTGAAATTTAATTTAATTTTTTATTTCATTATAAGCAATTTGTCTAAGAATAAAATGTTTGAAAGAAATATAAGAATTTTCATTTTTTATTTTTTATGAATTTATAAAACTTAAGGCTAATGTAGAAATAAAAGCGGTTCATAAATGATGTGCTGTGATTTTTCAAACTGATAGAAAAGGATTTTTCTATGAACCGTGCAGGAAATAAGCACTCTATTATTACGATCGTCATTTGTTTTTTAATAGCTGTGATTGAAGGAATTGATATTCAGGCAGCAGGTATTGCGGCGGCTGGTATTCGAGAATCCTTTGGTTTAAATAGTTCTCAACTCGGTATTTTTTTTAGTGCAGGAATATTAGGTCTATTACCTGGTGCGTTAATTGGTGGACGTTATGCAGACCGCATTGGTCGTAAGATGGTATTGATTGGGGCCGTAACTATTTTTGCAGTATTTACCCTTTTTACAGTCTGGGTAAACACTTTCTATACTTTGTTATTGGTACGTTTTCTAGCTGGAGCAGGTTTAGGGGCTGCAATGCCAAATTTAATTGCTCTAGTTTCAGAAGCTGTTTCTAGCGAAAATCGTGGGCGTGCTGTAGGTCTGATGTATTGCGGTATGCCAATAGGAGCCATCTTAGTATCTTTATTGGCAGCCTATGATGTAAGTGGACACTGGCAAACTATTTTCTATGTAGGAGGCGTGGTTCCACTTTTGGTGCTTCCTCTTATGATCAAATTTTTACCAGAGTCACGGGAGTTTTTACAAACTAGATTTCAGGATAAATCTATTACACGTATAGAAAGCTCTTTTAAAAATTTATTTAGAAATAACTATGCAGGGCAGACTCTATTACTTTGGGCAAGCTATTTTTTTACCTTGATGGTTGTATACATCATGTTGAGTTGGTTGCCATCTCTCTTTATGGAGTTGGGATTCTCTCGTCAACAGGGTAGTTTAGCTCAAGTCTTTTTCCAAATGGGCGCTGCACTAGGCACGGTTGTTTTGGGTATTCTGATTGATCGCTGGAATAAAGCTTATGTCATTATATTGATGTACATAGGTATTTTAGCTGGTTTATTTAGTTTAAATGGAGCCGGTAGCCTTACTGCGATGTATGCAGCCGCAGCATTAATGGGAACATTTACAATTGGTGGGCAAGGCGTTTTATATGCATTTGGTAGCATTGTATATCCAACTGAGATTCGGGCAACGGGTGTGGGCAGTGCCGCAGCGGTTGGGCGTATTGGTGCAATGTTAGGACCTGCGATTGCTGGACAATTACTCGCGATGGGAAGTGGTGCTACAGGCGTAATTTCTGCTGCCATTCCTGGAATTATCATTTCGGCATTACTGATGCTTTTGGTGATTCGCAAATTACATCAGGCCTAATAATCTGAATATCACAATGAAAAAAGCTCATATTTAGGAGCTTTTTTCATATTTGGCATTATTTGAATGAAATTTCAAATTTGATCATCCGAATGTTTTAGTAAGTTCATAATTGTATCGAGCATATGAGTCGAATTCTGGTTTTACTAATCATCTATATTGAGTAAGAAAAATGTACCCAGTTGCCAAGGAAAAGCTTTGGAATCGTTCATTTATCCTCTGTATATTGAACAACCTTTTTTTATTCATTTATTACTATGCTTTGCTCACCATATTACCTCTTTATATTTTAAAAGAATTATCTGGTTCAATTAGTCAGGCAGGTTTAGCATTAACCCTATTCTTGATTTCATCGATTGCCATTCGTCCTTTTGCCGGTCTAATTATTGATTGGTTGGGTGAAAAAAATGCATTACGAGGTTCAGCATTACTGTTTGCATTTTTGGCCTTTGGTTATTTATGGGTCAATCAACTATGGATATTGCTGCTGATTCGTTTCTTGCATGGAATCTGGTTTAGTATTTTGACTACGGTAACAGTACCCATTGTGAATGAATTCATACCAGAGCAGAGAAAGGGTGAAGGTATGGGGTATTTCGTCATGTCTACGAATTTAGCAGTAGTATTTGGACCGATGATTGCTTTAGCCACGGTACGCTACACCAGTTTTTATAACCTATTTATTCTTCTCACTTTAATTGTTTGTTTAGGTTTAGTTTTTTGCTTCCTTATACCTGTGTCTTCGTTAAAAGATAAACCTTTGGTTCACACAACCCGCAAGATTACTTTAAACGATATTATCGAAAGAAGAGTGGTTCCTATGGGTGTGATTGCATTATTTGTTGCAATGGCTTATTCAAGTATTATGAGTTTTATAAGTATCTATAGTGAAACTAAAAACTTACTCACTGCGACAAGTATATTTTTTATTATCTTTGCAATATCAATGATTATCGCACGTCCATGGGTTGGCTATTCATATGATAAAAGAGGGGCTAACTCAGTAGTTTATCCTTCGTTTATTCTTTTTGCGATAGGATTATTCTTGGTAAGTCAAATGCAAACACAGTGGGAATATTGGTTTGCAGCGGCTTTAATCGGTGCAGGGTATGGATCACTTTTTCCTATTTTTCAAACGATGGCTATGCAAACGGTTGAGAAAAAAAGAATTGGTTATGCGGTTTCAACATTTTTTACTTTATTTGATTTAGGGATGGCAATTGGTTCAGTTCTGGTAGGATTTATTATTGCCCAAATAGGCTATGAAAAAACTTACCAACTGTGTGCATGGGTGACGATAATGACTTTATTTTTATATCGTTGGCTATGTGATCGAGATATAAAGAAAAAAATTGGGATATGACATGGAATTACGTCACTTACGTTACTTTGTTGCGGTCGCTGAAGAGCTAAATTTTACAAAAGCTGCACTGCGCATGCATACGGTACAGCCTTCGCTAAGTCAACAGATTAAAGACTTAGAAGATGAAGTCGGTGTTCAGCTTTTTATACGCAGCAAACGAAAAGTGGAACTTACGAAAGCAGGGGAAGTCTTTTTTAAAGAAGCTCTCATTATTTTAGAACACACCGAGAAAGCCATTAGTTTGGCTAGACAAACTGCGAAAATTGAGCAAGAGCAATTAAATATTGGTTTTGTTCCCGTAGCTGAAATGAAAGTTTTCCCTTACATCATGCCGAATATTAGAGCACATTTCCCCGAGCTTACAATTGATTTTCAAAGCTTAACCGATGATGCTCAACTACAGGCGCTTAAGAAGGGAGAGATAGATATTGCTTTTACACGTTACGGAGCTAATACCGATGAACTGGTTTCTATTCAAATCTTTCAAGAACCGTTGACTTTAATTATTCCTAAAAACTCGCCAGATATTCAACAGGAACGCATTAGTATAAAAAGTTTTGAGAACCATAACTTTGTGATGTGTAATGAAGATGCTTCACCTGAACTTTATCGAATTATTGATGGTTTCTTTAAAAAATCTAAACTTAATGTCAATGTTGTGCAGTACTCAACTAACATTTTATTGAATGTTAACTTGGTTGGAATGGAAATTGGATGGAGTCTCGTTCCTCAGTATGTCATTCCCCTTTTGGGAGACAAAATTGTAGTGAAAAAGACCATAGAACCTTTGCCTATGATAGGTTTATATGTTTCTTATAGAAAAGATCATGTTAACAAAGCGATAGATTTGATATTGGATGTACTCAAAAAACAATTTCATCTAAATTTTGCCTTTTAAAAAAAGCCATTCTAAAGAATGGCTTAATTACTTTTAGTTAACCAAATGCATTTTTTGGAACAACTCTTCACTTATACTGTTTACTGTTTGAGGTATAGCGAGTCCTGCTATAAAACGATCAGGTCTTAAAATCACCATAGATTGATTCGTTTGACTAAACCAAGAGCGAATTTCAGTATCTACATCGCCAATAGTAATTACATGCTCATGAGAAGAACGGTTCGGTGCATCTAACTGAACAGCAGGTACGACTTGAATAAACTTAATTCCTAACTTGCCCCATTTTTTCATTACATTTGGTGATATACCCCAAGTAGGATTAACTCCCCAAGCAAGTATGGCAAAGTTATTGCCAATCACTTCGTCCAGTAAAACTTTGTCTTTATTTTCAAGCTGAACATGCGGTTGAATGAACATCTTTCCGACAGGTGTATTCTTTTCTGGAAAGGGCGCCAAGATGCCTTGATGATATTTCGGCATAGGTTTAAAACGCATTTCTAATAAATAGCGTTTTATCGGTTGTATGTAATTTAATACATAAGCAATACCATCACGCATGGCACCTTGCCATTTTTTTGGTGGAGCAAGTACATGACCTGCCAGAACAGATAAATTAATCATGGCTTGAGCGTGGTCTTTTCTCTCCAGTTGATAACTGTCTAGAATTTCTGGGTCTGCAACTTTTTTAACGACTAAGGCCATTTTCCAAGCAAGATTAAAAGCATCACGCATGCCACTATTGTAACCTTGACCTTGCCATACGGGCATAATATGGGCTGCATCTCCAGCTAATAAAATACGATCTACACGGAAACGGTCTGCAATACGTGCATTGTGGGTATAAACGCGCTGACGAATCACTTCAATATTGTCCGTATGAGGTAAAACTTTACCTAATAATCGGTTGATATTTTCGGGTTTACTTAGTTCTTCCTGAGTTTCTCCAGGCATTACCATAAACTCAAAACGACGAATACCATGTGGTAAAGCTGCTGATACATAAGGACGAACAGGGTCACAGCATAAATATACATGAGGAGTCGCGAGTGGATCGTTAGCAAGATCAATAACAATCCATTGGTTAGGTGCAGTTTCTCCCTCAAAATTAATGTTAAGCGTGCGTCGTACAAATGAATTTCCACCGTCACAAGCAATTAAATATTGTGCTTGAACAACTTCCTGTTTTTGATCTTTTGTCGTTAGGCTTAACGTCACGTAGTCGTTGTCTTGAGTAAAGCTATTTAATTGACGTGAAAAACGTACCTCTGTTTTTGGATAGGCCGCTAAACCTTCTAATAAAACACGGTCAACTTGAGGTTGGATAAATGCATTACGACGTGGCCAACCAAATTCGCGAGTCATAGGTTGAATATCTGCAAAACACCGTCCTTTAGGGGTTAAAAAGCGCATTGCATGATTTGGGGTGGTATGCGGTAAAACTTGTTTGATCAGACCTACTGACTGAATTGTTCTTAATGATTCATCATCAATACCAATAGCTCTTGGATAATCAATAAGCTGATCTAATTGTTCAATAACAGTAACTTGTACACCTTGCTTACTTAAGTAATTTGCAATTGTTAATCCAACAGGTCCTGCCCCTAAAATTGCAACTTCCGTGGTGTGATGCTGAGTCTGATTCACAGTAAATATCCCTTACTATCAAGTTTCCTTATTAATAGCAAAATTGAAAGAAGGTGGAATCTAATCAATAGTTTAATAACTCAGGTTTTTGACGATTAATATATTCATCTTTTATTTTAATGAACTGTATTTAAAAGATTTTTAATTTTTTTATAATAGATTTTTTTAATCCAATCATTGTTTTAAATTATATATAATTGTATGGAAATTGGGGAGAATGTTTAATCAACCTCTGATTAATCACAGATTCGGATATTACATTTTTCTTAAGCATGATATTTTTTATAACTCATGAATGGTGAGATGACCAAAGAAGCAATCTAATAAAATAAAAAAAGAGACCACTAGCTGGTCTCTTTTCATATTTTAAAAATAAAAAATTATTTATATTATTGAAATATATAATTTAATTATTGTTTTATATATTATCTATGCTAGATAAAGCATCTTCTTGAGGCACCTAGCTCATTTAACAATGTAGTTAAAGGGCCCTGATTTTTCTCGAGTTGAACATTCTTTGGGAAAAGCTTTTGAGCGAAAGAAAGAATGTTGGACTGAACTTCTGTTTGATGCCATTTCCCATCAACAACATGTAACATAGTGGCTTTATTAATATGTGTTTCAGAAGCGACATGTTTTAAAGTCGGTACTAAGGTTTTCAAGCTTAAATCTAATTTTCCATTAACATCGAAAATTTTAGCTTGAACCTCTTTTGAAGTAATGTTGACGTCAATTTTAGTCAGCCATTTTGGTAGTTGGTAACCATATACACCACGAACTCTGGCAATTTCTGTATCGACAGGTAAAGCTAAAACATGCGCATGAAAATGACGTTGACGCATCGATTTCATCAACTCTGCAATATGTGGACCACGAGCATTAGGTTGACGTACAACAATCGCAATGGATACTTCGTTATAAGGGTCATTATCACAAACTGAATAGGTAAAGAACGTAACGGCGACCAACCCATAACCCGGAAATGGTTGTAATGGAGTTAAAGCCGCAGGAAGTTTTGCCTTAATGAGCTTAATTGGAGCAAGCATTAAAAGCTGTACATTTGCACTACGATAATAAAAGTTAGGTGCCCAGACAGGGCCTACACGTGACTCTACAATTTTTTTAGGAATATGGCGGAAAAAATCGATGTTGCCCGCAGCAGGGTCTTGAGCGACTTCGTTTAGATCAGGGTTCATTCTAAAACGGTCGTAATAACCATCTTTGGGTACTTTGACTTTTTGTTGCCCAAACTCAACCTCAGTAAACTGTTGTTTTATATTCATGAGCGTTCACCTTTCATATTTAATGACCGAGTAGCTACGGTTGTCTTTATCAAGACGTGTTAATTAATAGCCAATGTGGGCACTATAAGATTAAAGCTAACTTTAAGGTCAAGGCTTTAATTTTTAATATATCAAATCTTTGACATTTAAAAGAAATAAAATAAAAACAATTCAAGATTAAAAAGATACAAAGTTGATTAGAGTCTTCATATAAATTTTATTTTTAAAATATGATTTAAGATGATTGACCTTAAAGTTAACTTCAAGCTTAGTATAAATATTCAAATCTTTATAACGAATCAACAAGCAGTTTTTCAGCAGGAGAACAAAGATGGGATATGTAACGACAAAAGATGGTGTAGAAATTTTCTATAAAGATTGGGGACCTCGTGATGCCCAAGTATTATTTTTTCATCATGGTTGGCCTTTAAGTTCAGATGATTGGGACACACAGTTGCTTTTTTTCCTTAAAGAAGGTTTTCGTGTAGTTGCTCATGACCGACGTGGACATGGCCGTTCGAGTCAAGTATGGGATGGTCACGATATGGACCATTACGCAGACGATGTTGCAGAAGTGGTCAAGCATCTGAACATTAAAAATGCAATTCATATTGGCCACTCAACTGGCGGCGGTGAAGTAGCCCATTATATTGCGCGTCACGGCGAAGAAAATGTTGCAAAAGCTGTACTTGTGAGTGCAGTACCACCACTTATGGTTAAAACTGAAAATAATCCTGAAGGGTTACCAAAAGAAGTTTTTGATGACCTGCAAAATCAAGTTCTCAACAACCGTGCACAATTTTTCCGTGATTTACCATCTGGCCCATTTTATGGTTTTAACCGACCGGATGCGAAACCATCGGAGGGTATCATTAATAACTGGTGGCGTCAGGGCATGACAGGCAGCGCAAAAGCTCATTACGACGGTATTGTGGCATTCTCACAAACTGACTTCACCGAAGATTTAAAGAAAATCACGGTTCCTGTTTTGGTGTTGCATGGTGACGATGATCAGATCGTGCCTTATAAAACTTCTGGCGTGAAATCTGCTGAGTTACTTCAAAATAGCCAACTCAAAATCTATCCAGGTTTTTCTCATGGCATGTTAACTGTTAACCATGAAGTAATTAATGCGGACTTGTTGGCTTTTATTCGCGAATAATTAAAAGCGTTTAAACTTCAAAAAAGAGGCCTAAAGAGTGCCTCTTTTTTTATATAAAAAATTAATAAAGTCAAAATATTAAATATAGAAATACTAAAAGGTATTGACATTAAAGTTAGCTTTAATCTTAAAGTATAGCCATACTGAATGAGGTCATTCCAATGAAAGTGTTCGAAAAATTAGTATTTCCAAATGGCTCAAATGTTCCTAACCGTATTGCTAAAGCGGCAATGGAAGAAAACATGGCTGATTTAAACCACGCACCATCAGAAGAATTGATGCGTCTATATCAAGCTTGGGCAAATGGTGGTGTAGGTTTAATCATTACCGGAAATGTAATGGTAGATCGCCGCGCAATGACTGGACCGGGCGGTGTCGTGCTTGAAGATGAAAAACATCTAGATACTTTTAAAAAATGGGCGCAAATTAGCCGTTCAAAAGGCGCTCAGGTTTGGCTTCAAATTAACCATCCCGGTCGTCAAATGCAGTCAAATTTAGGGCAACAAACGTGGGCACCTTCTGCTGTTGCTTTAGATTTAGGGAAAATGTCAAATCGCTTTAATACGCCAATCGAAATGACTGAATCTATGATTACAGAGGTGATTCAGCGTTTTGCAAACACAGCACGTTTAGGTGAAAAAGCAGGGTTTACTGGTGTAGAAATTCATGCAGCGCATGGTTATTTATTAAGCCAGTTTCTTTCTCCACTGAGTAATAAACGCCAAGATCAATGGGGTGGTTCTTTAGAAAACCGCGCTCGCATTTTAATTGAGATTGTAGAAGCAGTTCGTAAAGTGGTTTCTCCTGAATTTACTGTCGCGATAAAACTAAATTCAGCCGATTTCCAGCGTGGCGGGTTTAGTGCTGAAGACGCTCAACAAGTGGTTAAAATGTTAAATGAGCATGCAGTCGATTTGGTGGAGCTTTCAGGCGGTAGTTACGAAGCGCCAGCAATGCAGGGTCAAGCACGTGATGGCCGAACACTTGCCCGTGAAGCTTACTTTTTAGAGTTTGCACAAGAAATCCGAAAAGTTGCCAAAATGCCTGTTATGGTAACAGGTGGCATACGTCGTAAGCAGGTAGCAGAGCAAGTGGTTGAAAGCGGTGTAGATATGGTCGGTATTGCCACAGCACTAGCAATTGAACCTAATTTGCCAAATGCTTGGGAACAAGGCCACAATGTTTCACCTGAACTTAAGCCGATTACTTGGGAAAATAAAACATTCGCTTCACTTGCGAATATGGCTGTGGTCAAATTTCAGTTACGTAATTTAAGTTCTGGCAAAAAAACAAAACCAAATGTTTCACCAGCTTGGGCTTTAATTTTGCAACAATCAGCGATGTCATGCCGTACCCGCCAATACAAAAAAGGTATGCGTGATTATTCATTTGCTTCTTAATAAAAGAGTAGTGCTATGACAAATCCTAACGATTCAAATTGGATAATCTATGGAGCAAATGGCTACACGGGTGAGTTAATCGCTCGTGAAGCTGTACGCCAAGGTCTAAAACCAACTTTGGCTGGTCGTAACAAAGCCAAGGTTGAAACACTCGCTCAAGAGTTGGGGCTCAACTATAAAGCTTTTGGACTTGATAGCGTAGATGCAGTAAGTGAGCAAATCCAAGGCTTTAAGTTGGTCATGCACTGCGCAGGACCATTTTCAGCGACCTCGAAGCCCATGATGGAAGCTTGTATAAAAGCAGGTGCTCACTATCTCGATATTACTGGTGAAATTGCAGTTTTTGAATTAGCGCAGTCACTTAACAGCCAAGCCGAAAAAGCCGATATCGTGCTTTGTCCGGGTGTTGGTTTCGATGTGATTCCGACAGACTGTGTGGCAGCTGCCTTGAAAGAAGCACTGCCAGATGCGACTCATTTAGCACTTGGTTTCGACTCAAGAACAGGACTTTCACCGGGTACTGCCAAAACCAGTACAGAAGGTATGGCAGAGGGTGGAAAAATTCGTAAAAACGGAAAAATTACTACGGTTCCATTGGCACACTACGTCCGAACTATTGATTTTGGGGACGGTAAAAAAAGTGCTATGAGCGTTCCGTGGGGAGACGTATCTACAGCGTTCTATACAACAGGTATTCCAAACATTGAAGTGTTTGTACCTGCATTTCCCAAAATGATTATGGGCGCGAAAATGATGAACTATGTACGCCCAGTATTAAAACTAAAAGCCGTACAGAAGTTTATTAAGTCGCGTATTGAAAAAACGGTCGTTGGGCCAAATGAGGAACTCCGTGCGAAAGTACCTACCTATGTTTGGGGTGAAGCAAGAAATATGCGTGGGGAAATAAAAACCGCCCGTATCCAAACAGAAAATGCGTATAGCCTTACCGTAAATGGCTCTCTGACTGTGGTGAATTATTTACTCAAAAATACCGTTAAAGGCGGTACATATACACCTGCAAAACTGATGGGCTATAAGCTAGTGACCGAGTTGCCGGGTTCTGGTCCGCTGGTCATTAATTAAAAGTCTTTATTAAAACAGCATGTTTATAAATAATCCCGAACAAGGAGTCATTCTTGTTTGGGTTATTTTTTTAAATATTTCAAGTAAATACAGCTTTATATGGGTGAAAGAAAAACAGCAAACAAAACACTCCATAAGAAATAATTCAAATTGAATATACTAAAAATCGATAAATATTTTTCATAACAAAGGAATGAGAATAATGAGAAAACTCATACTGTTTCTACATGCATCGCTTGACAGTTTTGTCGAAGGTCCAAATGGGGCAATGGACATAGGTTGGATTGCTTACGACGCCGATTTAGCAAATCATGCCAAAGAAGTTTTGAGCACTGCCGATACGGTTATTTGGGGGCGTGCGACTTACCAAATGATGCATAATTACTGGCCAACCATGCTTTCAAGCCCAGCCGCTTCAGAGCACGAGCGAAATCATGCGGAGTGGATTGAAAAGACAGAAAAAATTGTTTTTTCAACTACTTTAGATACAGTTGAATGGAATAATTCCAGACTTGTAAAAGACCATGTCGAAGAAGAAATTAATAAACTTAAACAGAAGCAGGGCAAGGATATGGTAATTCTGGGGAGTCTTCGATTCGCACACTACCTGATGCAACTTGGTTTAATTGATGAATACAAAATTACGGTTTCGCCTGTGCTGATTGGTAGTGGCTTGCCACTATTCCAAGGTATTCAAGAAAAGACTAATTTTAAACTCATTGAAAATAAAACTTTTGCTTCAGGCGTAATAGGTCTTCATTATCAAAAGATTGGCTAATTTTTTTATAGTATTTATATGAAAAAGACGAATTACAGCCCTATTCTGTAATTCGTCTTTTTAGATTTATTGAATGCTAGTTAAACGCTTAACAACTGCCTCAGCAATTTCCTTACTCGACTGTGGGTTTTGTCCAGTAATAATTCTGTCGTCCGAAACCACATAAGATGTAAATGGAACAAATGCTTGTTTGTAGTTTGCTCTACGTTCAATGAGTCCATTTTGTAGAGAAAAAGGAACTTGAGACTTAATACCAGATAGCGTTTCTTCAATATTTGCGAAACCAGTAACGGTTCTACCTGCAATTAAAGGTTTGCCATTTTCATCCTGCAAAGGTAATAAACCACCCACGCCGTGACATACTGCTGAAACGACTCCACCTTGGCGATAGATCTGTTCACTAATGTTTTGCAGAGCTTTATTGGTTGGGAAATCCCACATGGTGCCGTGGCCACCAGTATAGTAAATGGCTTTGTACTGGGTCGGATTAATCGAGCTCGGAGCTAACGTTGTTTTTAACCGCTGCATAAACGCGGGATCAGCTAAATGATCTCGTGCCGATTTGTCTAAATAAATAGACTTTAAGCTACGTTCATCCAGAGGAACTTGACCGCCTAAAGGACTTACAAAATCCATATCATAGCCAGCAGCCAAAGCGACATCATAAAAATGAGTGAGCTCTGTTAGCCAAAGTCCAGTTTTATCCGAACGGGAAGGGTAAGCCGAGTGATTGGTCATCACGACTAAAATTTTTCCATTTGCTTTGCTAAGGTTTTGAGCCTTATCTGACTCTGCGGCGTGTGCCACATTGGCAGTCAAAAAAATAGCAAAAATAATTGTTAGCCAACGCTGAAAATCCCAAACTTTAAACATCACAGGTTCCTCATCTATCACCTGTTATCCATCGTATGTTTAAAGTGTACTTTAAGGTCAATAGTCCTTTAAGAAATTACGGTGTTTTTGCTTTGTCGTAATAGAGGTTCATGAGTCGTTCTGCATTTTCTTCGCAAGTAATTTCATCTGGTTTGTTATTAATCGCTTCAACCATGGTTCGTAAATTTTGCTTACTCACTTTTAGTTTTTGTTCTAAAAGTTCAATTTCTTGAATTTTTGATTCAAGTGTTTGGATGAGTGCGTCATGGTTCCAAGTAGCAACTTTTGAAGGAAGAAAGGCTTTAATTTCTGCTAAAGAAAATCCAACTTGCTGGGCTTGTTGAATTAAAGAAAGCTGCTTTAAATCATTATCGGTATATTCACGGTAGCCATTCGATTTTCTTTTGGCTTTAGGCAAGAGTTTGATTTGCTCGTAGTAACGAATTGTAGGGGTACTTAAACCACTTAGTTTAGATAACTCACTAATATTCATAGCTACATACTCTATTGACATTAAAGTTAACTTTAGACTTATAGTCATGTAAAAGCAAGGTTCATAACTTTACTAAGCGCACACTTTCAGTAACAGCTTTCTATGCTTTGATAGATGAAAGAATTATAAATATGAACAATGAGGTGATGAAATGTCTAAACGTATATTACATGTCGTGACCAATGTTTCACGCTATAAAGATATCGATGAACCAACAGGGCTGTGGCTAGGCGAGCTTACCCATGCCTATGACGAATTTGAAAAGCAAGGGTATATACAAGATATTGTTAGTCCTAATGGTGGAAAAACTCCGATTGAACCAAAATCATTAGGAGCTTTGGTTTCTGATAAGTCTGTAAAAGCGAGGGAAGATGATCAAGCTTTTATGACTTTATTGGCTAATACTTTTAAGCCTTCCGATATTAATTGGCAAGATTATGATGTGATCTATTACACAGGCGGTCACGGTGTTATGTGGGATTTTTTAGATAATCCTGAACTGCAAGAAATCACCAAAAATATTTATGAAAAAGGTGGCATTGTTTCGAGTGTTTGTCATGGCTATTGTGGCTTACTCAATGTACGGCTTTCAAATGGCGAAAGACTGATAAAAGATAAAAAGTTAACTGGCTTTGCTTGGAGTGAGGAAGTTTTGGCAGGGGTCGCGAAAAAGGTCCCATACAATGCTGAAGAGTTGGCTAAGGAATATGGTGCACATTATGATAAGGCCTTTATTCCATTTGCACCGCACGTGGTTCAAGACGGCAATTTAATTACAGGACAAAACCCGTTTTCTGCTAAAAAAACAGCTTTAGCGATAATAGAAGAGTTAGAAAAGTTATAACTTAATGTCTCAAAAATAAACCCTAAAAGCAAAACCAGCGACGGCTTTGCTTTTAGGGTATCTAAATAAAGTAGTTTGTCCTAGAAAAGCTAATATTAAGGAACAATAACAAAATCAGGGTTTGCGATTGCAAAAATTGCTTCGCGATCTGCAACTGGCGGATAAATCCAGACCGTATTAATTTCTTGTTTAATTTTTTTCGCCTCTTCACGTACAAACTGAACTTTTCGATCCCATCCTTCAGTATAAAGTGCGCCCCACGGACCTAAATCAACACAAGTCACATACTTTGGTTGGCTATAGGCATGTAGTGGTAAGTCAACCAATTCTGCGGCAGCATTGTAACCAGCTACACGACCTAGGCTCATCGCGTGCTGACATGACATCACGTTAAAATTACCTAAATCGTCGGTTGGAACTTTTACCGTATCACCCGTCACAAAAATATTTTTTGCCTCAGGTGCATGTAAATAAGCATCACCTAAAATACGACCTAAATTATCTTTTTCACCTGCAATTTGAGTGGTAAGCGAGTTTGCTCGCATGCCCGCAGTCCAAATAACCGTTTCTGCTTCAATTCTTTCACCGTTAGAAAGAGTTACGCCAGAAGCATCAAGAGCAGTAACGCGTAGCCCAGCTTTACCTTCCACGCCTAGCTCGTCGAGAGCTTCACGAATGATAGCCGCAGCTTCGTCACCCAAGGCTGCACCAATTTCTGCTGATGAATCGACTAAAACCACACGAATATCAGTTTCACCTAAAATGTTACGCAGACGTTCAGGCATTTCGGTAACCGTTTCAAGCCCAGTCAGTCCACCACCAGCGACAACTACAGTATTACGAGCTGCATTTGTAGGTTTGTTGGCTAAGTTTTTAAGATGCTGGTCTAATTTCTCCGCATCTTCTAATGTGCTTACGCTAAATCCATACTCGGTAAGACCTGGTATTGGTGGCATAAACGTGGTGCTTCCAGTTGCCAGAATAAAACGGTCATAGCTTAAAGTCTGTTTATCGCCCTGAGTTGTGGTAATCACAAGATTTTGGGCAGCAGCATCAATTTCATTTACCCAGCCAGCTACATATTTAACATCAACTACGCTTAATACTTCTGAAATATCAGGGTACATATTTTCAAGTACAGCTTCATAAAGACGAGGACGAATATCCACATTTGGACTAGGGGAAACCATTACCAATTCAATGTTTTGTTCTTGCGATGCTAAGTGAATTACCCTTTGTGCAGCAAGTGCAGCCCATAAACCAGCAAAGCCAGAACCTGCAATAATAATACGTTTACTCATTTGATTATCCTTTTGATAAGTTTTCGGACAACACATTCCAGCTCATCACAAAATTTAGGGTGAGCGAATCCATTCTCTGATTGTCCGAAAAAATCTGAGAAGGCGTTTAAAAAGGATTAGGGGGAGTTTACTTTAGGGCGCGGAGCCCTATCAGCTTATTAGTCGGGCATATCCCGTGATATTCTACTTTTCCGCATTTTTGCTGTTCTTCCTTCAATGCGTTCACTGATCCAACCATTTACATCACTAAAAAATACGTCGGGTGCATAACGGCCAAAACGGTCTGCAATATCGCCAAGTGTATGAGCACCTAAAGCGTCTTGCATGGCTTTTTCAGCCTGTAGCATGACTGCATGCACTGCGCACACACCACTGGTTGCCCAATCGGGTGGGGCATTGTTAAATACTGCACATTTTCCACGGACTTCTTGGCACTCAAAAAGTGGTTTTTCACCCTCAATTGCATTCACGATATCTAAAAAACTAATTTCGTGCGCAGAGCGAGCCAGTAAATATCCGCCGCGAACACCTTCTTGTGCTACAACAAGTCCAGCCTTTTCAAGTTTAGGAAAAATCTTGGCCATAAAACTTGGAGAAACTCCTTGTAATTCGGCAAGATCCTTACTACTCAAAGGTTTATCTTCATTGTTCACAAGAAAAAGAAGACAGTGAATCGCATACTCGACGCTACTAGTGATATAAGCCATTTAGTTTCATAATTGATCAACTACAAACACAGACTAATGTAGTCTGTGTTTTAAGTCAACAATAAAACTAAGACAAAGTTAGTCCTAGTTTTGAGTGGGCTTTGTTAAAGTGTTATTTTTGAGTCTATCTATTTGAATAATTTAAATTTTAATAAAATAAAAAGATTTTAATAATTTATAAAAATTTATTTATTTCTCTTGAGCGTAAAAATATCTAATAGATGTTTAATGAGGTAGTTCGCAACTTATAAGTAAGATAGATGAAAAGGGGGATAGGCATTTATCATTTATTTATAGAGTCTTTTAAATTATATTTATATAGATTGTTTAAATTAAAATATTGAATAGCTTTAGCTGAATAAAAATATTTTTTACATAGCCTGATGAATGAATAAGAGAGTTGTTTTGAAAACTGAATTTATTATTAGATGTATTTATGCGCTTTGTCTTATAGGTGCAGGGTTTAACCATTTACAAACAGTTCTAATGCACGGTTTGTTTTGGGATTATAACAATGCACCACTATTTACCTGTATTTATTGGACATCTTTAACGTTTATTGATCCACTTGCAGCAATTCTTCTATTTTATAGGCCACGTATTGGCTTAATTATAACTTTTCTTATTATATTTAGTGATGTCATTCACAACACTTGGATTACATTAAAAGTGGGCCGAGACTTGCTCAACTATATGTATATTTGCCAATTTTTATTTCTGGTTTTTGTTTTGTGCACAATTAAGTTTCCTTGGAAGGCACATAAAACAAGTTAAAATTTAAAGATTGGAGAGCAAAAGCACTCTTTTACTCTCCAAATAATTTCTTCAAACTTAAGAACGCCACCAATAATTTTCGACATTTGGCTCGTTTAAGTTCAAGATTTCACCCATTTGCGGTGTGCTAATCGCTAACGCATTCTCTTTAGCCAAACCAACAATACGTTCAAACGGGTCATCCCAAGCATGAAGTGCCAAGTCAAAAGTCCCATTGTGCACAGGCAACAAATGACGACCTTTTAAATCGATATGTGCTTGTAAAGTTTGCTCTGGTTGCATGTGAACATCTGGCCATTCAGGGTCATAAGCGCCAGTTTCTAACATAGTGAGATCGAAAGGTCCATAGCGATGTCCAATCTCTTTAAACCCATCAAAATATCCCGTGTCACCGCTAAAAAATACACGTAAGTCACTATCAATAATCACCCATGAAGCCCAAAGCGTCGAATTGCTATCGCCCATGCCGCGGCCTGAAAAGTGATGGGCAGGGGTAGCAACCAATTTTAGTCCATCGACATGGGTAGTATCCCACCAATCAAGTTGTTGAACCTTTTCCGCTGGAATTCCCCATTTAATGAGCGTATCACCCACACCAAGCGGTGTTAAGAAATGCTCAACTTTATCGTTAAGTTGCATAACCGCATGGTAGTCGAGGTGGTCGTAGTGGTTATGCGACAAAATCACGCCTTTAATAGGCGGTAAGTCCACAATGCTAATCGGTGGCTGGTGAAAACGTTTCGGGCCAATCCACTGAAAAGGCGAGGCACGCTCTGAAAAAACAGGGTCGGTTAACCAAAACTCATTACGTAATTTTAACAAGATGGTTGAATGCCCAAGACGAAATAGGGAGCGGTCAGGCGCACTTAAAAGTTGTTCTTTTGACAAACTTAAAACAGGAATCTCTTTATTAGGTACCGTGTCTTTGGGTTTGTTAAATAAAAATTTCCACATTAACCCCAGTGTTTTTCCGAAAGAAGGCTGATGCTGGTTCGGGCGGGTATTTCTAAATTTGCCATTTTGCTGCTGAGATGGCATTAAGGGAGAAGGCAAGTCTGTTGTGTTTGAAATAGTCATCTTGTTTTTCCTTATTGGAACAAACCTATATGTGCAAATAAGAACTTGGGCTAAGTGCTTATTTTGATTTATTTAAATGAGTATTTACTCACTCATTAATTGCTTTAAAAATAAGGACGCCGCGCATCCTTAACTTTTGTCTAAATTGAAACGGCCTGCCAAAACGCTTCAAAACCAGATTTACGATAACGCTCGGCTTGGGAAGAGTCTTGGGCAATAAAATTAAGTGTAACTTCGGCAAGCGCACCTAAAATTGAAGCAATAAATAACGGTGGATAATCTCTTAATTTGCCATCGTTAATACGTTCTTGAATGTTTTGGGTGAGGTCACAAAAGGTTTGCATGCCAATTTGTTTGCTTTGCTCAGTAATTTGTTCTGATGTTGAAAGCTGTGCCATGACTTTACGTTTGAGTGGAGCTTCTAAACTCCAGTCCAAATAGCTTTGCCAGATATGCCACATTTGTGTTTGCAGGTCTGATTGAGTAGGGTAACCAAGCATCATGACCTGACGCAATTCGGCCTTGAGTGAAAGATATAACTGATTAAGCAGTTCTTCTTTATTACTAAAATAAGTAAATAAAGTGCCTTCTGCTACGCCAGCGACTTTGGCAATTTTTGAGGTAGACGCACGTTCGCCAAGCTCTGCTAATGTTTCAATAGCAGCGTTTAAAATAGCATTACGTTTATCTTCACTACGAGGACGAGCCATATATAAATATATTAATTGAGTGATTACTCAATCATACATTAAAATAATGAGAGAGCAATCATATTTTGCATAAAAGCTTAACAATAAGATGAAAAAAATATTACGAGTCAAATTGTAGAACGACTTTCCCTTTTGATCGGCCAGCATTTACATATTGAAGCGCTTCTTTGATTTGAACAAAGCCATAGGTCTGGTCAACCACAGGTTTAATTTTTCTAGCTTCTACTAGTTCAGTAATTTTTGAGAGCTGTTGACCATTGGGCTGCATAAATAAAAATATATAAGTAATGCCGCGTTTTTTTGCTTTATGTCGAATTGACCAGCTTAACATCGGGATGACACATTTTAGGAACCAGTTCGGATTAATTGCCTCTGCAAAAGCATGGTCAGGTGGTCCTGAAATACTAATAAGACGTCCACCGCGTTTAAGAACGTTTAATGATTTTTCTAAGGTTTTCCCGCCTTGTGTATCTAAAACTACGTCGTAGTCTTTAAGCTCCTGCTCAAAGTCCATTGTTTTATAGTCAATGATGATGTCGGCGCCTAGCTCTTTCACCCAACCACTATTTTTGCCACTAGTTGTGGTTGCAACCGTAGCGCCAAGAGACTTAGCAAGTTGAATTGCAATTGAACCCACACCACCTGAACCTGCATGAATAAGTACTTTTTGACCAGCTTTAACTTTTGCAATTTCAACCAGCGCTTGCCATGAAGTTAAGGCAACTAAAGGTAGAGCCGCTGCCTGTTCCATCGAAATATTTTGCGGTTTAAGCGCCAGTGAAGACTCTTGAACGACCGTATATTCAGCAAAAGCACCGTTTAAATCGGTCTTGGCATAGACTTCATCTCCGACTTTAAACTGAGAAACCTTCGAGCCTACTTCTACAACTGTACCTGCAAAATCATTGCCTAAGATGAAAGGAAATGGGACGGGCAGAATTGCCTTAAAATCACCCTCTAAAACTCGTATGTCTAGAGGGTTAATACTGGCTGCATGAACTTTAACAAGTACCGCATTTTCTGACACAGATGGTTTAGGCTGTTCATCGACCTGCACATCACTAATATTGCCGTAGCGGGTTATATAAGCTGCTTTCATTTCGAACCTCTATTTTTTTGAAATTTTTAATGTTTTAATTTTTGTTCTGTACTACACCTTCATGCTTCGCTGAATTAACTTGTCAAAGATTTTTACAGGAGCAAAGCGTCGTAATGCTTTTAAGCTTTTTGCAGTTTTTCCTGCTGTGTAACGTGGTACAACATGTTGACTCTTAATGACATTTAAAATGGTATGGGCAACCACACTTGGGTCATCTGACTTATTCATAGCGTTAATCATTTGTCGGTGTAACTTTTCACGCGTTTGATCGTAAAAAGAAACTTTATTGTCTGCTTCAAGTAAGTTTACTCCTAAAGAAGTATTCGTATAAGCAGGTTCAATCAAAGACACACGAATTCCTTGTGATCTTCGCTCGTGGTCTAAAGACTCAGAATAGCCTTCAAGTGCATGTTTAGACGCCGAATAAAGAGCGCCAAAAGGCATAGGCACAAGTCCAAGAATTGAACTGATATTTAAAATAAGTCCTGATTTTTTCTGACGCATGTGCGGAATAACTGCGCGAGTCATTCGAACGGCACCAAAAAAGTTAGTATCAAAAATAGCTTGTGCTTGTTGCATTGAGCTTTCTTCAGCACCAGCAGGTGATATTGCAAACCCAGCATTGTTAATTAAGACATCAATTCGGCCTTCATTTGCAATTACTTTTTCAATGGCTTGAGTTACCGAGTCGTCTTGATTTACATCTAATTCGATCAGATGAAATTTATAGTTTGATGAATTTTTCGCTTGGCGGCTTGTTCCATAAACAATAAATCCTGCCTCATGTAAAAGGTCTGCGGTCGCTAAACCAATACCCGAAGATGCGCCTGTAATGAGAACTACTTTGCTGGTCATATCATGTTCCTTACTTAAACTTTGTCGCCTGAACGAATGAATTCCGGCTTGATTTTTTCATCATAATCTAAAAATAAAATAGTTACTACTAAAAAGATAGTGACAAATAAGTATTGTGGTCGTATAGTAAGTATTAAATGAGTAGTAACTGTGGTGAATGTCGTTAATCTCAATAGATTGCTCATCGAAACAGTTAAATCAGTTGAATGAATAGAATTAGGATCAGAGAAATGAAATTTCTATTAAATACAATTGCGATGGGGTTAACGGTGGCATCTATTTTTAGCGCTCCCTTAACTCAAGCAGAGACGGTGGCATCTATTTCTTTTAGTGACCACGTGACTCAGGAGAATAAAATGTCATCAAATATTGTTAGCAATCCGCAAGCAGGTTCAATCTCTCAGCAAGATACAAATTGGAAGAATGTACCGACTCAATTTATTCGTGCCGGTGACGTTAACTTCGCTTACCGAGAATATGGTCAACAAAACGGTGGAACGCCTGTCATTTTTTTAAATCATTTAGCGGCTGTTCTAGATAACTGGGACCCACGAATTATTGATGGAATTGCGGCTAAACATCATGTGGTGGTGTTTGATAATCGTGGTGTTGGTGCTTCTACAGGTAAACCAGCTCAGTCGATTGAGCAAATGGCAGACGATGCGATTGCATTCATTCAAGCAAAAGGCTTTAAGCAAGTTGATTTATTTGGCTTCTCGATGGGTGGCATGATTTCACAAGAGATTGCTTTGAAGCAGCCGAATTTAGTTCGAAAAATGATTTTGTCGGGAACTGGTCCTGCGGGTGGTACAGGCATTAGTACGGTTGGACGAATTTCTAATTGGGATTTAGTTCGTGGAATGGTGACTGGCCAAGACCCTAAGGTTTATCTTTTCTTTACGCGTACTGAAAATGGTAAATCTGCTGCAAAACAGTTTATTCAACGTATTAATGAACGTACCGAAAACCGCGATAAAGAAATCACCATTTCTGCCTATCGTGCCCAGCTTAAAGCACTCAAAAAATGGGGAAGTAAGAAACCTTCCGACCTTTCTGTGATTCAACAACCTGTGTTAGTTGCTAATGGTGATCATGACCGAATGGTTCCAACCGTGAATACCTATGATTTGGCAAAACGTTTGCCAAATAGCGCTCTCGTTATTTACCCAGATGCTGGTCATGGTGGAATTTTTCAATTCAATGAAGATTTTGTAAAACAATCACTTACATTCTTAGCGAAATAAGAACTTAAATTTAGGACAATGACGATGACAACAATTACACATCAAACAGCCGAGACCCAATTCATTGAAGTAGATGGAGCAAAATTTGCCTATCGTCGATGGGGTAACTCAAATACAGGGCAGCCACCGCTATTTTTTCTTCAGCACTTTCGAGGCGGTTTAGACAATTGGGACCCAATCATTACCAATGGTTTGGCACAAGGGCGTGAAGTCATTTTATTTAATGGTCGAGGCATTGCTTCATCTACAGGTCAACCTCGTACCCGTATTGAAGATATGGCAGATGATGCAGCCGCAGTCATTCGTGCATTGGGCCTAAAACAAGTTGATTTATTAGGCTTTTCACTCGGTGGCTTTCAGGCACAAGATTTAGTACGCCGTCATCCTGAACTTGTAAGAAGACTTATGCTTTTAGGTACAGGACCACGAGGTGGTAAACCACGCGGTGACGACCCAGAAGTGGCGACATTAGTATTGAAACATGCCACAACTGCTGTGCCATCTGAAGAAGACTTTCTCTTTTTATTTTTTGGCCGATCTGAAGCTGCTATTCAAGCGGGCCGTGAATTTTGGCAACGTCGACATGAACGCAAAGATCAAGATACCCCAAGCTCAGTTGAAGTCATGCAGGCACAAATCGAGGCCAATATGCATTTCTTACCTAAACTTGATGAACAAGATCCATTTGCGCATTTACGTGAGATTAAACAACCTACTTTTATTTTAAATGGTGTTGATGATGTGATGATTCCGACCATCAACGCCTATCACATGGCACTTAACATTCCAAACGCGCAGCTATTTATCTATCCAGATGCAGGACATGGCGCTCAATTTCAATACCCTGAACGCTTTGTAAAGCATGCAAGCCAGTTTTTAGATGAATAAATGCATGAGTTCGAGCTAATCAATTTGATGAATCAAGAAGGCAAAAATCATGAAATTTAAATTGTTGCTGTGGATGCTCACTAAGCTCATGCAGCGTGCGGTAAAAAAGAATCCGAAATGTGCAGCGTTTGTGAATGATAAAAATGTCACCTTTCAGATTCAGACGGCAAGTGGTGAAGGGCGATATTTTGAAGTCAAGAATGGCAAGATTAACTCTTATTCAGGGCTAACCAAGTCGCCAAGTTTTATCTTTACATTTAAGACTGCGAGTAAAGGATTCGCCGTATTGTCTGCTAAAGACAGCGTGAATACGTTTTTAACTGCACTAAAAACACAAGACCTCGTCATTAGTGGAAATTTTGTAGATGTAATGTGGTTTCAAAGTTTAGTGGACTTTATTCAACCTCATTCAAAATCATCTTTAACTGTGTGAGATAAGACCATGGCTCAACCGCAATTAAAAACTAATCTCTTAAATCAGCCATTAATGTTACCCAATGGCTTTAGCATTCCAAACCGACTAGCGAAGGCTTCAACCAGCGAAACCTTAGCCACCTATTCAAATAATCCAACTGAAAAACATGTGCGGTTATATCAGCGCTGGGCTGCATCAGGAATTGGGATGATCATTAGTGGCAACATTATGATTGACCGACGTGCCTTGGGTGAGGCGGGTAATGTGGTTGTTGAAGATGAACGTGATTTTGCGATTTTACAAAAATGGGCAAAATCGGTGACCGAGCAAGGTTCTCAGTTGTGGGCACAGTTAAATCACCCAGGGAAACAGTCAACCAAAGGGTTAAATGTCCGTACTATTTCTGCATCGGCAGTGCCGTTTGGGCCAGAAATGCAATCTTTATTTGCGACGCCTGATGAAGCTGCACAAGCAGAGATTATAGATATTATTCAGCGTTTTGGTCGTAGCGCAGCGATCTGTAAAAAGGCTGGATTTAGTGGCGTTGAGATTCATGCTGCACATGGTTATCTGATTAATCAGTTCTTGTCGCCCTTACATAATTTAAGAAATGATGAATGGGGTGGTACACCTGAAAAACGCCGTCGTTTCTTAATGGAAGTGTATGCAGAAATCCGCAAACAAGTCGGTAAAGAGTTTCCGATTGCGATTAAGCTTAACTCGGCAGACTTTCAAAAAGGCGGTTTTACCGAACAGGACTCCTTAGAAACCATTCAGGCTTTAGCAGAGGCAGGCATTGACCTGATTGAAATATCAGGCGGCACCTATGAATCTGGTGTAGCCAAAGCGCCTCAAAAAGCATCGACCATTGCCCGTGAAGCTTTCTTTATTGATTTTGCTGAAAAAGTAAGAAAACTTGTAAAAACGCCACTCATGGTTACAGGTGGTTTTCGGACCGTAGAAGGCATGAATCAAGCTTTGCAGTCTCAAGCGTGTGATGTTATTGGGATTGCACGAATTATGGCGATTGAACCTGATGTACCCAAACTTTTACTAGCAGGCAAAAATGGTCTTCAGTCGGTGCATCCAATTAAAACAGGCATTAAGAAGATTGATAGTCTGGGGGTTATGGAAGTACTTTGGTACACCCAACAACTAAAACGTATGGGGAAAGGTCGAGAGCCAAAACCTCATGAAAGTGGTTTATGGGCATTTATTAAATCGATTTTACGTAGTGGTTGGGGAACATATGCAACCCGACGGGCACGGGCAAAATAACCGATTTACTTTACATGAACCCAATAAAAAGCACTCTAATTGAGTGCTTTTATCTATTTAAGTTATCCGATTTTTTGACTAATCGGGCGAGTACCAATTTCGGCACCAGTGATTTGATCAATCACAATTGGCTTAATTTCAGTGCCTTGTTCTGCATCAAGAAAAGTCACCATTTTTTCGGGTTGTTCAAAGGGTTTATGTTTTCTACCCCATGCACCAATCACAAATAAAGCTGGTAAAAAATCTTTACCCGCTTCAGTTAATAGGTACTCTTCACGTGGCGGATGTTCAGAATATTGTCTTTTTTCGAGTAAGCCTTCCTCTACTAAAACAGACAAACGTTTAGTTAGCATGGTTGGTGCAATACCTAAACTTTTACGGAACTGATCAAAACGTGTAAAACCCGCATGAGCATCACGTAAAATCAACATACTCCACGCATCACCTAGAACAGAAAGACTTCTAGCGATTGGGCAGACTTCAAGATTGCTATTTTTACTCATATCGAATTTATAAACCCAATAGTAACTACTAAAAAAATACTAACACAATTCCACTAAATAAGCCATTACACTCTTTTGTATGAGACAAGAAAATTACTGCTTTTGAGACTTAGTAATTTGTAGGGATCATTTCCTTATTTATTCTTTCTAAATGTAATTGGTGTTTCGCCAGTCCATTTTTTAAAAGCTCGTGTGAAATTCGTAGGTTGTATATAGCCCAGATAAAGCGCAATTTCTTGTATATCCATATCACTATGGAGTAACAAATGTTCAGCTTCTTTTTGTTGAGCTTCTTCAAGCAGTTGCAGATATGAAGAACCGACTTGGCTCAAATGGCGTCGTAATGTTCGGCTAGACATATTTAAGCGAGTCGCAATTTCATCAAATGAGGGATAACCCACCTGTGGTTTTAGGTTTAATTCAGCCTTTACAGTCAGACATATATCTTTAATTTTTTCAGAAAAACGGATTTGTTCAACTTCACATTGTGCCAGAGCTTGTTTAAAAGCGATCGGATCTGCCATTTTAATGGGTAAATCTAGAAGCCGTTTTTTATATCGAATTTGATTAGTTGCTTGGTTAAAGTGAATAGTCGGCAATAAATGTTGATACACTTTGTGATAAGTAGGTTCGGGCCAATCTACCCATAACTCAAGTTCAGTAAAGTCATGCGCTATTAGAAATTGGCCAGTTTGAATCACGCCAATCATCAAGCATTCATAAAAAAATCGTCTAAGCGTTTCTGCTTGTTCGGGTTGATTGCTAACAATTGGGTGAGTTTCATTAATTTCAATAATAGAAAACTCATTATTTTCTAGCAGAGTAATACGATAATCTTTTAATCGCATGTTAAAGAATTGAGTTGAAACCTCAGTGGCTTGACGTAAGTTTGTGCTACTCATTAAGGCGTATCCCATTGGACCATGAGCAGTTAAACGCAGTTTCAGTCCGTATTCATATCCCAAACCAGAATCTTTCGACAATAACAAGCTTTCCCATGCCAGTTTAGACCACTGCACAGGGGTAATACGTGCATCTAGTTGATCTAAAAGATTTAAAGGGATTTTACTTTTCTTCAAAATTTCAAGTGCAGAAAATCCTTTGTCGACCATGATTTCTAATAACAAATGCGCATAAGAAATAGGAATGCTGGCTTTGGAAAGCCCATAAGGATCTTTCATATTGTTTTTTATTGTGGCCGAAAATGATTAGCAGTATGTCTGATCCACATCTCACGCTCAAGTTAAAAGTTCGGAATAATCAATTTATTCTATTTTGAGCATTAATTATGAGCTTACCTATTCCACAAGTTTCCTCTCGAGTTGTGATTACTGGTGCTTCATCGGGCATTGGTGAACAGCTAGCAAAACAATTTGCTTTACGAGGCTATTCGTTAGTTTTAGTGGCTCGCCGTGTAGAAAAATTAGAGACACTTGCTGAGAAATTAAAAGCCGAATATCAAATATCAGTAGATTTATATCCATGTGACTTGGGTGATCGAGAGGCAAGAGCTAAATTTCGTGATTATTTAGAAAATATTGAAGTAACCATTCTTTGCAATAACGCTGGATTTGCGACTTTTGGTTGCCTACAAGACCTAGAACCGGACCGAGAGCGTGAAGAAGTTGAAGTTAATTCGGTGGCAATTCATGACCTGACCTTAACTGTGCTGCCACAAATGATTAAAAGAAAAGCTGGAGCGATACTCATTGTAGGGTCTACTTCTGGCCATCAGCCGACTCCTGCAAATGCAACTTATGCAGCAACCAAGGCATTTGCCAACTCTTTTGCCGAGTCATTACATAGTGAACTTAAAGGGACAGGGGTTAGTTGTACGCTACTTGCTCCGGGCCCGACCAAAACCGGTTTTAATGAAGTAGCAGGCATTACAAAAATTGATGGTGTTGGTGGTGGTCTCGTTTGGGTAACCGCTGAGCGAGTCGCTAAAGAAGCCATTCAAGGAATGGAGCGTAATTGTCGAATTGTGATTCCAGGGTTCGTGGCACAGGCCCAAACTTTTGGAGGACGTTACACGCCGCGCATTATTTTGTTGCCCATTCTTAAACAAGTATTTTCGAGATTAAGCCCATGAAACAGTTGATTAATGACTTACGTGTGCCTGTGAGTTTAGCCAATCTTGGCAATAAGCTTTATCACAATGCTCAATATTTGACTGCTGTGGTTGAAGTCGATGAAAAAGCGATGGCGCGCTGGTTACCGGCTGGAATGACACTGGTTAAACCTGCCAGAGCCGATTTGTTTTGTGCGTATTTCCCAGAAAATGTTTATACAGGCGCTTACCATGAAGCTGGTTTATTTGTTCATATTAAAGTTGGCAATAAGACAGGAATCTTTTGTCCTTGGATGATTTTGGACGATGACCGCGCCATGATTATTGGCCGTGAGTTATTAGGCTACCCTAAAAAGATGGGTGAAATTAGCTGGGAAAATGATGGCAAACGCATTTTAAGCAAAGCTTCACGTCGAGGCACAACCTTGATTGAAATGGAAGCCACGTTTGGTGAAGTCATTCATGATGCACCTCCAATTTTAGGACTACCACATCGGAATATTACGGGTGGATTAGGAATTGGTTTACCGCGTGAAGTTCGATTTACGCCTAAAGAGCACCCAGTTGAAGTTCGTCAGGTTGAAATGAGCTTACGTTTTACTGGCACAGCAAACGATCCTTTACATGATATGGGGCTAGGCAAAGTTGTTGAAGCCAGATTACATCGAGTTGATTTATCGGGAGGGTTAATACCACCGATTCAAATACCTCGTTTACGTACGCCGTTATTTTTATTACGTCAGTTTAATCCACGTGTTTTATAACGGGAGAATAAACATGAATACATTCTTTCAGTCACAGCCAATCCAAGATTTTTCTAAAATTTCCGCATCAATTGACATTACCGTGCGCCAATTAGATTTATCTTTTCCAGATGAAATACCAGACTTTTGGTTTAAAGATAATCCTTTGCTGACTATGTTATTTACTGCCTTATCGAGTGCTTTTCCAGATGGTGAACGGCAGTTTATTTATAGTGTGCGTAATTATCAGGACAAAATTAGCGATCCTATTTTGCTTAAACAAGTCCGAGCTTTTATTGGTCAAGAAGCCCATCACGGCAAAGAGCACGATATGCTTAATGCTGTGATGCTTAAAAAAGGCTATCCGGTTGAACGCATTTATAAGCGCTTTAAAAAGATGAACCGTATGTTGCAGCAACGATTTTCTTTAGAGCATCAGTTAGCTTGCACGGTATGTATGGAGCATTTAACGGCAATTTTAGCGGACTATTTTATTCGTATCGCCCCCGAAGACTTAGAGTTATTTGATGTGCATTTGCGAAAAATTTGGGCTTGGCATGCCATTGAAGAAACAGAACATAAAGCTGTGGCGTTTGATGTCTACCAGTCTTTAGTAAATAGACCTTATTTCTTACGGTTGGTGATGTTAGAAACCACGTTTTCATTTCTCATAATTACCACCAGAGGAACAAAAGAGCTGTTAAAGGCTTCGGGCAAAAATAGAGATGTTAAAAGTCTATATGTGGGTTTGAAGTATTTGTTTGGCAGACAAGGTGTTGTTCGAAAAGTTAGCCGTACCTATTTAGATTTTTATTCTAAAGATTTTCATCCTTGGCAACACGATAACCGTGATCAAATGACGAAATTAAAAGACAAATATCTCAATTAATCATTTTATAAATTTAGGAATAGACAAAATGACAAAACCTAATCTAAAGCCCACCTTAGCAAGCCCATTAACTTTAGCTTGTGGCATTACCATTCAAAACCGTATTGCTAAATCTGCCATGAGTGAGCAACTTGCCGATCGACATGGTTCGCCTACAACTGATTTACAACAGTTATATGCAGTTTGGGCCAGAGGTGAAACAGGGTTGCTGATTACAGGTAATGTCATGATAGACAGTCGTGCTTTTGTGGAACCAAGAAATGTGGTTTTAGAGTCGGCAAAATTTTTGCAAGCAAATAAGTTATGGGCGCAGGCTGCTCAAGCCAATGGTAGCAAAATTATTATGCAGATTAACCACCCTGGCCGTGTTGCGGTTTTACCACTTTTGAAAAAACCTATAGCTCCTTCAGCAGTTGGTCTTGATTTACCTGCCATGAACATTATTCGTATACCGCGTGCGATGACCGAACGGGAAATATATGAACAGATCAATCGATTTGCCCACACCGCTCAGCTCGCTATTGAAGCAGGTTTTGATGGAGTACAGGTGCATGCAGCGCATGGCTATTTACTCTCACAGTTTTTATCGCCTTTGGCCAACGTTCGGACAGATGGGTGGGGCGGTACTCCTGAAAATCGACGCCGTATGCTTATTGAAACAGTTCGGGCTGTACGAGTTGCAATCGGCAAAGACAAAATATTAAGTGTAAAACTCAACTCTGCCGATTTTCAAAAAGGAGGTTTAAGTCAGGAAGAATCTCTACAAATTGCATTAGCTTTAGAAGCTGAAGGTATCGATCTATTAGAAATTTCAGGGGGGAATTATGAGTCTCCTGCTCAGCTTGGGTATACGCCAGAACGACAGGTAGAGCGTGACGCATATTTTATTAATTATGCCACCGCACTTCGTAAACAAAGCAAATTACCACTGATGTTAACAGGTGGGCTGCGAGATGTAGATTTCATGAACAATATTGTTGCCAATGGGACAGTTGATTTGGTTGGATTGGCTCGGCCTTTTGCAATACAGCCAGATTTAGCAAAGCAGCTATTAGCCGGAAAATCGGTATTAAAACCAGCAAAAATTCCAGCAATTGGATACAAACCTGTTGATGCTTATTTGCAACTTGCTTGGCATGCTTCGCAATTTCGCCGTATTAGCAGTGGCCAGCAACCGAAAGCAATTAAGGGTTTAGCGCGAACATTGATTGCCTTTGGTCCCCGTATGGGCTTTAACATTTTAACTCAGGATTAGTGGTAAAGCGCTTTTGATATATATGGAGTTTTATCATGAATAGTTTAATTAGACAAAACCATGTCATTGTTCCACGGCGTCCTGTATTTAATTTCACTGAAACACCAAGGCATTGGATTTATGACGACCCAATAGTTTCACAGATATTAAATTCAATTAACCCGATTACACCTGCACCAGAACGTTGGTTTTGCCAGACTTTTAGAGATGCGTTGCCTTACATTAAAGATGAAAAACTTAAAGAAGCAGCAATTGCTTTTATTAAACAAGAAGGTGCTCATAGTTATGGACATACTCTCGGAACTCGGCATATAGAGGCTTTAGGTATTGATTTAAGTCGTTATACCAAACTGATGAATTGGATATTTAATGACATGATTGGCCCAAAACCATTAGGTTATGAATTAAAGCATCCACGTTTAAAATCGATGTGGTTAAATACCAGACTAGCAATGGTTGCAGCAGCAGAGCATCTGACTGGGGTCTTAGGGCATTGGGTTCTCAATGCAGACGGCTTACAACAAGCACCGGTAGAAGTAGAAATGTTACGTCTACTGCAATGGCATGGGGCAGAAGAGGTAGAGCACCGTGAAGTAGCCGATGCAATGTTTAGATACTTTAGTAATAGCAATGTACTTCGAGTGGGGGCGGCAATTTTCACGTTCCCTCTATTTATTGTCTTGGCTTATATTGCTGTAGAAAATTTAGTACAACGAGATGCTCAATTACCGCATCGTTTTCGTTTCAAAGATTATTTCCGAGCAGCTCGACAAGACCGTGTACCTAAGGTTGAGGATATAATACGTGCCTGTTTACGATATTTTAATCCTCATCATAATCCTTTAAATGAAGGGTCAACTGAGCAAGCTTTAGCATTTTTAAACAACATGAATAAGCTTAATTAAAAAGAGGCTTAACGTGCAGGGTATTTTTTCTTTATAAATCCTGATTAAAAGAAAAATTAATCCTGCCAATAAGGTGTTTCACCATAGACCTCAGCAAAATAATCAATAATTACCCGAATATTTAAAGGCGGATGACGCACATTCGGATAAATTGCGGCGATGTGCTGAGGCTGCGATTTTATAGAGGCTTCATATTGCGGCAAAAGTTTGATTAATTTGCCATCCTTTAAAGCCTCACCAATTAACCAGTCTGGAAATAAAACAATTCCCATCCCATGGAGTGCAACCATCATTAAGCTTTCAGCATTATTTGAAGCAAGTAAGGGCACAATTGGATAATGTACCCATTCCTCATTGGGTTTTCTAACCAACCAACGGTTAGGGCCTTCAAAGCCTTTATAGACTAAACATTTATGGTCATGGAGTTCTTTAGGGTGATCAAGCGTGCCGTATTTAGCAATGTAGCTAGGCGAGGCTGCCAAATGATATTTTTGTGTACCGAAAATACGTGCATGAAAGGATGAGTCTGTCAGGGTTCCAATACGAAAAATTAAATCGGTACTATCCCGAAGAGGATCTATAAATTCGTCTGTCTGAATGAGTTCTATTAAAAGCCTTGGATAACGTTCTGATAAACCCGCTAACCAAGGGGCAATATGCCGTTGACCAAAAAATACGGGTGCATTAATTCGGACCAGTCCAGAGGGTTCTATTGTTTTATCTTGCAATGCCTTTTGAGCTTCATCAAATTGCTCTGTAATTCTTTTGGCATATTCAAAAAATAATTTGCCCGATTCGGTCGGAGTGATTGCTCTTGTATTTCGATAGAAAAGTTGTTGTCCCAACGCATCTTCTAACTGTTGAATGGTTCGAGAAATCATCGATGCCGACACATCTTCTTTTCTCGCCACAATAGAGAAGTTTTGAGCATTATATACACTGATAAAAAAGCGAAGGGTACGAATATCAATCGAATTGGTTAAATTCATCTGTGCAATTTCTGCAAAAGTGATTCATGAATTATGCTGTTTTTATAATGAATTGGCTACTCTAAGATTCGTTGTCTAAATAAAATGAGGCAATGTTTTATGCAAATTCTATTACTGTTCCTTACCATTTTGGGTGGAATGGGGCTATCCGTAGAGGCAGGGCTTTTAGGGCCATTAGGTACAGAAGTCGGAGAGTTATGGGCCACTTTTAGTATTTTTGGTGTAGGGGCCGCACTTACTTTTTTATTAATGTTGTTTTTTAGCCCACGTAACAGCCCTTCATTTTTTACTCTTCCATCTTGGCAGTTATTGGGAGGTGTTATTGGTCCCATCTACGTCATTATTCTCACTATTACCGCACCGATTATTGGCATTGCCATGACCATGATTGGGATTTTGGCGGGTCAAGTTTTTAAGAGCCTTATTATTGATCACTATGGACTACTCGGAACTCCACATAGAAAAGTAGATCGTAAACGTGTGCTTGCGCTTGTTTTTATTGTGGTTGCACTTTCATTAGTTGCAAAGGCATAAGAGGGTAATATGACAATATTCATGATTTTATTGGCTGTCATCGGTGGTGCTCTTTTAAGTGTTCAAGCCGCAATTAATGGTCAGCTTGGCAGTAAAGTAGGCGTATTTCGTAGTGCTTTTTTGACGTTTTCGGTAGGCGCTTTAATTACAGCATTGCTTATTTTTTACTTTGAGCCAAAACAAACTTTAACATTGCTAGACGTACCTAAATGGCAACTGCTTGGCGCAATGTGTGGCGTTCCCTATATTGTGATTATGGTCTTAGCTGTGCAAAGAATAGGGGCGGCTGTTGCTACGGTTGCGGTGATATTTGGACAACTCTTAATGAGTATGTTGATTGATAATTTTGGTTGGTTTGGCAATGAAATTCTGCCTTTTTCAATGTATCGATTAGGTGCACTCATCTGTTTAGCGATTGCCCTTTATTTTATCTATTCGAGTAGTAAAACGACTCAAGTTGAACCTAACAGCTAACATGCTTATAAAGCAGGAGGGATCTATTAAGTTAATATTTATTGTTTTTACTTAATTAATTAAGTAAAAACAATAAATTAATAGCTAAAAAGTTATACAATACATCTGAAAATAGATTATTAATCTTAAAAAGAAAACTAGGTAAAAGATATGTCTTTATTTGAAGAATGCAGAAGTGCATTACAAAATGATTTTCAAATTATTAATGATAAAAATACAGAGGAAGTTTTCACGAAGTTAAATGCGTATCCCATAAAACAAAACTATATTTTATGGACAGATATAGATTTTAAAGATTTTGATGACATGGAAGAGTTGTTAGAAAGCATGCAAACAATTCAGAATGAAAATGTCTATGTCGTTGCAGATGATCAGGATATTCCAGTCTTTACCTCTAAGCTGAAATCAATAATCGAAAATATATACGATGTTATGGCTTTGTGCCCTAAAGTTTTTATTTTTAATGAAACTATCCTATTAGAGCCACTTTTTCCAACTTATACCGTTAGAGTGGCTTTTAAGTCTAACTTAAATAAATCTCATATTTAAGGATACTCTTAATTATGTAATTAAATGAAAAACAATAATTAATTAAATAGTTTCTAGCCAATTTCACATTGACACCTTAATTTTTGAAGATTACCATTTGCGAGCTGGCCTACATTGCCAGACGGTTTTGACGGACCGTAATTCAACCACATCAGGATTATTTCTTCTGAGGAATAGTTTTGTGTGCACATCTCGTTCCCTCCCGTAGCGGTAGGACGGGAGTGGGACACTTTCGAGTGTGCTGGAGTTGAACCAGTCCGTCAACCTGCTTCCGTTCTGCCACCATAATTTATAATGTTTCGGCAGAACTCCCAAAAGAAGGAGTTGGCTATGCATATTCATAAATTATTGGCAGTCACTGTCAAAATCTATCTCGACACAACTTAAATCAATTTAAAGCAGTTTGATGGGCTATAGGCTTTTCAGGCTTTAATTCGTCACGACTAAAACTTAGCAACAATAAAACTTGAGATGTGCCAAGCACAGTCTTTACGGCTTTGCTGTGCCTTTTTTTCTCCCAGAGAAGGCACAGGCTTTTTAATCTCTTTCGAAACAACAAGAATTTATAACGGTAAAACTATGCCAACTTTAGAAAAATCTTCCAAAAAATTACAGGTTATTCATACTGCAATAGAGCTGTTTAATAACTATGGATTTCATACTGCGGGCGTGGACTTAATTGCCAAAGAATCTAAAATTCCTAAAGCCACTTTTTATAACTACTTTCACTCAAAAGAGCGGCTTATTGAAAGATGCATCTCTTTTCAAAAAAGCCGATTGAAAGAAGAAATGCTGGCAATTATTTACTCAAGCCGTTACAGAACCTCAAGCGATAAACTCAAAGAGATTATTGTTTTACATGTCAATTTTAATAGCCTGTACTACCTTTTACTGAAAGCCATTTTTGAAATTAAACAGATTTACCCTCAGGCCTACCAAATGGCAGTTGAGTATAGAAAATGGTTGCTTCGAGAAATTTTTGATCTGGTGTTTAGTTTAGAAACTCATGCCCTAAAACCTGAGGCCAACATGGTTTTAAACCTTATTGATGGTTTGATGTTCCAGATTTTAAGCTCAAATCGTTTGGATGAAAGGGATATGGTGGTGGAGAGGTTTTTTGGTGGGGACTGCTAATTGGTTCCGTTTTTAAATGGGAATAAGTTGCAAATTGATCAAAATTTTTTAATAAATACTGAGGAATCATTTAAAAAGGAAGTAAAATTCATAAGAAGTTATCTAAATTTGATATTCATAAATTTGTAAATTAGGTAAGATCAAAATGTTTCGACTAATTTCGACTAATTATAATATTATTTTCCTTTATAAGTATGCTTTTAGCTCTATGCTGGGGAATTACTAAACCAGGATTTGATTCATGGGGGGGATTTATAGTTGCAATTATTGCTTTACTGATGAGTTTTAGGATCCCAAAAAATGAGAGTAGTTCAGTAACCAAAATACAGAAGGTTTCTGATAATTCTATAGGAATTCAGGGTGAAAATATTACAGGTCTTACGATTAATCAGAGAGTTAATAAAGATGTGGACTCCTCAAATGGGTAATAATCAAAAACAGGATGTCAAAAATAATTCTACAGCTGTTCAAGCAGAAGTAATTGAAAATTTGACTATTGAAAGTGGTTTGAGTCCTAAAGAGGTTGAAATTTATTGTTTAGGTCTCTTTGAATGTAACTTTCCACGTTTAAGAGATGCGGCTGCTCAAAAGGCAGAAGAAAATATAAAAATTTTTGCGGAAAATTTAAAAAAAAATATAGAGAAAAATATTGAAACTATTGTAATTGATAAATTTTCTGACCCAGATGTTCAATTTTACTTAAATGATGTCATTCAAAATATTGCACGAAAAGGAGAAAAGGCTCATCCAGAAATATTGATTGAGTTGATTAAGAATAAAGTTTCAAAAAAAGCAGATGATTTTGATGATTTGATATGTAATCAATCAGTTAACTTAATCGATAAATTGACAGTAGAACATATTCAACTATTAGCTTTTATTAGAATAGTAAATAATATTTTACCTTCAGAAGATTTAATGAATATCAGTGATATGGATGAGCAGAAACTTATATTAATATTAAAAAAAATAAATAGAGGAATAGTTTTTTTTGAATCCATAGTAAATGCTTCATTTAATTTGAATTATATACAATCTAAATATCTAGAATCTATTGGGTTGATTCACTTTGATAATATGCCATTTGCTTATGAAGCTATTTCGATTTTAGAAGAAAAGATTAAAGAAAATAAAACTTTAGGTAAGAATTTAAAAGAAAATATAGAAAAATATGCTGAAAAATATCAGCTATTTTTGAAAAAGTATGATGAAATATTTAGATATAATTTTGTGACTTTATCTTTTATTGGAGAAAAAATTGCAAATAGTTATTTTAATAGTTTAGATCTATATGAAACCTTTGAAAAATACAGAAATTTTAATGATTTAAAATAGTATTATTGAGGAATAGCTTCAAATACTTCTGAGCACTAATATGAGAATTAAAACTACGTTTACATTTGTCTGTTTATTTCTGGCAAGCAATTTCTATACATCTTTTGTCTATGCAGGAGTATCAGTCCGTGGATATTATCGTAAAAATGGAACTTATGTGAGTCCACATATGCGTTCTAGTCCAGACGCTCGACTTTATAATAATTGGAGTACAGCTGGTAACGTCAATCCATATAATGGAAAGATAGGTACAAAAACAACACCTTCAAGTAGCAGTTATGTGTATAGTTATTCTCAACCAAAAACAATCTATGATCCGTCATCCTCTAGCAATCAATATGAAGTTCCGAAACAGGCAGTAGATGAAAATTCAAAAAAAAATATTAGTGAAGTAGATCATTCCAAGTTAGGTTTTGTCCAACAGGAAGTTAATAATGAATCTATTGCAACGTATCTTTCGAAAAATAAAGCTGAAGAAAAAACTATTATTGAAAATGATATTACATGGATATTTTTAACCAAAAACAATTCGGATGCCACGTATGTTAGACCAGGTGTACGTGAACATTACAGTGATGGGTACCCCATAATTTCTATGATGTTTACTGGAGTTATGAAGCCCAATGGTCGTCCCACTTGGCTAGGTAAAAGATTTATTAAAATGAAAATAAACTGTAATACTCAGCAAGCTGCATTGGTAGCGGATGCTGTTATTAACTCTGAGGGTACTGTTGTTAAAGATATAATTTATAGAGAGAAAGATAATGTAAAATGGGGAGAAATTAGTATGTTTTATAATACAAAAGAATTTTTTAAAGTGGCAAAAGTATGTAACTAAATTTAGTAGTTTATTGAAGCTCAATCGTAAGTAATACAAAGAAGGATAATTAATAGTTATGCTTCTTTTCTTGGGAAATAATTCTAATTTTTTTTATTACACATTGCTTAAAAAGTATACAGAAACCTCGCTAAAACGAGTTGGAACGCTACAAACGTGAATGATACTTTAAATTTCACTCTTCCCAATAACTGAGGTGAGCAATGAAATTGTTAGCTTTGTTCAGTATGGGAGTTGCAGCGAGTTATTGTTATAAAACTATAAAAAATAGCGAGCAAGCTCTTCTGAAACCAACTTTTGATGAAATAGTAAAAAACTTTGTATTAGCAGAATTTAACGACTAATACGTACCGTTATTTTTAATTAAATAAAAAGCTCATCGGAAGGTGGGCTTTTTTGTTGTTTGTTATAGAATTCAATTTTATTTTTTAGAAAAAATACACAAACTCTCTTGTTTATTTAGGTGTGTTGACATAACAATGCGATATAACAGGAGTGTCAAATTATGAAAACAAGAATTGGCTACATTCCTAATGAGGAAGAAGAAGAGGAATCTTTGCTTACGGCGAAAGTTGATTCTGAAATTGAAAAATTAAGAAAAAGAAGGGATGAACGAACACTAACCTATACTGATGAGGAAAACGATATTAAGCATAAAATTCAAATAGAATCTTCATTGAAGAGTTGATATTAAATCTTCACAACTATATTGCGAATTAATTAGCAAAACCATATTTTTTTAAGGGCATAAAGAATAATACTTACATAGAAACTATGGTAATTACATTTAATCATATTATTATTTCATTTTTTAACGTTAAATTTATCATAATTTCATAAAGAGGTACTGAAGCGTAAAAAGACTTTTGAATCTCATAACTATAAGGAGATGGAGATGCCAAGGTATTTAGCTATCGCAGATAAAGTATATGAAAAAATAAAAAATGATAAGTTATATACTGAAAATACAGTTGAGAACTTAAATTGTCTAATCAGTGAAATCCGTAAAGCTATTAAAGGTACTGAGTTTAAACTTAAACATAATTTTATCAATTTTGAAGAGTGTCTCTCAAAGCCATTAGCTGAGTGCGAAGTCAAAATTGATCTTTCTATCATGCCTAAGTTTCAAAATGAAGATGAGTTTATTTTGTGGCTGGCAGGCTTTATTGAAAGAATAACAATCGGTGGAAAGCCAAAACTTCCTCCTACCTCTCAGATGATACCAAAAGGTTTTGAATTTAATATAGATATCAAATCTGTACCAATAACCCCACAAAAAGAAGAAAGTGTTGAAATGATAATAAATTATTTTAAATCTGAGGATTACTTTAAAAAAACTAAAATATCTTCGTGAGAAGAATATGGAAGTGTAGGTGCATCATACTTCTTTACACTGCTGAAAAGATTACAGCGACCGCCTCTGGGGCGGTTTTTTAGTTGAATTTTTTTAGCTTTAAATGAGCTAAATCATTTAGGATTTTGAACAACATAAAAATTAACGACAGTAGAATTCGCCAAAATTAGATAAACAATTTTTTAGTCATAAAAAAGATAATACGGCATAAAGATCGACGTGATATGGTATGTGAACACCTCCAAAAATAAGGATTAGATATGTCGGGCAATACAACGAAGTGGCTTTGTGTGGGTGGTGTTCTAAGTGGAGAGTGGAGAGAGCAGCAATTAGAAGCTTTTGATGTTGATCCTAATGATTTAAATACTCATAGTTATGAACCAATGAAACTTATTAATCCTGTTACCAAGGCAGAACAACATTTCTACGTATATACGGAGCTACAGGAACAAGCATATGAAAGGGCAATAAATTTTGCCTTATATAAAAATCAATAAGGATGAGAGAGCACTTAAGTGCTCTTTTTCTTATGGGCAGATAAATACTAGTTAAGTTTAAAATCAATTAAAAAAGCCCCTCATATCTGAGAGACTAGTCATATCAATTTTCTAGAATGAATGGCTGTAATTTCTTAAATAACTAAACAAATCAAATTGATAAAAGTAGTTAATATTAAAATAAATCAGTGCACTAATTTATTTTTTATAGTAGCAGAGCCTCAAAACATCTTCCAAGGCACTGTTAATAAGAAATTATTTGTTATTTGGATCAGGTTGTTCATTATTCTCAGGCAGGTCTTTTACGGTGCCAGGAACCTCTGATGGTTCAGTTTCAGTAGGTGGTGTTGTCGCAGAATGCTTGTTCATTTGAGCTTTGATGATATTAGTGTTGTTAGTTGTATTTTGTGAAAAACTTTTAAAACCTGACATTTTTATCTTCTTATCTTCACTAGGGAGAGTTCATAGTACGCTTTAAACGCCTTTACATTGCGGTAGTTTTAAGACTGATATGTGTTGATATGTCCTAGAAAAGATCTTTATCTCGACGACTTATTTCATAAATAAAATCAATTATATATAACCTGTTGAGTTTTATCCTTTAAATTTTGAAATTACGCTTTCCAAATTTCAAGTAGGGGTACATAAAGCACACATATATAAATTATTTTAAGATAGTGGATTAATACAGTTTTAAAAATTAATTCAATCAAGTTGTCTACAAAATATTGATAGTATAAAAATATTGTTAGGCATAATATGCATGATTAAATTGGAGCATATTGATGCTAAAAGACATTACAATTATTGATTTCCAAGGTAAAGAAAAAAGAGCACAGGCAAACTATACGGAAGTAAATACTAATAAAATCAAACATTCATCTAGAGTTCAGAGACCAAAAGTTGAATATATTTTGTTAAAAGGTGAATTTATTTACCCTACTTCAAATTCTGTTTTCTACAGTTCCGATGGCAACAGCTATTATATAGAGTACAAATGACTCACTTGGGTGGGTTTTTTAATGGGTAAAATATAAAAAAAGTTGGATTTAATCTAATCAAAAATAAGCTCATCGGAAGGTGGGCTTTTTTTAATTTATAAATTTCCATAGAAAGTTCACTTGTATTGTATATTTTTCAATCAATTATAATAAATTAAGTAAACTTAATATATTGTTTTATAATACTTTTTATCGGAAAATTTTACCAAAAGTTAAAAAAATCTTTATTTTAAATGAAGAGGTTAATGGAAACCTCTTAAATAAAATAAAGGAAATAAAATGGATATTTTAAAATTAATAGGCGGAAATCTGCTTGCAGTGGCTTTTGTAACGGGAACTCAAACAGCACATGCAGAATTTAAACGGTTTTCTGTGTCTGCTGGGTGGTTGCATGTCATGCCACAAGGAAAGGCAAATCCATTCAACATCAATACTGCTGTAGCAAATGGAACCACTGCCAAAGTCGGAACTATTTCTACTTCAGCATTTATGAAATCAATAGACCCTAATGCAACATTATCAACTGGGGAAAATACCAAAGAAGTTCTCGATATGGTATTTAGTCATCCAGTCGATGAAAACGGCAATCAGCAACAATCGGTTGGTCAGTTATTAGGGCTTGTAGATGAAAATGACATGGTTTCGCCAGATATCACGGGTACAGCAACGATTAAAGGATTGGAGCAATGGGAAGCTCAAGGGTCAGGCCTTGAAGCTGATGATATAGATACTTTGGGATTAATGTTTAATTATTACGTTAACGAAAATGTGTCATTACAGCTCATCGGTGGGATTCCTCCAAAAGTTGATATTAAGGGGAAAGGAGAAATCAACGCTCCGTTATCTGGTTTTGCAAATCCTGAAGGGTTAGCTGCTTTGGTTATAGGGGATAAACTTGATTTATTACAAGACATTCCGATTACTAATCTTGGTAATAAATCGAAAGCAGCTACGGTACGTGCATGGACTCCAGCGTTAGAGGCTCAATATCAGTTCGGAAAGGCAGGAGTAAATAAATTTCGGCCATATATTGGTGCCGGAATTATGTATTCACGCTTTTCCAATATTAAGTTAAACGACCAAATTAATTCTGACTTAATTGCTGCGGGGCATATGATTCAGAATGTTCTAGATAACAATGCTGGTGCAGCTTTAGATGGTAAAACTTCGAGTGCAAATCCATATGTTCGAGTTAAAGCAACTGATGCGATTGCCCCAATTGTGAGTCTAGGAGCTACTTATGACATCACACCAAATTGGTATGCCGTTGGTTCAGTGTCCTATGCAAAGTTAAATAACCGCGCAAATATTGATGTGATTGATAGCAAAACAGGTAAGCAGTTAATTCATGCCTCAACCAAAGTTGATATTGATCCTTTAATTACATATCTAGGTGTGGGGTATCGTTTTTAATATTTGTCTTTAAATTAGAATCGTATTTACTACAGTAAAGAAAGCCCTGCTAAATATTGTTTTTAGTAGGGCTTTCTTAAATTATGAGAGCAAATTAAATATCATTGCTTAAACCACTTTTTGAACCTTTTGCGCCTTCGGCAAAGTTGGTTTCCTTCCCAAATATAACGCAATCATTGCACCCGTAAATGTAAGCATACATAGCGGTAAAAGAGAAATAGGGAAACTACCCGAGTAGTCTTTGACTATGCCCATGATAGAGTTCATAAGGCCAGTACCAATATGCGCGATAGTATTGACCGCCGCAATGCCCACAGCAACTAAAGTAGGTGGTAAACGTTCAGAAACCAAAGCCCAGAAAGGACCTTTAATGGCATAGTTACCCATCAAAACTAACGAGAATAAAAGCAAGCTTAATGTTAAAGATGAAGTAAAAATCGTAAGAAGCAAACCAAGACTCGTCACAAATAGCGGAATAGCTGTGTTCAAACTCTTATTACCACTTTTATCAGCATGTATGCCCCAAACAATCATAAACACAGCGGCTAAACCAAACGGAATCATATTTAACAGACCGGTTTGCATAGCAGTTAAATGAAAGGCTTTTAAAATTTGAGGCATCCATAACGATAAAATATTGCTGGTTGCTGAACTTCCTGCATAGATAATTGCGAAGAACCATAAATATTTATTGGTAATAAGAAGTTTAAACTTACTCTTTTTCTGCTCAGCACTGTCTTGTTTTTCAGAATTTAACAATTGGTTTTTTTCAAAAGTTAAGGTGTTTGAGAGCCATTCCTTTTCTTCTTGATTTAACCATTTAACATTATTTGCAGTGTTAGGCAGCCATACAAGACAAAATAAACCAAGAAGAATCGCGGGTAAGGCTTCTAAAATTAAAAGCACTTGCCATCCACTTAAACCCAGTAAACCATGTAAACCTAATAATAAAGCAGATAACGGTGAACCGATAAAGTTAGATAAAGGAATGGCAACCATAAATACAGCAACAATTCGAGCCATATATCGTTTTGGGAACCAGAGCGTTAAATACAGTAGTACGCCCGGGAAAAAACCAGCTTCGGCAGCGCCGAGTAAAAATCTTGAAATCGAATAAGAAATGGGGCCGGTAATGAAGGCGGTACAGCAACCCACAATTCCCCAAGTAATCATGATTCTTGCAATCCAGATACGTGCCCCCAGCTTTTCCATTGCCATGTTGCTGGGAATTTCAAATATAACGTAGGCAATAAAGAATAATGTCGCACCGAAACCAAAGGCGGTAGCAGTTAAACCAATTTCTTGGTTCATGGTTAAAGCGGCGAAACCAATATTCACCCGATCAATATAAGCGATGAAATAACAAAGAATGAGGAAGGGAAGAATACGAAAAGAAAGTTTACGGATCGTTGACTTTTCTACTTCCGATATAGATATATGATTGTTCATACATACTCCTTATGTACGTGAGAAACCAAAAAGCTCGGTAGGGTTCTGGTTTAAAATTAAACATTGCTCGTGTTTATCAAACACAATCTGTTTAAAGGTATGAATCGCATCTTCAAAAGTCACATGTGATTCATGTTGGGTATGTGGCCAGTCACTTCCCCAAATGAGCTTGTGTAAAAAACCTTTTTCTTTAAAAATGTTATAGGCCTGTTGGGCTGTATTTATGCTGTTGGGTATAGCGCCCAAACGGTAGAAACCAGACACTTTAATCCAGTGTTGTTGTACGTTAAGTAAGCTTAAAAACTTTTCATAATCGGGATCATCAATCCCTTTAATTGGATCAATTCGACCAAAATGGTCAATCACAACATCAAAGTTGTATTCACCCAATTGTGGTAAAAGCTGAATTAAATATTTCGGTGGCGCGTGTACTTCAACTTGCCAGTTGAGGCTTTCCAAATGCCGTAAAAACTTTTGCCATTCAGGCGCATTTAACGTAGGAGGGTTAAGACCGAATAGATTTAAGCGAATACCGACGATGCCTTGTTCTTTCAGTTGCAATAGCTCATCAAAAGCCGTCGTATGTTGAACAACGGCGATTCCTTTTAAACGCTCAGGGTATTGCTGAATCGCATTTAACATTGCTTGGTTATTGGTTCCCAAAAAGCTAGGTTGAACCAGAATGCCATGCGTGAAATTGTGCCGATCAAGATGAGAGACAAAACTTTGTACAGTTGCATCGTAATCAGGTGCGTATCGTGCTGTTTCGATACTGCGGTCCTGTATCGAAAAAACATGTGCATGTGTATCTATACAGTTCATTTCCATCTCACATTACAAATTTTAAAGCGAAAATAGCGATTAAAGCTGCGATTAGTCCTACAGGAATGGCTTTAAATAACAGTTGATTAAAGAATTTGGTTTTATCGATATCTGCTGGTGCTGAAGCCATAATGAGGCTACCGCCAGATGAGAAAGGAGAAATAGCTGTAGCTTGTGCCCCCACAACAATACAAATGAAGAGCACAAGTGGATTTAATCCAGACGTAATTGCAAGCGCTGGAACAATTGGAAATAGGGTTGGGGCAACAACACCAAGCGTGCTTGAAAAGACAGACATGATGGCACTAATCAGGCATAGCAGTACTGGAATAACCCAAACTGGAACGTTGTGTGCTAACCATTCTGAAAGTGTCGTAATAATGCCGAGTTTCACGCCTAATGCGATGAGCATACCGACACCACAAATCATGATAAGCGTTCCCCAAGGCACAAGTGCAACGACCTTTTTCTCATCGGCAAGTTTCATGGGTAAACTGATGAGTGAAAAGGTAATGGCAAGGAAAGCAATATCAATTTTGGAATTTAAAAAACTGATGGTTTTTGCATCTGGAAAAACAAGGTGCAATATGGGAAAAACCAAAACAATCGACATCATTAAAATAATGAGAAAAATTGATTGTTTCTGCTTTTTGTCGAATGGCTCAGGCTTTTGATCTTCAATGACAATTGAATTACTTTTTCTATTCCAGAGGGTGTAAATTCCCAATACTGCAATTGGAATAATTAAAGTTAAGACAAAAATTCCGCTACTATATGAAAAAGCGGTTTGAGAGCTAATGCCTGTATTTTCCATTAAGCTTCGGAAAATAATGCCACTTTGTGATGTCATAAAATTTGCGCCAGCTAAAGCGCCGTAATTTGCAGCCATCCCACCAATAATCATATTCATATTGGTTTTTTTACACAGCAGCAGGGTAATCGGTGCCATAAAAGCAAGCACCGTATAAAAACCTGCGCCTAGGCCGGCAATAATGGTCGCGGCGAAAAAAATCGCTAAAGGTAAAAACTGAGGAAACTTACGGCACTTATATAAAAGATGACTGGCGAGCTTTTCTAATGCGCCATTTGCCAGAGCAAAGTTATAAAACAGAGTAACAGATAAAATAATAAAGAAAATTTTGACAGGCCATAATTCAATAACTTCAGAAGGCTTAAGACCCATGCCAAAGCAACCAATCAGGTAGGCAAACGCTATTGTAAAAAATCCAATATTAATTTTCGTTTTATAACCTAAACCTATTGATACGGCTAAAGCCATCAGCATCAATGCAGTCATATTATCTTCCTTGATAAATATATAAACATCTAAACATATATATGTTTGGTTTTTTGTATTACACAGAACTATGCTAATATTGTCAAATCGATTTCATAATGTTTAACGCAAATGCTTGATGAGACTGCATTTAAAAATTTTAAATTGCCAAGATATGAAAAGGTCCGTTGGGAACTTCAAAAACTCCTGATTCAGTCAAAATGGACAGTTGAAGAGCCTATTCCAAGTGAACAAGAACTTGCGCAAATGTATAGCGTATCGGTAGGAACCGTTAGAAAGGCGGTTGAAGGATTGGTTGAGGACGGCTTGTTGGTTAAGTTGCAAGGAAAAGGCACTTTTTTAAAACAACCTAATTTTGAAAACTCACTTATTCGTTTTTTTAGACTTCGTAATAAAAAAGGCGAGTTCATTCAGCCACTAGGTCAAATTAAAAAAGTAGAAGTGTGTGATGCAATATCGGAAGTAAATGCAGAACTAGGGCTTGGCCTTACCGAAAAGTTGCTTTATATCGAGCGTGTGCGTAAGCATGAAGAAGTCGTTGTGTTAAGCGAAAGAATTTGGTTGCCTGAACATTTATTTAAAAATCTGGAAGAAATTCCGATCGCTGAGTTTGGTAATTTACTTTATCCTTTTTATTATCAGCACTGTGGCCAATTTATTTCTTCTGCAACAGAACGGTTAACTTTTGAGAAAAATATCAAAGATAGCTATTTAAATAATAAGCTGGAAGATCCTTTAGTTAAGGTATGCCGTATTGCAAAAAATCTTGAAGGGGTTGCAGTTGAATACCGTGAGTCGTTTGGCTTGGCTCATAATTTTCATTATGAAATAGCAATTAACTAATTCTTTTTATAATCTTTAATTTTGGTTTGTAGTGGATTTTTTTACGATCTGGCGGAGGTAGAAACTACCTCCCTAATGATTCAGCACCCGCTTCTCAAGCATTTCCATAAAAGTTTTTAAAATAATATTGTGGTTTTTGCCTTTGTGAGTAATTAAGCAAATGGGTGTGCTGTAATGCATTTTTTCCTTTGAAACGGCTTGCATAAAACCATCTTCAACCCATTTCTTTGCATAGTGGTCGGGTAAAAAACCTAAAAATTTTCCCGTTAAAATCAGAAATGCAATTCCTTCACGGTCACTGGCTGTCGCTTTACAGTCTAAAAGCTGGTGCAACTTTGCCGCTTCAGGTGTGATTGCATAATTAGGAAGTACAGCTTGCCATTTTTTTAATTCATCTAGTTTCATCTTGCTACATTTGCCAAACAAGGGATGGTTTTTACCGCAGTACAAAAATGAACTTTCGCTATATAAGTCAAAATAGTCTAGGCCAGACAGCGGAGTCACAAGGGGAATGGCTCCCGCATGTAAACGGTTATCTAGCACGCGGCATTCAATATCTGAAAGTGTGCTCATGCTAATGTTAATAATTACCTCAGAATGTTCTTCGGCAAGTTGTGCCAGCGTATTGGTAATGTAGCCACTTGGCATGGTCACAAGGTTATTAATAATACCTATATTAAATTCGCCTTTTAGACGGTTATGCATTTGATTGACTTTGGAGCGAAAGTCTTCGATAGAAGCCGTGAGCACTTCTATATATTCTAAAATTTCTCGTCCTTCATCAGTCAATGCAAACCCTGCGCGGCCGCGCTGACATAGCCGAATGCCCAAACGATTCTCTAAATCGCTCATATGCAAACTAATTGCAGAACGACTAATGCCAAGAATACTTTCGGCAGATGTAAAGCTGTGACAGTCACAAACCGTTTTAAATACTTTAAGTAATTTAATATCAAAATCAGTGACTTGATTTAATTTTTTAGGTTTCATTTAGTTTTGTTTTTTTAAATCTAAACTCAAGATAATTTGAATTTATCAAAACTATAGTGCTATGTACACTCAAAAAATAGCCTCAAAACAAGAAGAGTGATTATGTTTGATATCGACAAATTATCTGATGGAGATTCTGCATCGGAAACCGTTCAATCAAATGCTCAGATGAGCTTAAATTATCAAGCGCATTGGATGCCATTTTCTGCAAATCGTAATTTCCATAAAGATCCGCGCATGATTGTTAGTGCGAAAGGATCATATTTAATTGATAGTACTGGCCGTGAAGTCTACGACTCATTATCTGGACTGTGGACATGTGGTGCTGGGCATACGCTTCCTGAAATTCAGCAAGCCGTAAGTACTCAGTTAGCAAAGCTGGATTATTCACCAGCATTTCAGTTTGGTCATCCGTTGTCGTTTCAATTGGCTGAACGAATTATTCAACTTATGCCTGAAAAATTGCAGCATGTGTTCTTTACCGACTCGGGTTCAGAGTCTGCCGACACCGCAATTAAAATGGCGCGTGCCTATTGGCGAATTAAAGGCAAACCAAGTAAAACCAAACTGATTGGACGTGCCCGTGGCTACCATGGTGTAAACGTTGCGGGGACAAGTCTTGGTGGTATCGGTGGCAACAGAAAAATGTTTGGTCAGCTTATGGATGTAGACCACTTACCGCATACCTTGCAGCCCGATTTAAGTTTTACCAAAGGCTGTGCAGAAACAGGTGGGGTAGAGCTTGCCAATGAGATGCTTAAGTTAATTGAGCTACATGATGCTTCGAATATTGCTGCGGTTATTGTAGAGCCAGTGTCAGGTTCGGCAGGATGTATTGTGCCGCCGACTGGTTATTTAAAACGCTTGAGAGAAATCTGCGATCAACACGATATCTTACTTATTTTTGATGAAGTCATTACTGGTTTTGGGCGAATGGGGACTTGGACGGCTTCAGAATATTTTGACGTTACACCAGATATTTTAAATTTTGCCAAACAAATTACCAACGGCGCTATTCCACTGGGTGGCGTAGTGGCAAGCCATGAAATTTATGATGCCTTTATGCAGCAAGATTTACCTGAACATGCGGTTGAATTTACCCATGGCTATACCTATTCGGCGCACCCAGTGGCTTGTGCAGCGGCTTTAGCAACACTTGGTGTTTTAGAGAAGAAAAATTTAATTCATCAATCAGCTGCTTTAGCTCCAAACTTTGAAAAGCTTTTACATGAATTAAAAGGCGCTCCAAACATTCTTGATATACGCAACTGCGGGCTGATTGGTGCTGTGCAATTAGCACCGCGTGATGGCGATGCGACGATTCGTGGTTTTGAAATTGGCATGCAACTTTGGAAAGCAGGTTTCTATGTCCGTTTTGGCGGAGATACGCTTCAGTTTGGCCCAATGTTTAATAGCACTGAGGCAGAGTTACAACGACTCATGAATGCCGTGGGTGAGGCAATTTATCAAGTGAAATAACACTGATCGACTTAGAACTTAATTGGACAAGATGAATAGACACAAGGAATAAAGATGAACACTTTAGAGAATTTTGACAGTAACGCGGTTGCCAACACAGAAACAGATTCAAGTCAGCAAGCCATTAACGTGGTAGGGCATTTTATTGATGGTGGTCTCGTCACTAAAACCACCAAGAAACAACCTATTTATAACCCAGCGACAGGTGAGAGTACAAAAGAAGTTGCACTTGCAGACGCAGAGTTGGTCAACAAAGTGGTTCAAATTGCAGAGCAGGCTTTTCCAGCATGGCGTGATACACCAGTGATTAAACGCGCACGTGTGATGTTTAAATTTAAGCAATTACTTGAAGAAAATGCTGACAAGCTTTGCCAACTCATTGGTGAAGAACACGGAAAAATTTGCCACGATGCTAAAGGTGAATTACAACGTGGTATTGAAAATGTTGAATATGCATGTGGTGCGCCTGAGTTTTTAAAAGGCGAATATTCAAAAAATGTGGGTCCAGATATTGATTCGTGGAGCGAATTTCAACCGCTAGGTGTAGTGGCGGGGATTACGCCTTTTAACTTTCCTGCAATGGTTCCATTATGGATGTTCCCAATGGCGATTGTTTGCGGTAACTGTTTTATTTTAAAACCTTCGGAAAAAGCGCCTTCTGCTGCTTTATTTTTAGCGGAGCTTTTAAAACAAGCTGGATTACCTGATGGTGTTTTCAATGTTGTAAATGGTGATAAAGAAGCAGTTGATACCTTGCTACATCATCCTAAAATTCAGGCAGTTAGTTTTGTGGGTTCAACCCCTATTGCAGAGTACATATACCGTACGGCAACGGCGAGTGGTAAGCGCTGCCAAGCTTTAGGCGGAGCAAAAAATCATGCGATTATTATGCCTGATGCCGATGTTGATAATGTCGTGACTTCTTTATTAGGTGCTGCATTTGGCTCATCTGGTGAACGTTGTATGGCATTATCAGTCGCAGTTGCTATTGGCGATGAAGTTGCCGATATTGTGATAGAAAAATTAAAACAAGAAATGAAGCAATTAAAGTTTGGGCACTATGCAGATGAGCGTAATGACTTCGGACCGCTCATTACACAAGCACATAAAGACAAAGTACAAGCTTTTATCCAAAGTGCAGAGCAACAAGGTGCTAAAATTGTTGTAGATGGTCGTGATGCAAAACCGGCAGGTTATGAAAACGGTTTTTTTGTTGGGCCGACTTTAATTGATCAAGTTTCACCAGACATGACAAGTTACCAGCAAGAAATATTTGGTCCTGTTTTACAGGTCATTCGTGTACAAACCATGCAAGATGCAATGCAACTCATTAATGACCATGAATATGGTAATGGAACGTGTATTTACACTCGTGATGGCGAGGCTGCACGTTATTTTACCAGCAATATTCAAGTTGGTATGGTTGGGGTCAATGTGCCATTACCTGTACCAGTTGCATATCATAGCTTTGGTGGTTGGAAGCGTTCGTTGTTCGGTGATTTATATGCGTATGGGCCAGATGGGGTGCGTTTTTATACACGTCGTAAAACCATTACCCAACGTTGGCCTTCAACACAAGTTCGTGAAGCCAAACAATTTGCTATGCCTACATTAAATTAATCAATAAAAAGGGAAAACTCTGATTTTCCCTTTTTTGTTTCGTACAAGTTGGAGAAGTACATTTTTAAGACGGTTTTAAAATCAGTTTGTCAATTTGAAGGAATCGAATATGAACAATGATAAAACAATAAAATTAAGTGAAGGACTTTCTAATCGACATGTCACCATGATTAGTATTGGTGGTGTTATTGGTGCAGGTTTATTTGTAGGCTCTTCTGCGGCAATTGCAAAAGCAGGGCCTGCCGCCGTACTCGCTTATATAATTACAAGTATTTTAGTTTTTCTGGTTATGCGCATGCTGGGAGAAATGGCGGTCGCGCAACCTGATACAGGTTCATTTTCTACATATGCCCGTAAAGCTATTGGTCCTTGGGCTGGGTTTACCATTGGATGGTTATATTGGTGGTTTTGGGTGTTGGTGATTCCAATCGAAGCCATTGCAGGAGCTGAAATTTTACACGCTTGGTTCCCGCAAATTTCTAGTGCCGTTTATGCGTTTGCCTTTATTATTTTACTCAGTCTAGCTAACTTTTTTAGTACCAAAAGCTTTGGTGAATTTGAGTTTTGGTTTGCACTCATTAAAGTCATTGCGATTGTAGTGTTTATTATCATTGGAGCAATGGCTGTATTTGGAATGTGGCCTTTAGCAACAAATGTCAGTGGTGTTGGCAACCTATTTTCAAATGGTGGATTTATGCCACACGGAATGGGCGGTGTTTTGTCAGCCATTTTAATCTCGGCATTTTCATTTTTTGGAATAGAAATTCTTTCTATTGCAGCGGCAGAATCTAAAAATCCGGAAGAAAAAATTAAACGTGCAACCAATTTAGTGCTTTATCGAATTATTTTATTCTTTGTTGTTTCGATTTTTCTTGCGGTTGCTTTGGTCGATTGGCGTTCACCTGACTTACAAAAATTCGGCACCTTTCAGTTTGTATTAATGAGTTTAAATGTACCTGAAACTAAATTGATTATGGATGCTGTTGTTTTTATTGCGGTTGCAAGCTGTATGAATGCCGCGGTTTATACCTCATCTCGAATGTTATTTGCTTTAGGTACACGCCACGAAGCACCGAGTATTGTGACAAAAATTAATAGGGCAGGTGTACCGACTTCCGCCGTATTTTTATCGACTTTAGTTGGTGTGATCTGCTGTGCGGTGAACTATATGTTTCCTGGGCAAGTCTTTGGGTTCTTGTTATCCACCACAGGTTCAATCGCATTACTGGTTTATCTTGTAATCGCATTTTCACAATTACGTTTAAGACATAAATTGGAAAAAGAGGGCGCAGCTATATCTTTTAAAATGTGGTTGTTCCCATGGTTAACGTGGTTTGTGATTTTGGTCATTATGACAGTTTTAGGTTATATGTTCTTATCACCAACCTATAGTTATGAAACCACTTTATCTTTAGGCGTAACTTTGCTGGTGGTCATTTGCGGGTTGTTTGTCACGCGAAAGCGTAAAGCAACCAGATCGGTTGCCATGAATTTAGATTAATTAAAAAAAGAGTTTATAAAGACTTTGTGTAGTGAGATTTTATTCATCTATGTAAAGTCTTTTTGTTTTTATTCAATTTTTAATGGTGTCTGTTTAAATATTCTATTCAGAAAAAAGTTCAAAGCATACTCTTCTTAACCATTGGTTGCTTGGTGTTTGATGAACTCGTGCATGCCAATGCTGCTTTACGCTATAAGTCGGAAAATGATAAGGCGGTTCTAAAACTTTTAAGCCACCTCTAACTAAAAGCACCTGACTTAAATAATGAGGAATGGTCGCAATCGCGTCTGTGTCTTGAACAACCAAGCCAACCCCTAAATAGCTTGGCAAACGAACCAGAATATTTCGGTTTACTCCCAGTTTTTGTAACTCATGCTCCAGCACGTAGTGTCCACCCGTTGCAAAAATATCGACATGTAGTTCTTGGCGAAATTCTTGGTCTGAAAGCGTTGTGCCTGTAAGCCTCGGATGTTCTTTACTAGCAATACAAATATAACGTTGCTGGAAAAGTGTTTGCTGATAAAAACCTGCTTCGAGCTGAGGCAAAAAACCAATGGCTAAATCAATCTCTCCATTTGACATCATTACTGGCGTATTGGCATCAATGGGGACAATTTCTAAGCGGATATTGGGGGCATGGGCACGTAAATAATTGATCAGTTTAGGTAATAAAACCAGATGGCTAATATCAGTCATGCTGATTTTAAATTGATAATTTGAAGTCTGTGGATCAAATTCAATATTGTAGTTTTGAACCAATTTCAGGCGGTTCAGAATTTCTACAACCAGCGGATATATTTGTTTCGATAACTCAGTAGGTTGCATCTTATTTTCAATACGGACAAAAAGTGGGTCCTGAAAATGCTCACGTAATTTATTTAACGCAATACTTAAAGTCGGTTGTCCAATTTCAAGCTGTTCGGCAGCTTTAGACACACTGCTATATTTATAAATTTCAAAGAAAATTTGTAACAGCCGAGTATCAAGATCAAACACTTTAATTTCCTTGTATTGATTTTATCAATACAGACTATTGTTTTTTGTGCATGGATTCAACAATTTTCGATTGTTACATTGATGATCAAGGAAGAATAGGCCGTAAAAGTACAAAGCATTCTTGTACAAATTGGCCTTAAATAGAGGATCTGAAATGGAACAGTTAGCAACACTAGATGACTTGCCGAAACGTTATCTTGGTCAACTTGAAGAATCAAATTTAGTCCCTTTGTGGCCAAGTTTACGCAATGTATTGCCCCCGCATAAACCGATGCCGCAGACCGTAGCAACTGCTTGGTATTTTCAGAATATTAAACCTTTATTGCTCGAAGCAGGTGAGTTAACACCGATTGAAAAAGCTGAACGTCGTGTATTGGTTTTAGCCAATCCCGGACATGGTCTGGAAAATATGAAAGCCAGTTCAGTCATGTATCTTGGCATGCAGCTTTTGTTGCCAAAAGAGTGGGCGCCATCGCATCGACACACCCCAAATGCAGTGCGCCTGATTGTTGAAGGTGAAGGTGCTTATACAACGGTTGAAGGTCAAAAATGCAAGATGGAGCATGGAGATTTAATCCTTACACCATCTGGACTTTGGCATGAACATGGACATGATGGCGATGAACCTGTGATCTGGTTAGATGTACTGGATTTGCCTTTGGTTTATTACATGGAAGCTTCTTATGTACAACCGGGTGAAATCCAAAAAGTGACCAGTGCTGGAAATGCTCATCATTATGGAACGGGCATTGTACCAACTGCACATTTTACCCGTGAAAATGCCTCGTATCCGATCATGCGCTACTCTTGGAAAGAAACCAAAAAAGTTTTGCACGCGCTTGCAGATGATAAAAACCATCAAGCCCCAATTCAGGTGACTTACATCAATCCTGAAACTGGCGATGACTGTCAAAATATTATTGGTTACTCAGCTTTAATGCTCAGACCAAATGAAACTTTACAGCTCCAACCGCGCTCTACTGCCCAAATTTTTCATGTGATTGACGGTCAGCTCCAAGTCAAAATTGATCAGAAAGATTTCAATTTAAATAACGCTGATACGGCATGTGCGCCATGTTTTGCTCATATTGATTTAATCAATACCTCAGATCAACCATGCTATTTGTTTATTGCAGATGAAGCACCCTTACAACGGAAACTGGGTTTGTACTCTGTGCGTGAGCGCCAGTAAATAGAATATTTTATAAGGATATAAATCATGTCAAATACTCAACAACCGATATTAATTGCTGGTGGCGGCGTTGGCGGGTTTGCAGCTGCACTGGCTTTGGCAAAACAAGGTTTTAAGGTACAGGTTTTTGAACAAGCCCCTGAAATTGGTGAGATCGGAGCAGGTATTCAACTAGGCCCGAATGCTTTTCATGCCTTTGATGCGCTAGGAATTGGTGAAATTGCTCGCAGTAAAGCGGTCTATACCGACTATATGGTCATGCATGATGCGATTGATGAATATCAGGTCGGCAAAATTCCAACCGATGAAAAATTCCGTGAACGTTTTGGTAACCCATATGCGGTGATTCACCGTGCCGATATTCATGGTTCATTGGTGGAAGGTGCAAAACAATACGGCAACTTGGAAATTATCACTAATTGTCATATTCAAAAGGTTGACCAAGATGATGCTGGCGTAACGATTACCGATCAAAACGGTACGCAATATCATGGTCAGGCACTTATCGGTGCGGACGGTGTTAAATCTGTTGTGCGTGATACCTATGTGGGTGACCCTGCACTGGTTACAGGTCATGTGGTTTACCGTGCTGTTGTACCTGAAAGCGAGTTTCCTGAAGACTTGAAATGGAATGCAGCCAGTATTTGGGTAGGACCAAATTGCCACCTTGTGCATTATCCACTGCGCGGCGGAAAGGAATATAACGTTGTGGTTACGTTCCATAGCCGTGAGCAAGAACAGTGGGGCGTAACCGATGGTTCCAAAGAAGAAGTGCTGTCTTATTTTCAAGGAATTTGCCCGAAAGCCCGTCAATTGATTGAGTTACCTAAAAGCTGGCGCCGCTGGGCAACCGCAGATCGTGAACCGATTGAAACATGGACTTTTGGCCGTGTGACATTACTTGGCGATGCAGCACATCCAACCACGCAATATATGGCGCAAGGTGCATGTATGGCGATGGAAGACGCTGTAACTTTAGGTGAAGCGTTACGTGTTACCGACCATGACATTTTAAAAGCTTTTGATATCTACCAAAAAGCACGTGTGGCACGTACAGCACGCATTGTTTTGTCTTCACGTGAAATGGGCAAAATTTACCATGCTAAAGGAGTGCAACGCTTGGTTCGCAACGACTTGTGGCGTGGACGTCCTACTGAACGTTTTTATGATGCAATGGAATGGTTGTATGGCTGGAATGTCAACAACTGCCTTGATGCAGTGAAAAACTATCAAGGAAATGTGGCATGAAACTTTATAGCTTTTTCCGTAGCGGTACATCACATCGAACCCGCATTGTGTTGAACCTAAAGGGTTTGGCTTACGAACCAGCTTATATCTCGCTCGCTAAAAACGAACACCATCAAGCTGCTTTTAAAGCTTTAAATCCGCAAGGGTTTGTACCCGTACTTGAAACTGAATCGGGAAACTTGTTGCAAAGTCCAGCCATTATCGAATGGCTAGAAGAGCAATATCCCGAACCCGCTTTATTACCTACAGATGCATTGGGTCGTGAAAAAGTCCGTGCCATTGCTGCTTTAGTTGGATGCGATGTTCACCCATTAAACAACAAGCGTGTTCTTGAATATTTACGCCAGAACTTAGGGCTGGATGATGCACAAATCAATGCATGGTGTGCCAAGTGGATTCAGGATGGATTTGCTGCTTTAGAACATATTTTGGAACAAGACCAGAGTCGCGAAAAGTTCTGCTATGGCAAGCAACCTACCATTGCAGATGCTTATTTAGTTCCACAAGTAGTTTCTGCCGAGCGTTTTAAAGTCGATTTATCGGCTTATCCAAACATTAATGAAATTTACCAACATTGCATGACCTTAGAAGCATTTCAAAAAGCAGCACCTGAACAGCAGGCTGATGCATTTTGAGTCGTGATTAACTTAATAGAAGGAATTCATATATGTCATTTATTTTTGAACCAATGACCACTGCGGGTCTATTTATTCACGGCTCAGAGCATAAATTTCCAGTACGCCGTGTGTATTGCGTTGGCCGTAACTATGCTGCTCATGCACGTGAAATGGGTTTTGACCCAGACCGTGAACCACCATTTTTCTTTTGTAAGCCAAATGATCTTGAGTCGGTTGTTCCAGTAAATACAGATGCGGTTGATATTCCATACCCATCTGAAACTTCAAATTTTCATTATGAAATTGAGTTGGTTGTTGCAATTGGTAAAGATGCCAAAAATGTCTCAGTTGAGGATGCAGTGAACTATATCTATGGCTATGCCGTTGGTTTAGATATGACACGCCGTGACTTACAGATGGCAATGCGTGAAAAAGGCCGCCCATGGGAAATCGGTAAGGCTTTTGATTTTTCTGCACCAGTTGGCCCAATTCATCCGATTACTCAAACGGGTGAAATCAATAATGCCGATATTCATTTAACGGTAAATGGTAAAACCGAACAGCACAGCGATGTTAGTCACCTAATTTGGTCTGTGGCCGAAACGATTGCCAATTTATCTACGTTATTTGAATTAAAAGCAGGTGATTTGATTTTTACAGGAACTCCAGAAGGCGTGGGTGCTGTAGTGAAAGGTGATGTTATGCGTGCAGACATTACTGGACTGACTGGAATTACGGTGAATGTGAAATAAATCAAATTGATCTGATTTATTGAAATAGGTGCTCAACCTAAATAAAAAATACAGTTGGGCACCTTTGCTAAGGATTGCATATACGCCAATGTATTGGCGAAAGGAGCTCTCATGTCTCAAAATTCTATAGACGTACAAAGTTTCATTGATGAAATACCACTATCGTCTTTGCAAAAATTAATCATGTGGTTGTGTTTTTTGATTGTTGCGATTGATGGATTTGATACCGCAGCAGTTGGATTTATTGCACCTGCTTTAAAGGCAGAATGGGGGTTGCAAGCAACCGATTTGGCACCTTTATTTGGCGCTGGCTTGTTTGGACTGATGGCCGGCGCACTCATTTTTGGGCCGTTATCCGATAAATTAGGCCGTAAACCGATTTTGATTGGTTCGGTTATTATGTTTGGAATTGCCAGTGTTTTTGCCTCTTTTTCAGCAGATTTACAAACCCTGATTAATTGGAGATTTCTCACTGGTTTGGGTCTAGGTGGGGCTTTACCCAATGCAATTACTTTAACCTCTGAATATGCGCCTACATCTCGTCGCTCTAATCTTGTAACCATGATGTTCTGTGGTTTTACTGTGGGTTCTGCTCTTGGTGGCATTTTTTCGGCTCAGCTACTTCCTCATATTGGCTGGCACGGTATCTTGCTCATTGGGGGCGTATTGCCTTTAGCGACTGTACCTTTCTTATATTTTTTATTACCTGAATCTATTCGATTTTTAGTACTTAAAAAGAAGGGCACCGAGAAAATTGAAAAGATTATTCACCGTATTGCACCGCATTTAAATAGTACTCCTACGTTGGTTCCAACAGTCAATGAAGTCGAAAAATCAAGTTTGAAAGATTTGTTTAATAAAGGCTTTGCTTTGGGCACTTTTTTGATTTGGTTTACCTTTTTTATGAGCCTTCTCATTATTTATATGATTTCAAGTTGGATGCCTACTTTATTAACCAATGAGGGCTTTAATTTATCCAACGCGTCATGGCTGACTTCAATTTTTCAAATAGGTGGAACGATTGGTGCGATTGTCTTAGGCCTGCTAATGGATAAGATGGATGCAACCAAAATTTTAAGTACGGCTTATGTTTTTGGTGGTTTTTTCCTGATTTGTTTAGGGTTTGGAATTGAACAGGCAAATACGGCTTTATTGATGTTTGCCATGTTTGGTGTAGGTGCAGGAATTAGTGGTTCGCAAGTGGGAGCAAATGCTTTTGCATCTAGTTTTTATCCAACACATTGCCGTGCAACAGGGGTAAGTTGGGCCAATGCAGTAGGGCGCTCAGGATCGATTGTGGGGTCAATTATGGGCGGCTGGTTAATGTCATTAAATCTCTCCAGTTTTGAAATTTTAAGCATTTTAGCGATACCTGCATTTTGTGCCGCGGTTTCGTTGTTACTCATTAAACGTTTAAAGAAAAATCGGTCTCAAGTTTTAGTTGCTTCGAATTGAGATAACACGATTCCACTGAACAAATATATGTCTGTGCCAAAGGATGGCGCAGACAATAATTAAAGGATGATTTGTTTCATGAAATATTTAAAAACACCATATTTAAAGTTTTCTACTCTTTTATTTATCTGTAGTGGTCATTCATTGTTGTGGGCAGCAGATACCACTCAACAAAGCGAAGATGAATGGAAGTTCACGCTAAAGAATGCCTATATTAACCGTAATTTTGTTAATGATGCACTCAAAGATACGGGTAGCTGGTCTCAGGCAGCATCTTTATTTTATAAATCGAAAATGCATGACACTCCGCTGCAAATTGCAGATAAGCCGATTACGATTGGGGCTGATGCTTCTGTTCAATACGCCGTTCGCTTAAGTTCAGACAAACATGTTGCTGACACAGTTTTGCCTTTTAATAAGGAAACACAATCTCAAGCATCGGACTTTTTAAAATACGGCGCCACTTTAAAACTGGGTTATGACAAAACACTTTTAAGTGTCGGTGAACTCTGGTTAGACCTGCCCGTAACAGCTGTGGATGCAAGCCGACAATTGCTTGCTTCTTATTGGGGAACCAATCTTAAGTCGCAACTTTCAGATCAGCTCTATGCTGAAATTGGTCGGGTTGAAAAAGTATCACCACGTAATGAAGAAGACTTTAAAAAGTTTTCCTTTACGGCAAATGGAATGACGAAAGAATCTGATGGCTTAAATTATATTGACCTGCGCTATCAATTTACGCCGTCACTCAAGGGTGAATATTACTTTGGTAATTTAGAAGACCTCTACAATAAACACTATGTAGGACTTGAGCATAATTGGAAACAACCTAATTTTGCGCTTACTTCTAAGTTTAAATACTTCAATGCAAAAGATGACGGCAATACTTTTGATATTGATGCGCAAAACATTGGCGTGCTAGAGGCTCTTAAAGTAAAAAATCATACCTTTGGCTTAGGTTACCAACAAATTATCGGTGAATCAGCTTACCCATTACCAGATGGTTTCTTGCCAGAAACTTACTTCATTAACTGGAATGCCACCGGATTCTTTAAAGAAGACGAAAAGTCTTACCATGTCATGTACGGCTATGACTTTAAAGATTACGTTCCGGGCTTAAATGCGATGGTGAAATACGTTTATGGAAATGACTTTAAAGCAGCCAATGGTGAGAAAAACCATGAAACCGAGTCAAATGTGATTTTAAACTATGCATTTCAACAACCGCTCTTAAAAGGTTTTGCCCTGCAATACATTCGTATTGATTACAACGTAAAACACGGCAATGACTTTGGTGAAGACCGATTGTTTGTAAACTACACTAAAAAGTATTAAAGACTTTTAAAACTCATCATTAAAAAAGAGACCATTTACGGTCTCTTTTTTCTCTCATATTTTGAAATCTAGACTATCTACTTATTGGTATCAATAGAGACCAAAACCGATAAGCCGGGACGCAATAATTTAACGTCTTTTTGATTTTCAATGAGCTTGATTCGTAAAGGTAGACGCTGAACAATTTTGGTAAAGTTACCAGTTGCATTGGTCGCAGAGATCGGAGAGAAAAATGCGCCAGTAGATGGAGAGAAACTATCTACCACGCCTTTTAGCTCAACGTTATAAGCATCTACATAGACATTAACAGGTTGTCCGATCTTAATTTGTTTTAGCTCAATTTCACGGAAGTTTGCTTCTACATAGACTTGGTCTAAAGGCACAACCACCATGAGTGGATTACCAGCGTTCACAAAGTTACCTACGTTAGCTGACTTTTGACCAATCATGCCATCAATAGGTGCTCGAACTTCTGTATAACTCAAATTCAGTTTTGCTTTATCAAGTGCCGCTTGTGCTTGTTTAAGAGCAGCTTGTTTGGCTTTTACCTGAATTTTGTATTGGTTGAGCTGATACTGTGCATCAATCACTTTTTCTTTACTACTGTCTAAGTCAGCATATTGTTCAGTCAATGTAGTCTTAGATTGCTGTGTAATTAATCTAGACTCCGCTCCAAGTGCCTGTAGTTGCTCATAACGCGCCGTATTATCTTTTGTGAGTTTGATTCCAGCTTCTACTTTTCTCAGCTGTGCTTCAGTTTCTCGAATAACAGTGGGTTGTCTATCAACTGCCAGCATCGCTTCACTCACGTCAGCTTGTGCTTTTGCATAATTAGATTCAGCTTCTGCCAAAGCAGCTTGATAATCACGTGCATCGATTCGCGCTAAAAGTTGGCCTTTTTTTACGGTCTGATGATCTTTAATATAAATCTCTTCAATATTGCCAGAGACTTTAGGAGCAATGGTTGAGTACTCTACATCCACACGTGCATCGTCTGTTTCAATAGTCGAAGATGGTAAAAATATAAGTTTTAAAACCCATAAAATAGAAACTAAAACAATAATGAACGCAATAACCATAACCCAATGCTTTTTGAGATATTGCACCTTTGTTAATTTGGCTGACTCGGTCGCAGAGTGATCTTGGGCTTCTAGAGTACTCATAAAGATTTTCCTGAGTTATGACTATTCATTAACTTAATGAGAGCAATGCGTGGTGGATAAGTTCTAACGGGTAAAATCAGCATAACGATAAATAAAATTGCAGTAAGGCCAGCTAAAATTAGATATTGATCGCTAATTACTAAAACAGATTGTTGCGCTTGAATCGCAGAATTGAGGGCAGATAAACCGCCTGAAACACGATCTGCACCATTTGCGGTAAGCACAGGGGGAGTAAGCGGATTAATGACAGGGCCTTGAATATTTTGGAAAACATGTTTTGCGGTATTTTCAATCAACCGTGTTGAATGGTATTCACCACGTACGCGATTGACCCAATCCAATATGCACACACCTAGTACACCGCTAATCGCACGCGGAGTGTTAATCATCGGTGATGCATAAATTGCCATGGTTGGATGAACACTGTTTGTACCCATCATTAAGAGTGAGAGCACGACACAGGTTTGGCCCAAACATGAGATGGCGTGCCAAAAGTAAAATTGGTCTTGATTCCAAGTGGTATCGAGTTGACTCGCACCTAGGCAACCAGCAATAACCAGAAGTAAACCAAAACCGTGTACATATCGGCTATCGACCCAAGCTTGATTTAAAAGCTTCACAACAATAGGAATATAGATAAATTGCAATGCCGCAATTTGTAAGCCAATCCACATGGTCTGAGTGGGTTTATAGCCATGCACAGCACTTAAGTAATTCAGTGGTAATGTACTGGTAGACATACCAATAATGACAAAGCAAAACAGGGCAATAACAGCGTAGGCAAAATTTCGGATTTCAAGCATTTGCGGTTTAATTAATGGTGATGGATAACGCCATTCATGTATGAAAAACCAAGGTAAAGTTATTGCACTAATTAAGGCTAATAAACAAATTAATTGAGAATGGAACCAGTCTAAATGGTTGCCATGCAATAACATGGTGCTCAGGCTGGCTAAGCTAATAATCGCTAAAATCGCCCCCATCCAATCGTAAGTTTTTATTCTTGAATAATTCAATGGATCTTGGGGAATACCAAAATAAACCAGTGCAGCACTTAGCGCACAAAAAGGAATGGTTTGGAAAAATATCATTTTCCAGCCAACCACATCTAAATAAAACGCAGAGAGTGCAGCACTTAGGTTAGGAAAGAATGTTGCAGTTAATGCGTAGCAGGCGAGACCCCATAGCCGAATGTCAGGTCCTAAAAATCTAAGCGCACAGGCCATGAGTAAAGGAATGGTTAAACCGTTGGCGAGCCCTTGTAAGCCACGCAATAAATAAAAGATTTCGATATTTGGACTAAAAGGAATTAAAACGCTAGAAAAGAGACAAAGTCCTATAGCAAAAAGCAGAACTCTGCGCATAGAAAAAATTACCGCCCAACTGGTAGACAGAATCATGCCAATAATCATGGCACTCGCGTAAATACTGTTGACCCAATAACCAGAGTCAACACTAATTCCCATCGCGCCACGAATGTCGACTAAGGTAATGCTCGTGATTCGGTTATTAAATTCAACAGTCATTGCAGCAAAAATTGCACCTGCTAAACCGATGAGTGGCTTTGTATTCATTTTTTACCTTAAGTCTTAAACATCCATTTATTGCATGGAGCAGATATTTACTGTACTGTACCGATCGGTACTCTACTCTCTAATTAAATTTCCGTCAATTCTCGATTTTGAACTTTTCGATGAGTTACACTTAGAACGAAATCGCTAAAATTTTTATAAGGTCAATATGTCAGTTTCAACTAAAGCTAATGAAAAAGATCAAAAAATTCTGGATGCGGCAACCAAGTTTTTTTTGATTCACGGTTTTAGTGGGACAACGACAGACATGATTCAGAAGGAAGCGGGTGTTTCAAAAGCAACGATGTATGGGTGCTATAAAAATAAAGAAGCGATGTTTGCCGCGGTGATTGAACGTCAATGCAGAAACATGCAAGAGCAAATCATTTTAGTCGAGACAAAAGCTGAAAATTTACGCTCGGCTTTAACCGAGATGGGGAAAACCTATCTGTGTTTTATATTGTCGCATTCAGGATTGGCATTTTTTAGAGTTTGTATTGCAGAAGCAGTTAGATTTCCCGAGTTATCTGAAAAATTCTTTGAAGTAGGTCCTCAAAAGCTTGCAAATATTATTGCGGGTTATCTTGAAAAATCTCAAAAAAATAAAGAGATTGAGTTAAATTCTTCTGCTGATATAGCAGCAAATATCTTCTTGGCATTATTACGAAGTGATGCCCATCTAAAGTGTCTGACACATCCTAATTATGCAATTTCTGATAGTGAAATTAGTACTTGGGTTGAGTACGCAGTTGATTTATTTTTAAAAAATATCAATTACAAACCAAGTTGATTTAGAGGATTTTATTTTATCTATAAGCTCTGGATGTAGAAATTAAAAAGAGACCCACTAGGAGTCTCTTTTTTAATTGATTAGATCGCTTCTTTGGTCATCTCACCATTTATCAGTCTTAAAATCTGCAAGGGGTTGCTGTCTTTTAAAGCCTCTGGCAATAAACCTTGCGGATAGTTTTGGTAACACACAGGTCTTAAGTAACGGTCAATGGCCAAGGTTCCAACTGAAGTACCTCGGGCATCTGAAGTGGCCGGATATGGTCCGCCGTGTACCATGGCATCACAAACTTCAACACCCGTTGGATAGCCATTTATAAGTAATCGCCCAGCTTTCTCTTCTAACACAGGAACAACTTCTGCAAACTCTGTTAAATCTGTTTCATCAGCAATTAACGTCGCAGTCAGCTGACCATTCATGCTTTGTAGCGCCTGAATGAGTTGGGCTGTATCTGCCACTTCAATGACCACTGTAGCTGGTCCAAAGATTTCTTCTTGCAGAAGCTGGTCACCTGCTAATAAGAGTTCAATATCCGCTTTAAAAAGTTGTGGCTGCGCCTGATTGCCTTGCTGGGTTTGACCTGCCAAATGTTCAATGCCTTGATGCTGGGTTAAGTGCTCAAGACCAGCGGTATAGCTTTTTAATGTTCCAGCATTCAGCATAGTTTGTGGAGGTTTGCCACCCATAATTTCGGTTAGGTTGCTAATAAGCTGAGTAAACTCGGCTGATTTAATTCCCAAGACTAAACCTGGATTGGTACAGAACTGACCACAGCCTAAAACGACTGAATCTGCTAAGTCCTGTGCAATTTTTTTACCACGGTTTTTTAAGGCTTCTGGCAACATCAGCATTGGATTAATACTGCTCATTTCAGCGAACACTGGAATCGGTTGGAGGCGGGCTGCTGCCATGTCACATAAAGCGCGACCACCACGCAGTGAACCTGTAAATCCAACCGCCTGTATTAAAGGATGCTTAACCAGTGGTCCACCCACACCATTGCCATAAATCATGTTAAATACACCTTTAGGCATATTTGATTTTGCTACGGCACGTTCAATTGCCTGAGCTACGAAGTCTGCTGTTGCCATGTGGCCACTATGCGCTTTCACCACTACAGAGCAGCCTGCGGCGAGTGCCGAAGCAGTATCGCCACCAGCGGTTGAAAAAGCGAGTGGAAAGTTACTTGCCCCAAAGACTGCAACAGGGCCAACACCAATTTTAATCTGGCGTAGGTCTGGGCGAGGTAAAGGCTGACGCTCAGGCAAAGCTGTATCAATACGAGCACCTAAAAAGTCACCACGGCGCAACACTTTAGCAAACAGACGCATTTGTCCACTGGTACGGCCCCGTTCACCTTGCAAACGTGCAAGTGGCAAAGCGGTTTCTTGCGAAATAGTCTCTAGAAAATCGGTGCCCAAGGCATCGAGTTCATCGGCAATATTTTCTAAAAATGTAGCGCGCTGTTCAGGTGATGTATGGCGGTAAGTTTTAAAGGCTTGACTGGCCGCTTCGCAGGCCTGATTGATCTCTTGCTCGGTTGCATGATGAAATTCATAAGGTAAAGCTTCACCAGTTGTTGCATCCACACTTTTTAATAAAGTTGTACTTTGTGCGCTGCGTAAACCGCCAATAAAGTTGTGTCCGATAATGGTCATAATAAAATCCTGAAATTAATGAGAATGCCGTGGAAGGTTATTTTGATTGATCACACGCATGTATAACGTTGCAGGCTCTAAGCAGCCACCCGTTGATAATTGACCAACCATGTTGCGATACATTTCTTGCCAAGGCGTTTGAGATGTAGAGACAGTTGGTTTCCATTCCTGACGGCGTTTGTCTAACTCTTCGTCTGAAATGAGAACATTTACGGAGCGTTTATTTAAATCAATGCGTAAACGGTCATTGGTCTTTAATAATGCAATTCCACCGCCTACCGCCGCTTCGGGTGACATATTTAAAATAGAAGGGCTAGCAGATGTTCCGCTTTGGCGGCCATCTCCTAAGCAAGGCAGTGAATCAATCCCTTTTTTAATTAACTCCGCTGGAGGAGCCATATTAACGACTTCTGCGCTGCCCGGATAGCCAACAGTGCCAGCACCACGGATGACCAAAATACAATGTTCATCAATGTTTAAAGCAGTATCATTAATTCGTGCATGGTAGTCTTCGGGACCTTCAAAAACGATTGCACGTGCTTCAAAGCTATTTTCACTATTTGGGTCAGATAAATAGGTTTTCTTAAATGCTTCACCGACGACAGACATTTTCATAATGGCGCTGTCAAAGAAATTGCCGCTAAGCACGATAAAACCTGCACCATGTTTCAATGGTTGTTCATAAGGGAAGATGACATCTGCATTTGAGGTTTTTGCATTTTTAGCAATTTCCCCAATTGTTTTACCGCTGACTGATGCACAGTCTTCATGTAAAACACCTGCTTTTTGTAATTCATGCAAAACAGCAGGAACACCTCCCGCACGGTGGAAACCTTCACCCAAATATTTGCCCGCTGGCATACAGTTTACAATCAGCGGAATGCTTTCCCCAACACGTTGCCAGTCTTCTAAACTCAGCTCAATCCCCATATGACGGGCAATTGCAATGAGGTGAGGAGGGCAATTACTTGATGCCCCTAATGCTGAAGCTACCGCGATGGCATTTTCAAATGATTGTTTGTTCATGATTTTAGAAGGGCGTAAATCTTCTAAAACCATTTCACAAATTCTTTTGCCTGTCATATAGGCCATTTGCCCACGTTCACGATACGGTGCTGGAATACTTGCACATGTCGGCAAAGACATGCCCAAAGCTTCTGCTAATGCATTCATAGAAAGTGCAGTGCCCATGGTGTTGCAATGCCCGACCGAAGGCGATGCTGAAGTGGTCATTTCCATGAACCCTTCATAATCAATTTCACCCGTGGCAAGTAAATTTCTCGCATGCCAAAGCACAGTACCAGAACCAATTAACTCACCCTTAAAGTGACCATCTAGCATTGGTCCACCAGACAATACAATGGCTGGTATATCTGTTGTTGCGGCAGCCATTAAACAAGCAGGTGTAGTTTTGTCACAACCTGTGGTTAGCACTACACCATCAAGCGGATAGCCATGTAATATTTCAACTAAACCTAAGTAAGCTAAATTTCTATCAAGTGCAGCAGTAGGGCGACGGGTTTGTTCTGCAATTGGATGAACGGGGAATTCCATGGGAATACCACCCGCATCTCGAATACCTGCTTTAACCCGTTCAGCAAGTTCTTTGTGGTGACGGTTACATGGAGTTAAATCACTGCCAGTTTGTGCAATACCAATAATTGGGCGACCTGATTGTAGTTCGGCACGGGTCAGGCCATAATTCATATAACGCTCAACATAGAGTGCTGTCATGTCGGCATGTTCAGGATCATCAAACCATTCTTGGCTACGTAAAAAAATCCTTTTATTTTGATCATTCATTTTTTGATCCTTTCACTCATACTTTTTGAAATTTAGTTTATTCACGAGATGAATCTTACAATTCAGCCGATCGATAGTACGTGAAAATTATAGTAATTCACGTTGCTTTAAATTACGCATCAAAGCATTTATTCCAAAATTCCACGGCGTTGCTTTGTCACTGGTCATAACCGTGTTGTATAAAGTACCAAGTTTAGGTGAATGAATACGGACCACATCTCCGACTTTATGGGTAAAGCCAGCCCCAGCTTGTTCACGATCTTGAGTAGGCGCAAACAAAGTACCCAAAAACAGAACAAAACCATCTGGATATTGATGATTTTCATTCAGGGTTTGTTGAATTAAATCTTCCGGATCACGGCTAATTTGAGACATAGAACTCACACCATTGAGCACAAAGTTATCTGTACCTTCAATTTTCAGTTCAACATCACAAGCACGAATGTCATTTAAAGTAAAAGTATGATCAAAAAGGCGAATAAACGGTCCGATTGCACAAGATGCATTGTTATCTTTGGCTTTACTCAACAGTAAGGCGCTACGGCCTTCAAAGTCCCGTAAATTCACATCGTTTCCTAAAGTCGCGCCTAAAATTTTACCGTGGCTATTTGCAACCAATACAACTTCTGGTTCCGGATTATTCCATTCAGATTTCGGGTGAATACCAATATTTTGACCAGTTCCCACAGCCGCTAAAACGGGTGCTTTAGTAAAAATTTCAGCGTCAGTACCAATGCCCACCTCAAGATATTGAGACCACATTTTTTGCTCAATTAAATATTCTTTGAGTTGAAGGGCTTTTTCCGAGCCGGGTTCGATTGTTTTTAAATTATCACCGATTACCCCTTGTACCACTTCACGGATCGCTTGAGCTTTTTGTGCATCGCCACCAGCTTGTTCTTCAATCACACGCTCTAACATGCTTGCTGCAAAAGTAACACCTGCCGCTTTAATCACTTGTAAATCAATGGGGGCTAAAAAATATGCCTTATTTGTATCTGGTTTAGCGACTGTATTTGCAAATAACTCATCAATTGACCCAACTAATTTTCCTTCAATTTCAGACAAAGCTTTTAAAGGATCTGAGCTTTCAAGCAACTGGGAAATCGTGTGAAACTTTTCTGAAATATCAAAAACCTGATCACCTTTTAAAAGAATCGGAGATGGGCCGGAAATTTGATTTGGAATCCACGCGCGACCAATTAAGCATCCTTGAGTTGCATCGTCTGGTAATGAGTTCTGGGAATTTAACGTAAAGTTCATTTAAAGCATCCTTCTTTTATTTGAAATCATGATATGTTTCTTATTTAATAAACACCAATCGTAATAATTTAATTATTAATAACGAATAGTTATCAAAAAGGATTTTTATAAATGGCGGATTTGACTTATACAAGCCTAAATAATTGGTTGAAATTCAAACATTTGGTTTTGCTGGAAACTTTAGCACGAACCAATAATATGCATTTGGCAGCCGAGCAGATGAACTTAAGTCAGCCTGCGGTGAGTAAAATGCTAAAAGAAATTGAGAGCCTTCTCGGATTTCAGGTTTTTGAACGTCTGCCTCGCAATATGCCAGTAACAGCTTTGGGCGAGCAGGTGATTCGATATGCGCAGCGTGTTTTAAATGATGCAAAGCATTTTGTCGAAGACATAGAAATTTTACGGTTGGGTGGTCACGGTTTTTTAAAAGTAGGCGGTATTTTTGCCGCAACCGCTGTGGTGATTCCAAACTCCATTATTGAGATTAAGAAACAATGGCCATTACTTTCTATCGATGTTGTTGAGCAAACCAGTGACCATTTAATGGAAATGCTAAGTGAACATACTCTAGATTTAGCCGTAGGTCGTTTTACCGCGGTGACGCAAAGTCAATTTTTTGATTTCCAACCTTTAGGCCCGGAGCCGTTTTGCATAGTGGTAAATAATGCTCATCCATGTGCCCATAAAAAGTTTTGTACATTAGAAGAATTACTAAATTGGCCATGGGTACTTTATCCGAAAGGCACGCCAATTCGAGAACGTATGGAAGGCGCATTTGCCCGAGCAAAAGTCAAAATTCCTTTAAATACGGTAAATACCATGTCGATGCAGACCTTTTTGCAGATCTTAAAAGGTGCACCTATGGTGGGAATGTTGCCCGAAGCGATGGTGATTGATCAGGTAAAAGAGGGGCAATTACAGATTTTAGAAACAGATCTAATTTTAGATGCGCAGGATTATGGAATTTTGACGCGCAAAGATGAACCAGTGTCTGATATTGCAGCAGCGTTTATTAATATCTTACTTAAAAATGCAAAACGTAAATAAAATATTCAGCCTCAATCCATAGTTGGGTTTGAGGCTTTAAAATCAAAAAGAAAAACCTGCTTTGTTTAGTAAATTTATAAACATAAAATTGATATTAAAAAGTTATCAATATTTAGAAATTATTCATTGGAAATTATTAAAAGGAGTCCTTATCGTTTAATTCACGACAATTACAAAAGTTTTTAAGTGAATAAAAACTAGGAAAGGACCTCTATATGAATGTGCTAATCACTGGTGGAACAGGTTTTATTGGAAAACAAATCGCTAAAGAGATCTTAAAAACTGGCAGTTTGACTTTAGAGGACAATAAATCTGAACCCATCGATAAAATTATTCTATTTGATGCATTTGCAGGCGATGATTTGCCGCAAGACCCGAGAATTGAAGTGATTGTCGGTGATATTACCGATAAAACTACAGTTGCTCATATTACAGAAAATATTGATGTCGTTTGGCATTTGGCCGCTGTGGTGAGCTCAGCAGCAGAGGCCGATTTTGATTTAGGTATGGATGTTAATTTATATGGACTCTTAAATTTATTAGAAGAATTAAGAAAGAAACAAACCATGCCTCGGGTTATTTTTGCCAGTGGCTGTGCTGTATTTGGTGGCCAATTACCAGAAGTTGTGACAGATGAGACAGTAGTTACACCAAAGTCTTCTTACGGCATGCAAAAAGCAGTAGGAGAATTACTGGTTTCAGATTATTCACGTAAAGGCTTTATTGATGGCCGTGTTTTAAGATTACCGACGATTGTGGTTCGTCCAGGCAAACCAAATAAAGCTGCATCAACATTTTTTAGTTCAATCATCCGTGAACCATTAAAAGGCGAAACGACTGTTTGCCCAGTCCAGTCAGATACTCCAGTTTTTGTTACTTCACCACGACGTTGTGTTGAATCAATGATTAAAGCTGCGTCAATTTCTTCAGATGTACTTCAAGATAACCGAATTATTCCTCTACCAGGATTAACAGTTACGGTTAAAGAAATGCTTGAGGCGCTTGAAAAAGTTGCAGGCAAACAAGCAACTGATTTAGTGCAATGGCAAGAAGACAAAACTATTCAACGTATTGTTCAAAGTTGGCCTGTTCAAGTGAAAGCTGAATATGCCGAATCTTTAGGTTTCCAAGCAGACGAAAATTTTGAAAGCGTGATTCAGGCACATATAGAAGATACCCAAAATTAATGGCAGTGATCGCCAATTGATGTGAGAGTTATTATGGAAGATATCAAAAATGTAACTGCTCTCGAAGAGCAGACAATCAAACGTATTTCGAATCGAATTATCCCGTTTCTTATTATTTTATTCATTATGGCATTTCTAGACAGGACCAATATTGGTTTTGCTGCGCTACACATGAATGATGCACTTGGAATTACTCAAACGATTTTTGGTCTAGGTGCGGGTGTTTTTTTTCTAGGTTATTTTATTGCCGAAGTGCCAAGTAATATCTTGCTTCATCGTTTTGGAGCGCGAATCTGGATTGCCCGAATCATGATTACTTGGGGAATTATTGCCGGACTCATGGGTTTTATTCATAGCGGCACGCAGTTTATTGTTTTACGGTTTTTACTTGGTATTGCAGAAGCGGGTTTCTTTCCGGGCGTTATCTTTTATTTAACCTTGTGGTTTCCCGCAAAATATCGTGCTCGTGTTTTTGCCACGTTCTATCTTGGATTACCAATTGCTCAAATTATTGGGGCGCCAATTTCAGTTGGTCTCATGCAATGGGGCAATACCATTGGTTATGAAGGTTGGCGTTTGATGTATATCCTAGAAGGTATTCCATCCATTATTTTGGGATTAATCTGTCTAAAATATTTAACCAATAATCCAAAAGAAGCACAGTGGTTAACGGCTGATCAGCGCCAATGGTTAATGTCTACACTAGAACGTGAAGAAAGAGAAAAAGAGCAATCTGCCGATGCTGCTTTAACTAAAGGTGAACTCATTAAACAAGTGTTTAAAAATCCTTTAGTGTGGATTATGGCAATTGTGTACTTTGGAATTACTTCTGGTTCAAATGCAATGTTCTTCTTCTTACCAAGTGTTTTAGAGTCATTCCGTAATACGTTTGGTATGCAAATCAGTCTTATTCAAAATGGTTTACTCACCGCAATTCCATATGCATTTGCAGCAGTCGGAATGGTTTTATGGAGCCGCCGTTCTGACCGTAAACAAGAGCGTTATAAACACGGCGCTTGTGCTGCACTTATGGCTGCATTAGCAATTGCGATTGCACTACTTGTAAATCAACCGTGGGCCATTATTGTGGGCTTTATCTTTCTTGCCATTGGTGTGTTTAGCGCAATTAACATTTTCTGGACCATTCCTGGGCAAACTCTCACGGGAGTAGGGGCCGCAGCCGGAATTGGATTAATTAACTCAGTGGGTAATTTAAGCGGTTTTACGGGTCCATATTTAACTGGATATTTATATACAACTACCGGCACCTATACAGTAGCTTTCCTGGCCATTGCAGGCTTTGTAGCGATGGGTGGCTTAGGACTGCTGCTATTAGCAAAGTTAAAATCGAATAGCTTAAAAGTAGAAAAACAGCAACTTAAAGTTCGAGCAGCTGCGGAGATAAAATAATGGCGACCATCGGGTTTGTGGGTACAGGCATTATGGGAATGCCAATGGCTATGAATTTACTTAAGGCAGGTCATCAGCTAAAAGTCTGGAATAGAACCTCCTCTAAAGCAGATAGCTTAAAAGAGGCGGGTGCTCATGTTTGCTCTGAACTTGAACAAGTAGGGAAAGATGTAGATTTTCTGATTTGTATGCTCAGCGATGGAAAAACTTGTGATGAGATTCTGTTTAAACAGCATGGTGCCATCTCTCAGCTAAAACCTGAAAGCACGGTTATCGTCATGAGTTCGATAGCGGTTGAGGTTGCAAAAGCACAAAGTGAAAAGTGTAAAGAAAGAGGACTTAGATACTTAGATGCTCCTGTGTCCGGTGGAGAAAAAGGTGCCCAAAATGCAAGTCTTGCCATTATGGTTGGTGGTGAAGCTGAAACATTTTCACAAGCTGAAACTATTTTAACTGCAATGGGTCGACCAATTTTAGTGGGCGGGGCTAGCTGCGGAATGCTCGCAAAACTTGTAAATCAAATGATTGTAGCCACCACCATTGCAACAGTAAGTGAAGGTTTATTGCTTGCCAGTAAAGCTGGCGCCGATCCTATTAAGCTAAAACAGGCACTCACGGGAGGCTTTGCCGATTCTCCAATTTTACAGCAGCATGGCGAGCGTATGTTAAATCGAGATTTTAAACCAGGTGGCACTGCTCGAAACCAGCATAAAGATATTCATACAGCCGTTAGCTATGCCAAATCACTTGAATTGAATTTACCCGTCGCCCAACAAGTGAGTCAGTTATTTGAAAATATGCTTGCTGCCGGAGACGGTGAGTTGGATCATTCTGGTTTAATTCGTGAACTTGAGCGAATGAATCCAGTGTGATTTTGCTTTGATTTAAATTTAGCGGTACTTGATGAATAGACATAATCAAGTACCGCTTTTTTTTCTGGTATTAATTTTTTAAGGTCTGCATTTATTGCTTTTATATATTCTTAATATCTACGGACGGAGAAACCCCAAAAAAACGTTTATATTCTCGGGAGAATTGCGACAAACTTTCATAACCGACTTGAATACTGGTCGTTGAAATATCATATTCTTCGGTCATTAATAAACGCCGTGCTTCGGTTAACTTCATTCTCTTTTGATACTGTAAGGGACTCATCGAGGTTATATCCCTAAAATGTTGATGAAAACTAGAAGCACTCATACCCATTGTGCTTGCAAGTTCTTCAACGCTAAAGGATTTTGCAAAATTTGTTTTCAGCCATTCAATCGCTTTCACAATTCGATGGCCGGTAGTTCCGGCCGCTACAATGCGTTTAAGTCGATCGCCTTGTGGGCTCATCAATAAACGATAAAAAATTTCTTTAATAATCAGTGGAGACAAGATGGGGATGTCTTGGGGTGTATCTAATAGTTTTATTAACCGTATAAAAGCATCATTCAGCTCTGAATTGACTACTCCAACAGCCATTCCTTTTTTCTCAGTATTTACATCTTTAAAAGGTATGTGGGCCTCAAGCATGATTTGGGCGAGTACATACGGGTCTAGGCGTAAAACTATTGAAAGATAAGGTCGCTCAACTGAAGCTTCAAGAACTTGAGCAATTACAGGTAGGTCAATTGCCGTAAAAAGGAAATGGTTAGAGTCGTACGTATAGGTTTCTTCGCTAAGAATCACCTGTTTTTTACCTTGAGCAATCATACATAGACTCGCATCCATCATGCTGCTACTTGGTTGGGTCAATGTTTCCGCACGATATAAAGTCAGTCCCATAATAGGCGTTTCGAATGTACCTTTCTCACGTGTCCATTGATCGATAAGTTGAGCTAATTCTTGATTATGGTTTAGAGACCTATTCGCCATTTAGATTGTACCGATTACCCTCTGTGTTTTTATTGTAGGCATTTCAAATCAGAAAAATAGAGAGAAGTGCAACAATTCGGAGGATTAGGCAAATCTGTGAGAGGAATTGAACAACAGCTTACGATTTTCATTTTTATACTGATCTACATGGCACAAAGTCGATGAGTTGGAACTTAGTGGGCCAGAACATATTTATGGGTTTTTCAAAATCTATAGCCATCAATGAATGTCCAGTGAAGAAATCGTCTTTATTTAAACATTAAACATGAGAGAAAAAATATGACAATTGAAGTTTTAGGTTATGCCGCGCTGTCATCAGAAACTCCTTTAGTTCCGTTTAAGTTTGAACGTAGAACCCCACGTGAAGATGATGTTGTCATTCAAATTGAATATTGTGGTGTTTGCCATTCCGATCTTCATCAAGCTAAAAACGATTGGGGATTTAGTGCTTATCCAATCGTTCCGGGCCATGAAATTGTAGGGCGTGTCACTTCAATTGGTCCTAAAGTTACAAAATATAAGGTTGGTGATTTAGTGGGAATTGGCTGTATGGTCGATTCATGCCGTACTTGTTCGGCTTGTCATTCAGGGCTAGAGCAATATTGTGAAGAAGGTAACATTCAGACTTATGGCGGCGTAGATCGCCACGACCAACGACCAACCTATGGTGGATATTCACAAAGTATTACGTGTAGCCAAGATTTTGTATTAAAAGTACCTGAAAATCTGGATGCTCAAGCTGTACCACCGTTACTGTGTGCGGGTATTACCACTTGGTCGCCGCTGCGTCACTGGAATGTTGGAAAGGGTAGTAAAGTCGCTGTAGTCGGTTTAGGTGGTTTAGGACACATGGCGATTAAACTTGCCAATGCTCTAGGTGCAGAAGTGACATTATTCACCCGCTCAGCAAACAAAGAACAGGATGCAAAACAACTCGGAGCGCATCATGTTGTGTTATCAACAGATGAAGCTCAAATGAAATCAGTGTTAAATCAATTTGATTTGATTATTGATACGGTGCCTTATAACCATGACTTGAAGCCTTATATTCCAACACTAGCTTTAAATGGAACAATTGTGCTGGTCGGATATTTAGGTGAAATTAGCGCAAATTCAGTACCTATGATTTTAGGAAGAAAATCAATTGCAGGGTCGGTGATTGGCGGAATTAAGGAAACACAAGAGCTACTCGATTTTTGTGGTGAGCATAATATTGTGTCTGAAGTAGAGATGATTGATATGCAAAACATTAATGAAGCTTTTGAACGTATGCTAAAGAGCGACGTGAAGTATCGTTTTGTAATTGATATGAAAACACTGTCTGAAGATTAATTTAGTAATGACTTTGGCTGTGCATACGATGAGTAGTGTGCACAGCTCAAAGATTTAATACCAATGTGAGTGTTATGATTTAGAAGGAAGGTATTTACGCATAGCAAAGATAAATAGCGTAAATAAAATACTGAAACCAAAAACAGGTAAGCTTAGCCCTAACACGAGACCCACCAATATTAACCCTATTTTTTGTGAGCCAGTTGCACGGTTCCAAATCAATAAGCTTTGCTCAACAAAGTGGCTCGTCATGAGTTTTAAATTCGAGTTTTTAAACGCAGCCCTATATGCATAAATAATCATAATGCACAGCACGAAAGCATAAAGTGCTAGTACCAATTGATTTATCCAGCCAAATAAAACACCAATATGCGCATCAACTCCCCAACGAGTGAGCTTTGCCACCAGTGAATAGTCTTTAAAAGCAAGTTGATCGATGACTTTATGTTGTTCCATATCAATTGCGATACTGTCTGCTTGAGTTGGCCATTTACGCTGAATCTCGGCTATCGTCCAAGCTTGATTTCCACTGGTTGGTGGCTTGATTTGTATTTGTGCTGCATCAATGCCATGTGCTCTGGCTATTGCAAGAGCGCTATCATACTCATTTGAAATAATATTTAAATTCAGGTTTTCACTATGTGGCATTTCGTGATGCTCATGGTGCATCACTGTAGGTAAATTATCTTCTTGAAGAGAAGTTGCCAATGTTGGGGTTTGCCAGTTAAGCCATTGACGAGCAACTCGAATATTATCTCCAGCCCATTCAGACCATGTAAGACCTGTAATGGCGATGATTAATAAGAGAGGGAATAACGCTAAACCCAACGAGCTATGCCATTTCAGTAATCTATTTTTTTGTGTTTGTCTGATTTTAAGATTTTGACGACGTTTCCACCAATTATATAGTCCAGTTAAAGTCAAAATAGCTAACCAGCTTGCTGCCAGTTCACTATAAAAGCGTCCCCACTTTCCTAGTAATAAATTGCTATGTAGCTGGTCGAGTGTAGTCCGAAACGGCAGAACCCCACTGGTACCATAAACCGCTAGATGGCCTTTGGCTTTAAGTGTAAAAGGATCAATAAAAACGGCTTCACTCGTAAAATCATGTATAGGATCTGAAAAAATTACACGAGTTGTTTGGTCAGCACTTGGAGCTGGTCTAACTTCAATCACCTGTGCAGACTTAGGCATTACTTGCTTTGCGGCTTCAATTTGCTGGCTCAGCTTATGTGGCGGTTGCTTCAGTGGCTCAATATATAGAACATCTTTATAAATCGCTTGCTCTATTTGAGGTGTAATTGCATAGAGTAAACCAGTGATTGCTGCGAACAAGATAAATGGCGCAATAAAAATACCAGCATAAATATGAATTAAACGGTAAAGACTACGCCAGAAGGATGATTGGGTCAGCATCAGAAAAGAATGTTTGTCAGGTGGTGGGCGGATTATAACGACTTATTTATCTTGATGCTGATTGAGCTGTAACCAGTATTAAATTATTTGAGTAGCTCTTAGGCATATCGTCTGGTTTGATAATTAAATGGTTTTTATTACTTGGTAAATTATATATTTTTTACTTACGCCTTAAGATCTTATTTACATGACATATTTAATAATGGAACAACTTATTATTTAAATAATCTTGATTCTTTAGCATACCTTTCGCTACAAGAATGGAAGATATGCAAATATCAGAATTAAAATGTTAAAAACCGCTTATTTTAGGATAAGCGGTTTTATTAGAATAAAATTGTATACAGTCCCAAATTAATGATGGCCTTGGGAAGTACCACCATTTCCATCTGAAAGACTAATTCGAATATTTTGCATCATGCCTTGATCTTCATGATCTAAAATATGGCAGTGCAATACAAAGTCACCGATGTAGCGTTCGTACTTGGTTCTAAGAATGACTTTATAACTGGCTCCTTGTACGTTTTTAACCCAGATTGTATCTTTCCATGTCCCTTTTAGACCGCGGTATTGTGGGTCAGGGGCAGCTGTTTTGTCATAGTCATCCACGGCGTTTATATCACTGACATCTTTACCGTTAGGGTCATACACTGCCACGACTTGAAATGGGTTTACATGAATATGAAAAGGATGGCTGGCTAATTTAGAGGTGAGTATCCATTCATCGGTTTTGCCTAACTCGAGTGTACGGTCAATTCGATCTGGTTGATACGGTTTTCCATTCACCTGAAACTGAACTGGATTAGCATTTGTATCAATATTAAATTCTAAAAATTGTTTATAGGGAGTAGCTGGTAAGTCCTGATGAGGAATAAAGTGGCTGAATTTCAGATTTTGTTGTAAATCTTGAAGCACAGCAGGACGCATATCTGGGGCAATATTGCGTGCTGCATTATTGCTTAACGCCGTTGTTAATGACTGAGGTGCTGAAGTGGCTTTATTAACTTGAATGATACCCAGCAAGCGTCTTTGCGAAAACGTACGGTCTACGTTAGCCGAAGCTGACGCCGCTTCATCAATTAAACAATAACGGCCTTCTTGCGGGAATTGCATTAATGCATCATAACGGTAACCCGGTTGAAAAACGGTAACTGTTTTATCCATAACCTGTTTAAAGGTTAGACCATCTGCTGCAATCAGGTGTTGGTTCACAATAGGCCCTGTACAGCTCTCACTTAATAATTTCTTTTCACCCATTGGGGTCAAATCGAGTTTGGAAGGAATATTTTGCATTTGACGAACGCTTAAGTTGATACTGTCGCGGACACCTGCATGTACCATTCGCCAACGCTCAACTTGTCCTGCAACCGCTTGAGTAATGAACGGTTGTACTTCACCATTAATGCTTGTATATCGGCCTGATTTCCCCCAATCCCCCGGGCCAAAACCCTGATAATCCCTAATTTCACCAATTTGATTGTTTTGGCAAATATAGTTGCCATTTTTATCAGTTTCAATTTTTCCGTTAGCATCATAGCAAGCATATTGGATTTGTTGAAAAACTAGCGTTCTTTCTTTAAAACCATAAGTGAGTAAATCTAAATCACCTGTGTTGTTTGGAGTAGGCTGACGATATCCACGAATGATTAAAGCACCTGCCATACCACTTGCAACTTGAATTGCGGTTGAACCATGTCGATGTGGGTGATACCAAAATGTTCCGGCTGGATGATCGGGTGGAATGTTGTATTCATATTGGAAATTAACACCCGGATTAATCGAAATTAAAACGTTATCACTATTTCCTGCTGGGTTAATCCATAAACCGTGAGTGTGCATGTTAGTGCCATCAAAACAATGGGGTTTATTCACATCAAAATGATCGCCAGTACAACTTGGGTCTTTAGGAAATTTTTTGTGAGTAATCGGGTCTATATCAAGTTGATTATCTAAGTTTGCTCGTACAGTTTCTCCCGGAAATACTTCAATCGTCGGAGCAATATAAGGTGTATTGGGCTGTGTATCTGTACCTTGATAACTACGTAAAACAACTTCGTCATAACGATTTGTCGCTGGGTTCCATAGTTTGTTCCTCGTTTTTTTAACCTCCCATGTAAATAATGCTTCATTAGAAGATTGCATTTGCGGCGTATTTGTTGATGAAACTTTCAGGTTGGGGGCAGCAAGTAACGCAATATGTTTACGCGCAACAGTCATATCGGGTGGGTCTTCTAATATACGTTCAGAAGAATCATTTGCTGATACACACCAACTTACTAAAGTTAGAGGCGTGCATAATATTAAATGAGCTATTTTCATAATGAATATAGGCCTGAAAAAATCAGGCCTCTCCCTTAATTATTATTTTGACGTTTCTAAGCGAACTTGAGAAATACTCAAGCCTTGAGAGCTTACTTTTTCTTTCACTTGATCAAGCGTTAAATCAGTAGCAACAAACTGAACTTCTAAGTCTTCAGCAGCCATGCCTAATTGCTTAACTTGATCACTGACTTGATAGACCAATTGGCCAATATGACCTGGGTGTCCGCCGTGGTCATGGTCTAACACACCGAAGTAGTTAATTGTGGCAACATAAATTTTTTGGTCAGGTTTATTTTTTGGAGATAGATAAATCTTATAGGTTAGATTTGGATTACCAATCATTTGGACATTATCTAATATTAAATAAGTTTGTCCTGATGAGAGCTTTGTTTGAGTAAGTTGACTTGAGTTTTCTAGGAAACTTGCAGTTTGAGGGGCTAAAGCTACTTTTTGAGTTACACCCATAAGCTTAATGCTTTTATTACTGCTAACTGGTTTATGATTCATTTTAAATAGGTTTGCTTTTTCAGCACCTTTACTACTCATGACATTAGCTTCAACTTTACAAGCATTTTCATTGGTATATCGCACTGGAATTTTACCGGGGGTGAATACATCTGCAATGGTCATGGTGACTTTGTTGCCGTTTTCATCTGCAAAAGTATATCGGGTGTCATACCAACTATCTGGCATACCTAAATTTTTCTTGGCCCATTCAAGGGTAATTGGTTGCCCATTCGCTTTTTTATTTAACCAGCATTGCCACAAGCGGTCGATATTGGCATGGTGCATATAAAATACGGGGTCTAAGCCTGCAATAGGTACAAATCCCATATCGGGTAGTACACAGTTTTTACCTACTGCACAGTGCATTACACCATGGGGTTGAGACTGTAATTGGTTAGAGAAGTCTGTGAAGTTATCCCATTTAAATGCTTGAGCAGCGCTGGCATTATCTGGATCTATGGCGCTGATATTTGCATTTAAACCGGGTGTACGGAACTGATCATATAAGGTACCTGCTTGTTTACCACGGACTAATTGAGGGAGTGCTAAGCCTTTACCATTAGCAGCTTTTTCTTGGTAATAATCCCAATAAGGAAGGGAATAATCTTGCCCAACATATTTACGAACTGTTCGCTCATAGAAATAAAGCATCATACGGTGCCAAGGTAAGAAATTTAGATTGCCATGTTGGCATGTACCCCAAACTTCATCGGTAAAGCCATCATTTGGGACTGGTGAATTTTGGATATGCTTATAGTAACTGTCACATACTGCTTTACTGTATATCTGTAAACACTGTGGCATACGGTATTGATTAACATAATAATCTTTGTCTGTTGCATGTGTACCTGTACCAAAATAGCCATGCGTATTGGCCCAGTAATTAAAGCTTGTACGAAACTCAGGTGATAAAGGGGGAGCATTATTATTTGCTCGCATTTTTTCCAAACCCTTTTGTAATGCGCTTACTTTGGCTGGATCTTTTGCGAACTCCATAGCACTCATTCGTAGCGAGTCAGCATGAGTTGCTAAACTCATGCTAAACAAGAGAGTGCCTAAAATATAATAATTTCTCTTCATAATTTTAAATCCTTGTCATGTTTAATGTTTTTATATTTGATTATTTGTAATGTATGAATTTACCTTTGTTTGGGTAATTCTTAATCTAATCTAGCATATAAAGAAGTTTTTATTAAAGGTTTATATCTAATATTAATAATGAAAAAATTTAATTTTAAATCCTGTAATTTTTTAGAAAAACTTAAATGTTTAGTATATTATTTATAATAGTTTTTTATTAATAATTAAAAGGTTTTTAAAATAAAAAATAATTATATTTTTGCTTAATTTGTTTTGTTTTTTAAAATTTATGGGTTTAAAGTCTCATTATTAAATAAAATGTTAGATATGAAGATTTTTGATTAAAATTAAATATTAAAAATTATTTTATTTGAATGGTTAGCATGCATGCTCTAAAGGTTTTGTATAGGGCTATCTATATTTTGAGTTTTAAAATACAAATTACAATTGCATGATTATTAAGTTTATTTTGTAATTTTGGCATTTTTATTGCTTAATTACTCTTATCTTTAGTACAACATTTGATTTACTAACTTATAAATGATGATTCAAACCGTCTTGCTCTCTTATGGTGTCTTTTTCATATGAAAAATGCACCAAATAGACACGTCTTTTTATTTTGCACTATATTTGTGCGTTGGATGCTGTAATGAAGTCATTGGTTTCAATACTCACTTTACTCATTCTATGTGGATGCTCTTCATCCGAACAAAGTAGAAAAACTAAAGAAAACTTAGCACCCCATTCGATATGTGTTTTTGATAGTACAAATACAAAAGTTTGTGTAGCCGAACCAGCACAAAGAATTGTTTCTTTATTTGAGTCGGGTTTAGATGGCTTATATATGCTAGGGCAAGGTCACAAAGTGATTGGTATACCAGCCGAAGTATACATCCAGCCTTTATTATTCAATGCTTATTCAAAAATAGATAAGCGTATTGCTAATAAACAGCTTGCGGCGCCTTCACAAGGGGCAAATGCAACCAATATTGAAAGTCTTGTGTTGTTAAAACCTGATCTGGTGATTGTAGGGAGCGGGCAGACTCAAACGATTGAATTGCTACGACAGTTTGGCATTGCTGTATATGTCATGGAGTCAGGTACTTACCAGCAAGTAAAAGAAGAGTTATCTGAAATTGCTATTCTGAGTGGTGCCCAAAAGCGTGCTCAGGAAATTTTAAATTTCTCTGATGAAATTGTGGCAGAAGTTGCAGCAAAAACGGCACGTCAATCAAATAAGCAATCGATTTATTATGCGTGGTCAGGAGGGCGTATTTTTTCTACCTCTGGACGTCAGTCGATTACCAATGATTTTATTGAACTCGCTGGTGCTTACAACATTGTTCAGACCGATGCTAACCAGCCCAATGTAAATCCCGAGACTTTAATTGAATGGAACCCCGATAATATTGTGCTTTGGAATACCAACCCAAAACTGATTTATGAACGAAAAGAATTACAAGGCTTAAGTGCCGTACAAAACCGTAAGGTATTTAATTTGAGTCCTGCATTTATATATAACCCCCATACCATCAAAATCATTATTACGGCGATTTATTTGAATCATAGTATTTATCCTGAACAGTCTGATTTACCTGTAAGTGCTTTACAACAGCGTATTTTAACTAAGTTGTATGGTGAGCAGCTTGCCAAAGCGTTGGTGCAATGAATATGCAAAAGCTCAAATATTATTGGTTTTACCCGTTACCATTCGTGATGATTTTTATGTCTTTGCTCATCGGGCCAACTCAAACCTTGAGTGCATGGGATTATTTGCGGTGGAGTGTACAAGCAGTGTTTGGTACACCATATTTTGATGCGGAACAATTTAGGCTGATGCAAAACATTCTGGTCAATGTCAGATTACCCAGAATTTTATTGACCTTTATGGTGGGAGCTGCATTAGCAACTGCGGGAAATGGTTTACAGGCATTGTTTCGTAACCCTTTGGTTGACTCGTATGTGCTCGGTATTTCATCTGGTGCGGCGTTTGGTGCAGCTTTGGCACTTTCTTTAAGTTGGTTTTCACCAAATCTATCCGCCTTTATTTTTGGTGTTTGTGCTGTTGCCTTAACGTATTTATTTGCCCATCAAAAACATGAAAGCCAGACATCTTTAGTGATGGTAATTTTATCGGGCATGATTGTTTCGGGGCTGTTTTTGGCAGGACTTACAGTTATTCAATACTTAAGTGATCCATTTAAACTGCAAGCCATTGTGCAATGGACGATGGGCAACTTACATCAGGCTTCTTGGCAAAAAGTTCAATACGCCGTGCTACCAATCTGTATTGGTCTTGCTGGATTATTTGCGATGCGTTGGCGCCTAAACCTAATGGCACTCGGTGCCGAAGAAGCACAGGCGGTTGGTGTTAACCCAAGGTGGGAACAGCTGCTATTAATTGCGTTGGTGACTGTATGTACATCAACTTCTGTGGCAGCGGCTGGCATTATTAGTTTATATGGGCTGTTTATGCCGCATATTGTGAGAATGTTGGTTGGGCCAGATCACCGCTACAGTATTCCTGCCAATATGATTTTGGGCGGCAGTTTTCTACTGTTGATTGATAATTTTTCTCGGGTTTTACTGACATTTGAAATACCGATCGGCATTTTTACCATGTTACTTGGTGCACCATTTTTCTTATTATTAATGAAAACACAGAGGACTCATTGGGCATGATTCAAATTGATCAGTTAAATTATGCCTATGGGCACAAACAGGTCCTTAAAAATATTCATCTGGAGTTTCCTGAAAATCAGTTTTCAGTGATTTTAGGGCGTAATGGTTGCGGAAAATCGACACTTTTTAAATTGATGGCGGGCCTAGAACCTGTAAAAGATGGGTTGATTCGTTACTCTGGAAAACCACTATTGGACTTTAAAGGGAAAGATCGGGCAGCATTACTCGGTTTTTTACCGCAGTTTCATAAAACCGTATTTCCATTTTTGGTTAAAGATGTAGTGATTACGGGGCGTGCCGCTTTTAGCAGATATAGACCTTCAAAATCAGACTGGGAACGTGTAGACCAAGCTTTGCTTGATTTAGACATCGAGCATTTGCGTGACCGCCCTTATACCGAGCTATCGGGTGGTGAAAGGCAATTGGTTATGATTGCCCGCATTTTAGTACAAGCACCGAAAGTCATTTTGCTTGATGAGCCAACCAACCATCTCGATGTTTATTATCAGTCTTATTTAATGAAAAAATTGCGTCAGTTGTCGCGGCAAAATTTTACGGTGATTGCGATTATGCATGATCCCAATTTGGCCTTTTTATTTGCCGATCATTTGTTTTTTATGCGCCAACACGAAGTCGTTAAGCCTGAGTCAAAAACACGAATAACCGATCCGAAGTTTTTAAAAAGTGTCTATGATGTTGAGTTCCATGAAGCCATGATTCAAGACAAAACCATTGTTATCCCTGATCATTCTTGGCTATAAATATGACTTTTCACTATCATCTAGCAGACAAATCAGACTATGCATCTGCGGTAGAGTTTGCACTTTATACAAGACATTTATTATTTCCAGAAATCTATCATGGGCAAGTTCCCAAAGATTTAAAAAATTTTGGGCAATATTATGTTAATGATCCATTAGGTTGCTTTATTACGGTAAAAGACCAAAGCCGTATTATTGGCACTATTGCATATCGGGCGTATGACCATCGTTTTGATTTATATTTGCCATCTAAGACAGTGGAAGTGGTTAAGTTGTTTGTATTGCCTGAATACCGCCGCAATGGCATCGCAACCATGCTATGTAAAATGTTGTTTAACCATGCACAGAAGAATGAAATTACTACTTTGTATTTGCATACCCATCCATTTTTACCTGCGGCTGAAGAGTTTTGGCGGCTTCAAGGCTTTGACGTTATTAAACGAGAATGGATCGATACCTATGACACCATTCACATGAGTAAATCTTTATAGCGCTTTATCATGCGTATGAAATCTTTTTTGAAAATGGGTAGGTGGATAACCCATAATTTTACTGAACATTGCGGTAAAAGCTGCCGAGTGTTCATAGCCCAAACTAAAAGCAATTTCCGTAATTGAGATATTTGCTTTTAACGCATTTAAAGCATAGATGATGCAGACTCGATTACGCCAAGCCTGAAAGGACATGCCAGTTTCAGACTTAAACCAGCGGTGAAAAGTCCGTTCACTTTTATTGTGGTTCTGTGCCCAATCTTTAGGACTGCTATGAATGTCAGGATGCTGCATAAACTCAGCACACTGTTTAGATAACAATGTGTTGTGAGGTAATGGAATAAACAGAGGTAGGGCTGGTGCGGCTTCTAATTCATATAACAATAAATCGATAAGAGCGCCGTCACGACCTGCACGCTGGTAATCAATAGATAGCTGATTTGCCTGAATGAGCAGTTGATGTAGCAGAGGAGATACTTGCACAACCTCGCAATATGTTGCCTGTCTTGGGGCATGGCTCGCTTCTATATACAAACTATAAGTACTGACTTTAGATAGCCATACCCGATGTGGTTTGCCTGCGGGTATCCATACACCGCTGTACGGTAAAACGAGCCATTGACCATCTTCAGTTTCAACTTTCATGAGACCTTCGGGTGCATATAAGAACTGAGCACGACGATGGCTATGCGTATCTAATAAAGTATCAGCAGGATAGTCTGATCCTAATGCCAGAACCGCTTGCGGTAGATGGTCTACATCGTTAATTGGAATATTACGCATATATTTTTGGCTGAAATAAATAAAAAAATGGCTTTTCTACGTTAGTTTGCCATAGGGCTATTTTATATCATGCCTCTATAAACGTGAGGAAGATGATGATGTTATATGAGCTATTTTTATTTGGACTACTTTCAGGCATAACCACTTGGTTATTTGGCTTTGGTGGCGGATTTGTTGCTGTGCCTTTGCTTTATAGCGTCATTATTCAAAAGTGGAGCAGTGAAAGTAGTGTCGGCATACATGCTATGCAAATTGCAGTTGCCACATCCGCCTTTGTCATGCTGTGCTCGGCAAGTTTTGCAACCTTTCGGCACCATCGGTCTGGACATATAGATTGGCAAAAGATCCGCTTTTTATGGGGTGGTATCGCATTTGGCGGAATAGTCGGTGCGGTAATGGCCTCATTGTTTAATGGAAATTGGCTTCGCTGGATATTTATGGGCTATGTGTTCATAACGATTATTGATTGTTATTACCGAGCAGGTTTTATGGTGACATCAAGGCAGCAGCAAAACTATAGTCAAAATAGTGAACTCATTAAAGGGGGAATTATTGGCTGGGTTGCAGCGCTTTTAGGGGTTGGAGGAAGCGTAATGACAGTTCCTTTATTACGACGTCGGGGTAGTTCTATGGTAGAGGCCGCGGCTATTGCAAACATTCTCACGCTGCCTTTGTCTTTAACTGCAACGCTGACCTATTGTGTATTGTCACTTTGGCAATCTACACCCAACGGATTTATCGGTCTAATCTGGTTTAAAGCTGCTTTATTCTTGGTTGCTGGAACATGGATAGGGCTATATTTTTCAGAAAAATTTATTTCAAAACTACCTGATTTATGGCGGGCAAAGTTGTATCCGCTACTTTTAATAATAGTCCTACTAATCATGATTTTTGTAAATTAACTTTATATTTCAGTCGATTGGATAATAATTTCTCTTAAAAATAGAATCTCTAAATGCTCTAAAACTGCAAATTTTATGTCTCAAGTGGCTTTGAAAAAAGTTTGAAAAATAGACTTGAAATATATAGTGGCTTTATGCCACTATATATTCGTCGAAGGTCATCAGACAAAAAGAGGATGATATGGCTATCCAGCTTTTAGATGCGGCAAGAAATGAAATTCCAGTGAAATTCACGCAGTTTTCTGGTGGAGAGCGTCATGTTCAAATTGATGAGACAACGTTAGGTTCACTATCTGGCAAGGTATTGGTCCGCGCGCAAATGACCTCAAGTCACGATGTGATGGACTATTTGTTACTTGAAAATATATTGCTGAATCAGGGCTTAACCGTTGACCTAGAAATTCCGTATTTTCCATATGCACGTCAGGACCGTATTTGTGCAGTGGGCCAAGCATTCTCACTCGATGTGATGACCAAATTACTCAACATCAATGCAGACAAAAAAGCGGGCAAACAGGGCAAGATCACTGTTTGGGACTGTCATAGTGAAGTCACTACAGCCTTACTCGCTGCCAATACTTCTTTTAATGAAGTTGTAAATGTGAGTTCAGTAGACATCATCGCGAAGAGTGAAGCGCTGAGCACATTGTTAAAAGATGAAAAAACCGTACTGATTTGCCCAGACAAAGGCGCAAAAGCACGCACACAAATGGTTGCAGACGCTTTTAATGTTGAGCGCAAACAACCCATCACTATTGTTCAGTGTGATAAAAAACGTGACCCAGTGACTGGCAAAATTTTAGGTACGCATGTACATGCAACTGATTTATCAGGCCTAACAGCGGTCATTATCGATGACATTTGTGACGGTGGTGCAACCTTTATTGGTATTGCCAAAGAACTCCGTCGCCTTAATTGTCATAAGGTCGTTCTATATGTGACCCACGGTATTTTTAGTAAAGGAATAGAGGTTTTTGATGGACTGCTTGACCAGCTATTTACCTCGGACAGCTTTCCACAACCACCATCAGACAAAATTTCAGTAATTGCTTTTGCAGCAAAATAAAGAGAAAAAAGATGACTATTAAACTTAATCCATTAAACGCTATCGATTTTTATAAAGCCGATCACAGACGTCAGTATCCAGCAGGCACAGAGTACGTGTATGCAAACTTTACGCCGCGTTCATCTCGACTCGCTAAAATGCTACCGGACTTCGATGATAAAGTTGTGTTCTTTGGGCTTCAGGGTTTTATCAAACACTTTTTAATCGATACATGGAATGAAGGTTTTTTCAAACAACCTAAAGAAAAAGTAGTGGCTGCTTATAAACGCCGTATGGATAGTTCATTAGGTGAAGGCGCAGTACCTGTTGATCACATTGAAGCATTACACGACTTGGGCTATTTACCATTACGTATTAAAGCCTTGCCAGAAGGCAGCCGCGTCAATATGCGTGTACCTGTGCTCACCGTAATTAATACCGATCCGCGTTTCTTTTGGTTAACTAACTATATTGAAACTGTATTAAGTGCTGAGCTTTGGAAAAGCTGTACTACTGCAACTATTGCCTACGAATACAAACGTTTATTAACGCAATATGCTTTAAAAACTGGCGCACCACTAGATTTTGTACCTGTGCAAGGACACGATTTTAGTAGCCGTGGCATGAGTGGAATTTATGATGCGGCACAATCAGGAGTAGGCCACTTAACCAGTTTTATTGGAACAGACTCGGTTGCTTCAATCGACTACGCCGAAGAATATTACAATGCAACAGGTGTGATTGGAGTATCTGTACCTGCAACTGAACACAGTGTGATGTGTATGGGGACAGAAAACAGTGAGTTAGACACATTTAAGCGTTTAATCTGCGAGCTTTATCCGTCTGGTGTTGTCAGTGTCGTGTCTGATACTTGGGACTTTTGGCGAGTGATTACCGAGTTTACCGTGGCGTTAAAGCCTGAAATTCTGGCAAGAGAACCTAATGCTTTAGGCTTGGCTAAATTGGTTTTCCGTCCAGACTCTGGTGACCCTGTTAAAATTATTTGTGGTGACCCAGACGCCGAAGTCGGCAGCCCAGCTTATAAAGGCGCAGTTGAATGTTTATGGGGAGTGTTTGGTGGTACTACAACTGAGCAAGGCTATAAAGTGCTTAATGAACGTGTTGGTTTAATTTACGGTGACTCAATTACCCTAGATCGCGCACAGCGTATTTTGGAAGGGCTGGAAGCCAAAGGCTTTGCTTCAAATAACTTGGTGTTTGGGATCGGCAGCTTTACCTATAACTACTTAACTCGCGATACCTTTGGGTTTGCTGTGAAAGCAACTTGGGGACAGGTAAATGGAGTAGGCCGAGAGCTGTTTAAAGACCCGATTACTGACTCAGGCGTAAAAAAATCTGCGAAAGGTCTTTTACGCATCGAAGAAAGTGAAAATGGTTTTACCTTGTTTGATGAGCAAACAGCCGAACAAGAACAAGGCGGAGCACTAAAAACCGTCTTTGAAAATGGTAAACTTCAATATGAGTGTACTTTGGATCAAATTCGTGAGCGTTTATCCATCGCATAACTGAGTTTAGATGAGCCGTTGCGTGTGTATCGGCTCATCATTTTTATTGAGAGGCTGAACGTGACTATTCAAACTGAACAAGAATTCCTTGCCAGTTATGATCGCCGAGATTATGACGCACCTTTACTCACGGTCGATATGGCTATTTTCTCGGTTTTTAATGGTCAGTTGCAGGTATTACTCATTAAGCGCCCCAACTTTCCAGCCAAAGATCAATGGGCTTTACCGGGTGGTTTTGCCGATTTAAAGCATGATCAAGACCTGATGGCCACGGCTTATCGTAAGCTGGTCGAAAAAACAGGGATTGCTTCACCTTACTTGGAACAAGTTGCCTCTGTCGGCAATGCTAAACGTGACCCACGTGGCTGGGCTGTGACGATTTTATATTTTGCCTTAATTGATTTTAATGCTTATCAACATCAAGAGTTGGCTGAATACAGCGAATGGGTGCCTGTAGCAAAAGCTCAAGATTTAGCATTAGCTTTTGATCACAATGAATTGCTGACTTTGGCCTTAGAGCGTTTAACCAATAAAACTCGCTATACTGCATTGCCAGCTAGTCTAATGCCTGAATTATTTACGCTGACTGAACTACAAACCATTTATGAAATTATTCTTGGGCAATCTTTAGATAAAAAAGCGTTTAGACGCCGTATGATAGAAGCGGGCGCAGTTGAAGAAACCAACCACAGTAAAACCGTGGGTAAACGACCAGCTCAGCTTTACCGCTATGCACTCGATTCTTTCGATTTTATATTTCCTCGTTCACTCGAATTACCCAGAAATAAAGAGGGTGAAGATAAGCAAAACAATGAGCTCTGACTAGCGCATCTTGATGTACTTTTGATTTATAATGCCGCGCTTATGATTGATGTCATGTTTTGATCAGCACTTTGCCTATGTCACACGTTTCTCCCTGCTTCCAGCAAAACCAGTTTTTTGTGTTGGTGGAATATCTCACTTCACTGCATGAGATTTATCCTGTGAAACATGAGTTTGCGGGATATCCGGCTGCAATGACATTGGCAGATCGCGTACATTCCGATCATGATATTGCACCGCTTGAAGCCAGTAAAAGTTACCCCGACTCAATAGGGAAAGTCTTACACTTTTCAGGTAAGGCCCGAGATATACAAGACTTCGAGCAATTTTTAGCACAAGCTCAAGCAGCCAATATTCAAAACTTGTTATTGCTTACAGGCGATAAACTCAAAGAACATCATAATGGTCGAGATGGACAGCCGCGTAGTCGATATCTAGAGTCAGTAAACGCCGTAATGGCTGCCAAGCAACATGGCGGGTTTCGTATCGGGGTGGCTTTTAACCCATTTAAATATGTTGAAGCCGAGCGTGATGCACAATATTTAAAACTGCATAAGAAGATTAAAGCAGGTGCTGACTTTATCATTACCCAATTGGGCTATGACATTGAAGCCTTAAAGCAAGCTAAATCATTTTTAACCAAGCATGATTATTCGCAGCAAATACTCGCTTGCGTCATGCCACTGACTTTGGCACGTGCCAATTTTATGGTGAAACATAAAGTGGCAGGTATTGTCATTACTCCGCACATGTTAAAAGTCTTGGCAGACGAAAAACAGGCGGGACATACAGACCGAGTTTATTTACGCTGCGCTTTACAGATTTTGATATGTAAACATTTAGGGTTTGCAGGAATTCACTTATCTGCTTGTCATAAGCCAGAAGAACAAATGCTGCTTGAAAGCTACGTCGAGCAATATCGTCATCTGAAGCTTGAAGCTTTAGAAGAGCTTTGGAATTCACTGTGGCAAGTCACCACAGGCAAAGAGTTTGCACCTGAAATTACGCATTTTTCACGTCAGCCGACCTCTAAACAAATCATTAAATATCGCCAGCTACATGTTATGCATGAAGCAATGTTTGGATCAAAAATTGCTAAAGGCGTCGGACGTTTTATTTTCAAGGCATCTTTTTGGGAAAATGCTTTGGTCGCAAAACTCTTACTTAAAACAGAAGTACTGAGTAAACATAGCCTAGTGGGTTGTGAAAGCTGTGGTCAGTGTCGCCTAAGCGATACTTTATATATTTGCCCTGAAACGTGTCCAAAAGGTTTAGCCAACGGGCCTTGTGGCGGTACAACTTTAGACCGCTGTGAATTTGGTGACCGTGAGTGTATTCATTCAGTTAAAGCAAGACTTGCCAAAGCTGTTGAACAAACTGAAATATTAAAAGAAAAACTCATTCCAACTGTACCTATTGAAACTAGGGGAACCAGTTCTTGGAAAAATTGGTATTTAGCGACTGAGGCTTAAGATTTGTATAACTTCCTTGATTTTATTTTGTTAAAAAATTAATTCATATGCTAAAGCACGGCAATAATTTAAAAATAACAATCGTTTGCCTTAATTATGTCCAATCAAAGTGATCACCTAGGAGTATACTTAAAGCAAATCTTTTGCGTTAAAAGAAAGGCTGTCTCAATGAAAAAGTTGGTTGCTGCACTTACTGTAATTGTTATTTTAACTGGATGCGTTTACGACCCTGTTAATTACAACAAAATACACGACCAAGAGTTTCAAGATCACCTCAGGCAAAATGGTTAGTAATAAAAAAGCCCACTCAATGAGTGGGTTTTACAATGCTGCAAAGAATCTTTGTGATGAACTCATGCATTCCCACTTTGCAGACTGGTTGTAACGTATGTAATAAATATTAAACACGTGAACAGATAGATTTCTGGCTAACTATTCTTCATCAAGAAATTAATAGCTATATTTTAGCTCTAATGGCGTCAATTTATATCTAAGTCGATATTTAATTCTTAATGCTTTCGCTACTTTAATGGCATCTAGAACTTCAGTATCTGCTTCAGGTTCTTTTACTCCTACGATTTGAGCTTCAACCATAGGCTGATAGGTATCATTTCTTACCCCAGAAGCAATTTGATAGTTTGAGTTTACAAGCGTGCCTTGATTCATTTTTGGAATTTTAAAATAGCGAAAATCATTTTGCATGACTAACTCCGCCCCACGTAGAATGACAAAATCTCTTGCTTGTTCTGGTGAGCTACCACGATCACCTTTATAACTGACGTAGAAGGAATCTTTACTCGCTTGACCTTCTCTGAAATGTGACATCACAGCATCAGGATTATAAGCAGGTGGAAATAACACAGCGCACCCTGATAATGATAATAAAAGGACGGATAGGAAAATTTTATTCATCTATGGAGTTCTCTTTATTTGAGTTGATGAAGAGAGTTATTTTTATCTTCATGAATATTTCCTGATGAGTATATCGAAAAGTAATCAATATGCGAATTCTGGAATTTATAAATACCAAAAAATTAAAATTTGATAGTGCAGAGCCTTTTATCGTAATTTTTTTGTTTTATATAAATCTTATGCTAATTATTAGGTTTAAAAATTTAATAAAACTAAACTTAATCTATAGGTACTAAAAATGAAAAAAGAGATAATTTTAGCATTGTCTTGCTTACTTCCTTTTCCTGTTTTAGCTGATTGTAATGTTGGATCTATGACGTTAACAGGAGCTTCTAATAGTGGGCAATGGTCCAGTTTGGTTACACTCACAGGGCAGAAGTTAACTTCTTATACTCAAGCTAATAACTCTTTGGAAAGTCAAGCAGCAACTAATAGTCCAACCAATTTACCTGCATCAAATATCATTGCTTTCGAATATAGATCTGTAACACCTGCGAATTTGACAGGTAATGAAAAGACAGCAGGATGGCTTCTTCATAGCTCTAGCACGAATGGCACAGTTACTAGTGGAGCATTATTTACTCCGACATCGGATAGTACTGGTTTGAACCTCGTTTTAGTTGGGGTAGGCAACCCGACACCCAAATATCAATCCTTTGAAACTTTAAGTAGTGGAGTTAATAGAATTGGTGTGTATATCAACAGACAATCCAAGCAGATTGGGTATATTTTGAATGGAGTAAATAAAGGATATAAGTGGACCTTTACTGATCCAATCAATAATATTAGTTTTGCGTTATTAAATGGGTTCTCAGGTTTTACAAGTAGTTCTTCGAGCCTAGGAAAAGAAGTGACGATGGAATTAATTACCGATCATTCATTATTGCAATATACCTATCCTACAGGAGCTACAGATATATGTGGGAATTCTTTATAAGAACTTGGCCCTGTACTGGGTAAATGCTATTTTTGCGTTATAGTGGTCGAAGTGTAAATAAAGATCACATAAGATATTTAAAAGCTCATGGAAAGATGGGCTTTTTTGTTTATAAATATCTGATGTATTTTGGTAATATACTTTAAGTTAATTTATTAGATTAAAAATGAAAAGATATTTATTATTAACTTGTATCATCGCTTCAAATGGCTGTATGGCATATTCTGATACTCCTAGCCTTCAAACATCGTGTGAAAATATAAGCGTACAAGCAGTAAAAGTTATGGAAAGGAGACAAGCAGGTGTAACCTTAAGTCAGGAAAAAGAAGCGCTCAGAAAATTCATGGGAATACGTAAGTATAATTCTGAAAGAGTAAAAACCGCATTTGAAACAGTCATGAATAAAATTTTAATTGAAGTTTATAAGGAAAATATCAAAGAAAATGACTTTGAAAATGAAATGATGATCAGTCGCTTTAAAAAAAAATTCTCAATAAATGTTTATCTGGTGAGCTTATTGATGAGTCAATATAAACTCTAAAATTGAAAAATAAAAAGATTCCATTTTGAAAAGCCCGCATAGGCGAGCTTTTTTATTGATTCTACAAGCTTAACGAGTTTATTTACAAGTAAAGAAAAAACCAAAAGAATAAGATGTAGGACAATAGATTTTTTACTAAATTTATATAATATTTACGTATTCCAATATTTTGTAATGAGCACAAAAATTTTATGGGTAGAATATTATTAATTTTTATAAGTTTATTGATTATTAGTCCAGTGTACAGTGCTGATGATTTTTTCGAAAAAAAACCTTCTATCTTAATTGGTAAGGATGAAGGGATTCAAAATAATAACAGTCGTGAGAAAGTAGATTTTTTTGAGTTATCAAATCAACAAAAAATAGATCGTACAAATCAAATTTTTAAAAGGGCAGAGCGAGGTAATGACGCTCTATTCCAAACGGCGAATATGACTGATTATGATAAATCACAATATTACAGAGAAAATAAGTATGCTAATAATAGGGGTTATTCACCATACATTGAATCTACACCTAATAGAAAAGTAATTTCAGAAGAAGAATATCAACAGGAACTTGAGCAAAAAAGAAAAGAGAGAAAAGTTGATCGAACCCTTCTGTACCTATTAGATAAGTAATTTCACAAAAGGCATATCAACAGTTAAAAGAGCACCATATAGAGATGCAATTGGTTGATAGATGTATTCAATTTTGGCTACCAAATCAAAAAATGGATATGTTATAGAAAAGGATGAGATGGGTATTAAGTTCAAAGGAAGCACTTAACCGATCTTCTTAAAATTCAATGGATTTCGTTAAATAGGTAAACGATGACCGTATTTTTAGAAAAGGATTTCAGCCCGTCTGAGTTTACATTGTTTTCTGAAATATTATGGAAACTTGGTTCAGGAAAAGGGCAATATAATCTACGTGAAAATATCATTGCAGATGTTGCTACCTTATTACGGGCTGATTTTGCCGCGTCTTATATTTGGGATTCAACGCATAACTTATCGACAAAAGGGGTGATATGGAAAATCGACCCAAAAGCGATGGAGGATTATGAGTGTATTTGGCAATTTAATGACCCTATTACTGCACAGCTTCATAAACTCCAGAAACCGACATTTGTAAACGAGGTCATGCATCTCGCAAACCTGAAAAAAACAGACTATTACAATGAGTTTTTAAAAACCTATGGTTTGTATCACGGTATAAATATTTATTTTGTCCGAAATGGTATGGATATTGGTGATTTACGCATTTGGCGTGCACAAGACGCTGAAATGTTTGGTGAACGTGAAAAAAGAATCTTAAATCTGCTTGAACCTTATTTTACCCAAGCCTTACCACTAGATTTATCAACACAATATGGTCTGACTCCACGTGAACAAGAAGTGGTTCATTTGGTCTCTAAAGGTTTAAGTGATAAGGAGGTGGCAAGTTTACTTGGTATTGGTTTTACCACATTAAGAACCCACCTGAATAATTCTATGAGAAAAATAGGCTGCAATAATCGCACTGAAATGGCTTTACTCATTCAACATTAAAGCAAAGCAATCATCAATATTGAGGATACGAATTATCAAGCCATTTGTAGTAAGTTCTTAAGATCACAACTTAAATGGATTTTAAGTCACCATGTCAAATGCAGTTGAAAAAAATAATTGGATTGAATTACAGGATTTAGCAAATGCTTCAGTAGATGTCATCACTCAATTGATTTATGAGAGAAAAGTATCTTGTGAAGAACTCGTGCATCACTACTTTGCTGCTATTGAAAATCAAGAGTCTTTAAATGCTTTTATTAGCACAGATAAAGCTTCAGCAATTCAACAAGCTCAATATTGGGATGAATATCTACTGAGTGGAAAACCATGTCCAGCTTTAATGGGCATTTTAATTGCGGTTAAAGATAATATTCATGTTGCTGGTTTCTCAAATAGTGCAGGCACATCAGCTTTAGCTGATTTTAAGCCTAAAAGCTCCGCCCCGATTATTCAAAAGCTCATTGAGCACGGCGCGATCATTGTTGGTAAAACCAATATGCATGAATTGGCCTTTGGGGTAACAGGTTATAATACTGCCATGCACATTGAAGGCGTTGTCGGTACACGAAATGCCGTAAACTCATTACACATTGCTGGCGGGTCTTCTTCTGGTAGTGCTGTGGCTGTTGCCGCTGGAATGGTTCCAATTGCGATTGGTACAGATACGGGTGCTTCGATTCGTTTGCCAAGTGCCTTAAATGGTTGTATCGGCTTTCGTCCAACGGTAGGAAGATATTCACAAGACAGTATTACCCCAATTTCACATACTCGGGATACGGCTGGCCCGAGTGCACACACAGTATCTGACATTATTTTAATTGATCAGCTTATTACTCAAGAACCAAAGAAAGAACCATTACAGCCTTATCAAATTAGGCTCGGTATCAATCCATATTTTTGGAATAATTTAGACGAAGATGTTCGTAAGCAGGCGCATATTGCGCTTGAGCTTTTAAAAGAGGCAGGAGTTGAAATTATTAATGTCGATATGCCGAATTTAGAACAACTCAATCACGCTATTTCATTTCCCGTTGTCATCTATGAAGGCAAATATGACCTTATTGAATATTTAAAACATCATCATGAAAATTTGACTATTGAGACTGTAGTTGATCAGATCTCAAGCCCAGATGTTCAGGCAATTTTTAAACAGAATATCCTTCCTCAATTAATTCAAGATCAGACAGCACAACTTGTTCCTGTTTTACCTTTCTATGAAAAGGCCATCAGTGAAGCTCGGCCTCAATTGCTTGAACTCTACCAAAACACATTTAAAGCGCATAACTTACATGCTTTATTACTTCCGACATCACCTATTGTTGCGCCACTCGCAAACGAACAAGCCAATTCAATTGAAAATTTTCAGACACTCATTCGAAATACAGATCCCGGCAGTAATATCGGATTACCGGGGCTGAGTTTACCCATTGGAAAGGGAGCGAAATCGAAACTACCCGTTGGATTAGAAATTGATGGTTTACCTCATCAAGATAGTGAAATACTTGCGATTGGGATGACTTTAGAAGAAATATTTAAGGTTTTAAATAAGTAAAAAATAAACTGATAATTCTCTATTTTTTAAATAAAAAAGAGTTAAAAGTAACTCTTTTTTAGATTAATTTTGTTTTGAATAGTACTTGGTTTCTTCAAAATAAGTTGGATTTAGTCTGAAAATTTTTACTGTATTCCACTTAATGTGGTTAATTATAAATATATTAAAAATACATATTTAATAAGCTATGCTTTAATATTGTTGATAAATCAGCATATTTATATTTTATACTTCTATAAATATTATAAAAATTCTCGAAGAATTTCTTTAAATTACATATTGCTCTAATTAAATCAACACAAGTCATACAAAGAAAACGCTAGTTTTTAATATTAGTGCAATAAATTTTTCTATCAATTAATTACTTTTGTATAAACAATAATATATATAAGTTATTGATTTTATTTATTTAGATTAATTTTTGAAGAAGGTTTTTATAATTAGATTTTTTAGAAAATATAAAATTACATAATTTTTAAACATATTTTTTATAGCATGCCGTGTATTGGCGTAAATAGAAAAAATATATGTCAAAAGGGTCAATGATATTTAATGGATTTAAGAACCATAATTTGCACCAAATTTTACGCTGTCACGATTCATTGAATAAACCAAGTGAAAAGTTACGTAAAAAAGACGCTAATAGTTTATTGGTGTAAATAAAAAATCGAATATTACAAATAAACGGAATGAATATGGATAACGTAGCTCAGCTAGAAACTGATACTAATTTCCAAAGTCGAAAAAAGATAACTTGGGGTGTTTTTAGTGTCCTGCTGTTATTTTTAGTCGCAGGCATTATATATTATTTTTTTGTATACCGATTTTATCAATCTACTGATAATGCTTATGTACAAGCTGATGTTACTTGGGTGATGCCAAAGATTTCAGGCGAAGTGATTGAGTTATTAATTAACGATAATCAGGTGGTAAAAAAAGGGGAAACTTTAGCTGTATTAGATCATCGCGATTACCAAGCTCGCTATGATCAGGCCCGTTCTGTGGTCAGCTTAAAAGAAGCAGCGCTTGGCGTACAACAACAAAATGAAAAGTCTGCTCGGTCTTCAATTACGGAAGCAAATAGTGGTGTAGTGGCAGCGCAAGCAGATTTATCCCGCCTAAAAAAAGATTTTGAACGTTATCAAGATTTATTAAAAGATGGCGTGATTACTCGTCAAAATTTTGAAGGTATTCAGTCTCAATATTTAACAGCTCAAGCGCAACTCAGCAAGGCACAAGCCGCCGTCAATGCAGCAGAAGCTCAGTTGGGGAGCTTACAAGCCAGTCGAGCGCAGCTTTTAGCAGATATTCAAAGTGCTCATGCAAACTTAAACCTATATCAGCTTGATCTGGCTTCCTCAAAAGTAGTCAGTCCTGTAGACGGCAAAATCGGTAGTCTTGCAATCCAGAAAGGCTCACGTGTTTCTCCGCAAACTCGATTAATGGCGATCATTCCTGAAAATAGTTTGTATGTACAAGCAAATTTCAAAGAAACTCAAATTGAAAAAATGCATATTGGTCAGAAAGTTGAACTCAAACTTGATGCCTATCCAAGCCTAACCTATAGCGGAAAAATTGAGAGTTTTTCACCAGCATCAGGTGCAACTTTTTCACTCATGCCACCAGACAATGCCACTGGTAACTTTAACAAAGTTGTACAACGCATTCCTGTACGTATTGCCATAGATTCAAGCCCGCATATTGATTTGATAAAACCTGGAATGTCGGTCAGTGCCACCGTTGACCTAAGAACTTAATAATAAAATTTTAGGTAATAAGAAATGAATAAGCACGTTGAAGCCGAGTGGATGTTTCCCGCAAAGACGGCATGGGCAATTTTCGCGGCCATGATTTTTGGCAACTTTATGGCGATTCTTGATATTCAGATTGTGGCGAGTTCTTTAAACGAAGTTCAAGCTGGAATGAGTGCAAGTCGTTACGAAGTCACTTGGGTGCAAACGGTTTATTTAATTGCCGAGATTATTGCAATTCCAATGTCGAGTATTGTCTCGCGGGTGCTTTCAACACGGGTGTATTACACCATCTGTGCAATTGGTTTTACGGTCAGTTCTTTACTTTGTGCGTTGGCATGGAACTTAGAAAGTTTATTGGTTTTTCGTGGCATTCAAGGTTTTATGGGCGGTGGCATGATTCCGACCTCCATGACTGCATTGTATTTACTTTTCCCTGAAGCAAAACGTTCTTTGCCTTTGGTGATGTTTGGAATGATCAGTACTTTGGGTCCGGCCATTGGCCCAACCATTGGCGGCTGGTTAACCAATAACTTCTCATGGCACTGGATGTTCCTGATTAATATTATTCCGGGCATTATCATTGCTACGGTCATCTACTCGGGTCCAAATATCGACCGCGCGAACTATTCACTCATCAAAAGCATGGACTGGTTTAGCCTCGTTGGTATGGCGATGTTTTTGGGTGGGCTTGAATATTTCCTTGATGAAGGCGCACGTCATGATTGGCTTGCAGACACAGGTGTTCGTATTGCTTTCATGATCTGCGTTGTGGGCGGCATGATTTTCTTCTCTAGAAGTTTTACCCAGCCTAAACCTTTGCTCGATTTATCCGTATTTAAAAACAAAAACTTTACCTTAAGTGCTATCACAACTTTTGTGATTGGCATGGCGCTCTATGGCTTGGGTTACATGATTCCCGTGTTTCTTGGGCAAGTCCGTGAAATGAACAGTAGCCAAATTGGTCACGTCATGATGGTGACAGGCATTGTCATGTTCTGCTTTGCGCCGTTCCTCGCATGGCTGATTCCAAATTTTGATACCCGAAAAACCGTATTTGTTGGAATGATTTTGGCGGGATTTGGTGTTTGGCTCAATTCACACCTCAGCATTCATAGTGATTATGACTTTATGTTTTGGCCGCAAATTTACCGTGGTATTGGTCTCATGATCTGCCTGATTGTGGTTTCTCATTTAGCCATGAGCACTTTGCCACTCAGCAAAGTAGCCGATGCCAGCGGTATTTATAACCTGATGCGTAATATCGGCGGCGCGGTTGGGCTAGCACTGATTAACTCATCATTAGATTGGCTAACTGCACTACATGTCACCCAGATTAATCAGTCGATGACACCGCAAAACTGGATCTTTACAGAACGACTCGACCAACTCACGGCGCAATATCAGGAAGTTGGCTCAAATGCACAGCAAATCGCACTCAGCGTGATTTATCGTGACATTCATTTTCAGGCACTGACATCTAGTTTTAATGACTTATTACGCATGCTCGCAATCATCATGTTTGTGACTGCATTTTTAACCATCTTTATGGATCGGGGGAAGAAAATGAACATGTAGCGATTTAGAAATAAAGAGCAGCTTTCAAAGAATGAAAAACAATAGGGCATATCAAAACGTATCCCTTCATAGAAAAAGAACATTGAGATGAGTTTTCTAAAATCGGTTGATGAGATCGGGGAACTCGCAAATTAGAGGTGGAAGGTTAAAGGATTATGATTAATACAACGTATAAACTAATTTCAAAATTGAACCTGAAAAACACGACTTATGGTCAATATTTTGAAAAAGAGCAAATCGATACTGAGCGATTAAAAGTGATGTATTCCATTTACGAACAGTATTATGAAAATACGAGATTTTCTATTTTCGTAGATGATTTCCAAAATAAAAGTGGTGCAATCTTAATTTTTGATTCACAAACAAATGAGATTGTGGGCTTCTCTACCGTTGTGGTGCAGCATTTCTACTTAAACGGTAAGGACTACACCGTATTATTTAGTGGTGATACGGTCATTTTGAAGAAGTTTTGGGGTACGCGTAGTCTGCAAAGTACTATGCTCAAACTCATGATCAAGTTAAGAGTGAAATATCCATTTAACGAACTCTATTGGCTTCTGATTTCTAAAGGCTATAAAACTTACCTGCTACTTGCCAATAACTACTATGTGTATTACCCAAATATTAAAGATGAAAACCAGCATCTTTCGGAAGTCGTCGAACACTACTGTGAGAAATTTTTTGGCGAATATTATGACAAAGATGCAGGCCTGTTAAATTTTGGAGATGACTATCAACCATTAAAAGGTGAGGTCGCACCCATTACTGCCGAAATGAGAGAAAAGAACCCAAATATTCATTTCTTTGAGCAGATGAATCCAACATGGAAAGCAGGCACAGAACTACCGTGTATTGGTCGGTTAGGCTGGAAAGATATTGCCCGTTTTCCAGTGAAGCTCATTACTAAACCTACAAGTAAGGGAAAATTTGAGGCCTGTGTAACCTCTAAAACAAAACGTAGAGAGGCCATCCAATGAAATCTAATGAATGGCTGACACTTGGCTCACATTTAATTTTAAAAAAATGGTGTGATGCATCTGACCGTAATTTTCAAAAACAGTTTAATGCTTTAGAAGCGACACAACGTCAAATCTTGCATTCGATTTTACAGACCTCTACGTTTGCGAAAGATAAAAAAGTTCAAAACTATGAGCAGTTTGTAAAAGCATTTCCTGCGACACGTTATGGCGCATGGCGTGAAGACATTCAACGTTACCGTGAACAAAAACTTTCACTCTCTAGCAGTAAACTGGTTCGTTTCCAGCCGACCAGTGGTTCGAGTGAACAAATCAAGTTTATTCCATACACCAAGTTGTTTTTAGATGAGCTTGACCATGCGATTGCACCGTGGATGGCGAGTCTATACCGTAAATGCCCACAGTTGAGTTCGGGCACACATTATTGGTCGGTGTCATGGTTGCCTGAAAGTCAGCGTGAAGTTTTAAAAGATAAAAACTTAAATGATGATAGTGCGCTACTCGGTGTAGGTAAGCGAATTTTGTCTAAGTTTACTCAAGCGGTTCCAAGTAACGTGGCCTTTGCGGCCAACGCGGATGATGCACTGTTTGCCACCATTTGTTATTTGGTCGCAAACCGTAACTTAGCCATGATTTCGGTGTGGAGCCCAACGTTTGCGCTGCAATTGCTCGAACGTTTAGAGTTGCTACAACAAGACGTGATTGAAGTTTTACAAAGTGGTTTATGGGGCAACCGTCAGGCTTCCTTAAAAGAAGTCACTGCACCGCATAGCCCTGAAAGTGCTCAAGCCTTAATTGCGAGTTCAAACGGTGAACAAATCGACTTTAAAAAGCTCTGGCCAAAGTTAAGTTTAGTGTCGAGTTGGGATACCGCAGGTTCAAAAGCTTGGGCCGAAAAATTACAAGAGAAGTTACCCAGTGTGCAGTTTGAAGGAAAAGGTCTATGGGCGACTGAAGGTGTAGTGACTATTCCCTATAACGACCAATATCCACTCGCATACCAAAGTCATTTCTATGAATTTGAATATTTAGAAGGTGATAAACAAGGACAAATCATTCCTTCATGGCAGCTTAAAGAGGGTGATGTGGTCAGCCCACTGATTACTTCGGGTAATGGTTTGCTGCGTTACTGTCTGGATGATTGTTTACGGGTGACTGGCTTTATAGAACAAATCCCGTGTTTTGAGTTCCAAGGCCGCCGTTTTGGCGTAGATCTGGTCGGTGAAAAACTTGCGCCTGAAACCGCTCAGCAGTTGTTATCTCAGTTAAATGAAACCGAATCAAAAGCGATTTCTTTACTTGCGATTGATACCCAGCAAGAGGTCAAACCATTTTATTGTGTGCTTTTTGAAGGTGAAATTCACCATAGCATTAGCAACGAATATATCGACAGTATTTTGCGTCAAAACTTCCACTACGAGCTTGCGCGAAATTTGGGACAGCTTGACCAGCCTCAAATTCGCCAAACCAATAATGGCTGGAATGCCTACAAAAAACTGGTCATGTTTGATGGCATTATCGAAGGCAATATCAAACCTGAGCCACTCAAAAAAGTCACCCTCAATAGTTTGGAACAACTATGAAAGGGATGAAGCCATTTAACACTCGGTTTTTAACACTTCGACACGCCTTGTATCTAGGCGTGTTGGTTGTATCGAATGTACAAGCCATGACTTTAGATGAGGCTTTGTCAGCCAGTTTAAGACATGAAAGTCAGCTTGAAGTCAGTCGTTTAAGCGTAAACCAATCCTCCGCAATGCTTGAGCAAGCCAAGCAACGTGATGGACTCAAAGTCAATTTAGTCGGGCAACTGGACTATGAAAGAATAGATACGCCTTCACACGTTTTGTTTCCAACCGAAGGAAACCGTAAAGGTCGAAGTTTACAATTGCAGGCAGATTATCCGATTTATACCTCTGGACGACATCGTTTAGGAATTGATGTTGCCGAAAGTCAGCTCTCTGCACAAAACCAAGGTTTGTCAGATCAGAGATCGGAAACCATTTTAAACACCGTGATGGTTTATACCGACGTATTAAAAAAGAAAGCCATTTTAGAACTTAGACAGAAGACTATGGCAAATCTACAACGGTCTTTATATGAGTCAAAGCGCCGTTTTGACGTGGGCATGATTACCCGTGCGGACTTGGCTCAGGTTTTGGCGCAAGTCGCACAAGGACAAGCCGATATTACACAGGCCCAATCTAACTTGACCGTAAGCGAAGCACAGTTTTATCAAGTGACAGGTGTAACGCCTGACAACCTTGTTGCGATTAAACAACTGCCAGTTATTCCCGCTAACCTAGATGAAATTTTGGCGCAAACTAAGAACCATCCGGCTCTAATGCGTAGCAAATACGAAAAGCAGGCTGCCGAGAAACAATATGCTTTAACTAAACGCGAACTCTGGCCAACGGTCATGCTCACCAGCCGTGCCGGAAAACAAGATGAAGCAAGCTATATTGGTTCGGAAAGTAATAACTATATGGTTGGGGTGCAGCTCAATGTACCGCTCTATGACGATGGTTTAAATCGGGCCAATGTAAAAAAAGCACAGGCCGATATAGATTTGGCTAACCAAAAAACGCGAAGTCTTGAACTCGATTTAAATAAGCGTACACGTACGACCTATGCGCAGCTTCAAACCATTCGACAAAATAAAGAAGCATTGGCAAATGCCATAGAGGCTGCGTCTATTGCCTTTGTCTACACGCGTAAAGAGTTTGATGTTGGCACCAAAACCACGTTTGATTTGCTCAATACCGAACAAAAGTTACTCGATGCAGAAACTCAGAAAACTGTGAATGACCAAGACGAAGTGGTGTTTGTTTATCAGCTACTCGACCAAATGGGACGTTTAAATAACTTAGTTCCTGTACAGACCGCACAACAGGTGAATAATGAATAAAATAAATCCACCACTTGCTGACAATACGCTGATTACCAGAGAAGCAACTTTGGCAGATGATCAGGCTTTAAGAGATTTAATCGCCGTACCCATGACCACCAAAGGTATACAAATTAGCTTTCAGCGTGAACCCAGTTATTTTAAGGCGTCCGACATTGTCTATCGGCATAAACTGCATGTTGTGATTGAAGATACCGAAAGCCAAAAGAAAGTGGCTTGTTATAGCAATGGTTACCGTCCGTGCTATGTCGATCGAACCATTCAAAATTTAAGATATGCGGGAGATTTACGGGTAGATCACAGCTATCGGGGTAAATCATTGGTGAAGGTATTAGGTAAGCATGTAAAACAGACCATGCATGAACCGAACTATAGCCAAATGATTATTTTTGATGATAACCACGCCGCGCGCGCTGCCATTCAAACGGGTAAAACGGGAATGCCTGATTATTATGATGAAGGGCTCATTGAGACATTAAGCCTGACCGACACTGGCGCAAAACGAAAAGTCACGGCTTTTTTAAAGCAGACTTCTCAGCAGAGTGACATTCAACAGATCCGTACTTGTGTCGCTGAAACTGAATATGTGGAAGCCATGAATCAGTTTATTAGCGACATGGCAGAGTTTTATAATTTTATTCCCGCCTATAACTTTGAAGAACTGGCTCAAGGTCATCGGTACTTTTCAGGAATAAAACTCTCAGACTTTTCACTTTATTTTAAAGGTGAAAAACTGGTGGGCATGTTTGGCTTGTGGGATCAGCATAGTATTAAGCAAACTAAAATCTTGCATTACAGTACAGTCATTGGAATTTTTAGACCTGTTTATAACTTGTTGACACCAATTACTAAGGGCATGCGTTTGCCTAAACTCGGTGACTCTATTCAATACCATGTGTTACATACGCTTATGTGCCATCCAGAAGATTTAGCTTTACATCATAAAATGCTTGAAGATGCCTATAACAAGTCAAAACAGCAGGGTGTTGGTGTGGTGAGTTTTACGCTTTCCCATAAAGACCCGCGCTATCAGCTAAACCAGTTTTATAAAGGTGAACGCTTAACAGGTATGCATGGTTTTATTAGTTATGAGGGCGACCCACGACCACATTTTGATAAAAACTTGATTCCATACTTAGAAGTTGGGCGTATTTAATTTAAAGCTTGAAGTGATACTTTGAATGAAGCCCACGAAAGTGGGTTTTGTCATTTTGAATACGAGCGTTGAAGTTGAACATCACTTTATAAAAGAAAATATAGCAATAATTTATAATATAATTATTTAATTTTTAATGGAAAATTATTTTAATTTTTATTGATGCGTAGTCACTAAACGTACATATAGCGCAACTACTATACAAATCGAAATTTAAGAACATGGTAGTTAAGTGATGAAAAAAAGTTTATTGGGCAGTCTGATTCTATCTTTGTGTACAACTCCAGCTTTTGCGTTAAATATTTTATTGGTTAACGATGACGGTCTAACCAGCAATGTCAAAGCACTCTATGATGAATTAAAAGCAAATGGTCATAACGTGCTTGTGTCTGTACCTTGTTCACCACAAAGTGGTCGTGGTGGCGCAATTGTCATGTATAGCTCAACGACGATTACCGCAGATAACGATAAGCAAATTGCGGCTGAAAATGGTTGTCACAATGGTGCAGCACCAATCGGCGCACCTGCTGCTGGAACTTTTACCAAAGCGGGTTATACCAATGGTGACTGGAACTACACGCATGGCACACCAGTGATGGCAACAGTTTATGGACTGGATGTGGTTGCGCCAAAGCGTTGGGGTAAAGCGCCAGACTTAGTTTTATCTGGCCCGAATGAAGGACAAAATGTCGGAAAAGTCGTTGTGCACTCTGGCACCATTGGCAATGTACAGTTTTCGGCAGGACGTGGCATTCCGTCTATTGCCTTAAGTGCCGATACAAACACGGTAGATGATAAAACTCTAAACAACCCTAACTCTGCGATTGTGGCAAAACAAACTGTAGTGTTATTAAAAGAATTACAAGCTAAGGCAGGTAAAGGGCAATTGTTGCCAAAAGGCATCACGCTTAATGTTAATTTTCCTAAAAATTTAACAACCAGCACACCTTTTGCTTTTTCAAAAATTGGGACGTATGACTTATATAAATTGAAGTTCCAAGTGACTAAAGACAACAAAGACAACAATCAATTTGGCTTAGGAATTGATGCGGCACCATCTGCTCCAACCGCAGCTCAAATGTCGGATGAAAGCGCCGTAATGCAAAGCAAAATTGCTGTGACTGCAATGCAAGTTGCTTACGACCAGCGACCAGCAGCTCAAGAATGGCTCAAAATTCGTTTAAAAAGCCTATTTAACAAGTAAGGGGAAAGACCATGAAACGTTGTTTGTTGGTTTTACTTCTTGGGCTTGGATTGGCGGCTTGTAATGACAATGACCATGATGACCAAGTCTCGACTGAAAAACCTGCCTTAGCTCCGAGTTTAGATGTCGGTACTTATATTATTAGTACCGAAACTGATGAAGAATTACCAATGGCGGGTAAATATTATTCTGGTGCAGATGGTTCTAAATTATTGGTTTTAGATGATGACGAAAACCGTGCCAAAATTGTGATGAGTTATGACGTAAAAACCAAAGCTTGGCAGAGCAATCAGTCTAATCAAGCGATGACTGTTGAATTAGCACATTATGAAAAAATTGATGATCAGAAAATTACGCTGAATCAATTGGCTGGTACATACGATTTATCTTTTCCAGATGGAACAACGGTAAATGCGGAAGTTAATGCACAAGGACAGATTGTCTCGAAAGACCCAAATTGTGTGTTTACGGGTGTTATTACTGAAAGTGCATTAGCGGACACAGCAAACTATCAACTTACCGATAACAAGTGTGATGCGCTAAAAAATAACTCGAAAGGTTATGTTGTGGTAGATGAAGACTTAGAACCTATGAGCTTTAGACTCGTATCTGACACAGTTGCATCAAAAGACATTTGGGCATTTGCACAATCTTAAAAATAAAAGGCAACGGATTCATTTCGTTGTCTTTTTACTCCAATCTATCTTGCGCCGTTGAAACAATTAACATGGTTTGAAGGTAATAATCTACACGTGAGTGATTATTGTCCTTATGCGAGTTATGCGCATTAAAGGCTGCATCATGAAGTTTCACAACTCGAGCGATCGGATTCGAACTACAACGAATTAAATATTCTTCGCGTGTTTTAGTTTCCCGTTTAGTTAATGCATCAACAGCATCACGGACTTCTTTTCCGAACAAACTTTCGATTTTGTCTAGCGTAAGAGGTGTGTCTTCAACGCTATCGTGTAGAAGGGCTGTAACAATATAGACTTCTGAAAATTGATGCTCAATTAATGAATTGACCACACCTTTAATGTGGTAATCAAAGTAATCATGAGGACCATACTTTTGACCTTGATGCGATTCTTTTGATAATTTCTCTGCTAATTCAACTTTATTTTGAGTCATTTTTTGCTCTTATCACTTTAAGTATATGACACGATCTAATTGGTGAGATTGGGCGTTTAAATACAATTTTATACTGAATAGCCCCCCATACAAATACTTCTTAATAAGAGTAATCACCCATTTTTATTTATTCATTCTTAGTTGAGAGGAGCCAATTTAAAACTTAACTTTCTAAAATTTTAAACTTTAACTTAATGATATAAAACTAGATTGTAAATATTACTTAAGAATTTCCTTAATTATCTAATTAAATGAAAAATAATAACTATTTAAATAATTTCTAGCCAATTTCACATTGACACTTCAAATATTGGAGATTACCATTTGCGGGCTGGCCTACATTGCCAGTCGGTTGTCGCAGACCGTTTTAAGACCACATCAGGATTATTTCTTCTGAGGAATAGTTTTGTGTGAGCATCTCCTCGTTCCCTCCCGTTGCGGTAGGACGGGAGAGGGACACCCTCGGGTGTGCTGGAGTCTTAACCAGTCTGCGAACCCTCTTCCGTTCTGCCACCATAAATCTTATGCTCTGGCAGAACTCCCTATATAAGGAGTTGGCTTTGCACATTCATCATTTCTTGGCAGCCATTGCCAAAAGCTATAACAACACAGCTTAAAACACTTAACGAAGCTTGATCGCCATAAGGCTATTTCAGGCTTTAGCTCGTTATTACTTAAAACTTAGACAATTAAAACTTGAGATGTGCTGGGCACAGTCTTTACGGCTTTGCTATGCCTTTTTTTCTCCCAAAGGCAGCGGTTTTTATATCTCATTTATATACAACAATAATTTTATAACGGTAAAAATATGCCACATTCAGACCTTCCATTTCGTGCTTTAAGCGTACTTCATTCGGCAAGATATTTATTTAACAAATACGGCTTTCACAATGTCGGTGTAGATCGAATTATTGAGGCGGCAAAAATCCCTAAAGCTACATTTTATAACTACTTTCACTCAAAAGAACGCCTCATTGAAATGAGTCTAACCTTTCAAAAAGATGGCCTTAAACACGAGGTCATGTCGATTATCAATGTTCAAAAAGAATTAACCTTAGTTGAAAAACTCCGCAAAATTTATTACTTACATGCCGATTTAGATGGGCTTTACCATTTGCCGTTTAAAGCGATTTTTGAAATTGCTAAAACACATCCCAAGGCTTATCAGACCGTAGTTGATTATCGAAATTGGCTGATTAATGAAATCTATAATTTACTTTTAAAAAGCAATGAAAATGCTTCAAAACAAGATGCACACATGTTTTTGTTTGTGATTGATGGGGCAATGGTTCAGCTTTTAGATCCGAACAAACCAGATGAACGAAAGAGATTACTTGAGTATTTTTTGTTGGGGTTTGGGTGAGGTGCAAATAATAAATGATGTTTCTCACTATGAATTATTTTTCTTGATTAAACTTTAATTAATTAATACATAGGTCTAAGATTTATTTAATAAAGACATAAAACAAAAAGGAGAGAAAATAATGCTAAAAACTATACTTTTAATGGCTACTGTTACTATCTTGGGTGGTTGTTCGATTTTTGCCCACGAAGCTCCAGGTGCATATTGGTGCAATGAACCTTTTTTAAAAGAGGATTCTAGACAGTTTGGAGATGATGAGTTAGCGGCTGCAAGGCAAGGCTACATGTATGTAACAGCAGCAGCCTTAGCTTTACAAGGAAACGAGAATGAGGATAAAGATCATTGGATAGGCATCCCTAGTAGATTAAAACCTATTCAGCCTGATCCATTTTTGGGTACCGATGGCTTCCAAGCAAGAGCATTTTTGCTATATGACAAAAATCATCCCGCTCAAATTGAAGCTTTAGTGATTGCTTATACAGGTTCACAATCAAATGATATTTGGGAAGACTGGATTAAAGCAGATTTTCTGAAGGATCAATCTCAATATAATCAAGCACGAGAACTACTTAAAGACCTATCGGTTAAATATCCAGATGTTCATAAAATAATTGTTACTGGTTTTTCTTTAGGAGGAGCCCTTGCAGCACATGTTGCTTTACATAAAGATACCTCTAGTTTAGTTTCAGAGGTATGGACATTTAATCCAAGTGGCCGTATTTATGATTTACGTTCTAAAGCCGAAAAGAAAACTATGGCTAATTCAACTTTAAGAGATCCAAGATTCTGGTTAGTTGCAAACTATCTTGAGGCTGTAAGATATACAAGAAGTTTAACAGCTCATTATTTTTTTGGTTCTGACTGGATTCCTGCTCCAAAATCACAGTTTGTTAATCGAGTAGAATTATATAAAACTAATCCTGTTCAAGGACATTTTAGATACATTCTCTTTCGTGACTTATTGTGGGCAGGTGAGTTAGATGCGCGTATAAATAAACTTGATGAAAATGAGCCTTTGGAAATTTTAAGGAATACTCACTTTAGTTCGTGCAGAATAAAATAAAGGTTGCTAATCGAATTTCTCTATAAATTTATAGTTTTGCTATGCATTCTGTTTTCAGGATGCATAGCTCATACGTTCAATAATAATGTAAATATCTCAATCTGCGTAAAACACTTTAAAAAGTGCTGTATGATCAGATAAATATCTATTTTAAAAGACCGTTTGTAGCTTCAAATATATGGCGGTTTTGAATTGCTTTCATATTCTGATTTTGAAATGATTCATCATAAGTCACTGTAGTTAATAGTAAATCTTTATCCTTGCCTATAAACATATTTCCTACGTTTTTGGCACTCTCTTCATCTTTAGTTAAACGTATGTGGACAACTAAACCATCAAAATAATATCTTATAATAGGATATGACTTCTCAATGTCTTCGTCAAAAATAGGCTTAACAATTAATTCATCAATGAATGGAGTTTGATTGTGGATTTTTCCTTTTGTTGATAACTGTACCAGTGTGATTGGAAAATAAAAGTACTGTCCAGCCTCTCGATTTATCAACATTTCTTTTAATATTCTTAACTCGTCTTCAGGTAAACAAATTTCATTGAACCCAGCTCTTTTTGAAACACATGAGCGCCATAGTAGACTTAAAATAAATAATCTTAAAGTTTTATGGTCTACTTCCTCAAGTTTTCGTATTCCATGGATATCACTTATTTTATCCATTAGATTTTCAGGTAATTCACTATCATTCCAACTACTCCAAATTAATTTGTGTTTTCGTAATTCTTTTATTGCTGCAGTATCAAACTCGGTAAGTATATCTTCCCCATGTTTGGTTACTATTTCAGAATCATACCAACTTGAAGTGGCTTTTTTTGCCCTTAAACCTTCGCCTATTTCTTTCATAATCCCTCCTTTTATTTCTGGCTTTGTTAAGGCTTGAGGGATTAAGTGCGATTTAATAAACTGGCCATATTCACCAGTTAACTTGCAGATGCCAAATTTTTTCATATTTCTAAGCCCAATTATTAGTTTTAAGTAGGTTGTAAATAATTAAATACATCAAACTAGGGCGTTTTAAAATAAGTATTTTTGATAATACTACTATGAAAGATGCTTGGGCTGATTCAGGCGGTGCATGGGATCACCAAAAAGATAAGTGCCGGGTTGCTTCTAATGATCCGAGAAATAAGGAATAGATCGGACAAAGGTTGTTAGTTAAAAAACATAAAAATATTCGGAAGTATAAATTAAATTTTATTTATATCCATGTAATCACTTATTTTATTGTATATAGCTGAAGTGGAATTTACAGCCGCCCTAATAATTTCTTTACCAACAAGAAAATCAACTTCTCCACTCATAATCAATTCTCTGTAACTCAATACTGTCTTAAAAGATCCCTGTATTTCTTCTTGAAACACTAGAAACTCCTTACTTTTTGTAAGCTTATGAAGCATGTTCACTGAGAGGTAAGCAGCATAATATACTGATTGTAATTCTTCGAATTCATTGACTGTTATTTCTTCTTTATGAGATAGATGAAGGTTAATTGTTATATATCTTTGTAAAGTTTTAATAGACTCTATTGCTTGATCACGTATCAATTTTTTATGTTCTTGTTCACGCCAATCAGTAAACAACAAGTAGGCTACAATGGGAGTATAGATAGTTGCTGACCATGAGAGTAATCCTGTCAAAACTGATGACCAATCAGAAGGTTTATCAAATAAGTTTAAGCTAACTAATGATTGGAATATCAGATATATAAAGATACATACAATAAGAATAATTCCATAAAGAACTATCATTTCACATATTAGATCCACTTTTGTTTTCATTTTTTTTCTAGAGGTATTTAAAAATAGAGTGTAAGTAAGCCGTGATTTTTAAATAATACAGAACCTTACTTGTAATTTCCACCCCCACAAATGCTTCAAGTTGGGGTATATTTAAGTAATAACTTATAAGTTGGAGACTATTTTTTGAGAAAATTAATAAAAAGTACGGATGATTTGCCAAAAATATTTGACATAAATAAATACCCAGATATGGACAAGTTATCTGCTTTTGAATGGTTTTTTTTAATACAGACAAGATTTCTACTGCATAATATTTTAGACACTGGTCTCGCTAGTTGGATTGGAACAGATAAGCTAACAGATATTGAAGAGCAGGAAGCAATGTCTTTAATAATTTTATCTCATTTGGATAATCCTATGAGTTTAGATTTAAGTTTGAAATATAAAAAACATAATAATGATATTATAGATTTAGAAATTTCAAGTTCTGATCATTACTACTTTATGTATAAGCATTTACCTGTAAATGAGTTATATGAAGATGAGTTTGAAAGTATTCAAAGAATAGTTGAAAATAGTGGGATAAAATTAAAATGGCTGACGGACGATAAACCATTTTATCCAGTCATGGATATATTAAAATCCCATTTTAAATTTAATATAAAACAATATGATTATCCAATTACTATAAACCCTTATTATCCTGATCATGTTATATTCGATGAGTTTAAAAAAATATTGGCGCAAATCAGAGAAAAGCTTGGATTTAATGAAAAAAATAAATCTTTATCTAAAAAAGATTTGCTAAATTGGGCATCTTACAAACTACTGCCTTATATGGATTTAAAAATTCTTGAATTAGCCGAAAATATTAAAATAACAAATGCTGTAATTTGTTCTGTTTTATACCACAAAGGTGAATATGGAGAGGATACATTGAGAAAAAGTGTTGAACCGATAAGAAAAAGAATATTAGAACAAATGGTATTTGATGGTGCAGATGATGTTACTGAGCTTAGCTATATAGATGCTCTAAGTTATTTGGCCTATGAAGATATCAAAAATATGGAAAAATTTTGAATTAAAGCTTTCCGGAAAATTTTAAATATTTACTTTATCGGAATTTATGAAGTTATTTACTATCCTTTAAAGCTCTAAAAAACAATCGCATACTAGCCTCATCCACACGATGAGGCTTTTTTATGAGTATTAGTGCTGCATTCAATCTAAAAGTCATCCGTACTTTTGACGCGGTAGCAACAGAGCAAATTCAACCGACCGATCCAATGCAATTACTAGCAGATCCAAATATTTTACGTAATGCTTTACTGACCTATTCAGAAAAAGTGATTGAACTGGAGCATAAAGTTGAAGTTATGCAACCTACAGTTGAAGCCTTTGACCGTATTGCTACAGCAGAGGGAAGTTTGTGCCTAACTGATGCTGCTAAAGTTTTACAACAAGAACCACATAAATTTAATAAGTGGCTTCACATGAATGACTGGATTTACAAACGTCATGGCAGCAAACATTGGGTTGCCTATCAAGAGAAAATTAAAGCGGGATATTTAGAACATAAAGTAAAGGATATCCAGCTGCCTGATGGGACGCTCAAAATCACAGAGCAGGTGAGAGTAACACCAAAGGGTTTAACCAAGCTTTCAAAGCTTCTAGGAAACAATAATGCATAATTTAGGCAATAAAAAAGCCCTTCAGAGAATTCTTGGCGGAATCAAAGGGCTTTGGATTGCTAACAAGGAGTATTAACACTGAACAGTATCGTATAAGGGTTTGGGAAAAATCAAGTCTACGATGCCAGTTATGTTGCTGAAGGTCATGGTTTACTAACGAAATATATAGCCAGTTTAGAGTGCTTTAGTCAGATGTTTCTATTTAAGTTAAAGCAATTTAAAAAGCCCTGAATATTCGGGGCTTTTCACTTAAGTTTTACTTTAATGATTCTGGTACATAATTTGGTGAATCAGTACCATAAAATGACTCAATATCTTCATCATACAAAGACTTATATCTATCTTTTGATGCGACATCCTTAGTTTCATCAATAAATTTCTGTATTTTAGCTTTATAGTCAGTGTGACCAGCTTTATACATTTCAGTTAAATATACAAATTCGGCGTCTCTGTACTGGGGATCATTTTTGCTAGATGATTTACTCAATTCGGTTTGTATGAGTTGAGCAGAAGCTTCGTGACACTGTTGAATTTTTACTTTGGTCTCATTTAATTTTTCAAGCAATGTACATCTAAACATTATCCGTTGAGGCAAGGGGTTCTCTTTGATCTGTTGCTCATTTAACTCATAAGCTTCTTTGTACATACCAGACAGCATATAAATATTCATCAATGCCATTTCTCTTTGTTTTTTGGCAGTAACTTTTTTAATTTCAGGTATTAAAGGTGCTAAATTTTGTTTTATCTTTTCATCTTCACCAGAAATCACAACTTCATTTGTGATTGTTTCATATCTATCTAAAATTGCTTTATCACTTGCGGATAGTTCAGTTTTTACGTTTTGAGAACTGCTTTTCGCAGTAGTATCTACCTTTGTTTGTTCATTTGATGCCTTGCTACAAGCAGTAATTCCAAATACAGAAATGAGAACAATAGTACTGATTAATTTTCTATTCATGATTTACGTCTTGATGCTGAATTTAAAGTAAAAGAGAAGCGAGTGTGAGGTGGGTTTGGTCGAACAGTACCACCATCAAATTTTGCGGTGTAACCCATAGTTAAAGTTGCTTCTATAGTTGATAAATCAGGTTTAGGTAGAGTTACCTTACACTGACCTACAGGCTCCTTAGAGTTTTCTGTTGACCAAATGCCTTTTCCCTTTTCCAAACGTGTTTTTCCTAAACTCTGATTGTTATGCACAAGATCAAGTGTTGCGTATGGAAAAATTGTAGCATCACCGCTTAATGTTGGAGGAAGCATAGAAACTGTCACGAAAAATTCTTGCCCTTTTAGAATATAAGTAACTATGAAAGTACATACACCTGAAACAGCCTGACTAATTGCCCCAAAAATATTTTTCTTATCCTCATCGTACGGGAAAATACCATTTGTAAATTTTACATATTTTGTTGTGTTTTGCTCGATGTAGTAGTTCTCATATTCATCTTTAACAAAACTGTCTGTGGCTGGTTGTTTCTGTGAAATTGGAGTTGATGATGATTTTGAAGCTGATGATGCCGCACCACCACCATTGTCCTGAACAACCAAGTTTTGTTGAGGCAGTAATTTGCATCCACAAGAGAGTGAATCATTTACTCGAGCAGCAGCTTTCCCAAAGATTTGCATGCACGGATCGCCAGATACAATAGTTGCAACAACTTTATGAGTTGGGCAAGTTGCTTTGTCGCCAACACAGGCAACGGGAATTCCGTCAATAAGGAACATACTATTCCCTGAGATTACTTGACCACCGCCAGTAGTAGGACAGCCTATAGTTATATATGGTGTCGCCAAAACTATTCCTTCTTATTTTAGTGAAGTGCCAGAATGATAGCAAAGAGGGGTAGACAGTGCTGTATAGTTTTATTAAACCGCTATAAAATTCTGCTTGGTGATTTTATAATACATAGCAATAACGATAGTTTAAGCACTGTACTAATAAGTAAGATTCAATAAGTACAGTGGTTTTATTAAACAATAAACATAGAAATTGAGTATTGGATGCCAAATCAATTTGAAACACATACTTCAGATGTGGGAACTACGATTCATTTAAAAATGAATGGTGAGAATTTAGAAAATTTAATAATTTGGGACCGTGTAATAGTAACTACATATGACATTTTTTTTGTATTTATTGCTTTTGAAGCATATACAAAAAATGAAGGGATTCAAACATTTATTGTACTACTATTATTTTTATTATTTCTTTTCTACAAGCACTATGAATATAGAAAAAATAAACAATGGTCTAAGAATGCCGAGGAAACATTTTTTATTTCCAAAAATAATCTTCGTATTTCTAAAGAATGCCTTGGGAAAAATTTGTTAACAAAAGATATTAATACTCAAAAGATTATTGAAATTGTCTACAGACCTTGGAGTGGTGGAGCGTATCCACCTTTTTTGCCAGAGTTCCATCAAGGTGCTATTCACTTAATTGGTTATGATGATGGTTGTTCATTTGGTATTAATCTTAACAAAGAAGAAGCAGAGGCATTTATTACTGAACTACGTTCTTTAATTATGCAATACCAAGAACCTCGTCATTTTATTTTCGCACCACATATTCACTTGGCAAAAGATTGAATAGTAAATAAGTGAGTTTTCTTACTATTGAAAAGCAATAAATTCTATTGGTACATGTTTACTCAACCATACACTATATTCAAAAGTATAAATTGGGCAATTTTTTATTTACTCATCGTTTAACGCACATTCAAAATTACTTGGGTTTTCTTTACATCTTACTTTCTTCAAAAAATTCATCATTTTAGGGTCATAAATGCCTGCCTTGGTTAGCTGTATACGAGCCTCGCGCATCATTTTCATATAATTCAATTGTTCATTTTTAGGAATATCCATCCAATATTTTGAAGGAATATCACTTTCATATTTAGCAATAATGCCAAACGTTCTATTTAATTGGCTGGCTACCCAAGTCCGCGACTTTTGCCCAAAACCTGCTGGAAACTGGTCTTTACGAATAATGAAATTTGCCGAAATTTGAGTTAAAGGAAAACGAATGATTGCTCCTTTCTCACCTAAACCTTTGTGTAGTTCAAAAGGCTTAAATGCAACAATAGGAGCAGGGACAATATCAATTTCATGGTTATTAAATTTCGCACCAGCATTGGTGACATCTACCGATACAGCCTGACCACCAACATGTTGAACAAGCTTGGGTTGAGCTTCATCATATTTAAATACCCCAATCTTTTTACCCGCAGCCTTAGCGAGTGTATTTATGCTTCTATCATTAACAAATAAATATGCAGGGCCAATTGTACCTAAACCTGCAATTTCGTAAGGGCCTACCACCATGTTTTTTGCGGCCATTGGTGAAGACAACAGCTTATAGGCATTGATTGCCGTTTTCATATTTGTTAATGCGCCAACCGCATCTAAAGATCCTGTGTATTTATTAAATTGACGGCCACGTAAGCCACTAATAATAGCACCATCACATTTGCCGACTTTTAAGTCTTCAGCCGCAACACGTTCATCAACATATGCTTTTAAAGATATATCAGCTCCCCAATTTTTGGCTTCAAGTGCATAGTCTTTGGCTAAAGCGAAAGCGTCTCCCGATTTACCAATTGGGTCAAAAACACAGACTTCTTGTTGCTTGGCATAAATAGTTGTTGTTAAACATGTGCTTGCAATAAGTAAAATAGTTTTAAAACGATCCATATTTAATTATCCATTATTTAAATTATAAAAATTATTTTATAAATCTTGGTTCGATTAGATATGGCATTTCTATAGAAATTTTAAGGGAAAAAGTCAAAAGATAGTTTGGGGTACAGCGGTAGTCATAAACATTTTAACATTGACTAATCATTAGAGAGATCTATAGTTTTAAACAATAGTTGGGATAATTGGGTTTGAAATAAGATGGCTGTAATGAATGAGCTGAATCCAGTCATAGAGAAGACTAAATCCTTAGCTCGAAAAGTGGATGGTCTTGTTCAAGATGAAGATTTTCAAACAGAAATCTCTGGTTTATCTTTACATAGACGGACGAACAAACAGTCAATACATTGTATTTATGATTTAGGTCTTGGCGTCATTTTGCAAGGAGAAAAGCAAGTTCTGATTGGAAATTAGATTTTTACTTATAGCCGTGGGCAAACCATGTTAACGACCATTGATTTGCCAGCAGTAAGTCGATTAACTCAAGCCTCATACTCAGAGCCTTTTCTTGGAATGATGCTTAAATTAGATATCGGAATGATCACAGAAATAGCTGGCAGCATGGAAAACATTCATGTTACTGAAAATATTCCATCTTTTTCGATTGAAGAAATGGATATAGGACTGATTGAGGCCTTAGATCGTTTAGTCGATTTAGTGGAAGATCCTTCTATGATTTCTCAAATAGCGCCACTCATAAAGCATGAAATTATTGTGAGATTATTATTAGGCAAACATGGTGACTACCTAAGAAACTTAATCAAAGTAAGTGTAGCTGAAAAGAATATTTTTAAAGTCATTTCATGGTTAAGAAATAATTTTCTAAATGATGTTCGTGTTGACGAGATAGCTGAACAAGCAAACATGACATCGGCAACGTTTAGAAACCATTTTCGAGAAATCACGAGAATGACTCCGTTACAATATCAAAAGCAGTTAAGATTGCAGGAGGCTCGAAAGTTGATGTTAATGCAATCTATTGAAGTAAGAAGAGTTGCTGAATCAGTCGGTTACGAAAGTCAGTCTCAATTTACAAGGGAATATGTGCGTCTCTTCGGTATTACTCCTCAAAAAGATCTAAAAGAAAATACTATAAGCAAGTAAAGAGTAAGCTTTAAAAACATATGTTTTGATAATGAAAGCTCGAAATAGGCAAACAATATTTAAAATTAGGCAAATTGAATAAGCGACTTAACCCTAGACTGAATTCATCAAGCAAGTGTGCTTATTTATTACCGATATTAATGAGGTGAAAAGATGGAATCAGTAAAAATAAAAAATACCTATTGGGATATTGCTGCCGATTTGTATTTTCCACCAGATTTTGATTCAACAAAAAAATATCCAGCAATTATTAGTGCACACCCAATCGGAAGCTGTAAAGAGCAAACTTCTGGTAATGTTTATGGTCAAGCTTTGGCAAAAGCGGGCTTTGTAGTCATTGCTTTTGATGCGAGTTTCCAAGGTGAGAGCGGCGGCGAACCTCGCTATATTGAAGATCCAACATTACGTGTTGCAGACTTTAGCCTGGTGGTCGATTATCTTGTGACTTTGACTTATGTTGATGAAAATCGCATTGGAGTACTTGGTATTTGTGGCGGTGGCGGCTATTCAATTAATGCCGCAATGACTGAAAGACGTATTAAAGCTGTAGGTACAATTACTGGTGCAAACTACGGTCGTGTTATGCGTGAAGCCAGCGCAGGCAATCCAATTGCATTTTTAGAAGCAATTGCGGCTCAAAGAACAGCAGAAGCTCGTGGTACAGAACTTCGAGTAGATCAAGGTTTATATCCTACTGTCGAAGCTGCAAAAGCAGACAATGCTGATATTGATCCACTAGAAGCGACTGAATACTACCGTACAGCGCGTGGTGAAAAACCCAATGGTGTAAATAAAACTTTATTTTCTCGAAATGCTGTTGCTGTGGGTTGGGATGCGTTCCATTTAGCTGAACTATTATTAACTCAACCTTTAATGATTATTGTCGGTAGTAAACCGGGTGGTTTCGGTGCTTACCGTGATGGTTTTGAAATTATTAACCGTGCAGCTTCTAAAAATAAAGAATTAGTTGTTGTCGATGGTTGGTCACATTACGACTTATATGACAAACCTGAACCAGTAAAAGTTGCTTTAGATAAGCTCATTCCTTTTTATCAAAACAATCTTTAATTGAATTAAAAAATCGAGGCAATAGTCCCGATTTTTTTACGCCGTTAATCAATTAAAGGTCTCTTAATCAAGATGTATCTCAGCAGAATAGGCAAACAACTTTTTAGTTTAGGCAATTTGCATTAATCCTCTCAATTTATACTTTTTCTTAGAAAATATTTTTATGAGATGAATTCATGACAATTGAATATTCTAAATTATTTGAGTCTTTTGCTTTAACGCCAGACATTGAATTGCGTAACCGAATCATTATGGCGCCCATGACAACATGGTCAGCCAATCCTGATGGAACTGTATCAGAGCAAGAGTTACGCTACATTCGACATCGAGTAAGTGGTGTTGGTTTAGTCATTACAGGCTGTACCCATGTACAAGAAAATGGGATTGGCTTTACCAATGAGTTTGCTGCATTTGATGATCGCTTTATACCGAGTCTAAAACAATTAGCTCAAGCTGCAAAAAGTGGCGGAGCGCCAGCAATATTGCAAATTTTCCATGCAGGCAATAAAGCGATACCTGATTTAATTCCAAATGCAGATGTGGTTAGCGCGAGTGTTTTAAAGACACCTACAGGTTCTTTTGTTGATAGCCAGATGATGAGCCGTGCTTTATCACACGATGAAGTTTTAGAAGTTATTCATGCTTTTGGCGAAACAACGCGTAGAGCGATAGAAGCTGGGTTTGATGGCATTGAATTACATGGAGCACATGGATTCTTAATTCAAAATTTCTTCTCGCCGTTGTTTAATCAACGTGAAGATGAATGGGGTGGTTCTTTAGAGAAGCGTATGCGTTTTCCTTTAGAAATTGTAAAAGAAGTAAAACGTGTAATTAAACAATATGCCAAAAGGCCATTTGCTTTGGGTTATCGCATCTCTGTTGAAGAATACGATGAAAATGGATTGCGAATTAGCGACAGTTTGCAGCTTATTAATCGTTTAATTGACTCTAATATCGATTATTTGCATGTTTCATTAACTGATATTTTAAATAGCAAACCTGTCGATAATGTTGATGAAAAACTTACCGTTCAAACTGTCATAGATCATGTGAATTATAGAATTCCTTTAATCTCGGCTGGAAAAATTCGAACACCGCATCAAGCACTCCAGGCATTAGGACTTGGATTGCCTTTAGTCGCAATTGGTAAAGCACTGGTTATAAATCCAGACTGGGTTACATTGGTAGCAAATCATCAGGCCGATCAGATTTCCACAGAATTAGAGCTTGAAAAAGATGCTGAATTACACATTCCAGATCATTTATGGGATGAAATCAAGATAAGAAAGGGATGGTTCCCTATACGTCAACGAGAGCAGGTTTAATCCTGCTCTAAGTTTAGAAACTATGGGTTGGCCATAAACATACACAAGATATCATTCCATCAATAGAGTGTTACCTAATAATTATAATAGTTTGATTTTTTAATTATTTTAACTAAACAATTATTTACTGCATTGATTACAGATGATAAAAATTATTGCAGTTATTGATTGGATTTAAATGTCTTTATGTCTGCCTCTGTTGCCCAAAGAAGCAAAAATATAGATCAGCTTATTCAAAAGGTTTCACATTTTGCCGAAGTTGAAGGTGAGCATGAGTCTATTATTTCGGGGCTTTCTTTTCATAGTCGAATAAGTCCAACTGAGAGTACACATTGTATTTATAGCCTAGGACTAGGGCTTGTTTTACAAGGACAAAAAGAAGTTATTATCGGCGATAAGATTTATCAATGTCGGCAAGGTCAAAGTATGTTGACCACTATTGATTTGCCCGTCACATCTCATGTTGTAGAAGCATCTTTCAAAAAACCATTTTTAGCTCTTTTACTACTATTAGATCTCAAAATGGTAAATGAGGTTGTTGCAGATTTACCTGTAAAAGATTTACCAACTTTTTCTGATGATACACATGAATCTTTTACAGTTGAGTTAGCAGATATACCGCTTATGGATGCTGTGTTCAGATTGGTAAAGTTGATAGATGAACCAGTTATGATTCCACATCTAGCTGATTTAATTAAAAAAGAAATTGTTATAAGACTTTTAAATAGTTCTCAAGGCGTTTATTTACGTCAACTGGTGAAATCTGGCTCGGTCAATCAAAAAATTCATCAAATCGTGAGCTGGCTAAAAAACAATTTTGCTCAACCCATTCGCATGGATGATTTAGCTGAAAAAGCTTTTATGAGTCCATCAACTTTCAGGCAGCATTTTCGTGAAGTAACAGGAATGAGCCCGTTGCAATATCAAAAGCAACTTCGCTTACAAGAAGCTCGTCATTTAATGCTTAATCAAAATCTAGATGTAGGAAGGGCGGCGAGTTTGGTAGGCTACGAAAGTGCATCGCAATTTAGCCGTGAATACTCTCGGTTGTTTGGAGAATCTCCGCAACGTGATATTCAACGTATGAAGCAGAATACATAAATTATTTCTATCTATCATTCTAAATATGAAAGGCATTTCATCTTCGTGCTTGTTAGAAGTAAAAATTATAAAAAGATCATGATTGAACTAGCCAATTTCTTAGCGAGTTCAATTACTATACTGAAAATCAGTTTTCAATCATTTGATTTTAAAAGGATCTTCAATTGCTAGGGTGCCTACATTATCCCAGAAGTTTTGTAGTACAATCTTTAGAGGTCTTAAGATAAAACTAAAAATGGACTACACACATATAGTCCACTGATTATTTACAGCACTAAAAAATGCTTAGCTCTATGAATCCTTTTTAGCTGCAAGCGCTTTGCGGTCAGTTAGACGATCATAGAATGCTGCTGCTTTGAAACCTGTTTTAAATACACACCACTGGAGTGGTTCGGGTAGCGTAGAAGGGGTCTTGTGGTATAAGTTGTTCAGAATAGGGTTTACTACTCCTTTGATTTTCTCGGCAAGAAGTTGTCCCATGAGCGACTGAGTCGCAAGCCCATGTCCCGTACAGCCAGCTGCATAGATAATATTTTGATGTGGCCCAGTTGATCCAACCACAGGCAAAAAGTCATAAGCCACACTAACGTAACCACTCCAGCAGTGCTTAATACCAAGACCTTTCAAGGTTGGGTGACGTTCACGTAATGTCTGTGCTAGTAAAGCATAGGCATCATGATCTGGTATGTTCGGAGTTTTTGAACCGTAAACATAATTCAACTTCTTAACGGTCAACACCATTGTGTTGTGTGCAGTCAGACGATGACTTTCCATCATGAGGTGCGGTGTAATAATACCTTCTCGGCCAGGCCAGCCCAGAGACTCCAATTGCTTTGGAGTTAATTGTTGAGTTTCAATTGCCGACACCCGTATCGGAGCAACTTTATCACGTAGCATTCCCAACTGAGGTGTGAAAGCATTTGTGGTTAACACCATGATGGGTGCGCTGGCACTACCGCGAGCGGTTTTGCAGTTAATGATTGGTCCTTCGCTATAAGAGAGCAATGGTGTTTTTTCATAAATCTTAACACCTGCCTGAATGGCTGCACGGCGTAAACCACTCACGTATTTACCGGGGTTTAGCGTGCCGCCGCGTTGTTCGCTACCAAACAGAAAAGCTGGTGGAATCCCGCGAGCACGCATTTCGGCTTGATCTACAAAGCGAGTACGGGATCCTAGCTCCTCACCAACTCTCATACTGCGGCGTAACCATTTTTCCTGCGAAGGATCTATAACAGCCCGTATAATTCCAGAAGGATTGTAATCACAATCGATGCCTAACTCGACCAGACGCTTTTCAACATAGGTCACGCCCTCATCGTAGAAATTGACAAACTGTTTTGCACGTTCAACGCCGAGGCGCTTGGCGAACACTTCGAATTCAATTCCCATACTACCAAGCAGATAGCCAGCATTACGACCGCTGGCACCGAAACCACCGAACTCTTGCTCAAGTACGATGACTTTTGCACCACGAGCCGTGAGTTCAAGAGCTGTCGACAATCCAGCAAAACCAGCACCAACCACAATGACATCTGCGCTGACCGAACCAACTAACTCAGGTTGAAGGTCGCTAGGCTGTTCTATCCAGCCACCTAAAAGACGAAATGGCATAGATTCAGTGTGGCCACTCATCACTTGTTCATTTGAATAATTCATTCGCTATCCTTCTGTATAACTTCTCAGTGCTAGAGCACCGGCTTTAATCTTTTTTAAAAGCAATGCTCTTAGTACGTTTTACTGGCGGGCTGGAATAAAAGATTGAATGGAAACTTTCTGTGAGCGCTCAAGGGCATCATAGGCGTAATACAACTGAATGATGGCATAGCCCCATGTTACGAAAGCCCAAGTCATGAAAATCATATGGGTATCGTCGCCAGGGATCGGAAAAAAGTCATATACAACTGCTACTGCTAAACTCACCACAGCGGTTATTGTGGTGGCCAATGCATGAAAAATCTCTCCGGCACGTGCTAAGCAAATAATGAAATAGAACAGATAAATCACAAGGATGATCCACATGGTGACGTAAAAATATGGACGTATTTCTTGAAAAAAATCTGCTAGAAAAACCACAAAAGTGCCAGCAAATGAAAATGCGAAGAGCAGAATTTCTTTAAGGGTAGATGGTTTGTAATTATGGGTCAGCGCCATTAGACCAAGTACAGCAATAATCGGCATACCGAAACTACGCGAGAATGAATCGAGAAACATGGTAATTGAAAAATTAATATTTGAACTTGTCAGCATATAAGAGACAAAGTTTGTCGCAGAGAAAGCAACGATCCAACACTCTAAACCAAGCAGGATATTCTTTTTCTTTAGGAATTTAGCGCCGTATATCCAGCCAATAAGTGCTAATACAATACAGGCAACCAGTCCAAAGATATTTACAATTTCCAAAATGGCGGCATGTGTCATTTCACTATTCGTTAAGATTTTTGATGTAGTAGCTTCCGTTTGGCTACCTGCATCAAGGCCAAGAATTTTCATAATATGACTTCCTTATAATTAATTGACTGTCATGTCAGTAAAATAATATGCTATGATGAATTAGTAAACAATTTTTTATTTATGATGATGATGGAAAATAAAATAGGAAGGCCGAGTAAAGCCCAAGAAAGGTCTTATGAAATTCTTCAAGCTGCTGTTTCAGTTGTGGCGAGAGAAGGGCTAGAAGGAATTACTTTTGCCAAAGTAGCGGAAGCTTCAGGCATGCAACGTACTCTCGTACATCATTATTTTTCGTCACGTTCAGATTTAATGAATGCTTTCATTGAACATTACATTTCGAAAATGGGCACTGAGATTATTCATCGTTTTAGTGGGAAACCATTGAGCGAGCGAATCATCATGATGTTCACACCCGAAGTGTATCGGACTCAAGATGATTTAATAGTTTGGTTTGAGTTAGTGGCTCAAAGCGCGAGAAATCCGTTTATCCAGCAGATGCTCCATACACTTTGGACAAAGCATTGGCTTCCAGATTTTGAAAATCAATTGGCACAAGAATATCCAAAAGTGACCCCAGAGGCGATTAGCTCAGCGACCTATGTCATTGTTTGTTTATTTGAAGCTTATTGGGCGTTTAGTATTCAAGGTGTCACTGATCAACAGAGACAAAAGCAAATGGAGCAAACGGTATTAATGATTTTAAATGGGTTAAGCTAATTATCCAATTCACAGTACCTATTTCTTATCTTTTAGAAAAAACATAAAATTTAAAGGCTAATGTCGATGCAGATTAGCCTTTAAAATATTTCTGAAAGATGGGTTATTTATTTAACCCGCCACCCAAGGCTTTATAGAGTTCAATTTGATTATTTAATTTGGTTTGTTCGAGAACCAATAGACCTTGTTGAGCTGCATATGCAGAACGCTGAGCATCTAACACAGTCAAATAACTATCAATTCCAGCTCTAAAACGGGCTGTAGAAAGTTTATAAGTGGTATCGGTTGCAGATACTAAACGGCGCTGGGCGTTTAAACGCTCTTCAATATGAGCATGGGCAGCCAAGGCATCGTTAACTTCACGGAAAGAAGACTGAATCGCTTTTTCGTATTCAGAAAGCGCAATTTTTTGGTCGATCTCTGAAACCTTAATATTGGCTTTACGTGTTCCCCAATCAAAAATAGGCAGGTCTATGCTAGGACCAACTGACCATGCGAAGCCGCCAGATTTAAATAAATCTTTCAGTTCAGTCGATGCATATCCAGCTGAACCCGTAAGTGTGATGGTCGGAAACATGCGGGCTTTTGCCGCACCAATGTTGGCACCAGCTGCACGAAGTTGATATTCAGCGACTTTCAGGTCTGGACGGTTTTGTAGTAAATCGCTACTTAAGCCTGTTGAAAAATTCTTCTCTTGAGTAATTGTTTTAACTGACTGAGTTGGAAGCAGGTTTGATGGAACCGCTTGTCCAGCCAAAAGATTTAACAAGTTTTGCGCTTGTGAAACTTGAGTTTTGTAGTTTGCGACATCATTACGTGCTGTTTCGACAGAAATCTGGGCTTGGCGTAAAGGTATTTCGCTATCAATCCCGACATTAAAGCGCTTTTGATTCAGATTGTACGAATCAAGTTGAGCTTTTAAGGTTTGCTGCGCAAGATTTAAATTTGCTGTAGCAAAAGAATAATTTAACCACGCTTGTGCAACTTGGCTCACCAAACTAATTTGAGTTGAGTCTTTAGCACTCTGTGTTGCAAGGTAATTATTTAATGCTGCATCTTTAAGACTTTGAACACGTCCCCAAAAATCCAGTTCATACGCCGTTACACCCAAACCAACCTGAAACGTAGAGTAAGGATTGTTAGGGTTTACCGAAGGGTTAACTTGCCTAATGGCATTTGCTGTCGCACCAATGGTCGGAAGTTGGTCGTATTTAGTAATTTGGTATTGCTGCTGGGCACGCTCAATATTTAACGCTGCTGTACGTAAATCGCGATTATTATTCAAGCTTATTTCAATGACTTCCAATAATCGTGGATCGGAAAAAAAGGCTTTATATCCTTGTTCAGCAATTGAAGGGCCAGCATAGGTTTCAGCGAAATTTTGAGGAATATTAGATTTAACCGCAGGTTGTGGCGGCTGCATGCTTATACATGCAGTTAAAGTAAATGAGAGTGTGGAAATCATAAATCCACGAGATAAGACAGCCGATTTAGACATGCTTTTCTCCAAATAATAGAATAAATTTAGGCATAAGAGGAGCAAGGGAAATTGATTAATTTCCCTTGCTTTATTTCATTTAAGATTTAATTTTCTGTTTGGAAGAAAACAGTTTTTCGGCTGCACCTAGTACAAAGATGAAGAATACCGGTACAAAGAAAATTGCTAGGATGGTTGCTGAAATCATGCCGCCAAACACACCAGTCCCGAGTGCATGTTGTGTTTCAGAACTTGCACCAGATGCAATCACTAAAGGCACCACACCACAAGTAAAGGCAAGGGAAGTCATCAGAATAGGGCGTAAGCGGAGTTTGGCTGCGGCAACAGTAGCTTCAACTAAACTCATTCCTTCTTCTTTGAGCATCTTGGCGAATTCAACAATCAAAATCGCATTCTTGGCGGAAAGACCGATAATCGTAATCAGGCCAATTTTGAAAAAGACATCATTCATCAGCCCTTTGGTCATAATAGCAATGATCGCTCCAAAAATACCTAATGGCACAACCAACATAACCGATAGCGGAATTGACCAACTTTCATAAAGGGCTGCGAGTACGAGGAATACCACTAACATCGACAAACCAAGCAAGAATGCCATTTGTGATTCTGATTGTTTCTCTTGAAGAGAAATACCAGTCCATTCATAGCCAATCCCTTTTGGTAATTTTGCGATGAGTTGTTCCATTTCACGCATTGCATCACCAGATGAAGTATCGAAGTTAGGAATACCCGCAATACTCAAAGATGGTCGTCCGTTATAGCGATTGTATTGTTGCGGTGCTTTGTTCCATTGAGGTGTCACAACTTCCGATAAAGAAACCAGCTGGCCACTTGCACCCATCACTTTAAGATTCAAAATATCTTGCAATTTCATACGTGATTTTGCTTCAACTTGCACAATCACTTGCTGCATACGACCTTGGTTTGGAAAGTCATTGATATACATTGAACCCATTGACGTTGAGATGATGTCTGACACGTCGGCAAATTTAACGCCAAGTGCATTCAATTTATCTCGGTCAATTTTTAAAGAAATATTGTCTCCTTGAGGTAGGCCTTCATTCCAAACCATATAAAACTTTTTGTTTTTGGCTGCCATTGCCATTAATTGATCTTGGGCAGCAAGTAATGCAGGCATACCTAAGTTGGCCCGATCTTGTAGTCGAAGGCTAAAGCCAGAGAATGTACCTAACTCATCAATGGCTGGAGGTAGAACGGCCATAGATGAACCTTCTTTACTATGAGCCATTGTTTCATTAATTGAGTTAGTCATCTCAGATGCTGACGATTTTCTTTCTTTGAAATCTTTTAGTGTTGTAAAGGCAACGGCAACATTCTGACCTGAACCACCGAAACCCCAACCTAAAATTGACGTATTACTTTTAACATCCGGATTGTCTTGTATGCTTGCTTCAAACTCTTTCACTACATTTTTAGTTCGCTCAGTAGAAGCATCAGATGGAAGTTGGAACGTTGTTAAGAACCAACCTTGATCTTCTTCAGGCATAAATGCTGTTGGCCAAAACTTCATTCCAGCAAAAGTCGCAACTGTAATAATGACAAACAGCACCATCATTGGAATGGTATGTTTGATGACCTTAAAGAGAATGATTTCATACTTTTTAGTAAGGTTATCAAAGGTACGGTCAAACCAAGCAAAGAATCCTTTTTTCTGATGATGTTCATCAATTGGCTTAAGAATTGTCGCGCAGAGTGCAGGGGTTAAAATTAATGCTAACAGCGCCGAGAACAAGATTGACACCGACATGGTCAGCGTAAATTGCTTGTAAATAATCCCAACTGAGCCACTTGCAAACGCCATTGGTAAAAATACGGCTGCAAGTACCAAGGTAATACCAATAATTGGACTGGTGATTTCCTTCATTGCTTTAGAAGTCGCTTCTTTAGGTGGTAAGCCTTCAGTCACCATAATCCTTTCGACATTCTCTACGACTACAATGGCATCATCGACGATAATACCGATCGCGAGCACCATACCAAACATGGTGAGCACGTTAATCGAGAACCCTGCAAGCAACATCACCGAGAATGTTCCTAGCAATGCAATAGGGGCAACAATTGCCGGAATGAGCGTATAACGAACATTATGAAGAAACAGATACATCACAATGAAAACCAAAACCATGGCTTCAATTAGCGTGTGAATTACCTTTTCAATAGAAATTTTGACAAATGGAGCAGTATCGTAAGGAATACTAAATTGCATACCTTCCGGTAAATTGACTTTTAACTCCTCAATTTTGGCTCTGACACCTTCAGCCGTTTTTACAGCATTTGCGCCAGGGCTAAGCTGGATTGCTGCCGCCGTTGCCGGTTTACCATTTTCTAAAATAGCGAAGTTATATGCTTGTGAACCAATTTCAACATTAGCTACATCAGAAAGTCTAATGACACTACCGTTGATCTTACTTTTTAAGCTGATATTTCTGAATTGTTCAACGTCATTTAATTGTCCTTGCGCAGACAAAGGAACCGTGATGAGCTGTCCTTTCTCAGCAGGTAAGTCACCTAAACGGCCTGGAGCGATTTCGACATTATTTTCACGAATTGCCGCATTTACGTCACTAATTGAAAGACCATATGAAACTAACTTGTTTGGATCTACCCAAATACGCATGGCCTTTTCGGCGCCAAATGATTGGACTTTACCAACGCCTTCAACACGTTTTAATTCTTCAACTACATTTCGGACAAGGTAATCGCTCAGATCAACTTCCGAATATTGTCCATTCGGTGAGTTGATTCCGACCAACATTAAGAAACCTGAAGACGAAGCCTCCACTTGTAAACCTTGTTGACGAACAATTTGTGGAAGACGGGCTTCAACAGCTTTAATTTTATTCTGCACATCAACTTGAGCCATATCGACATCTGTACCCGGTTTAAAGGTAGCCGATATTTGAGCCATGCCCGAGGTGTCTGTTGTTGCGCTGTAATAAAGTAAATTTTTAACGCCGGATAGCTCTCTTTCAATCAGAGTCACAACACTATCGTTAATTGTTTTGGGTGTTGCACCTGGGTAGACAGCACTAATGGTGACTTGTGGAGGTGCAACACTAGGGAAGCGTGCTATAGGGAGTTTGGGAATACTGAGTAATCCAAACAAAATAATGAAAATTGCAATTACCCATGCAAATACGGGGCGACGAATGAAAAATTGTGACATCATCATTGAGCTCCTTGAGTAATGGGTGCTTTCCACTTACTTATTTCAAGCTTTTGATTCGGTTGAATTCTATCAATTCCTTCAACGATGACTTTGTCACCTACTTTGAGTCCTTTATTCACTAAGTAGAACTGTTCATATTGTTGTCCAAGTTCGATCGGACGGATGTCTGCCAAACCTTTAGCATTAATGACATAAACCTGTGGGTCACCATTGTTATTACGCTGGATTGCTTGAGAAGGCACAAGAAGGGCTTGAGGGACGGATGCTCGGTCAATATTGACACGCACGTACATTCCAGGAAGTAGTTTTCGTTCCGGGTTGTTCACTACAATACGAATCGTGACATCGCCTGTTTCCGGATCTACATTAATATCTTCAAACAGCATTTTTGCGCTGACGTTGTAGAATTGACCATGGCTATTAGCAATACGAACGGTTTTATCGCTATTGGCAGATAATTCGCCGTTTTGTAATGCAGTTTGTAAGCGCTCGTATTCACCAATAGATTGCTTTACATCAACATAAACTTTGTCAATCTGTTGTATGGTCGCCAAATTCTTCGTATCACCTTGGCTGACTAAAGCACCTTCAGTCACAAATGATTGCCCAATACGACCAGAGATTGGCGCACGTACTGTTGCGTATTGCAGATTCAGGTTTTGACGGGTGAGTAGAGCTTTCATTTGTGCGACATCAGCTAAAGCTTGGCGATATTCAGCCTGAGCATTACTGACTTCTTGTTTACTAATTGCATTACTTGGTAACAGTTGTTCATAGCGTTCCAACTGGACCTTTAAACGTGTAACCTCAGCTTCGGCTTTATTGAGAGAAGCCTTGTTGCTATTTACATCAGCCTGAAAAGTCTCAGCATTAATTTTGTATAAGGCTTGCCCAGCTTTTACTTCACTACCTTGAGTAAATAATACTTTTTCGATAATACCGCCGACTTGCGGACGAATTTCAGCAGTACGGAAGGCTTGAACACGAGCTGGGAGGTTCTCGCTAAAATTAACGGATTGTGGCTGGAGACTTAATACACTGACTTTCGCCGGTGGAACTTCTGGTTGTTTAGCCTCTTCGGAACTACAACCTTGGATGACTAGCCCAATAGATAAAAATAATGGAAGTAAAAGATGCTTTTGCATACTGTCCAAACCTAGGGAGTTTTTGATGTTGTTATTATTTTGGGTAAGTGTGTAATCAAGATCTTTGAAATGTGGAAAAAGTGTGGAGATCAGCACATAAATAAGCGTATTATGACGTTTGTCTGAAATTTTTCGATGATTTACCTATGTTCGAAGCTTCATTTTCTTTTGATTGCCGTGATAAACAAATTCTTGTTGTAGAAGATGAATATGATATAGGAGACATTATTGAACAATATTTAAAACGTGAAGGCATGCGAGTTATTCGGGCAATGAACGGTAAGCAGGCAATCGAAATTCATGCATCACAACCCATTGATTTGATTTTACTTGATATTAAATTACCTGAACTCAATGGTTGGGAAGTGCTCAGTAAAATTCGTCAAAAAGCACAAACACCTGTCATTATGCTGACTGCATTAGATCAGGATATTGATAAGGTGATGGCCTTACGAATCGGTGCAGATGATTTTGTGGTTAAGCCTTTCAATCCGAATGAAGTGGTTGCACGTGTGCAGGCTGTTTTAAGAAGAACCCATCAGAACAAACAAGCTGCTGTCAAAAATCTGTTTTATAAAAATATTGAAATCAATACCGAGATTCATAGTGTCTATATCAATCAGCTAGATAAGAAAATCTTACTCAACCTGACGTTAACTGAATATAAAATACTACTCTTAATGATTAATCAGCCCCATAGGGTATTTACTCGAGGTGAGTTAATGACTCAATGCTTGCCCGATAGTGATGCTTTAGAAAGAACGGTTGATAGCCATGTCAGTAAGTTAAGAAAAAAACTAGAAGAGCACGGGCTTGAACACATGCTTATTAATGTCCGCGGTGTCGGATATAGATTAGATCATCCCCAACAATAATAGGATTAGATAGAAAAAATCCAACATGCTAAAAGTTGAGAAAAGACAATGAAAAATAAATTAGGGATTAATAAGCAATTTTTTATTGCTTTTAGTATGGTAAATTTAAGTATCACTTTATTGTCTGTATTTCTAGGCTATGTTGTTTATAACTATGCAATTGATCATGGCTGGATTTCATTAAGTTCCCTGCAAGGAGACTTTACAGATTTCCATCTGGTTGACTGGATTTGGCTAGGTACAGTCATTTTATGTGGTTCAATTATTTCTTTAATTATTGGGATGCAGTTAGCAAAAAGATTTATTGTGCCCATTAATTCATTGGCAGATGCCGCGAATAAAATTAGTGAGGGTGATTTGTCTGCCCGAGCAAATGATCAAAAAGTCCACTCCACAGAGATTTATACATTAATTTTAAATTTTAATGATATGGCTCAAAAGCTTGAAAGTTCTGTACACAATGCACAAGTATGGAATGCTGCTATTGCCCATGAATTAAGAACACCAATCACAATTCTGCAAGGTAGATTACAAGGGATTGTAGATGGAGTTTTTAAAGCTGAGCCTGAACTCATCCGAAGTTTGTTGAATCAAGTAGAGGGACTATCGCATCTTGTAGAAGACTTGAGAACATTGAGCTTATTTGAAAATAAACAGCTTAAGTTAAATATTGAGTCAGTTGATTTTTTGAGATGCGTTGAAAAAGTAATACGGATGTTTGATGAAAAACTTAGACAATCAAATTTTACTATAACTTATGATATTGCTAATGAGTTGGTATCTTGCGATGCAAGACGTATGGAGCAAGTCTTAATCGCATTGATTGATAATGCAATTAGATACTCTAATCCTGGAGTTTTAAAAATTAAGTCTTCAGTTGAACAAGGACAATGGATTTTAGAAATAGTCGATGAAGGTCCGGGTATTCCAGTTGAATATCAAAAAGAATTATTCAATCCTTTTTATAGAGTGGAGCAGTCCAGAAATAAAGCTTTAGGAGGAACAGGGTTAGGTTTGGCAGTTGTGCAAGCCATTGTTTTAGCTCACTCAGGCACCATTCGATATGAAAATCGCAGTCCAAATAGTGCTTTTATTATTCAAGTAAAAACAATTGCTTAATATAAGATATTTATAGTTTTCAATAAAAGAAAGAAACCTCTATGAATAGAAATTTCTTTCTTTTGGCTATCTTAGATATTAAGTGTTATATGATTCCAGTCGTTTTAAAATCCTGAACATTTAACATATCGATTGGGCTCATCATCTTACCTTCATGTTCGACAAATCCAACAAATGTTGTACTCATATTCCAGCCGAGCAATCCTCTTAGCTCATCTGGAAAGCTTTTAATTATTTCGGTTGATAGAGATAAATAATGGTTTTCTTCCTGTCGTAGAAAGCCAAGATCATAAGACATGGTCAATCCTATACGAGGCGCATGGCTTACATTAGCTCCGCCACCATGATAGGTAGAGCCAATCCATATTAAAGCATCTCCAGCTTTCATTTCAGCCGCGATCGTTTCGTCTTCTTTAGGTACTCTTTGATCATCCCACAAATGGCTGGCAGGGATGACGCGTGTAGCACCATTTTCTTCAGTAAAATCAGTGACGGCAAACATAATTTGTACCCTAGCTTCACGACCATAACCCGGATGTTGCCACATCCATACAGTATCGTCACGATGTAAAGGTTGTGCTTTTTGACCTGGCCAAATTTGAATCGCTTGAGTCACACCAACCTGAATGTCTGGATATAATTCAATTCTATTTTCACCACTCCAAGCCTGTAGTGGGGTTTGGAGAATCGCTTTTGCTGTATCTAAAAATACTGGATTCATTGCCACCAATGGCATTTGTGGTAAGCGCGCAAATAAGCGGCTCATTCGGCGGGTCTTTGTACCTGCAAAATATTCATCTTCGCCGTCTGGAATCAACTCTAATTGCTGAGATAATGTTTGATAAATATCTTGGGTATTTTCATCATTTAAAAAATTTTCAATGATGACACCACCATCTCTTTTAATAATCGAAACGATTTCATCGATTTGTGTATCTTTGCTTAATTTAACGAGTGACATAAGATTTCCTTATCCTTTCTGATTAAGAATATTTCAAATAAATTTATTAGCTTTTAGGCATATTTGTTTTAGGGGCAAATAACTGCTTTAAAAATTCAATTTGGTCATTTAGTATCTTGCCGTGCCAAGATTCCGTATAGAAATCAAAATGATCAATTGGATATTCCAGTAGTTTAGAAGGCCCTTGAATTAGGCTTGCCGTTTTTCGAGCTGGGTCAGGTGGGGCAATTTGGTCATTCGAACCGACTTGAATCAAAGTAGGGCACTTAACATTTTTGGCAAAAGTAACTGGACGGTTGTATGAGACTTCTAGAGCTGCACGAGCACAGACTTCATTACGCCAAGTTGGACCCGCCATTGCGGTATAGCTTTCTTCAGCACCTGGGGTACTAATCATGGCAGCAGTACCAGGTTGCCCAACAATTGGAATAAGATGCGGAGGGCGTTGCGCTATGGCATGAATTAAATCCTTTATGCCATGACCTATAGCCGTTGTTATTTGCTTTATCCCTCCATATTGGAAAACTTGTTTTAAAGCTGCTAAACCATCTGTAGCAGGGTTCATGGAGATAACCGCTGATATTTTAGGGTCTTGTGCAGCAACTACAACGACATGACCACCCGAATACGAAGTACCCCATAGTACAATCCGATCTTGATCAACGAATGGTAAACTTCGTGCAGCTGCGATCGCTGCATGATAATCCTCACGTTGGTTAATATAGGATACATGTTGTCTAGGTAAGCCTGCTGACTCGCCAAATCCACGATAATCAAATACGAATGTATCAAAACCTGCTTGGCTGAACGGCTCGGCAAAATCTAACAATCCTGTATCTTTTGTACCACCAAAGCCTGTTGCCATAATAATGCAAGGTCGACCTTCAGAGGTCATGAACTCTTCTGAAGTTGAAGGGATATACCATGCAGAACAGGTAACTCCTTTGCTTATAAATTTAATATTTTCCATCATATTTTCCCTAATTGATCTTTCTCTCTTACTCGTACTTTAGATAAGAGATGAAAATGTAAATCGCCGTTGTTAAGCTTGGATTTTTATTTGTGCTGTCAGAGGTTCTTCTGTGATGACGTGGAGTTTTTTCTTGATTTGAGGATTTGAAAACAGCAACTCTTTATCAAAAACAGAACCTTTATGGAGTCGTTCAAGATCGAATTTATAATCTTGTTTTACAATCCATGGGCCTTGTGTACCTGCCATTGGAAATTGTGCAATGCTTCGTTGGATGTAGCCTGAGTTCAAATCTACAAATGGAATACGTTTCATGTTTTTATCACTAATTACAGGCGTGAATGTTCCGTACTTATTTTCATCCATGTAATCCAGTAATCTACAAAAGTGTTTCCAGACCAAATCAACTTTTAAAGTCCATGCAAGATTGGTATAGCCAAATGCAAAGGCGAAGTTAGGAACATCAGAGAGCATCATTGACTTGAAAATAGTGGTCTCTGGGTAATTAATTTTTTTCCCATCCACAATTAATTGAGTCTTACTAAATGCGACTGCGTTTAGACCTGTTGCGGTCACAATAATATCGGCTTCTAATGTTTTACCCGATTTAAGCAAAATACCATCTTTGGTAAAACGCTCAATATGATCGGTTACTACAGAAGCTTTTCCAGCAGAAATTGCTTTAAACATATCTCCGTCTGGTACAACACATAAGCGTTCATCCCATGGATTGTATTTGGGAGAAAAATGAGTGGCGACATCAAAGTCTTTTGGGAGGTTTCGTTGTACATCTGAGATTAAAAAGCGACGCATGAGTTTCGGAAAACGACGACTTAAATTGTAGACACCTCGAGTCAAGGCAATATTTTTACGGCGGATAAGATCGAAAGCACGTTGTGGTGAGAAAACACGATTGAGCGCGTTCGCGATTGAATCTGTACTTGGGGCAGCCATGACATAACTTGGCGATCTTTGAAGCATCGTGATGTGCTCAACATCCTGAGCCATCGCTGGAATTAAGGTAACCGCTGTAGCACCACTACCAATGACCACGACTTTTTTGCCAGAATAATTTAGGTTCTCTGGCCATTGTTGAGGGTGGATGATTTGCCCTTGAAATTCCTCGGTTCCTTTAAACTCAGGTGTATAACCTGCGTTATAGTCATAATAACCATTACCCATGAGTAAGAAACGCGAACGGAAAGTGGTTAAACTTTTTTGATCTTTACGTTTTACTTTAACTGTCCAAACGCCTTCTTGCGATGAGAATTCGGCACTTGTCATATAGTGACCAAATCGAATATGAGATTCAATCTCGTTTTCAGTGATCGTTTCTTTTAAATAATCACAGATCATTTGAGCACTGCCAAAAACCCTTTTATTGGTCCAAGGCTTAAAGCCAAATGCAAAAGATTGCATGTCTGAATCTGAGCGAATACCTGGATAACGGAACAGGCTCCATGTACCTCCAATTTCATCACGGCCTTCTAGCATAGTGAATGTTGTATTCGGTCTATATTTTTTTAAATGGTAGGCTGCACTAATACCTGAGATTCCTGCACCGATAATTAAAACATCAGTAATAGTATTTTGATCTGATGTACTCATATCTTTTTCCTCTTCACACAATTTTAATAAATTGAGCATCAGTTAGATTATCTAAGATGATGATTTTTATAATCTTCATCTTCCCTGATGAACAAAGTCCTTGATCCAATCCACTTTCACTTCGATTTAAATCTAAGTGAGGTTTAGGTATGTGTGAATATTATTAAGCTAATAATTACACACTGTCAATGACTGCGTGTAATTATTGCTTGCAACATAGATAGACTAATTAATATAATCTTGTGGAGGAAAAATTTTTTAATTTAAGGTTTTGATTTTTATAAATTATATTTTGTTTTTAATTAAGTGATTTCTTCTTGTATTACGTCATTAGCATATGTGATAAGAGGGGGTAAAGACTTGTCGAAAGAATTTTTAATACCTACAATGACGCCATGCTAAAAGGAAATAGGACAATATGACAACCTCTCGCCGTAGACCTAAACATGATCCAAAAGAATCTGAGCGAGAAATATTAGAAGCTGCTGAACAGTTTTTAAATGAGCATCATTTTCGTGACCTCAATATTGATGAGGTCATGCGACGTACAGGTTTAAAACGTCCGGCTTTTTATGTCCATTTCCGTGATAAACACGATCTTACGCTCCGTCTTGTTGAGAATATCGCTAGAGAATTGTTCAATATCACAGAACGGTGGTTGGCAGGAAATAATCTTCAAGACGATCTGGAGCGTGCCTTAGTCGACTCTATAAATGTCTATATAGAACATGGTCGTTTATTAAGGGCCTTTGTCGAAGCGGCAAGTGGAGATGAACGTGTTGATAGCGTCTATCGAACTATAATTCAAGACTTTATCAAGGCCGCTGCTCAACATATAAGAGCAGAACAGCAAGCAGGAAATATTAAACAAGATTTAGATGTCGACGAAACAGCGAAAGCGCTGATCTGGTTGGAAGAGCGTTATCTTTCAGAAGCATTCGGGCGCTCATCTCCTGTAGAACCTGAAGTCGTTATCCGTGTACTTCGAAATATTTGGACTTCAACACTTTACGTGAACAAATAAAAATTCCACCTATAAGTTTAATCGATTTTAGATTTAAAAATATTTTACTTATCAGCTGATTATATTGAAAATTATAAACAAAGATAACAGACCCTTATTAATTACACAGAGTCATTGACATAGTGTAATTAATTTTGTAGCTTGTATTTTGTTCATCAAAATTACTCGCAGTAATTGAAGTGAATGAATAAATTGCTAGGTAATTAGTGATTTAAAAAAATTATAATTTAAGGATAAATAATGGAAAAATCTCTAAACAAGGATTGTGCTGAGTTAAGATTGCACTTGGAAATCGTAAAAAATACTTTCGGAAACGACCCGAATAAATATTTCTTTAGCCGAAAATTTCAGATGAAATCTGGGTTAATGATATTTAGCGTAATTGGTATTTGTTTTAGTAGTTATAGTCACGCTTCAGCACTTGACCAGTCAGGGCAGTCAATACTGCCATTTTTAGAGGCTGGTAATTATGCAGAAGCAAATGCTTTCGCTGTTGATCCTTCTGTTTCTGGCGTAGTTCATGATCGTCCGGATCTTGTTCGACCTAACCAGAGTCGTGATACAGGAAATATTGGGCAAGACAATCAATTTTATACTGCTGCATTAAAGCTACAACTTACAGACCAATTCAGTTTTGGTTTACTTTACGATCAGCCTTTTGCTGCAAAAACAGCTTATCCACTTCTTCCTAATAATAGTTATTCAGATGATGCCAGCCGTGAAGGTACTTCTGTAAATGTAAAAAGCCAAAATTTAAGTTTTATTTTGGGTTATTCACCTATTAAAAACTTTCAAGTTTATGGCGGACCTGTCTATCAAACTGTAGAAGGTGATGTCTCTTTCAGAGGAATGGCATATACCGAAGCTTTTAATGGATACAATGCTAAATTTAAAGAAAAGGGAGAATTGGGTTGGCTCGTAGGAGGAAGTTATCAAATTCCGGAAGTTGCGCTTAAAGCGGCTGTAACTTACCGTTCAAAAATTAAATATGATTTTCAAGTAGATGAAAACATCTTTGGTGAGCCATTACAATATACTGCGCCAGCAAAGACAAAAGTCGAAACGCCTCAATCAGTAAATATAGATTTTCAAACAGGTATTGCTGAAAAGACGCTTGCTTATATGAGTCTGAGATGGGTGAATTGGAAAAAATTTAATATTCGTCCAGTGCAATACGATGCTCTTACAGCAAACTATATGGATACATTAACTAGTGGAGCATACAAACAAGGCATTGATTTGGATTCTTACCAGAAAGATCAATATACAGTGACTCTGGGACTGGGACGTCAGTTAACTGAACGGTGGAGCATTGCATCTGATATGGGGTGGGACTCAGGTACGGGTAATCCTGCTTCAACGCTTGGACCAATGAAAGGCTATTGGTCTTTTGGTCTTGGTGCTCAATTTAACCCAATGCCTAACTATTTTATTGCTGCTGGCGTAAAATATTTCTGGTTAGGAAATACTAAAGCTGAAGGTGGTGGCTATTATTTACCAATCGAAGGTATAAAAGAGTTTTCAGAGCAGGCTGAGTTTAAAAATAATCACGCAATTGCATATGCGTTAAAATTTGGATATCGGTTTTAAATTGGGAAGAGTAGTTAAATTCAACTACTCTTATTCTCAAGCTTTAATTAATCTTTACTTAAGAATATCCTTAATTATGTAATTAAATGAAAAACAATAATTAATTAAATAATTTCTAGCCAATTTCACATTGACACCTTAATTTTTGAAGATTACCATTTGCCTGCTGGCCACATTGCCAGTCGGTCGTCGCAGACCGCATAATAACTCCCGCATCAGAGCCATTCCTTCTGAGGAACAGCCTTGTGTGGTGAACTACTCGTTCCCTCCCGTAGCGGTAGGACGGGAGAGGGACACCTACGGGTGTGCTAGTTTGAGTTATTACTAGTCTGCGAACCCTCTTCCGTTCTGCCACCATAATTTAAAATGTCTGGCAGAACTCCCTATAGAAGGAGTTGGCTTTGCACATTCATTATTTCTTGGCAGTTCTTGCCAAAAGCTATAACGACACAACTTAAAAATTTAAAGCAGCTTGATCACCCAAAGATTTTCAGGCTTTAAGTCATTACGGCTCAAAAAAACTTGCATCAACAATAAAACTTGAGATGTGCCAGGCACAGTCTTACGGCTTTGCTATGCCTTTTTTTCTCCCCAAAAAATATCTCATTTAGAAACAACAAGAATTTATAACGGTAAAACTATGTCAAATTTAGAAATCTCTTCCAAAAAATTACAGGTTATTCGTACCGCGATACACTTATTTACCACCCATGGTTTTCACACAGCGGGAATAGACCTGATTGTGAAAGAGTCCGAAATAACCAAAAGCACTTTTTATCATTATTTTCAGTCCAAAGAGCACCTGATTGAAATGTGTATCGCCTTTCAAAAGAGACTCCTTAAAGAACAAGTGCTGTCAATTATTTATTCAAACCGATACTACACTTCAAGCGATAAACTCAAAGAAATTGTGCGTTTACATGTCTGCTTTAATAGCCTGTACCACTTATTACTCAAAGCCATATTTGAAATTAAACTCGTTTATTCGCAAGGTTACCGTATGGCGATTGAATATCGAAAATGGCTACTTCATGAGATTTTTGATCTGATTTTTAGTCTAGAAACTTGTGCAATAAAACCCGATGTCAACATGGTGTTAAACCTAATCGATGGCTTGATGATGCAATTTCTAAGTTCCAATAGTTTGGAAGAAAGAGATGTCATGCTAGAGCTATTTTTTAAAACAAGCCCTTGAATATAAAAAATAATTTAAAAAGATGCTGTGACGAGTAAACCAGAAGTGCCGTGCGATAAATCAAAAAATAATCTTTTGACTTTGTGGGGAGAATATTGTTATTTTATTTTTTACGTTATTCATAAATTAATTACGAATAACGTAATTAAAATGAAAATAATTGAAAGCGCAACATGGAGAAGGGATGACCATGAAAGAAGTTGCATTAAGTGATTTGATCAATCAGCAGAAAGTTGGACGCTATCAGAAATTTATTTTGTTTACCTGTTTATTGCTGATGATTATGGATGGATATGACATTCAGTCTATGGCTTACGCAGCTCCAATGATTATAGAAGAATGGGGCGTTCATAAAACCATGTTAGGCGTTGTGTTTAGCGCCAGCTTATTTGGTTTGTTTGTCGGATCATTTTTATTAAGTTCACTTTCCGATCGATTTGGCCGTCGCCCCATATTACTGATCTCAACCTTTATGTTCTCCATATTGATGCTGGTCACACCACATGTCGGCAATATTGAGCAATTGACTGCAATCCGCTTTGTTACAGGAATTTTTTTAGGAGGCATCATGCCAAATGTTATGGCTTATAGCTCCGAAATTGTTCCATATAAATCTCGTATTTTCACCATGATGGTCATTTCTTGTGGCTATACGGTCGGGGCAATGTTGGGAGGAGGCATATCCGCCTTATTGGTTCCTTGGGGAGGATGGCAGGCGATTTTCTATTTTGGTGGTATTGTTCCTTTAATTATTTTCTTTATCACGTTGTTTAAGCTGCCAGAGTCTTTATATTTTTTAAGTGAAAATAGTAAAAACACGCCCAAAATTTTGTTTTGGTTAAAGAAATTTTATCCTGCATTAACATTTAATTCAGAGATGAAAATCATTAATAGGACTGAAGTTCAGGTTAAGAAGTCACCGCTTGAGTTATTTAAAAATAAGCGTGCGTTTTTTACCTATTCCATCTGGATCATCAGTATTTTAAACATGATCAGTCTCTATTTTCTGGCGAACTGGCTACCGACTTTGTCTAAAGAGTCAGGGCTTTCATTAAATCAGGCATTGATGATCGGCTCCACTCTACAATTAGGCGGTACGATTGGTAGCATTGTAATGGGCCTTAAAATCGATAAGACCGGATTTTATAAAGTATTAATTCCTGTTTTTTTGGTTGCAGTGATTAGTGTTGCTTTAATTGGCTATGCTGTTAGCCATATCGTTTTATTATTTTTCATCATTTTTATTGCTGGCTTTGCGATTGTTGGTGGGCAACCTGCCATTAATGCGCTGTCTGCAAGTTATTACCCGGTTTCACTTCGTACCACTGGGGTGGGCTGGAGTATTGGGATTGCCCGTTTGGGTTCGGTCATTGGGCCGTTATTTGGTGGCTATCTTTCTCAATTTCTGGTCATTACCCATTTATTTGTAATTGCTGCAATACCTTCGTTGTTCGTTATTATCATGCTGATGATTCAGGCTAAATATCGGTCATAGCGTTACAAGAGAATGAGTGGGAGAGGTTGCTTGAGTATTCCTTACTACAATTAGAGATGTGAGAGTCGAGAGGGCTCTCACATTTAAACTTGATTGTGCCAAGCTAGTTAATCAAATCTTTACAGCTCTAGATATTTTTTCAAATAGTGACCTGTGAATGATTTTTCTGCGGAGAGCAAACAGGTAACAGTTCCAGAGAACACCAATTCACCACCTTTGTCACCAGCTAATGGACCAATATCAATAATCCAATCTGCTTGGCTAATAATGTCTAGATTATGTTCAATAACGATGATCGTATTGCCTTTTTCAACTAAGCTATTTAATAAACTAATCAATTTTTCAGTATCAGAAGGGTGTAAGCCTGTACTCGGCTCATCTAATACAAAAATATTATCTGTTTCATTGAGTTCTTTTGAGAGTTTTAATCTTTGGCGCTCGCCACCTGAGAAAGTATTTAAGCGTTGGCCAATTGCAATATAGTCTAAGCCCAAGCTTACCAATGAATTAAATTGCTGCTGTAAATTACGATCTTCAAAAAAGTGGCTGGCTTCTGTAACAGTCATTTTCAAGATTTCAGCAATGTTTTTATCTTTATAGTGATACTTTAATACCTCTGGGGCATATCCTGAGCCGTGACAAAGGTCACATGTCATTTCAACATCATCTAAAAATGCGAGTTCAATTTTCTCGATACCTGATCCTTTACATTGAGGACAGGCACCTTCGCTGTTAAAACTAAAAAGCTTAGCACTCACTTTATTTGCTTTTGCAAATAGTTGGCGAATCGGATCAAGAAGGTCTAGATAGGTCAGTAAATTTGACCGAATGCTTGCAGTAATTGTAGATTGATCAATCACTTTTGTTTCAGGATATTGTTGCGGTAAGACTTTACTGATTAACGTACTTTTTCCAGAGCCCGCAACACCTGTAATAACGCTTAGACAATTTTTGGGAATGTCGACATCAATATTTTTTAGATTGAATAAATGAGCATTTTTAATCGAAATCCATTCATTACTCATACGTGGCATTTTCTTATAGGTATTTTGTCTTTTAAAAAACTGGCCTGTTAAACCTGATGAGTTCTTTAATTCTTCGAAAGTTCCTTGGTAAATGATTTGACCACCATTGGCACCAGAAAGAGGCCCCATATCAATGACATGGTCAGCTGTTCTAATTAGATCTGGGTCATGTTCAACCAGTAAAACACTATTTCCTTTATCTCTAATCTTTTGAATGATTTTAATAATATTATCTAAATCTTTTGGATGCAGCCCAATACTTGGCTCGTCAAAAATGTAGAGTAGATCAACTAGACTATTACCCAAATGTTTAACCATCTTAATTCGTTGTGATTCACCGCCCGATAATGTATTGCTCACACGATTAAGGTTTAAATAACTGAGACCAACTAAATTTAAGTTACTCAGCTTATTAATGAGCTCATGTAAAACAGTTTCAAATTTCTCACTTTTTATAGACTCTATAAACTCTAAAAGCATTGATACAGATAGAGCTGTACATTCAGCAATATTTTTACCGTTAATTTTACAAGATAAAGATTTTTGATTAAGTCGTTGGCCTTTACACAAAGAACATTCTTTGGTTGTAATAATTTGCTCAAGCTTATTCCCATAACGATTTCTTTCCCGTGTTTCTCCCTTTAAAAAGTTACGTTCAAATCTGGTCACCAATCCTTCGTAAAGTGCAGTTTTTCTCCATTTACTTGTTGGATTCAAAGGTTTGTGTTGAGGAGCATACAACAACAAGTCCCATTCTTTTTCACTATAATCTTTTAACTTTTTATTTAAGTCGAAATAACCTGAATCTGCATATCGCGTCCAACGCCATGCAGTAGGTTGATAGGTAGGAAAATTGATAGCGCCTTCTTCATTTAAGGATTTATCTAAATCTAATATTTTATAAATATCAATTGTTTGCTCTAAACCAATACCTTCGCATTGTGGACACATCCCATTGGGATGATTAAAAGAAAAAACATTCGAATATCCTACAAATGGTTCACCCATACGTGAAAATAATAAGCGAAGATTGGCGTAAATATCTGTAATTGTTGCAACGGTTGAGCGGATGTTACCCGTTAAACGTTTTTGATTAATAATGACAGGTACATTTAAATTCTCAATTTTATCAACGTCAGCTACGCCAAAATGCTGTAAACGATTGCGGACAAAACTATCTTGAGTTTCATTAATTTGTCTTTGTGCTTCTGCGCCAATGGTTTCAAAAACTAAAGAAGATTTACCTGAGCCAGAGACACCAGTAAAGACAACAATTTCATGTTTTGGGATTTTTAATGAAATATTTTTAAGGTTATTTTGTCGGGCTCCATAAATATTTATTGTTCTTTTAGTCATGTGTGATCACTTGAACTTAGGGGTTTATAGTAAAAGTAAAATAAAATTTCTGAAAAGCGTGTAGATGTTTCTTAAATGAATTGTTTAAATATTCAACTTATAGGGCTTAATTGTTAGGAAGCTATTACATATTTTCCTACTAAAGAAGAGTGGTGGCAATCCACCACTAATTAAAATGCTGAGGCTAGAGTTTTGATCGCTACGATTTCTGTTTGGCTTTTTGGCGTAAAACATACAAATATAAGCTTTCTACTTTTTCACGTGCCCATGGTGTGGTACGTAAGAATCGTAATGATGATTTAACACTTGGATCTATGCAAAAACATCTAATTTCAATTTTACGACTTAAGCCTTCAAATCCACCGTAGTAATCCAATAATTCATCCAAAATGTCAGCAAGTTTTTTGCCGTGTAAAGGGTCATTGGAGGCGTTCATAATAGATCAACAATATTTTGGGAGTCTATTATTATAACCTGAGCTAGTTGGAAAATGAGAGAGTTTGCGAAAACACATCCCGAAGCGTATTCGGCTGTAATTAATTATCAAAACTGGCTAATGTGATGGAAATCTAAAGAATAGCTGTACGCACGTACTATATCAGTTTTTCTAAGCCTGTAAAGGGTTTTTTAAAAATATATTTATAAATTTCAATAAGATATAAAATATTCTGTGTATTGAAATTTAGCCTAAGCAAATTAATAACTTTAACGCTCAAAAGGCGATTTAGAAAAAGAAATCTATATAGTAGCCAGTAATAGCCAGTAGTAGCCAGTAGTAGCCAGTAGTAGCCAGTAGTAGCCAGTAGTAGCCAGTAGTAGCCACAGAATAAAGCTCGTAAAGGTGATGTATAGTTCACTAGGGTAAATATAAAGGTGTAATTACAAATTATAGGGAGCTGTCTAGAGAATTACTCTGGCTAAGATTAGAAATAGGGTTAGTCAGTTTAAATCGTTAAGCGCGCTAAGGGCTAGTAAGTTGCTTGAGCAACAGATACTAAGCTGCGAATTTACTGTAGTAAAGGATAAACGGCGTAGCAGCAACGTAGAGTAGCCAGAGTCTTATATATGGTAGGTTTCCAAATCCTCCATTTAACTTATGTTCACCTAAAATTTTGTTCATAAAAATAATAAAAAATATAACTATTAAATTTAATAACTTAAGTTAATAATTTTAATATTTATAGAAAATTAAGTTCATGAAGTAAAGCATTTTATTAGTTTTGAAGCAGTTTTATATGAGTATTTCCACATCAAAGAAGATAAGTTAAGGAGAATTATTAGTAATTTATAAATAAAGCCCTCAAAGAGAGAGCTTTTTAAAAAGTCGTGAAGAATTACTTGAATATTTTAAAAATTAAGCATTTTGAGCCAAACCATTATTCGTGTAGTAGGTTCTAACCATATTAAATAAAATCAATTGACCAAGAACCAAAATACAACCCATGATCCCAATAGCTTCAAAGCTAATATATTGAACTAAAGTACCCGCTAAGATTGGTCCTAGGGCGGCCCCAAACATTAACATTGCAGGGGTCCCAGCAACAGCTCGACCTGTTGGCTCAAGCCTAGCAAGTAAACCAAAAGCATAAGTATGAGTAAATAAAATAGTAAAAACCATACATGATCCAGCCACCGTATAAAGAAAATAATTATGACTATGGGTAAGCACCAATGAAAATATGGCTTGGAAAATGGGACCAATACAAATAACAGCCAATGGATTTAAATACTTTTGGGTGAAAGCCGCGATCGGCGCTGGAAAAATAGAAACGATACCGTAAATAATCAATGTCAGTGCGACAGAACTTTCTCCAAAACCACGTGCAATTCCAATACGTTCATAAAAGCTGACATTCATAGAATTTGTCATGGCTAATAAAGATATTCCAAAAATACAGCACCAAATATATTTTGAAAATTTAGGGCGATGGTACGATTCAAATTGAATATTGTCCTGTTTTTTATTGACTTGGGGGTAGAATAAAAAAGCAATAAACGCAGCAATCGCCATAATTGAAGCAAGAATCAAAAAAAGTGTAGAACCGCCAAAATTTCTAATTAAATTTAAAGAACCTGCTAAAAACAAAATAGCAAAAATACCAAGTGCTAGACCGGCAAATCCAAATATTCTATGAGGATTTATACTTCTTCCCATAGTGCCATGAGTAAAGCTCAAGGCAAGGCCTGCAGAAAAACCACCTACCAGATGTAATATTGCTAATACTGAAAAATGAGTATTTTTTGAGGCTAGGTAAAAAGCACAACAAGCGGAAAAGAATCCAATAAAAACTGGCCATTTAGGATTGAAACGGTTAAAAATAGGCGCAAATATTAAACTTGCCAGCATTGCTCCTAATAAGAACAGGGTGACTAGGCCACCTGCTTGTTGAAAACCAAAATGATAATTCGCAATGAGTGTGCCTATCCAGATAGGTAAGGCAACCAAGTCAACCATACCTGCACAGTGAGACGTCATGAGCGCAAGCATTCCTCGCTTACTTTCGATTTTATGCATCATCCTTATTCCTTTAAATAATCCCTTTAAAGATTAGATTTTTTCTTAATTCAACATTGTATGAGTGGACAAAAAACATCCTGAATAAAAGATAAGATGAAATATGTTGATGTGTCAACAATAATTGTTGACACATCAACAAAATTTGTATTTTAATAATTCCAGATGAATTAGAAGCCTTCGAGTTTTTAGTTTTAAATTTCTCAAATGGAGTTGAATGGATGAACATTCTTGGCTTAGAAAGTCTGGTTTTTGGAGTATTAGACTTAGATGCGTGTCACCAGTACTTACTTGATTATGGTTTAAATCTTGTTGAAAAAAATGAACGTGGTGGAACTTACGAAGCTTTAGATGGCGGTACTGTTGTTTTTAAATTATTTACAGATCCATCGTTGCCAAAAGCGAATGCTCCAGCACCTAATATCCGTGAAACAGTGTATGGCGTTACTGATCAAAATGAATTAGACCTTATCGCAGCAGAACTTTCTAAAGATAGAGAAGTGAGTGTTGATGATGAAGGAACAATCCATTCTTTTGATGATAGTGGATTTGCAATCGCATTCCGTATTACACGTAAACGTAAAATTGTTGCCCCACATGTAGGAATAAATGTACCGGGTCAAGAACCTGGGCGTGCCATTAATGAATGTGGCGTATTGCTCGAAGGTCATAGTAAAACACCAAGATCTCTTTCCCATGTTGTTTATTTCGTCCCAGATCATAAAAAGGCAGAAGCTTTTTATGCTGATCGACTTGGTTTTATCACGACTGATCGTTTTATCAATATTGGACCTTTTATGCGTCCAGCCGGCTTAAATGAACACCATTCTTTATTTTTAATTCAAAGCTTTAATCCACATATGGTGGGAGTAAATCATTTTACTTTCCATTTCGGATCAGGTTATGAGGTTTTAAGAAATGGTTGGGAATTTGCTCAGAAAGGATATAAGAGCTTTTGGGGACCGGGGCGCCATATCATGGGAAGTAATTTCTTTTGGTATTTCAATAGCCCATTTGGTGGAACGATGGAGTTTGATGCAGATATGGACTTGCATGATGATAATTGGACACCACGTGCAATGCCAATGGGAAGTGATGCTTCACAAGTATTCTTATTTGATCAGCGTAAAAAATGGTCACCAGGAGAATAATGTTAAATCAAAGGATTTTTATTGCGAAAACTTCCGAACTTAGTCAAAGCACTGCGAAAGGAATTTCATTAGACGGAGTAAATGATCAGCTTTTTTTGGTCATGACAGATACAGAAGTAGCAGTATGGGTAAATGACTGTCCACATAACCATCGTCCATTGGAATATCAGAAAGATAAGTTTTTATCGGCTGATGGGAAACATATCGTTTGTTATGCACATTCTGCACATTTTGACAAAGTTTCTGGAGAGTGTTTTGCAGGCCCATGTAAAGGGAAAAAATTAAGGAAGATTCAACATCATGAAATAAATGGTGAGATTTATGTTGAATCGAAAAGTTTAATCAATCTTAAGGAATAAGAGGTTTTTTATGTTTGTTTATTTTCCAAAAAACTATGTTTGGAGTATGTCCACTGTTATTGCTGCAACACATGGTGGAAGTATCGGTGAAATTGATGAGTTTTGCCGTCCATTATTAGAAAAATCTTCTGATGATGCAGATGTCGGAACTGTCGAGTTTCTTCATGCGTGGATTGGCGGTGCAGATAAGCTGATTAAGATGGCTGAACAAGATCTTGAGAAAAACAGAGAGTTGTCTGCTGCGAAAAAATATTATCGTGCTGCCTTATATTATTTAATTGCAGAGCGCATGCAAGAACAAGGTCATCCTGAGCGTTTAAAAGTATATAAACGCTATTTAGAGTTAGCTGAGCTATATCGAAAATATAAGAAAGATGATGTTAAGCGTGTAGAAATTCCTTATCAAAATAGCCATCTAAGCGCGATTTATGCAAAAGGAAAAACTACAGATGAAAAGCAGGCAATTGTTGTCATGATGAATGGGCTTGATTCTACTAAAGAATTAATGTCTTACAGCCCCTTAGCTGATGAACTCGTAGAGCGTGGAATATCAGTACTTATGGTTGACCAACCGGGTACAGGAGAGGCGATTCGCTTACAAGATTTATGTGCTGTCTATAACTCTGAAATATGGGCTACTCCAATTGTTGACTGGTTATGTGAACAACCAGAAATTGATCAAAATCGAATTGCTGCTTTTGGTATTTCTTTAGGTGGATATTATTGCCCGCGAGCTGTTGCTTTTGAACCTCGCTTTTGTTGTGCGGCAATTTGGGGTGCAAATCATGATTGGCGATCAGTTCAACAAGCTCGTCTAAAACGAGAAGGTGAGAACCCAGTTCCACACTATTGGAAACATGTGGAATGGGTATTTGGAGCAAAAGACCAGAAAGAGTTTTTTGAAATTGCAGAAAATATGCACCTCAATGGAGTTCTTGACCGAATTAAAGTGCCTTTTTTAGTAACTCATGGTGAAAAGGATCGCCAGATTCCATTGAAATATGCTTATGAAACTTATGATCAATTAATTAATTCGCCAGATAAAGAGCTATTGGTTATTGATGATGAGATGGGAGGAGTTGAACACAGTTCAATTGACAATCCATTAAATGCCGGTGCGTATATTGCGGATTGGTTGGCAGAACATTTAGGCGGTAGAACCTCAAAGTAAATCGGAGAAACAATATGACAGGGATCCTAGATATTGCCATTATCGGTGGTGGCATAGGTGGCATGTGCGCAGCCATCCAACTTAAGAAGCTTGGAAAAAACGTATCTTTAATTGAAATTAAAGATACGCTCAAGCCCATAGGTGCTGGTATTACCTTAAGTGCGGCAACGCTTCGCGCGCTTAAAGAAGTTGGTGTTGTACAAGAGTTATTTAAAGTATCTGGCCAATTTTCCCAATTTGATATGTATACCTCAGATGGACATAAGATTGCCGAAGCACCCATTAAGCCAGCTATTGGTGCAGAAGAATTAGCTGCAAATAGTATTGGGGTGATGCGGACCAAATTTGCTGAAGTGTTGGAAAATAAATTACGTGAGTTAGGCGTTAACGTTATTTTGGGTACAACTGTCGACAAGTTGGAAAATAACAAAGATTCTGTCAAGGTCCTATTTACTAATGGGCAGGAGCAACAATTTAATTTAGTGATCGGAGCTGATGGCATACATTCAAAAATACGCCATCTGGTCTTTCCTGAATTACCTGAAAGTACCTTTACCCATCAAGGGGCATGGCGAATTGTTGTACCAAAATATTTTAATAACTTTTCAATGCTGATTGGTAAAACACTTAAAGCTTCTTTTAGTCCTATTAGTGATTCACAAAGTTATATGTGCGTATTAGATCGTCATGAAAGTGATGATTTTATTGAACAGCATTTATGGCCTGAAAAACTATCTGGGTTATTAGCTGAATTTGGCAGTGTCGTCCAAGAAGTAAAAGCTAATATCGATCAAGGGAAAATCAAAGCAGAAGATATTCTTTACCGTCCATTACACACATTACTTATTGAAGAATCTTGGCATAAAGGTCGTGTTGTTTTATTAGGTGATGCGGTGCATTCAACTACTCCACATCTTGCCTCTGGAGCTGGCCTCGCGATTGAAGGTGCCATTCTTTTAAGTGAAGAGTTAGCCAAAGATCAACCTTTAGAAGATGCTTTAAATATATATCAGCAGCGTCATTTTGATCGAGCAAAAATGGTTATTAATGTCTCGACTCGTCTAGGTGAAATTGAGATGAGTAATGGCTCACCAATTGAGCATCGAGAGCTGGCAACTAAAGCATTTGAAGCATTAACACAGCCGCTTAAGGCATAACATTTAAAATGAGCCCGAAGAAGAGAAACAAGATCTTTGGGCTTACTTTTTGAAAGAATAGAGGTGAAACATGAAGTTTGCCACATTAAAAAATGGAACTCGTGACGGTCAATTAGTTTTTGTAAGCCGTGATTTAAAATTGGCTAAACCTATTCCTGAATTTGCACAAACTATGTTGCAACTATTAGAGCAATGGGATGAGTTGGAAAATAAGTTATATGAAGCTTATGAATTATTTAATGATAATCCTGATAAAAATGGATTTGTATTTGATATTCAAAATACTTTAGCACCGTTACCGCGCTGTTTTCAGTTTGTCGATGGCTCAGCTTTTTTAAATCATGGCCGAATTATGAAAGAAGCCTACAAAATTAAAAATGAAGAACCAGAAGGAATTCCGATTTTAATACAGCGCCAAAGTGATGATTTTCGCTCAGGTGTGGAAGATTATGCTTTTCCATCTACAAAAGACTTATGTGATTTTGAAGCAGAATTTGCTGTGGCGGTTTCGGATATTCCAATGGGGAGTTCAAAAAATAAAATTAAGTCTAGCATTAAGTTAGTCATGATTTTAAATGATGTGAGCATGCGAGGCATTTTAAATCGTGAAATAAAAATGGGATTTGGCTTTATTCAAGCAAAAACCGCCACGATTTTTGCTCCGGTTGCCGTCACACCTGATGAGCTTGGTAAAGCATGGGAAGAAGAAAAAATTGGCCTAAATATCGAAGTTAAACGAAACGATCAATGGTTTGGAGCACCAAATGGAAAGGAGATGAATTATTCCTTTAGTGATCTTATTTCTCACCTAATTTATAACCGTAATATTAAGGCGGGCACCATTATTGGGTCAGGCACTGTATCAAATAAAGATGCAAAACATACTGGTTCTGCTTGTCTTGCTGAAAAAATTGCTTTGGAAGTGATTGAAGATGGCGCAGCAAAAACTGAATTCATTCAATATGGTGAAACCGTCGAAATTAATGTCTTCGATAAAAGTAATAAATCAATATTTGGGGCCATTAAAACAAAGTTTATTCCTTGTTAACACTGGTTCACTTTTTATAGTGATGAGTTAAGAAAATTCAATAAATAATAAAAAAAACTATGAATTTTTACATAAACAGTTAGTTAAAAACGCAAATTAATATGCCCAAGGAGGGCGGCAATGTACCCAATACCTAAGATACAAACCGGGTTAGGAAAGTTATTTCTTATTTCAACACTTACTGCTTGTATATATGCCTGTGGTAATGACGATGCTTCGAGCCAACAAAATTTGCCATCACCTACTGTAGAGTTAGTTAGGACAACTAAAGTACTTAATGATCAAAATTGGAAATTCATTTTAGATAATGATCATCTCGATGTTAATTCAGCAAGTCAGAAACTCTCTGCAAGTGGAAGTTTAGTTAAATTACCTCATACATGGAATGCAAATGATGCAGCAACAACAAATGCAACGACAGATTACCACCGTGGAATTGGTTGGTATCAACTAGAGTTTGATCATTCTGAGAAGAGTAATGAGAATACATGGATACAGTTCGATGGAGCCAGTATTGTCACAGAAGTCTGGTTAAATGGTGAAAAACTTGGCAATCATGGAGGTGCATTTACAGCATTTAGATTTAATATCTCTAAACATCTTAAAAATGGGAAAAATATATTAATTATTAAATGTGATAACAGTAAGCCTTTAACAGGTAGTGATCCAACTGCTATAGCTCCTTTAGGTGGAGATTTTAATATGGCAGGTGGTTTATATCGAGGCGTATCCTTAATTTCTACACCTAATTTAGTTTCGATTGCATTAAATGATTTTGGTAGTACAGGTGTTTTTGTTAATACTAAGAATATTAATAATATCCGTTCTTCAAGTGGGAGTTTAATTGGCGATACTGAAATAGGTATAAAAACTAAATTAACAAATAATTCCAATCAAAGTGGTAGCTATACCGTTAGAACCACTTTAATTGGTAAGGATAAAAAAGTTGCAGCGAGTAGTAATAAAAACTTAAAAATCGATGCATTGGCTAATGCTGAAGTAGATCAAAATATTAGTATTAGTGATGCTCATTTATGGAATGGTATAACTGACCCGTATTTATATGATCTTGTGGTAGAAGTTATAGATGCTTCAGGAAAGGTTATTGATAAATCAGTTCAGCAGTATGGTATACGAAAAATCAAGTTTGATGCTGACAATGGGTTCTATCTAAATGGGAAATCATATCGATTAAATGGAGTAAATGTTCATCAAGATGCATTAGGCAAAGCATGGGCAATTTCTAATAGTGATGTAGATGAAAGAATGTCTGCGGTTATGGATATTGGTGCGAATGCTGTCCGTTTCGCACATTATCCTTATTCGGACTATGCATACACTAAAGCAGATCAGTTAGGATTAATCGTATGGGCGGAGGCACCTTTTGTTAATCAGGCATTGACTGGTTCTCAAGGACGAGGTGGGGTTGTAAATGGTGATTGTGCCAATACTTCTAAAGTACCTGAATCTTTTGTAGAAAATCTAATCCAACAAACCAAAGAAATGATCCGACAAAGCTACAACCATCCTTCAATTGGTATGTGGTCGATTGCAAATGAAGTGAATACAATTGCATTGTGTCAAGGTAAAGATACTGTCACACCAATTTTACATACATTAAATGACCTTGTTCACAAAGAAGATTCTTCACGTGTGACTACATTGGCAGATATGGTACAAGGACGTGAAAATAACTTTCCTGATTATTCTCGAGTAGGCACAGGAGGAATTACAGATGTAATTGGCTACAACCGATATTTTGGTTGGTATTACAATGTTGTTGAGCTCATAAATGACTTATCTGTTCATTTAGATGAGCTGCATACTCAATTTCCAAAACAGCCTTTGGCTATTAGCGAATATGGTGCAGGAGCAGCAATTTCTCATCATAGTGATAACCCATTAGGTGGCCAGACTAATAATTTTGATTCAAGTAATGGAACAGAAGTTAATTATCAGACTGAAGAATATGCAAGTTACGTTCATGAACAAAACTATTCTACAATGCTCACGAAGCCTTATATATGGGGCACTTTTATTTGGAACCTATTTGATTTTGGTTCGGGCGTACGCAATGAAGGAGATGTCCGAGGAGTCAATACCAAAGGATTGATTACCTTTGATCATCAAATAAAAAAAGATCCGTATTATTTTTATAAGGCAAATTGGCGCACAGATATTCCAGTTATTCATATTACAGGTCGACGTTATATAAATCGTGCTTATCCATTAGTAGATGTGAAAGTTTATAGTAATGCTGATAATACAACTCTAAGTTTGAATGGAAAATTATTTAAAACAATGAGTAAGGATGAATGCCATTATATGATGACAGAAATTCCTAATGCTTCGAAAGTAACAAATACCTGTATTTTTAAAAATATTCCTTTAGAGTCTGGAAAAAATGAAATTCTAGTGTCAGGTTCGTTAGCTGGAAAAGTAATTTCCGATACTGTGACATGGAATCTGAATGAAAATAATATTTCAAATGTTAATATTGCAGCTGGCCAGATCACCACAGGCTTTCAACAGAAATCTACAGGTTTAACATTTGGTTCAGATAATTTCTTTAAAGGTGGTTTTGGACGTAACTTAACCCCTTTAGGTGCTACTGATACAAATCAAGACCGTACATTGGCAAGTGGTTTTCCTGATGGCGATGCAGCAATATGGAAGTGTTATCGTACTGGAAAAGATTTTGAATATTCAATTCCAGTTCCAAATGGTTCTTATCAAATCAAACTTGGTTTTCTAGAACCATTAAACACAACTACTAAAGGTGGAAGAACATTTAATGTACTGGAAAATAATAATAAAATTTATAGTAATTTAGATATATTGACGGTTACTGGGTCGTATCGTAAAGTACTGATTAAATCATTTAACGTGGACGTAAAAAATGGGGTCTTAAAATTACAGTTCCAAGGAGTAAATGGAGAGGCCGTCGTTTCTAATATATCCTTAAAGAAGATATAAATTTTAGCACGGAAAAGCCTTATAGAATAAAGTCTATAAGGCTTTTTTTACATTTGATCAACTTTGTTACGCAGTTTTTTTAATAAATTGAATAATTGGTCTTTCTCAGACTCTTCCAGTTCTTCAAGAAGTTGCTTTTCTCTCTCAAGTGCAAAATCTGAAGCTACGTCATAAAGCTCTTGTCCAGTTGAAGTTAAGTTAATGACATATATGCGTTTATCTTCAGAATGCCCATTAACTTCAATATATTTTTTTTCTTCTAGTTTTTTGACTGTGCGACTCACCGCTGCTTTATCTAAACCTAAGATATCACTAATTTTTTGTACTGAACAATCAGAAGCGCTGGATAAAACAGAAATGATTCGCCACTCTGTCATTCCGATACCAAATTTTTGTGTATAAGCAGTACTTGATTTCAACATAAGCTTGTTTGCCAACATGTTGATTTGTGCAGTTGCATGACGGTCAATATTAATTTTTTGCATTCGATGATCGTTGTAATAGAAGAGAGAATGAAATTATACAGAATCAATAAATTAAGGATATATTTAACTTTGTAGAAAAATATATCCTTAATATTTATCTTATTTTTAATCTTTATAAGATAGCAACAGCACGTACAAAACCTGCAGATGCATGTTTAATTTTATAAGGAAAACATGAAACTAAGAACCCATAGTTAGGCAGACTTTCAAGATTTGCTAATTTTTCCATCTGACCGTAGCCGATATCTCGACCAGCTTTATGTCCTTCCCAAATAATAGAAGCATCTTTTGTTTCGGCAAATCTCTCTTTTGTATATTTAAAGGGAGCATCCCAACTCCAAGCATCTGTACCAACTACTCGAACGCCTTGTTCTAGCATCCATAAGGTCGCTTCACGACCAATACCACAGCCTTTACCTAAATATTCCGGCTGTCCAAAATAAGCCCCAGCAGAAGTGTTAATGAGCACAATATCAAAAGGATTAAGGGTATACCCAATTCTGCTTAATTCTTCCTGAATCTCTAATGCTGAAACTACATGTCCGTCTGGTTTATTACGAAAATCAAGTTTCACACCAGGTCTAAAACACCAGTCTAAAGGTAACTCATCTATTCCATAAGCTGGTTTTCCACCATCTGTTGTAGAGCTGTAATGCCAAGGCGCATCCATATGTGTCCCACTATGTGTGGTAATAACTAATCGCTCTGCTGCCCAAGCCTCTTCTCCGGGTAAATCTTTTAACTCTAATCCGGGAAACATAGCCTCCATTTCGGGCCAACCTTCTTGATGATCCATATATTCAATTTTCGGGAGCAAAGGAGGAGGGTCCGTATATGGGTTATTCTCTAAAGTAACGGAGAGATCAATATATTTTCGATCTTTAAGAAAATTTTCCATAATTAATTACCTTTGAAAAAATACTAATTTTTTTAAAATTTGATTGCTGCACTTAGCCAAAAAGTTTGACCTTCAGCTTTATTTTCAGAATCTACATCTGTAATCCAGCTCGCACTGACTAGAGGACCTTTTCCATTCATAAATTGATATTGGATAGCAGGGCCAATAGAAAATGATTTCGTTTTTGAGTCTTTAATTTCTTGCCCATCTAATTCGTCATTTTCAAGTTGAGTGTAATAATATCCAGTAGCTCCGAAACGCCAGTTATTGCTATGGTATGCAAGTAAGTAATCAACCGTGAGCTCATTACCTGTTTTGTAATTGGAATCTGAATTTTTCCAGTTAAAATTAACCATGGGACTTATGGCTGCTTCAATCCCATTATCAAATTTGTATTTAAGAGCTACACGAGGTGCGATCGAGAAATAGTGGCCTGCAACATTAACATCATGGCTTTTACTGTATGTGCCGATGGGTAAAACAAAGCCTAAACCAGCAACCATTTGCCATTGTTTCTTTTGACCTTTATTCCATTGAAGAATTAATGGCTCAAATAAAACATCTGAAAGCCCATCATCATTAAGTTTAATGTCACCATATGGCGTATGTATTTGATTATTTAAGTCTACATACGTTCCAATAATTTCAGAGACTGTAATATCTGAACCTAGAATTTTTTTATCCCATGTCGTTGTAAATCTTAAAGTTTGTGCCGCCACTTTAAGATCTTGATCGTATTTTTTATTACCATCACTATTATTGAATTGATCTGCAGTAGAATAACTAGAAATAACTTGTAGATAATTACCTACAACTGGAGGAAATTCAGCAATAAAAAACTGTGTGGTACCACCTGGTAGCGTAGGATTTCCATTGGGTGCTGCTAAAACTTTTCCTGATACCATAAGTAATGAAAGGCTAGCTATACCAATTAATGAAGAGTGTTTAATACGAATATGCATTGTTAATTCCTTGTGCAATCCAAACGGTCCGATGTTTGGAAATAGTCCTGTCATCTATCTTTTTTAGAGCAATAAAGAGCCTTATCCATCTTTTAGAAAGATGAAAATAAAAGTTAAATAATTTAGTAGCTTAAATTTATTATCTTAAGTGTTCACCGATCATCAGCATCTCCTATGCGTTTAAAATTCATCCGATAGTTCATTAAATAACAACATTGTTGATATGTCAACAATAGCATCAAATAATAGATTTCCTCAACTTAGATAGCGCTTGATCAATTTGTTATCAATGAACTTTTCCGAACTGAAAAGATGAAGGCAGGCATCTTAATGTCTTTGTTCCTAAATATAAGACTTTAATAAAATTAGTGGGTATTCAAATAAAAATTAACATACTAAAATATATGATTAAATTGATAACTAAACATACTTTACTATTGTAAATAAGGTGCTTAATGACCATCCAATGGAATAAAATAAGAACTTTTAATGGTTCACAAAATAATGCTTTTGAAGAGTTGGTTTGTCAGTTAGCTAATTCGGAATCAATTGAAAGAAAAATAAATTTTATTAGAGTAGCAGCACCAGATGGCGGGATAGAATCTTTTGCCCAATTAGAAAATGGCGAATACTACGGATGGCAAGCAAAATTTTTTATAAACTCCTTTAGTACTTCACAATGGCAACAGATAGAGGAATCTTTTAAAGAAGCATTAAAAAATTATCCTACTTTATGTAAATATTATATTTGTTGTCCAATAGATCGTAATAATGCTGGAGTGGAGGGAAGGAGTTCATTCCTAAAAAAATGGGAGTCATATACAAAAAAATGGAGTGAACAAGCTAATATACTCGGTCGTAATATTACTTTTGAATATTGGGGAAGTTATGAATTAGTAGAACGATTATCACAAGAAAAAAATTTCGGGAAATTAAAATTTTGGTTTTCTGAGCATGAATTTACGGATGATTGGTTTAAAAATCATAATCAAACTGCTTTAGCAAATCTTGGACATCGCTATACCCCTGAAATAAATGTCGATCTCCCTATATCTATAAACCTTGAGGCACTTACAAGAACTAAAGCATTTAAAGAAAGATTTACAAATACATGTCATAAGTTGTTAGTCCAGCTAGACGAAACTTCTCTTAAAATTAAAAATGAAATTTCAATTTATGAAAGTCTTAACTCACTTATACCTCAGTTGAGAAGAGAGTTAGATCTTAATCAATACGATCTACTAAGAACACTCCCTAGCAGTTATTTGAAACAAAATATTGAATATTCTATAAAAATTATAGCCGATAAAAGGGAATTGCTCTGGGACAAAAAAGAACGTGAGGATTCTGAATCTTATCTATTAAACAATTTAAATAAAGCATTTGAAGTACTTCTGAACTTAAAATCAGAAATTTCTTCTTCAGCCATTGAGCTTTTTAATGGGAAAAAATTACTTTTATCTGGCGAGGCCGGACAAGGCAAGTCGCATCTTTTAGGTGATTTTATTCACTCTAAAGAAAAACAAAATGGTCATTTATTTTTGTTAGGACAAGATTTTAATGAAAAATCAAATATTTGGTATCAGATTTTAAATAAAAATTTAAGAATAAATTTACTTGAAAAAGAGTTTTTATCAACTCTTGATTCTATCGCTGAATTAAATAATGAACGTTTTGTAATTGTTATAGATGCGTTGAATGAAGGAGAAGGTCGAATATTATGGGCTGACTCACTTAATGGATTCCTTAAGTTAATTTCTCAATACCAAAGAATCGGTTTAGTAATATCAATTAGAGACAGCTATAAGGATCAGATTTGCTCTAAACTTACAGATGAATCTTCGGAATTAATTTATGAAATCCAGCATCAAGGATTTCATGAAATAGAGTTCGATGCATGTAGAATTTTCTTTGAATATTATAATATTCAAACTCCAAGTATACCTCTGCTTAATCCAGAGTTTTCTAATCCCTTATATCTTAAATTATTCTGTCAGAGTCTAAAAATTCAAAATCTGAATACTATTCCAAAAGGCTACAATGGCATTTTTAATATAATAGATTGCTATGTTAACGGAATTAATCAGATTATAGCCGATAAACTTGATGTAGATGCTTCACTAAGACTAGTCAATACTGCCCTTACTATCATAGTAGAAAACCAGCTTGATCAGGGATCCAATTCACTTTCATTTATATCGATGAGAAGAAAAATTGCAAAAATTTTAAGTGAAGATATTTCTGATCATCAAGCAAAAAAATTTATAGATCTTATGATTAAAGAAGGAATATTGTCTAAAAATCTTTATTATGGTCATAATGATGAAATTGTGTATTTCACTTATGAGCGTATGGGTGACTATATCAGTGTTGAATATCTATTAAATAAATTTGAGAAATTTTCTGAATTTCTCAATTGGATGCAATCTAGCAATAATGATTTATTTGATTTAGATAATTTTCATTATAACAAAGGCTTATGGCAAGCTTTGAGTGTACTCTTTCCATTAAAATATAATGTTGAGTTATTTAATTATATAAAAGTCACAGACTACCTATTAGATGATTTTAAAAACTTAATTATTGAGAGTTTAGTCTGGCGGGATCCATTTCAAATTAAAACCTACGATTTTTTTAATTTTCTGGAAAATGAACCTCTAAGTAATAAAAATTGGTATTGTTTTTTTAATATGTTATATCAAGTTATTGTAGAAGAAGAACATCCTTTGAATGGAATGTATCTCCATAAATTTCTTAAAGTATACTCACTGGCTGACCGGGATTCTTTTTGGACTGTTTTGATTAATAAAAGTCTCTATTTTATTCCTGCAATAGAAAGGTTAGTAAAATGGTGCCTTACTAATCGAAATAATAGGCTAATTAGTCAAAATTCGTTGTTAAATGTTGCGATAGGAATCTCATGGTTGCTCACAACTACTAACATACATTTAAGAAATGAAGCGACCAATGCGTTATCTACTATTCTTATTAATAGAATTGATGTATCCATAAAGTTAATTAATCTTTTTTATGATACAAATGATCCATACATTTTAGAACGGGTTCTACTATCAATTTATAGTTCTATACTAAGTTCAAATGAGTTAGATGGACTATCCGAACTTGCGCGAGAAATAGATAAGCTAATATTTCAAATAAAAGAAGAGAAAGAAATTTATCCAAATGTACTAATTAGGGATTATGCAAAAAATATTATTCAATATCAGATGTATAAAAATAAAGTTAACTATACCCAATGTGAAATAGATGCAATAAACGAGAGAATCACACCGCCTTACAATAGTAAACTTCCTAAAAAACTTCCTACTATTCAAGAAATTGATGAAAAATATAAACGTAATGAAGAAGCTTCAGATTTTAAGGATTATTATTACTCAGCTAATCGTATTCTAAGATCAATGACTACGGAATACGGTAGAGGTATATGTGGTTATGGTGACTTCGGAAGATATACTTTCGAATCTGAACTTTATCGCTGGAAAAAAATCATTAATTTAGATTTATTAAGTAATTATGCATGTCAATTAATTTTCGATAAATATGGTTATGATGTTGAAAAACATGGGGAATTTGATAGAAATATAAGATATATCTCGAGATATGACAATGATATAGAACGAATTGGTAAAAAATATCAATGGCTAGCTTTATTTGAAATTTTGGCACAAGTTATTGATTCTCATCAATGTTCTAGTAGTTATTGGAATGATGATGGTAATAGAATATGGCTTAAACATATCAATGATTTGCATGTTAGAGAGATTGACCCAACATTCTATATAAATAGAGGAAATAATAGTTACCCTGAATACACTAATGGAATCCCCGAAATTGAATTTCAAAATTGGGAGGGTGATTTATCAACTTGGGCGATGAGCCAAGATATTCCTTCTATAAATCCTATGATTGAATTTGAATTAAATGGAGAAGAATGGCTGGTTTTAGAGCGTAATTTAGACTTTACAGAACCTGATAAGTTTGGAGCTTACAAAGATAAAAATAAGAAAAATTTGTGGATACAAATTAAAAGTTATTTTATTCCAAAAACAAGTTATCCAAAAGCAATTGAGTGGCTAAAAAAACAGCATTTTATGGGGCAGTGGATGCCAGAAGCGAATACATTCAATAATCTATTCTGTAAAGAATATTATTGGAACGAAGCATATTTTGAACAGTTAAGTGGGAATGAATGGGAATATTTAGAGAAATGGGGAGAAAAATTACCTCATAATGTAAAGGTTATGTCTACAGCCGAAAGACATTCATGGGAATCACGTATAGAAAAAAATGGATATAGTTTTTTAGCGCCTTGCAATTTGTTAGTTAAAAAACTATCAATCAACTATTCAGACACTTTAGGATATTGGCAAGATAGTGTAGGTAGAATCATAGCGTTTGATCCTTCAGCAACTATTTCTACTTACAGTAAAAATTTTTTGGCTATAAGGAAAGCTGATTTAATAAACTTTCTAAATGAAAATGATTTAAAAATCTTTTGGACAGTTTTAGGTTCGAAATGGTATACGGGATCATTATATGGCAATGATGATGCACCAAATCAAAGGATAGAGTTTTCGAGTGTAATTGAACTTTACCGTGGAAAATTAAAAGGTGAACCAATGATTATTGTTCAAAGTTTTAAGTAAATTTTACAGTTTTTTTTAAGCTTTATATATTGTTTTTATATTATCCATTACTGGAGATCTGAAAAATAAGTACAATATTAATATGATCAATTGATTAATTAAATTATACAGCTATATTGTTATGAAGAAATTTAAAATAATATAGGGATATAATGAAACTTTTAAGTTTAAAAGAATCAGACGAAAAAAAATTAAGAGAAGGATTAGTCGAGCTTAGAAAACTATATGAAAGGCTTTCTAGCCAATATTCTCTTAAATCTGATTTAGTCGAATTTAATGATCGAAGATTTGCTTTAAGAACATTACTAGAAGATGAGCTAAATAAATTTCGTCTTCAACAACAAGGTTTTGAAAGTAAAAGTATAGAGTTAACTAAACTTAAGAATAAGTTAGAGGAATCACTTACTTCAATTAGAGAAATTGAAAGCATTCTTGAAGAAGATGAAGAGGGTGTTTCTCATTACTCTAAAGTTTTGGAATTACTAAATGAAGATAACATACATGATCTAAAAGTTAATGCGGATAGAATTAATGATGCTTATAGCTTATTATTTGATAAACAGGAGGGAAAGCTTTCTAAAATTGAGAATATTAAAGAAGAAATTAGAAAAATTTCTTTAGATTATGAAAAGCTTTTTGTAGAAGAGGTGGGTGAAAGTGGTAGTACTAGAGTCAATCAACTCTATGAGATTCTGAATGAATTTGAGATTTATTATACAGATTTGTTTACGACAGATGATCCAGATATAAAGAGTAAGAAAGATCAGATTAATGACCAATTGAACAGAATTCAAAATTTTTATGACAAAATTTATGGTAATACTGAAAAGAAAATACCTTCTCTAGTTAAAGAATTTGATGAGCGCCTTAGGAACTTGAAAAATATTGAAGAGCGAGCCAAATCAGTTATTGGATTATCGAGCGAAGCAGGACTTGCAGGAGGATTTGTTATAAAGGGTAAAGAGGCAAAGGCAGGTCAAAAATATAGCATTATAGTATTTATTATTGTGGTATTAGCTATCTTTGGGTTCAATTTTTATCTTTTTGATAAAAGTGATTTCTTAAATATGAAGTGGGATACTTTTCTCTTTAAGTTATTAATAAATGCCCCCTTAATTTGGATAGCTACAATAGCTAATATTAATTTGAATAAATTTTCAAGATTAGAACAAGAATATTCACATAAAGAAGCGTTGGCAAAATCGTATGAGCGATATAAAAGTGAAATTCAAGAGCTTGAAAATCTAGGCGTTACTGGAGCTGAAGAGCTAAAATTGAAACTTTTAGAAATCAACCTTGAAGCTTTTAAGGTAAATCCTGCGGAGCATTCCGAAAAGTCTAAACCTGATTTTTCAATTTGGGATTTAATTCGAAATAAATCAACATCAAACTCTTCTGAATAGTAAATTTATTACCCAGCACTAAACTAAAAATATATTTAATTAAAGGTTTGGTTGCAAATAAATTTTTATCACTATATTAAAAGCGAGCAAAATGATTTTTGCTCGCTTTTACCAGTCTTTAACATATGAATATGTATTAAATATTTTTAAATTTTATTGATAAAATCAACACTTAAATCCAGTATAGACTGTGTAATTTGATGAGCTGTAAAAGGGAAAATATTTAATTCAACTTTCATATCAGCAGCATGAAGTTCCTGATATGCTAGTTGGCTTTCTGTTACGGGAATGACAGTATCAGCTTCTCCATGGATTAATAAAACTTTTGTATTTTTATTAATTTCAGATTTAATTGGGCTTGTTAATCTTCCAGCTATACTTATAACGCCACCAATAGGCCAACGACCTGAAACTACCGCATCTAAAGCCATAATAGCCCCTTGTGAAAAACCACAAAAAACAACTCTTTCTAATTGATTTTCCATTTGGTTTTCTTTAAGAATTTCACGAATCTTTTCATCAAAAGATGATCTTGCTTCGACTACTCGTGCATAGCGATTACCTTCAGTCACACCTGTTATGCTAAACCATTGATAAGCATTAGGACTATTCATAAAGTTGAAGGGTGCATTGGGGGAAACATACTCAAGAGCAGGAAAATTAGATTTAAAAAATTCTCCTACTACTTCTAAGTCATGTCCATTACTACCTACTCCGTGGAGTAAGATCACAAAGGGGTTATTCATGTCTAATTACCTTAATTAAAAGATTTGATGCCATTAAATTAATGGCATCATCAATATTTAATAATCTGTACTTTTAAAAGATTTACTTAAAGCTAGAGGTCCGTCACCAATCAGAGCTAAGCTAATTAAAGAAATAATCCACATCATAGGAAATTCCCATCCCCCATTTGGGTTTGTAAAGAAAAATCCAGCTGCGCCATGTACAGTAGCAATAGAACCTATTAATACTGGAATGAGAGCAAGTGCGATAATTCTAGCTTTAAATCCGAGTAGTAACGCAGTAGCTCCGACAACTTCCCATATAATTGTTACATAAGCCATCCAACCAGGTACTCCAATAGATTGGAAAAATTGGGCAGTACCTGATGGTGTATAGACAAATAATTTAAGACCAGCATGTGCAAAAAAATAACCTGCTAGTGTTAAGCGGAGTAATAAAGCTGCATAAGGGGTTGCAGATGATGTATTCATTGAATCTCTCGACTAAGTATAAGTTGATGAATACATCTTAATAGTGATTAAAAAGTTGATTAAGTAGTTTAAAGTTGAATAATTATTTCTATTTTGGAAATAATTATTCAAACTTTTCCCATTCTGGTGGATCTGTATATTGCTCTTTTAGATAGTCAATTAATGCTCTGACTTTATTGGCTAAATGTTTTGCAGGAGGATAGACAGCATATAACCCTCTTTTAGGTAATTCATAATTTTCTAAGATAGGTATAACTTTTTTATCAATAATTGCATCTTTCAAAATAAAAGTTGGAAGCCTTGCAATGCCGAGCCCCGCAATGGTTGCGTCAAGGCATGCTTCAGTGTTATTAAAATGTATTCGACCATTTACTGAAATTGTATGGGGTTGCTTATTTTCATAAAAAGACCATTCATAAGGATCTTTAAAATTTGTATCAATTATACACTGATGTAATTGTAAATCTTGAAGTTTTCTCGGTGTCCCAAAGTTTTTTAAATAAAATGGGGACGCAACTAATAAGAATTTAATCTGTGATATCTGGGTAGCGATGAGGTTATTATCTTTCAACTGACCAATGCGTATTGCTACATCAAAACCTTCTTCAATTAAATTTACTGTGCGATCGTTAAAACTCACATCTAACTCAATTTCGTTATACCTTTGAGCAAATTTAATAAGTGTAGGACTTAACTGTACAGTTCCGAAAGAGTTGGGAGCACTAATCTTTAATCTTCCAACAGGGAAACTAGATTGGTTTTTAATGCTGATATCAAGCTCATCAAACTCAGCCATGAGCTGTTTTATTCTATGATAATAAGCTTGACCTAATTCAGTAGGAGTCAATGAACGAGTTGATCTTTTTAAAAGTTGCACGCCTAATTCATTCTCTAATTTTGAAATTAATTTAGATGCTTGTGCGACACTTGTATTTAAATTTTCGGCTGCCTTAACGAAACTTCCCAATTCCATTATTGCTATAAACATACGATTACATTCAAGTCTATTCATAAATATTTATTTATGCCTAATTTTAGTAATGTCAAAAATCTAACATTAAATTTAAGCAGATAAAAATTAATAAAGTTTTTTTGAGCAATATTTAGAACGAGAATCAACTTAAGATTCTAACTCCTACCTAACAACAAGTAATGATCAAAAAATCCAAAATCTTAAGAAAATAATCCAAGAATTTAGCCATTGGAACTCCTATTTTAGGATTGAAGATACAAAGCAGAAACTGGCAATTCGTATCGTAACTCAAGTCTAAAATGGAATAGAAAGGCAAATAATTATGGAACAAAAAGTTGCTGTAGTGACAGGTGGAGCATCAGGTCTGGGCAAGGGCATTGCTGATCGTTTGGCTAAAGATGGATTTAGTTTAGTTATTTCCGATGTAAATGAAAATTTTTTAGAAACTGCCGAAAATGAATTTAAATCTAAAGGGCAAAAAGTAGCAGTTTTTAAAGGTGATGTTTCTTTAAAAAAAGATCAAGAAGCATTAGCTAACTTAGCAGTAGAAAAATTTGGTCGTATTGATGTTTGGGTAAATAATGCAGGAATTGAAAGTGTTGTACCTTTTGCTGACATTACGACAGAACAATTAGAGAAAGTTTTTGCTATTGATGTTTTTAGTGTGGTTTATGGAATTCAGGCCGCGGCAAATGTAATGAAAAATCAAGATGGTATTGGAAAGATAATTAATGCATGTTCAATTGCTGGTCATGAATCTTATGAAATGCTTGCCACATATTGTGCAGCTAAACATGCGGTTCGATCTTTGACAGTTGCGGCAGCTAAAGAGTATGCCAAGTTTGGAATCAGAGTGAATTCTTATTGCCCAGGTGTTGCTGCTACAGCAATGTGGGATCGTGTTGATGCAGCTATGGCAAAAGAATATGGCTGGGCTAGTGGAGAGGCATTTGAAAAGTTCTCAGCGGGTATTTTATGTGGCAGAACAGAGCTTCCAGAAGATGTTGGTAATATTGTTTCATTTTTAGCATCTGATCAATCAGATTACATCACAGGACAGTCAATTCTCGTAGATGGTGGAATGGTCTTCCGATAGGAGTCGTATTTACTTTATATATCTAACTACAATCAAGAATAGGGAAATTTTATGTCTAATACTAATAAAGTAGCCTTTGTAACAGGTGCAGGACAAGGAATTGGTGAGGCAATAGCTATTCGTCTTTCTAAAGATGGTTTTGCAATAGCTTGTGCTGATATGAATTTTGAAACAGCAAATCAAACTGTAGAAAAAATTAAGAAGATGGGAGGTCAGGCAGTAGCCGTCACGGTAGATGTCGCTGAAAGAGAAAGTGTTTTCAAAGCTGTTGCCGAAGCATGTAATTTATTAGGTGGCCTAGATGTTGTAATTAATAATGCGGGCATTGCTCCTATTATGCCAATTGAAAAAGTAACGCCTGAGGTGTTTAGGAAGACATTTGATATTAATGTTGGTGGTGTTTTATGGGGTATACAAGCTGCTGTCGAAACATTTAAAAAATTAGGTCACGGAGGAAAAATTATAAGTGCTTCATCTCAGGCCGGTCATGTAGGTAATCCAGATTTATCTGTTTATGGTGGAACCAAGTTTGCGGTTCGTGGAATTACACAAACAGCTGCAAAAGAATTGGCACCTCTTGGAATTACCGTTAATGCTTATTGCCCAGGCATTGTAGATACCCCGATGATGAGAAAGGTAGCTCAAGATTTGGCAGATAGTGCTGGACAAACTTTTGAATGGGGGATGGAGCAATTTGCTCAGCACATCACTTTGAAACGTTTATCCACTGCAGATGAAGTTGCTGCATGTGTTTCTTTTCTAGCTGGTGCTGATTCTAATTATATGACTGGTCAATCAATCAGTATTGATGGTGGAATGGTCTTCAACTAAGAAATTTATCCATTAATTAGACAGGATGTTCACATAATGGTTGCTATTTTCTCTGAATTTAAATTAAAAGATATAACTTTAAAAAATCGTATAGCAGTGCCTCCTATGTGCCAATATAGCGCAATAGAAGGTATTGCTAATGATTGGCATTTGGCACATTACTCTGAGCTTGCGCGTGGTGGTTCGGGTTTAGTAATAGTTGAAGCGACTGGTGTTGCACCAGAAGGGCGTATAACTCCTGGTTGCTTAGGCCTTTGGAATGATCAGCAAATTGAACCTCTAAGTAAAATCGCATATCAAATTAAGAAAGCTGGAGCCGTGCCCGGAATACAAATAGCTCATGCAGGTCGTAAAGCCAGTGCTAATAGACCGTGGGAAGGTGATGACCATATTCCTGAAAGCAACGAGAATGCGTGGCAAACTATTGCACCTTCGTCCGTAGCATTTGGCAAAGGATTGCCTAGAATTCCTAAAAAGATGACTTTAGAGGATATTCAGCGTGTTCAACAAAACTTTGTCGATGCTGCTCAACGAGCTTTAGATGCTGGTTTTGAGTGGTTAGAACTTCATTTTGCTCATGGATACTTAGCTCAAAGTTTCTTTTCGAAACATTCAAATTTTCGTCAAGATAATTATGGAGGAGATCTTGAAGGTCGCAGTCGCTTTTTAATTGAGACACTAGCAAAGGTTCGTAAAGTTTGGCCTGAACACTTACCATTAACTGCACGTTTTGGAGTGATTGAATATGATGGTAATGATGAGGAGACTCTTCAAGAATCAATCCAATTAGTGAAAAAGTTTAAAGATGAGGGATTGGATTTATTAAATGTAAGTATGGGATTTAGTACTCCAGTAACGACAACACCTTGGGCAAATCAAGGCTTTATGGCACCAATATCAAAAAGAGTGCAGGAAGAAACAGGTATTAAAGTAGCATCTTCTTGGTGTATTGATCATCCAGAAGTCGCAAATAGTGTCATCGAGAAAGGCCAATTGGATATAGTAATGATTGGTAGGGCGATGCTTGCAAATCCACATTATCCTTATGCACTTGCCAAACAATTAAAGCTAGAAAATCCTTCTTGGGTTTTACCAGCCCCATATGCGCATTGGCTGGCACGATATCAACTAGGAAGATTCACAGATTAAAAATATGATCTCTCGTGACTAAAGTATAGAAGTACTCTCATACTCCTATATTCAAACAATAATTATCAATTTTAAATATAGGAATTTACTTCCTAGGGTGTTGTATCCGCGTATATTTTTAATATTGCTAATTTATAAGTTTGGAGTCCAATTTAATAAAAGGAATTTCAAAATGACAATTACTAAATCTATTATATCACCGACTAAGTTTTTGATGCGAAAGGATCTACTTAAGGAGTTGGGATCCTTTACATTAAGTTATGGAAATGCAGCGTTTCTACTTTGTGATCCTTTTATTTTTAATAAAGTTAGAGATGAATCTTTATCAAGCTTTTCAGAGAAGGCTGTATCTATCGCGGAATTTGGTGGACAATGTTCTGATAGTGAAATAGAAAGACATAAATATCTAGCATCAGACTGTGATTATATTGTAGCTATTGGAGGTGGGAAAACAATAGATACTGCAAAAGCTTTAGCCGACATTTTAAGTAAACCAGTTATTATTGTACCAACAATTGCTTCTACCGATGCACCCTGTACTGCTATTTCAGTAATTTATAATGAAGATGGAAGTTTTAATCGCTATCTATTTTTAAGACGAAGTCCAGATGCCGTTTTTGCAGATACAACGATATTATCCAAACAGCCCCTACGGTTTTTTGCTGCAGGAGTTGGCGATGGATTGGCAACTTATTTTGAAGCACGTGCTTGTTGGAAATCACAAAGCGATAATTTAGTTAAGTCTGGCACTGCAATGCTAAAACCTTCATTAATAGGTTTTAGCATTGCAAAATTATGTTATGAAACAATTAGAGACAATGCCGCATTGGGCGCAATAGCTGTAAAAAATAAAGCTATAACGTTAGCATTAGAAAATACAATTGAAGCAACTATATACATGTCTGCTGTTGGAGCTGAATCAGGAGGTTGTGCAGCAGCTCATGCAATTCATAATGGTATGACAATTATAGATGATTTGCATGGAGCACAGCATGGGGAGAAAGTTATATTTGGTTTATTTACTCAGCTAATAATGGAAGGAGCACCTTTAAGTGAAATTGAAGAAGTTCTATCTATTGTTGAAGCTGTAGGTTTACCTTTAACTTTAGCCGATCTCGGTTTAAAAATCTTTATCGAAGAGGAATGGCGAAAAGTTGCCGAGGTCGCATGTCATGAAAATGATACAATGCATAATATGCCTTTTAAAGTAACCCCATCTATGGTATTTGATGCAATCATTGCAACAAATGCAATGCTTGAAAAATATAAAACTGAAAAAAGATTAGTAGCCTAATAGTTTTCTATATTTAACTTTTAATCCCCCAACTTTATTTAACACTACTCTTATTTATATAAATAAGAGTGGACCCTATTTGCCATAAAAAAGGAAATTTTATGTACAAATACTTATTATTACTTATGGTAATAAGCACATCATCTGTTGGATATTCTTTTGAAACAACGGGTTACTTTAGAACGGGCATTGGTGTGTCTGAAGAAGGCAATAATCAGGAATGTTTTCAACTGACAGGAGCACTTTCAAAATATAGATTAGGAAATGAATGTGAACAATATGGGGAGTTTTATGGTAAGCAAGACTTTTTGGAATTTTCTGATCATTCAAAATTAAGCATTAATGGGATGATTCAATTCTATAATAGTTATGGTAAAACCTTAACTTTTAATAATGAAAGTGGTTTTACTCGCCTTAATCAATTTTACTTAAATTGGTCGAATATTTCAGCTTTAAATGGAGCTAACTTATGGGTAGGTAGACGATATTACAATCGTAATGATAGCAATATGAGTGACTTTTTTTATTGGAGTGAAACTGGTACAGGTTTTGGTATAGATAACTATAAAATAGCGGGAGTTGGTCTAAATTACTCTTTTTCAAAGAAAGATACTCAATGGCAGAAAAGTAATGTTGATAGACATAATTTAACGATTAAAGATATTCATCTTATTCCTAATAACGAATTGCAAATTGGATTATCTTATCTTAATGATGATAAAGCAAAAGATGGATGGGCTTTAACAGTTCAAGATATTCATTCAGAAGTACTCAATGGAAAGAATAGATTGATTTTTCAGTATGGTGAGGGTGGAGGGATTGGTTTAGGCTATACAGGCGATACTTCTCTTAGCCGTGAAAATTATGCCTATCGTATAATGAATATTTTAGACTGGCAAAATGAGTCTAAAAAACTGAATGGTCAATCGCAAATTTTATACCAAAAAAATAATTATATTGATCAACCTGATTTGGAATGGGTTTCACTAGGTCTTAGAGCATCATATTCATTTGTAGATAATTTTAAAGTATCTGCAGAGATCGGATACGATCAAATCAAGGATATAAATAAAAGAAATTTAACAAAATTAACGATAGCACCAACTTGGTCGCCCAAGGGTAATGGTTTTTATGATAGACCTGAGTTGCGATTGTATTATACATATGCATTTTGGAATAAGAATGAAGAAAATTTAAGAAGTGAAAATCCAGCTCTGGCTTTCCAAAATGAAAATCATGGTTCCAATTTTGGAATTCAATATGAATATTGGTGGTAGTTAAAGCATTGTTTTTGCTATTTTAAATTTTTAAAAAAAGGAGTGCCTAAATCTAGTATTTAAAGGCACTCTTTATTTTTAATAATAAAAAATATTCCCATATTAAAAATGATTATTTTATCCAAAAAGTTTGTAAAAAAAATCCAAGATCCTTTTTTCTTTGCATGTAATTCTAGGTTCATAGGGAAAGGTAAATAAATTCTTATATTCAATTTACAGTGAGTTTCAAGCAAGCTTCTAGGAGGGTCAAATGGCTCAAAAAATGGATTTCGATGCAATTATTATTGGTGCAGGTTTTGGTGGCTTATATTCGTTAAAAAAATTAAGAGATGATTTTAATCTCAAAGTTCGTGCTTTTGATCGAGCAACTGAAGTTGGTGGTACATGGTTCTGGAATCAATATCCTGGAGCTTTATCTGACTCGGAAACACATTTATATTGTTATTCTTGGGATAAAGAATTACTACAGGAAATGGAGATAAAAAGAAAATATATAAGTCAACCTGATGTATTAGCATATTTAAAACGAGTAGCTGATAAGCATGATTTACGAAAGGATATTCAGTTTGAAACAGGAATTCGTTCTGCATATTTTGATGAAGAGAATTCTCTTTGGAATGTAACCACAGAAAATGATGAAAAGTTTACTTCTCGATTTCTAATTACAGCTTTAGGCTTACTGGCCGCACCAAATTTACCAAAAATCAAAGGTATTGAGAAATTTAAAGGTGAATTACATCATACGAGCCGTTGGCCAAAAGATGTTACATTCTCAGGTAAGCGGGTAGGTGTAATAGGAACGGGTTCTACAGGTGTTCAAGTCATCACAGCAATTGCATCTCAAGTTAAACATTTAACTGTTTTTCAACGTTCTGCTCAATACAGTGTGCCTATTGGTAATGTTGTGATGTCTGAAACTGATGTTACTAAAATTAAAGAAAACTATGATCAAATTTGGGAAAAAGTTTGGAATTCTGCTCTAGGTTTTGGATTGAATGAAAGTACCTTGCCAACAATGAGCGTTTCAGCAGAAGAAAGAGATAAGATTTTTGAAAAAGCATGGCAACAGGGAGGCGGGTTTCGATTTATGTTTGAAACCTTTGGAGATATTGCGGTAGATGAAACTGCAAATATCGAAGCTCAGAACTTTATTAAGAAAAAAATCTCTGAAATTGTTAAGGATCCTATTGTCGCAAAGAAACTCACTCCGACGGATTTATACGCAAAACGACCTTTATGTGATAGTGGCTACTACGAGATTTTTAATCGCGAAAATGTTTCGTTAGAAGATATTAAAGCCAATCCAATTGTAGAAATTAAAGAGGATTGTGTAGTAACTGCAGATGGAGTTGAGCATAAATTAGATATGCTAATTTGTGCCACTGGTTTTGATGCTGTTGATGGAAACTATATCCGTATGGATATTCGAGGAAAGGACGGTATTTCCATTAAGGATCATTGGAAGGAAGGCCCTAATAGTTATTTGGGTATGATGGTTTCAAATTTTCCTAATATGTTTATGGTACTGGGGCCAAATGGACCATTTACAAACTTGCCACCTTCAATTGAAACTCAGGTGCGTTGGATTGCTGATCTAATTGGTTATGCAGAAGACCATCAAATTAATCAAATTGAAGCTACTAAAGAGGCGGTTGATAATTGGACTAATACTTGTAGTGATATTGCTAATCAAACCCTTTTTGCAAAAGCGGAGTCTTGGATTTTTGGAGCAAATGTTCCTGGTAAGAAAAATACCGTATATTTTTATATGGGAGGCCTTAAGGAATATAGAAACCAAATTTCTGAAGTTTCTAATAATAATTACAAAGGCTGTTTACTTAAACAGTCAGTCAAAAAAAACAACCTTATAGAATCTTAATCTATTTTGGACACCTTGATTAGGTGTCCAAATAAATATCACTTTTATAGAAAGCTACAAGGAATTGTTCAATGTATCCAAATGCCTCACTATATATTAATGGCGAATTTATTAGTGCTAATGGTAGACAAGAAAAGAAAATTCTGAATCCTGCAACTCAAGAGATTTTGGGCACTTTTCCATGTGCGACTGCCGATGATTTAAATTTTGCCCTTGAAACCTCTAAAAGCGCTTTTCATTCTTGGAAAAATTCTTCTCCTTTAGTTCGGAGTGAAATTTTAAGAAAAGTTGGTAAGTTGGCTAGGGAAAGGGCTGAAATTATTGGTAAGAATATTACTCTGGATCAAGGTAAGCCTCTTCATGAAGCAATTGGGGAGGTTACAGTGTGTGCTGAGCATGCTGAATGGCATGCTGAGGAATGTAGAAGAATTTATGGAAGAATCATTCCCTCAAGAAACAATAATGTTCAACAATCTGTAGTTCGTGAACCAGTAGGCGTCTGTTTGGCATTTACGCCATGGAACTTTCCATTTAATCAAACTATCCGTAAAGTTTCTGCTGCTATTGGTGCCGGTTGCAGTATTATTGTGAAAGGTTCTAGTGATACTCCTAGTGCTGTGATGGCAATAGCACAACTTTTTCATGATGCCGGATTGCCAGCAGGAGTTCTAAATGTTGTTTGGGGAGATTCTGATTTTATTTCAAACTACTTAATTAGTTCACCTATTATAAGTAAAGTTTCTTTTACGGGTTCTACTCCAGTTGGAAAAAAACTAGCTGCTTTAGCTGCATCCTTTATGAAACCTACTACCATGGAATTGGGAGGACATGCTCCAGTAATTGTTTGTGAAGATGCTGATATTGATGCAGCCGTAATGCATTTAGCTGCTTATAAATTCCGAAATGCTGGACAAGCATGTATTTGTCCCACTAGATTTTATGTACATGAAAATGTCTATAAAAACTTTACAGAACAATTTGTTGAACGTACAAAGTTAATAAAAGTTGGAAATGGATTAGACAGTAATAATCAGATGGGACCTCTAGCTCAAACAAGGCGCGTAAATTCAATGCTAGATTTTGTAGAGGATGCTACTTCACATGGAGCCACTATTTTAGCTGGTGGCCATAGCTTAGATGGTAAAGGGAACTTTTTTGCACCAACAATCTTGGCAGACTTAAGCAATGATACTAAATTTATGAATGATGAGCCATTTGGCCCAATCGTAGGTATGATTCCTTTTAAATCAATAGATTCAGTATTGGAAGAAGCCAATCGGTTACCATTTGGTTTGGCATCATATGCATTTACAACAAGTACGAAAAATGCACATGCATTATCTAGAGGTTTAGAAGCCGGTATGGTATCTATTAACCATATAGGCTTGGCATTAGCAGAAACGCCATTTGGTGGAATTAAAGATAGTGGACATGGTAGTGAAGGGGGTGTGGAAAGCTTTGATGGTTATTTAAATACTAAGTTTATTAGTCAGTTAAATTAAGGGAATTTTTAACCTTATCTAAAGTTTTCTGCATTTCTTATTTGGCTTAAAGGATGAAAGTTAAATGAGTATACTAAAAGATGCTGAACACCTAATTACACCCGAGGAAGTAGTTTTGTGGGTACCAGGTGAAGTTACAGTTGATAGCTCTCAGACCGATTGGCAAGATATTGCTGTAAGAGGATATATTTATAATGACTTAAATGTTCTCATTCCGGCGATGAGAGATTATATGATTGTAAATTATCGTGAAAAAGCTACTACAATGAGAAGAAAAACAGCTGAAGGTTGGGAGTCTAAAGACATCCAGCCTGGCGATATCTCATTATTGACATGTGGAGAAGAGGCACGATGGGCTTGGAATACGGATATTGAAGTCCGCCATGTCTATATTTCCCATAGCTCTATTTCTCAGGTAGCGAATCAAGTATTTGACTATGATATCGATTCAATAAGAATTCGCGATCAAGTAGGTGTTAAAGATAACGTATTACCAAACTTAACATCGCTTCTTGAATCTGAATTACATTCAGGCGGTATAGGTGGAAACTTATATATTGAAGGTATTAAAAACCAGATATGCCTACATCTATTACGGCAATATGCGAAACTTGAATTTAAAGAAGGACGCTCTAGATCAGGTTTTACTTCTGCAGAAAGAAAAATTCTGCGTGAATATATTCACGAAAACCTAGGTCAGAAAATTACTTTAGAGGACTTAGCTCATTTAGTGCATTTGAGTGTGGCACATTTGATGCGGAAATTTAAAGTTGATTTTGGTCTATCCCCAGCTGCATACATTATGGAACTTCGAATTGAATATGCAAAAAGTTTGATCATTTCAAAACGGGATATTCCTTTAAAAGCTGTCGCTTTAGAGTCAGGATTTTGTGATCAAAGTCATCTTTCTAGGGTTTTCCAGAAATTTTTGAATATGACCCCAGCTGAATTTAAATGTAATCATTAATAAATGTAATTATCTGAAAGAGATTAAAAAATGGAAAATAAAACATATTTAGTCCATGGATATTTAGCATCTATAAATTCACATTGGTTTCCTTGGCTTAAACAAGAGCTAAGTAATAAAAATGAATTTTTAGAAATTATAAAACTTCCTGAACCTAGCCATCCTAAATTTGATCAATGGAATATAGCTGTTGCAGAAGGGTTAATTCATCTCCATAAAAATAATACTCTTATCGCTCATAGTTTAGGATGTATATCGCTACTTCACTATCTTTCAAATTATCATGGTCCTGCTTTTTCTAAGTTAATATTAATTGGCGGCTTTACTGAAAGTTTACCTTTATTTCCAGAACTAGATGATTTTATTGAAAAATGTAATCTTAATTTTGAACATATTAAGTCTAAAGCAAATGATATAGTAGTATTTTATTCTACTAATGATCCAATTGTTAATCCTGTTTTTACTAAGAAATTGGCTGAATTATTAAATGCTAATTTGGTGGCAGAAGAAAACGCAGGTCACTTTTTAGATTCAGATGGCTACATTGAATTTAAAAGAATAATAGATTTTTTATAAAAGAATCAGGGAATTAATTTATTAAAGATTCAATTGTAGCCTTTTTTTCTACAATATGTTGAAGCTGAGCCTGTTTATCAAAGATTCATAGTTAATTAAATTGGCTATGAATCTTTTTTATAGGTGAACAAATATGCCAGTTGTAAATATCCAATTATTTGAAGGTCGTGATGAAGCAAAGCCAGCTATTGCAAAAGAAGTTACGGAAGCAATATCTAAACATGCAAATATCGATCCGAAATATATCTATGTAATTTTCAATGATGTATCCGTTGAAAATTGGGCCATATCTGGTGAATTATTTTCAGAAACACTGAAAAAACAAGGGTAATTTTCCTATAAGTAGGTGTATGTGTACACCTACTTACCCTAACAGAAATGAAGGTATTAAGATGAATAATGAAATTATATCTGTATTTAAATTAAATATAGAACACGAAAATTTACCGGCTTTTAAGAAACTAGTTGAAAAGATTGTCAATAAAACTAAAGAAGAAGCTGGAACATTAACTTATGTGTACAGTATAGATGAGAAGCAAAATAGTGTTCATATTGTAGAACGCTATATGGAAAATTCTCTTTTATCGCATATAGATGTAACTTTTGCTCCTTTTGCGGAAGAATTTCTACAATTGGCGACAGTTACAGAACTGACTGTTTATGGAAATCCAAATGCGATTGAACAGGAAAGATTAAATAAGTTTGGTGCTATTTATCTTTCACCTTTTGATGGATTTTCAAAGTAAAGGTAATAGATAAAATGAACCTGTATATCTATGATCATTGTCCATTTTGTACAAGAGCACGAATGATCTTTGGTCTTAAAAAAATCGTGTACACAGAAGTCATTCTGAATAACGATGATGAAGAAACTCCTATTAACATGATAGGGAAAAAAAGTTTGCCTATTTTAGAAGTTGAAAAAGGTCAATATCTAGGTGAAAGTTTAGAAATTATAGAGCTGATAGATAAGAGATTTGGTAAACCCAATTTAGTTTTAGAACCAAATAATGATATAGAAAATTGGATCAATCAATCAACCTCTTTAATATACGAATTGGCAATTCCTCGTTGGGCTTTTTCGAATTTTAAAGAATTTTCTACACTTTCTTCTAAGATTTACTTTATCAATAAAAAACAATCGCTCTTAGGTGATTTCTCAATTTTATTGAAGCAAAGTAAAGAAAAAATTACAAAGATTAATGACCAACTAGAAGTATTAAATAGTCTGATTAATACTGAAAATGAGACTGTACTATCAGGTTGTTGGTCATATACCCATATAAAGCTTTTCCCCCTTTTACGTTCGTTATCAATTGTTAAAGATATTCAATGGCCAGATCAAGTCTCCTTATGGATGAATGAAATGTCAAAACAATCTGGAATATCTTTGCATAATGATATAGCCCTTTAGGTCAATTAATATAGGCAGAATTATGAATAAGTTACTGAGAGTTTCATTAGGTATTGTATTGACAAGTCTTAGCCCAATCATTTTTGCTGGTAACGCTGTTAATGAAATCGGGCAAGATTATGTGTTCCCGAATAAGATAAAAGGATTTCCTGAAAAACTATCTGATTTTAAAGAGTTAGAAATTAAGAAGTTTAAAACGAGCGATAATGTAAATATTGCTTATTGGGAGGCTGGTGAAGGTACTCCGATTGTTTTTGTACCGGGTTGGTCTGCTAATGGAGCTGAATTTATTAATGTCATATATCTATTAAGCAAACATTATCATGTATATGTTATAGATCCGAGAAATCAAGGTTTATCGGATAAAGTTAATTATGGTTCACGAATTTCTAGATTTAGTATGGATCTAAAAGAGTTTTTAGATCATGAAAAACTTGAAAAAGCTAATCTAGTGGGCTGGTCAATGGGGGCCTCTGTTATCTGGGGTTACATTGACCTCTTTGGTACAGATAAAATTAGTAAGTTAGCCTTTGTAGACGAACCTGTTTCTATCTATTCGCATGATGATTGGACAGAAGAAAAACGTTTAAATTTGGGAGCAATGACTACCTCTCCAGAACGTATGATAAGTGCTTTCACAAAAAATGAACCTACTAACCAATTGGTAGTAGATATGAATGTATTTTCTAGATATCAAGTTCAGGATTCAGCGTACTTCCAAAATTCTGAAAAATTCTCACAAAGTGTGATTAAAAACTCACCTGAAAAAATGGCTCAAGTATTATTTGATCATGCTACAAATAACTGGGAAGATGTTATTCAGTACAAGATAAATGTACCAACTGCAATCTTTACTGGTAAATATAGTAATAATGTTCCAAGTCAAAAATGGATGAATTCAAAAATTAAGAATTCTAAATTATTCATTTATAATGATAATGATGGAGATCATTTCTTGGCCTTCAAAAATCCTATTAGATTCTCTAAGGATATAAGTGAATTCGTTCAAGGAAAAAATTAATAGAGTTGAGACAAAAAGAGCTAACTGATCATAAAGGTAAGTACTTTGATGAGATCAGTTAGCTTTATATTGACTTGTTTTTCATAAGTTTTATTTAGGATTATATGAAATATGATTTCTAGCGCTCTTTCTTTAGATTCTTTAAAAAACTTAATTTATTTTATTACCGCTGCTGAATTAAAAAGTTTTACAAAAGCTGCTGATGAATTGGGAATATCGAGATCTGCTGTTGGAAAAAGTATAAGTCGATTGGAACAAAAACTAGGAGTCCAACTATTTCATAGAAGTACTAGAAAAATGTCATTAACGACCGAAGGTGAACAATATTTACAAAGTTGTTTAGAAGCATTGCAAACTCTAGAAACTGCCCAAAATACATTACGCTCCAATTTAAAAGTTCCCTCAGGGACCGTAAGAATTGATATGCCATCAGCTTTTGGAAGAAAGTTTATGGTGCCAATTTTAATGGAAATGTCGACAGTTTATCCTGAATTAAATTTTATTATAAATTTTAATGAAAAAGTAATTGACCCTCAGGACTTAGGATTTGATTTAGCAATTCGATTTGGTGAGGTAAAAGAAAGCTTAGACCTAGTAGCTAAAGATTTGAATGATCAACAACTAGTTTTATGTGCTTCACCTCAATATCTTTCAAAAAGGGGAACTCCTAAAAGTATAGTAGATTTGCACAATCATGATTGTATTGTGGCATGGAGGGGAGCAGTTCCATTAGGCTGGCTGTTAAAAAACGAAAAAAAGCAAGATTTTAGGTTTTATCCTAAACCACGCCATCAAATTAGTGATGGTGATGCGATGATTGAAACTTGTTTGCTCGGGGCAGGCATCATGCAATTTCAGCTATCATTAATAAGAGAATACATTGAAAATAAAGAGTTAAGTCTTATTTTGCCAGATTTAAACCCTTCACCTACAAAGCTTAGCCTTATTTGGCCACGTAATCCTAATTTATTACCAGGAATACGTTACGTTATTAATGAGTTAATAACATTGTCAAAACAGAATAAATTCTGTTAGAACTATTTAAGTAGTGCTTAAAATAGTTAATTTGATTTTTAGCTTTAGATTTTAAATGAGATGTATTAAAAATATATCTCACTTAAATTATTTATTTCTTAAAGATATGTTTATCAAAACCTATAAACATATCCTAAACTATAGATGGTCTGGGCTGACTTATCGACTAAAGGACTCTCTTTAATTGAGGAACCTAAAATTGTAGTACCAGCATCCATAAAGAATATATGGTGTTGAGATGGACGGTAATCTAATCGGACCCCAACATCTATATTAGTCGTGGCTTTTCCATCGTATAGATTTCTTCCAACTCTGACCTCCGATGCATCGACACCATAATAATAGTCTATAAATTTATCATCCAACCATTCTGCACCTATTCGAGGTGTAAAACCTAATGAGTTATACTGAAAACGCTTTTCAATTATTAATTTAGCACGAGAACCCTTACTATATTCAGAGACATCGGTCAAAGCTTCTACAGAAACTTGTGCAATATTTGAATTGTAAACCACTGCACCACCAGCCCAAATACTACTTTTTCTCTCAGCCATACCTTGCAGATAAGGTGAGTCATCCGAGTCATATCCATCACCAGCATAACGAGCTCGCAGTCTCATTGAGAATTTATCATTTGAATTAATTTTAAAATCAGCACGAGGTGGAGAAATATCAATCCATCTATTTTCATAAGATATAATAGGGATTGGTAATACTTCTGTATCTATATCTTGATAAGGCTTTTGAACCAGAGCTGCACCGAGTCCTAATCCAAATTTTGATTCTTTTTCAGTGATGGATGATGTTTCAGCAATAGCACTACTAGAAATTAATAAAATGGAAATACAATATAAAGAGGATCTTGTAATACGCATTTCTATTAAAGGGGAGATATCTATACTCATAATTATTTCCTAATAAAGAGTTTCATTTAAAATTTGGTGAGCGATATGCACGCATAAATGTTTCTACTGATCGATGGACCATCGATGTAATTTCTTTATCATTAAGATCTAAAGAGACGTTATAGAGACTTGCTTCATTAATTTCTGATCCTAAAAGACCAAAATAGTGGCAGGCTACAACATGTGGATTGGATTCATAAAAGTAACCGGTATTAATTAATGGTTTGAAAATATTTTCTAATTTTTCAATAACTTTAGCAGAACCTTGTAAATAAAACTGTTGACCAATTTCAGAATTAGTTGATGCAGTAATCATCATTCGTCTTACAGCCAATGCTTTGGGAGTGTAGAAATTAGTAATGATATATTGGCCAAACTTAATCAGCCCCTCTTGAATATCACCCTCCTGAGTTGAAAATTCTAAAGAATTGATAAAATCTTCAAAAGAAATATTACTTTGCGATGAATTTCCACTTTGATATAAAAAATTCATCATTTCATTGTCATTAAGACTAGATGCTTCGTTTATTAACGCTGAAAATAAAGCTTCTTTTGATTCAAAATATCTATATAGGGTTGATTTAGCACTACCTGATTTGGCAGCAATAGCATCCATTGTTGCTTGCTCAAGCCCCACTTCAAGAAAGATATCTTTAGCAGCAATTAGAAAAGCATTACGAACAGTTGAGGATTTACTTCTTGACATAATTTTGCTCTAAAACAATATAACGAAACGATACTGTATCGTTTCGTTATAGTCAATAAGCTAATTATTTTTATTTATTTAAATAGGGGATTGATCTATTAGCTAAATTTAGCCCAATATTTATTTTGGCATTTACTTGTGTGGTTATGCTTTTTAATTGAAGGATTCACCAAAAGTGTTGATCATATAATCTATAAAGACCTTTATCTTTGGTAGAGTTTGCTTACTAGAGGGCCACAAGATGTATACACTACGAATATCTTTAATATAATTTTCAAGTATTATTGTTAAGTTCCCATTTTCTATAGAATTTTTAATCATAAAATCAGGTAGTAATGCTATTCCCAATCCAGCTTCAGCCATTGTTTGTAAAGGCTCTATTGTGTCAGAAATTATTGAAATTGGTAGATTGTTTGCTACTCCATTAATATCAATTAATGGCCAATCAACAAGTTTTTTACTTGTGGGATACTGATAGTACAAACATTTATGATGAATTAAGTCTGCTGGCTGTGCGGGAAAACCATACTCAGTCAAATATAAAGGTGAGGCAACTAGTAAATGTTGATATGAAGTTAGGTGGCGCATTTTAAGCCTTGAATCTATGACTTCTCCAACTCGAACTACAATATCAAAGCCATCCTCAATAATATTAACAAGTTGATCACTAAAACTTAATTCCAATTCTATTTCTGGATATAGTTTTTGGAATTTAGTGAATTTGTGCATCAGATGTATGCCAAATTGAGGAAATCCAACTCTTAATTTTCCTTTGGGGGCTGATTTGGTTTGAGCTAATTCAATTTTTGCTACATCAAATTCAGATAAAATTCGCTGGGATCTTTCTAGGAATAGTTGGCCCTCCGCTGTAAGCGTAATGGCCCTTGTTGACCGATGAAATAAGCTTACACCTAATTCATTTTCTAATTTTGCTATTGATTTTCCTATTGCCGATGAGGTTGTTCCTAATTTTCTTCCAGCATCAGTAAAACTACGTAGTTCAGCTGAATATACAAACGCTCTTAATGCACCAAAATAATCTATTGACATAGCTTATTACATCTAAACTGTCCTATATGTTTGGAATATTAGCCTATTTTTCTCATTAAGAGAAAGCTTTACAGTTATGCCTTCTTTCCAAATTATTCAAGTTATTTGAATAATTACAATTTTTTTTGATGAGTTAGGAATGACAATATTAACTTCTGCTAGTTTTCCTGAAGAATTGAAGCATCACACTGGATATTCACAAGTTTTTCAGCCCAATCATTTAACTTTTGGTTTTATTGCTCCTTTAGAGAGTTATCCCTATACACCCGGACCGGCTCTAGTTGATCATATTGAAATGGCAAAAAAAGTTGATAGTGCCGGGTTTTCTGCAATTTGGTTAAGAGATGTTCCTTTTTATGATCCAAATTTTGGTGATGTAGGTCAGGGATTAGATCCACTAACTTATGCTGCTTTTTTAGCAGCAATCACTAGTCGGATTACAATAGGTACAGCTGGAATTGTATTACCTTTAAGAGACCCTTTAATTGTAGCTAAACAAGCAACAACTGTAGATCAATTATTAGGTGGACGTCTAATATTGGGATTAGCGACTGGGGATAGACCTATTGAGTATCCTGCATTTGGAGTAGATTTTGATAATCGTGCCGAACGCTTTAGAGATGCATTATCTATTATAAGAGCAGTAACAGAAGAAGATTGGCCTGTTCATGAATCTAAATTTTATGGGAAACTTAGTGGAAAAATAGATTTAATACCAAAACCTGTCAAATCTCGAATTCCAACTATTGTGATTGGACATGCTGGTCAAACAACTGAGTGGACAACACATAATACTGATGGAATTATGTCTTATATATCAAACCCTATACATATTCCAGATATCATTAAAAATTGGCGTGCAGCAAGCCCAGAGAATGTGTTTAAGCCCTATGCTTATGGGACATTATTTGATTTAGATCGTGATCCAAATGCTCCAATTCAATCAGGGAGAGTACTCCGAGGTGGACGGAATTCTTTACGTGAATTATGGTTGCGACAACAAGATCAAGGAGTGTCACATGTAGCTTTACACTTTAAACCACAACGTCGGCATGCTTCAGAAGTAATTGATGAATTAGGTGAGCATCTGCTACCAATTTTCCCTAGTTTATCTTCAAAGGACGTAAATTAATAATGCTTGATTTACGATTTTATTTTCCAGACTAAATTAGGAACATATTCTTTTGAAGCGTAATATGAAATGTTGGTAGAAACAGATTTTTAGGGATTAAACATCCGTACCGCTATATTTGGCGTGTCATTTATAAAAAAAGTTGTATTACTCATATCGTGTTCACAACAGAGGGCGATTACAGGTTTCCCAAACTCCGCCCGTTTTAAAATGGATATGATCTTGATATCAGTATTTTGATGTTGTCATCTAGAATCTCTTACTTCCATCTTAGCAAAAAAATTCTTCTTTTAGGACCTTTTTTAGGAGGAATTACTATCATCAGTGTCTCCTAATGTTCAGCGATTCAATGCAGCCGCATGATGGGCCATGTGTTCGCTCAAATAGGTCGAAATGAAGTAGTAGCTATGGTCATGACCAGGCCGAAAATTGAGCGTCAGCGGATGATTCATCTGTTCACACACCGTACGCAACAGTTGAGGTCGAAGCTGGTGCTCTAGAAATTCATCGCTAAGCCCTTGATCGATAAGCAGCGGTAAGCGTTCTTGCGCCATGCGGATCAGCTCGACCGTATCATATTGCTTCCAAGCATCCAGATTCTTGTCACCCAAGTAAACTGCCAGAGCTTTCTGCCCCCATGGAACTTGCGTAGGCGCCACGATCGGTGAAAACGCCGAGACACTAGCGTAGCGACCGGGGTTGCGAAGGGCAATAACCAGAGCGCCATGACCGCCCACTGATGCTGCGTCTTGAAGATGCAGGGAAATTCGCTTCTATCAGGGCTGGCAGTTCGTCGACTACATAGGAATACATCTGATAATGATCACTCCAGGTTAGCTCTGTGGCATCTACATAAAACCCCGCACCTTGACCAAGATCATACGCTGTATCGTCGGCAACCATCTCTCCACGCGGGCTAGTATCTGGGGCTACAACAATGGATTCCGTGTTGCGCGGCATACTGCTGTACCGCAGCCTTGGTGATGAAGTTCTGTTCGGTACAGGTCAGACCTGAGAGCCAGTATAGAACTGGGAGCTTTTCATGCTCAGCCTGAGGTGGAAGGTAGATTCCAAACTTCATCATGCAGTCAAGCACTTTTGACTCATGCTGAAAAACGTCCTGCCAACCCTAGAAGCTGGCATAATGTTCAATACGCTTCATAGATTTTCTCCTTATTTCAATGAGTTGGTGCTCAGGTGCAAATCAATAAGATCTGTCATCCTGTTTTGGATTAGTTAAAAATATTTCACCGCGGTTTAAATAAATGTATAGGCACAGACCTTGTGATCAGCTAGATCACGCAGGTAGGCCACGTGCGCCAGACTGACCTTCATCGGTGCCACCACAGCGAGGCCAGCTGCATGAAATGCATTCACCTCTGCAGAGGCAGCATCGTAGAATGCAACCAACTTATTAAGGTCGACTGCGCCGAGGAATACATGGGAGAAAATGTCATTACCAGAAATTACTGGAGTAGCTATTAAAGTGTTTCCTTGATGGTTGATTCTGAAAAATCAGGTAGCGATCCATGGATCAATAGTGAATGACAGTACGAATCGACTTACCTTCATGCATCAAATCGAACGCTTCGTTGATTTCATCGAGCCCCATGGTATGGGTGACGAATGGGGCGAGGTCGATCTCACCTTTCATTGCGTCTTCTACCATGCCTGGAAGTTGGGTACGTCCTTTGACGCCCCCGAAGGCAGAGCCCTTCCAACTTCGGCCAGTAACTAATTGGAACGGGCGGGTCGAAATTTCCTTACCAGCACCAGCAACACCAATGATGATTGATTGACCCCAGCCTCGGTGAGCTGCTTCTAGCGCAGAACGCATCACATTGACATTACCAATGCACTCGAAGGTATGGTCCACGCCCCAGCCAGTCATCTCGATAAGAACCTCGTGAATCGGCTTCTCGTAATCTTTGGGGTTTATGCATTCAGTGGCACCGAAACTACGGGCTAGTTCAAATTTGGTTGGGTTGGTATCTATGGCGATGATGCGACCTGCCTTAGCTTGACGTGCACCCTGAATGACCGCAAGACCGATTCCACCGAGGCCAAACACCGCCACTGAGTCACCAGGCTGCACCTTAGCCGTGTTGTGTACGGCACCGATACCAGTGGTCACGCCACAACCGAGTAGACATACATGTTCCGGATTGGCTTCTGGATTGATTTTGGCCAATGAAACCTCGGCGACAACGGTGTATTCGCTGAAGGTCGAGCAACCCATGTAATGGAATAGAGGCTGACCGTTGTATGAGAAACGTGTTGTGCCATCAGGCATCAAACCCTTGCCCTGAGTAGCACGAACTGCTACACATAGGTTGGTTTTTCCTGATTTGCAAAATAGACACTCGCCACATTCGGCGGTATATAGTGGAATGACATGATCGCCAGGTTTTACACTAGTTACACCTTCACCGACCTCGACGACAATACCTGCACCTTCATGGCCTAACACGACAGGGAAAAGGCCTTCAGGATCATCACCAGAGAGGGTGAATGCATCGGTATGGCAAACGCCAGTATGCGTGATTTTGATGAGCACCTCACCCTTACGTGGTGGCTCGACATCAATTTCAACTATTTCCAAGGGTTTTCCTGGCCCGAAAGCCACAGCTGCACGTGATTTCATGGAATTTCTCCTAACACAAATTTATTTCAAATATGACTTGAGAATCTTTGCTATTTCCGCAAGTTCTTCGCTTCGTTGTTGTTCTGTAGTTTCGCCAGATACTAGAGTGTCTTTTAAGTGAACCTCTAGCATCTCATTCATTAGGCCATTAATGGCACCACGTACAGAACATATTTGTTGCAGAATGGCATTACATTCCACGTTGCTTTCTAACGCTTTTTCAATCGCTTCAGTCTGACCTTTAATTCGTCTGACACGCGTAAGAATCTTTTTTTTATCTTCGACTTGATTTGGCATAAAGTTAATTCCTTAAATTTTATTATAGTATAGTGCCCTATAGTATATTGAGTAACAAGAAACTTTTATAAATGTAATAAATGATAAATGCTTATAATCTCAGCACCAAACTTGAAAAATATGTATAACCATATAATATTAAAGGGATATATCTTAAGTGAGGGGAGGTGTTGGATAGTAAAATAGAGTAATTCCGATGAACTATTTGGACCATCAGTCTATTGATCAAATGGACCACAAAATAGTTCGTTGGATCAGAACTGAGTCAAACCTACAAACAATAAAAAAACATAAATCAAATATTCATGAGATTTAATGATAGTGCTGATACATAGATTCGAACTGGGGTCCTATTGATTAACAGTCAAATATTCACTACTCGCAGGGAGTGCAATTTTTCCAATAGGTTGGAGAGGTGTGTCAAAAATGGAGCCACAAGATCGTGTTGAATTGGACTTATATTTAAAATAAGTACTGATGATGCTAATACCTCAACTTACAACAGTACTTATCTAGAACTAAGCAATATGTTTTATTATTGCCTAATGATTGTTCTAAACCCAACATGAGAGGTTGCTAAATTGAGCTCTTGAGGATGTCGAGAGGCTGCTCTGTAACGAGCACAGTAATTTGCTGAGCACAGAAATGATCCCCCTTTGATTGTCATATTTGGAGCATTCTGTTGCTTATGATTAACAGAACTAGGATCTCCCATGTGCAAATCTGAGTGGGGTCCTGTGTATGGAGTTTGAGTCCATTCCCAAACATTACCTATTATATCGTAAATATGAAATGGATTACTCTTAAAACACCCAACAGGTGCAACTCCTATATAGCCATCTTCTTTTGTGTTATCAGCAGGAAAATTTCCTTGCCAATAATTAGCATTAATTTCACCATGTGCGATAGGGCCAATATCTTCACTTTTACTGTATCCTTTAGCTAGATATTCATATTCAAGTTCTGTGGGAAGATCACGCCCTAACCAAGAAGCATATGCAATAGCATCATTGTAAGTTACATATCTTACAGGCTCATTTAAATTTGGGAATTTTCCGTCAATATTCTTCCAAGACACATCTTTTTTAAATTTCCACCAAGACATCATATTGAAATTATCATTATTAGGTTGAATAAAAACAGCACTTCCACCTTGCTTTTCTGCATCAGTAACATAACTTGTTGCATCAACAAAACTTTTAAATTGAGCCACGGTGACTTCAGTTTGATCAGCCCACATTTTTTTTACAGATAGCTTTTCTGTATAAAATGGTTTTTCCTCAATATAACCATTTTTATTACCTAAAATTATTTCACCTGCTGGAATAGGTACCATTCCAGCATAATTATCTTTCAACCAATTGTCTGGTAAACCAGAATAGGATTTACAACGAATGTCATTTCCTAAATTAAGCGTTGAGGGTAGGGATTGCGGCTGCTTAGAGCAGCCAACAATCATTGATATAATAATTACGCTAAAAAAATGATATATTTTCATAGCTTAGTCCGTCAAAAAATCCTGCACACCATATTTTTTCGTATACTCTATATACTTTTTCTCCAAATCTTTAGCGATATTTGGATAACGTTGAATCAAGTTTCGTGTTTCAGAGCGATCATAAGACATGTTATATAAGCGCCAGTCTGGCCCATCTAGATTCTTAGTAATAGTTCTAGTAAGTTTCCAGTCTTTATTTCTTATATAAGCATCTCCGTGCAATTCATCTGCATAATAGAAGTCATTGCCATATACAGAATTATTTTTACCGTTCAAGTATTTAAACCATGATTTGCCTGTTACTTGATTATACTTTTTGGAATCAGAAAAGGGCATTGAAATGCTTGTTTTAGTGATATCTAAGATAGTAGGTAATATATCTCGTACACTTACAAACTCTTTACTTATTCTGTTTTCATTTGAATTGGGAAGTTTAATGATAGCTGGAGCAGAAACACCACCTTCAGCAGCTGTTCCTTTCCATAAATATAATGGTGTTGAACTTACTTCTGCCCATCTCGGACCAATAGTTTCATAAGATGTGGGTTTGCCTAAATTAGCATATGAATTATCATAACCTGGTGCTGTTCTATAGAAACCTTCGGAACCATTATCTGAAACAAATACGAATAAAGTATTATCATACTCATTAGTTTCTTTTAAGTGCTTAATAATTTTACCAATATTATTATCCATATTATCAATCATAGCAGCATATAATTCCATTTTACGTGCTTCTATCATTTTTTCTTGAGCAGATAATTTTGTCCAATGATTTAGTTTATTTGGTGCTTGTTCAGTTGGAACTAGTCGAGCAGTGTTTTCATTTTGGATCAAATTTAAAGCCCGCATTTTCTTTAAACGATTCAAACGAATATAGTCATAACCCTTATCATACTTCCCTTTATATTTATTCAAATATTCTTCTGGTGCCTGAAGGGGCCAGTGAGGGGCTGTGTAAGCAACATATGCAAAAAATGGTTTATCCGTTTTTGCATTTTTTAAATATTCTATAAGTTTTTTTGTGTAGAAATCAGTTGAATAAAAATCATCTGGTATTTCTACTTTTTTCCCATTCTCAGTGTATATAGTCTTACGCTGCATTCCTGAAGGCAGTTGTTTGAAGTGTGAATCTACTCCATTTAATAAAACATATGACTGGGAAAATCCTTTGTTAATTGGATTAGTCTTATTCTCAAATCCTAAATGCCATTTACCAACCATAATAGTCTCATAACCATTATTTTTTAAAATTTGGGAAATAGTTAAAGATCTATCATTTAAATAACCTTCATAGCCGGGTTTACCTAAAAATTGTGGCTTTGGTATTAAATCAAATTTTGCTGCATCTGCTTGCATAGTTTCAACCATTGCACCGATACCAGCAATATGGTGATCCGTTCCTGAAAGTAATTCAGCACGCGTTGGGGAACAAGTTCCTGGTGTATGGTAATTAGTGAATTTGGTACCATTTTTTGCCAACATATCTAAGTTAGGTGTACTAATTTCACTTCCAAAAGCACCTATATCTGAATAACCTAAATCATCGGCTACTATTAATACAATATTTGGCTGTTTAGCATAGGTTGATAAAGTAAAAGCTAAAGAGGCTGAAAGTAGCATGATATTTTTTAGCATTATTAAATTCCTTTATATTTGATTTACTTTGAGATGAACATTTCCTTAATGTTCATCTCTCCTTGTTATCAAAAAGCTAATTATTAATAACTACTATTGGCTTGATTGTTATACCAGTTTTTGAATCCTCGAAAGCTTGATTAATATCTTTAAACTCATAGAATTTAACAAGTTTATCAAAAGGAAACTTGCCTTCTTTATAAAATTGAATGATTTTAGGTATATGAATTTGAGGAGTAGAATCACCTTGAATGGTTCCAACAATAGTTTTTCCTTCCATCAAAATATCGTTAGTGAAATTTAAAGTAACATCCCCCCCCATACCTACGATAGAAATTTTTCCTGCTACTCTTAAGGCATCAATTGCATTTTTAATAACAATAGGGACGCCAGTCGTTTCAATTGCATAATGAACACCACCATCTGTGATCTTTTTGATTTCTTCCACTACATTTGAATTTTTACTATTAATCGCATGAGTAGCACCAAGCTCTTTGGCTATCTCTAGACGATTTTCATGGATATCTACAACAATAATATGCTTAAGCCCCAAAATGTTTGCAGCCATTACAGCACTGAGTCCGACAGCACCAGAACCATAAATTGCTATAGATGTTCCTGGTTCAGGATGCAGACTATTCATCACTGTGCCACTGCCAGTTTGAATCCCACAACCTAAAGGTCCTAATAATTTTAAATCAACATCTTTATCAACTTTCACTACATTATGCTTATTCGCTACCGCATAGGTGGCAAAAGATGACTGACCAAAAAATGTCGAGTAATCTTGACCATCTTTATGTAATCGATAGGTGCGATCTTGCAACTTACCACCAAAATTAAGTTCGACAGTTCTTACACATAAATTGTGATGTCCAGTCAGACATTGAGAGCAAGAATTACAATATGAATAAGATAATACAACATGGTCTCCAACATTTACATTAGCGACACTAGAACCAATTTTTTCGACAATACCTGCACCCTCATGCCCTAAAACCGCTGGAAAGGGAGCTCCATTGCCTTTGATTGATTCTGCATCGGTATGACAAATGCCAGATGCAACTATTCTTATCAGAACTTCATCTTCTTTAGGTTCATCAATTTCAATTTCTTCAATAACTAATGGGTGATTTTTTTCTTTTGCTAGAGCTGCTTGAATTTTCATACATTTTTCCTTAAATGTAGCTGTTATCTAGCTGGAGGCTAGATAACATATGAGTTAAAAAATAAGTTTTTACTTAATGAGGCGAATTGAGTGTGGTTCTAGATAAGATTTTAATGTTTCATTAATATCTAGTTCACGCCCGATACCACTTTGTTTAATTCCACCGAATGGCATACCAAGTTGCAAAGAATCGAAACTATGACTATTAATAAATGTGCTGCCAGCCTCAATCTTCTGCGCAATTTCATAAGCACGTTCAATGTTCTCTGACCAAACCGACGAACATAAACCTTGCTCATTATCATTGGCATATGCAATCGCTTGTTCCACATTGTCATAACCAATCAATGGGATAATGGGTCCGAATTGCTCCTGTTGTACGATCTCTAAAGAGTTATCCAAAGTTTTCACAACATGCGGCAATACATAATATCCTTTATCCCATTGTTCTGGTTTGAGTTTTTGCCCTAACTGGCGTACTTCACATTGATCAGATGATTGTGCATTTTCAATAAATTTCTGCACGATTGACCACTGTTTTTTATTGTTGAGTGGGCCAAAATTTGCTTCGACATCTAAGCCATGCCCAACTTTGTATTTATCTACTTCTTCACATAAAAGATCGAAATAATGATCCAGCTTATCTTTCGGTACATATATACGTTTCACTGCAAAACAAATTTGACCGCTACGTGTAAATACACCTTTTAATAATTTAGGAAGAATCGCTTTAAAATTGGAATCATCTAAAATAATTGCTGCGTCATTTCCACCTAATTCAAGTGTGACATCTTTAATTGATTGTGCTGCGCTAGCCATTACGGCTGCACCTGTCGTAGTTCCCCCTGTAAAAGCAACTTTACGAACAAGTGGATGACTTGTCATAAGGTTTCCTACATCGGCATCACCATGTACAACATTAATAACACCTTTGGGAAAAATTCCAGCAATTTTTGCTAATAGCTGAGTCAATGCTAGTGCAGCAAAAGGAGAGGGTTTGAGCACTACTGTATTACCCGCCAACAATAGTGGGCCCAGTTTCATCATGGTTAATACAATTGGCATGTTCCAAGGAACAATTGCAGATATAACACCTTTAGGCCTTTTGTGAATACGGATCCAACCTGTTTCTTCTGCTATTTCCTTTGGAGCTAAAATATCATTTGGAGCTTGAGCGTACATACTCATCACACCAGAACCTAAGTAAAAATCAGTTTCTGCCTCCCAAAGCATTCCACCATGTTCAGCGACCAATAATTCTTTTAATAAATCTTTTTGTTGGAAAATGAGTTCAGCAGATTTTTTTAAAAGTTCTTGTCTCTCTTGAATCGAAGTTTCTTTCCATTTTTGGAATGCTTGATGTGCAACTTTAATAGCATTTTCTACGTCATTTAAGCTAGTATTGCTAATAGTACCGATCTGATTAGTGGTATTCCCTGGATCATATACAGGTTGAATCTGATCGGAAACGGGTAAAAACTCCCCATTTATAAAACCAGTAATTTGAACTTGTGACATATGTGTTTCTCCTTGAAAGCACTCAGATCCATTCTGTAGTGTATCGATAAACTAATAGCTAAAAATTCAAAATTAACTATCCGATATTTTGAATTTAGATAATAATAATCACAATATCGGAGATAAAGTAAGCTAATTTGAGAGCTTATGTTTCATAGGATGAAAGTATGAGTGCATACGATAAAATTAGTGATTTAGATTTTTTTTTAAAAATTGTAGAAGCGGGGTCTTTAACTCGTGCAGCAATCTTATTAGAAAGCTCACTACCATCGATGAGTCGGCGCTTATCACAACTTGAGCAAAGACTCGGGGTGAAATTAATAGACCGTAATGCTCGGCGCTTTAAATTAACAGAGAAAGGTATTTTCTTTTTAGAACAGTCTCAGCAAATTGTTTCGTTAATTGAGAATATGGAAAGCAACTTGCAAGGACAGCAAGATTTTCTTACAGGTAGACTACGGATAGGCTCACTTAATCAATTTGGAAAACAACGGTTAGCTGGTTGGATAACCGAATTCGCAGAACAATATCCATATTTAAAAATTGAATTATTGTTGTCAGACTCCAAAGTCGATTTAATGGAACAAGAACTTGATTTTTCTTTCCAGATCGAAATTCCTTTGGAAGCAGATTATATGTCAGTACCTGTCATTCAAGGCAAAAAAATTTATTGTGCTTCTCCAAGTTATTTCCAAAAATATGGAAAACCCGCTAATCCTCAAAGTTTGTCTGATCATCAATCTCTTTGTCTAATTAGGAACAGGCATACATTTAATGAATGGCCATTTATTGATTCTGGCAAAAATAACATAATAAAAGTGACTCCATATTTGGCTAGCAATAGTAGTGAAATAATTCATAAATGGGCCTTAGATGGAAAGGGTATAGCTTATAAATTAAATTGGGATATCAAAGATGATTTAGATTCTGGAAAATTAGTTGAATGCTTAGAAGACTTTAACCCATTACATAAAAGTCTATATATGGTGTATTTAGAAAATAATTATACCCAACCTAAAATAAAGTACTTCGCTGACTTTATAGTTAAAAAAATGAAATCTTAATATCTGAATCGCATGAAAAACTTATAGTTTTTAAACCCTTATATGCAGATTGCTTCATAAAAATTAAAAAAAGAGATTTTGTTACTTTTCTTGTAATATCAAAAAAATGGATAGTATAAGTAAAAAAATATAAATTGGATTTATGCTCAAAAGTATTGAATTATTAAAAAACAAAGTTAATTAGTAAGGAATACTAAGATGGATAAAAAAATTAGAGTTGCTGTCATCGGTGGCGGTATTGCAGGATTAGCTCTTACAACTCAATTAGTAAAATGTCAGCATTTAGATGTGCAGCTTTATGAAGCTGCTCCTCAATTTTCAGAGATTGGGGCTGGAATCTCTTTTGGAGCAAATGCAGTAAAAGCAATTCAATTATTAGGTTTAAGTCAAGAATATGAGGCTATTGCTGATAAAGTAAAAGCTCCTTACACAGATATTTGGTTCCAATGGCGTAATGGCTATACCGATGAATTTTTATCAGCATCTATTGCACCAGCAGTAGGCCAATCTTCGGTACATCGTGCGGACTTTCTTGATACCCTAATTCCATTAGTACCACTAGAAAATGTACATTTTAATAAACGTGTTCAACAGATTGATGCTACTGATGATCAAACAACTATTACTTTTATAGATGGAGATCAAGTTGAATGTGATTATGTAATTGGGTGTGATGGAATTCGTTCGGTGGTACGAGATCATGTTCTTGATTCGCATCAGTTGCCTAGAGTAAATCCTCAATTTTCTGGGACTTGGGCATATCGAGGAATCATTAAGTTTAAAGATTTTAAAGATGCAATTGAAAAATTAGGTAATGATCTAGAAGTAGCAGATGTTCCACAAATGTTCTTAGGCAAGGATAAACATATTTTGACTTTCCCGATACGTCAGGGAGAAGAGATTAATATTGTGGCATTTAAATCTGATCGTACGCAAACTACTTTACCAGAAAACACACCATGGACATCACCAACCTCAAAACAAGAGATGCTCGCTGATTTTGCAGATTGGAGTAGTAGTTGTCAGGCTTTACTCGATTTAATAGATGCACCAACAATTTGGGCTTTACATGAGATTCAACCATTAAAGACTTATCAAAATAAGACAAGTAACGTCATCCTAATTGGCGATGCTGCTCATGCTATGTTGCCGCATCAAGGTGCGGGTGCAGGTCAAGGGTTAGAAGATGCTTTAATCTTGGCTAAGCTATTAGAAAATACAGATTTAACATGTGAAACAATCAAAGTAGTTTCCAAAATATATGAGGAAGTTCGGCTTGAACGTGCTGTAAAAGTTCAGTATACATCTCATGAATCTGGTGAAATATATGAGTTATATTCAAAAGAATACAAAGATTTTGAAGCTATTGGTAAACACTTAACTCACAGATTTGACTGGTTATGGCAACATTCATTAGAGACTGATATTGAAGATGCAAAAAAAGCACTTCATAGCCAATTACATCAACAAATTGGTATGTCTGTTTAATAAAAATAGATTAAAAAGACAAAATAATGTGACCAGGGAGGTCTGTTATGAACACAATTAATGCCAATGAAATTATAGATCACGCCAAACTGAGACCGATTCATTGGCGTGTAATCTTTCTGAGTGCTCTCATCATCATTTTTGATGGATATGATTTGGTAATTTACGGAGTAGCCTTACCCAAATTGATGCATGAGTGGCAAATTGATCCAATTACTGCTGGTTTTTTAGGAAGTGTAGCATTATTCGGAATGATGTTTGGGGCTATTATTTTTGGTAGCCTTAGCGATAAATTGGAAAACTTTGGATTTAGTCGTAAAAGATTAATTGCTCTATGCATTATACTTTTTAGCGGTTTTACCTTGTTATGTGGTTACGCGACTAACCCACAAAGTTTTGGTATTTTCCGATTTCTTGCTGGGCTCGGTTTAGGGGGGGTTATGCCAAATGTCATTGCACTAATGACGGAGTATGCACCCAAAAAGCTACGGGCTACACTAGTTTCATTAATGTTTAGTGGATATGCCGTCGGCGGGATGTGCTCAGCATTATTAGGAATGTGGTTAGTACCACAATTTGGTTGGAAAATCATGTTTATCATTGGTGGAGTACCACTATTGTTATTACCAATCATTTGGTATGCCTTACCTGAATCAATTGACTATTTAGTAAGAAGTCAAAGAACAGAAAAAGCTTTTCAAATTCTAAAAAAAATTGATGATAGTCTTTGTTTTAGTAATCAACCCCATATAGTTTTAAATCAAGAAAATCAAAGTATTTCAAAGTCTCCCGTAAAAGATATCTTTGCAGAGAATAGAGGACCTGTGACTCTACTATTCTGGATAAGTGTTTTTATGGCATTAATTTTGGTTTATGCGTTAGGAAACTGGTTGCCTAAATTAATGGTTGAAGCTGGATATGATTTATCTACTAGTCTTGCTTTTCTATTTGCCTTAAACATAGGTGGTATGTTTGGTGCAATCTTTGGTGGATATTTAGCAGATCGCTTTAATCTAGCAAAGGTACTTTGTACTTTGTTCACTAGTGGTGCTGTCGCTTTAATTTTATTGAGTCTAAATTTACCAACTTCTATCCTATATATCTGTATCGCGGTTGCTGGTGCAGCTTCTATTGGCGGTCAAATTTTGTTACTTGCCTATATGTCTCAATTTTATTCATCTAATATACGTACAACAGGTTTAGGTATGGCTCTAGGTGTAGGACGCTTAGGTGCAATTCTGGGTCCAATTTTATGTGGTTGGTTACTCAGTTTGAATTTGCCAATCATGTACAATTTTTTTGCTTTAGCAATTCCATGTATGATCGCTGTAATAAGTGTATCTATGATTTACTATCGTCTAAAAGATAAAAATAAAGTGCTTACAGTTGTAAAAAATTAAGTTCTAATGAGGGAGGTAACCAACCTCCCTATCTAATATGGATGTTAAGATTGATTGATCTAAGCCTTATAAAAGTTTTTTTAGTCATATATGAAACTAAAAATATTAGCCATGCTGCTGAGAGACTTAACTTAAGTCAACCTTCAGTGACTTATAATTTAAATAGATTACGGAAATTTCTAAATGATCCGTTATTTGAGCGTGATAGATTTGGTGTTAAACCCACTAAAATGGCTCAAAACTTATATCCAAGTTTCAAAAATTCTGTTGCAGAGATTGAATTTACAATTGCTTCGGTTCAGCAGTTTGATCCTAAGACCTCAAGAAGAATTTTTCGTCTAGGCTTATCTGATTTAGGTGAAATTTGCTTACTACCTTCATTGATCCAATATTTATCTAAAGAAGCACCATTTATAAAAATTGAAATTGAAGAAATTAATTCTGACCAAGTTGAGGAATGGTTAGTCGAGGGTTTCTTAGATGTTGCAGTTTTTAATAGTACCAATACTTTAATGCCAAGAATAAAATCTCGAAATCTATTTGAAGAGAGATACATGTGTATTGCTCACAAAAAACATCCTCGAATTCAAGATCAACTGACCTTAGAACAATACTTAATAGAAAAGCATGCTGCTATTAAATCTTCTACTGGACATATTGAAATTGATCAGAGACTCAAAGAGCTAGGTTTAAAAAGAAATATCATGCTAGAAGTTCCACATTTCAGTGTTCTGCAAGATGTGGTAACTAATTCTGAACTATTAGTAACAATTCCATCTCGTGCAGCACGTGTATACGAGCGCAATAGTGATATAAATATTTTTGAACTACCTTTCGCGGTTAAACCGTTTAATGTAAGTGTAAACTGGTACAACAATTATGAAGATTTAGAAGCACGGAGATGGTTCATTAAAACCTTAAAAAATGTTTTTGAGTTTTTTTAGAAATTTAAAAACATGATTTTTATAATTATATTTAGTTTAATTATTTATATTATTTTAATTGTTGTTATTAAAATAATAATTGAATCCTATTATAAAATTAATATAGTTACAGCCCAGCACCTTCTTTAGGGTATAACTTTATATCTTTAAAGTTTTTTAATTTTTTTTCTCCCTATGCTTAAATAATTTTTTATTTTCAAAGGAATTGAGGAAAATGAAATCTCATAAAGGAAAAATACAAACAGTTTTATATTTAAGTTTAATTTCATTAGTACTGTATGGATGTAATAATTCTGATAGTAATGAAGAGGATCAAGCAAAACAATCGGGAGTTTGTGATAGTTCAGTGTTAAGTAAGAGTTTTAAAGATAATAATTATAAAATTATTAGTACTCATTATTTTAAAAAAGGTGAGGAATTAAAGCTCAAAGATAATACTGAGAATAATTTTAGTACAGCAGCTAATAACGTTTGTGTCGTTAAGGTTCTAGTAGGACCTGAGACTAATCTTCAAGATAAAGGTGAACCGTCATATTCTGATGGAATTGGTATTGAAATTTGGTTACCTGATCATGCGAATTGGAATAAAAGAATTCATGTCAAAGGAGGCGGTGGTTGGGTAGGAGGTCAACATCGAAATCCTAATATTCTTGTAGGTATCAGATACGATTCAGCTGGTTCACCAGCTGAAACTGCTACTATTGAAGGTGCTGTTTCTGCACAAACTGATACGGGTCATGTAATTAATAACGGTTCTTTTGCTATGAATAGTGATGGGACCATCAATACTCAATTATGGCATGATTTCGCTGAAAGAGGAATTCATGAAATGGCTGTAGTTAGTAAGCTATTAACTAAGCAATATTACGGTGAAAAGCAGAAATATGCTTATTGGAATGGCTTTTCTACAGGTGGTAGACAGGGATTAAAAGAAGTACAAGTGAATCCAGATGATTTTGATGGCGTTCTTGCTGGTGCACCAGCAATCAACTGGACACGCTTTATTACCTCTGAACTTTATCCCCAAATTGTTATGCAAAGAGATTTAAATGGTAATCTTTTAACGGCTGAACAGCTCAATTTAGTGTCAAATAGAGCAAATGAAATATGTGGGCAGATTAACGGTCAAAGCTATGGCTATATGCTCGATCCTTCTTCTTGTAAATATGATCCTACCAAAGATGCAAGTTTAATTTGTGGAAATAATCAGACACAAAATTGTTTAACTCCAACTCAAGCTTTAGCAGTAAATAAAATATGGTATGGACAAACAGAAGATGGTTCTGTACCAGATCCTACACAAGATAATAGTTTTAATTTGAATCTTAGCGCTAAGCAAAATTGGTTTGGGCTTACACGTGGCACGAATTTAACTTATTTAGCGGGAGCTAATCCTTTTATAATTTCTACGGATTTAATTGCTTTAATTCAGCAAGATAGCCGAATAGCTCAAGCTAATTTTATTAACAAGCAAAGCAACGGATTAGATCAGTGGCGCATATTTGATTATATGCAACTAGCAGATACTCAGAAAAAAGGTATAGAACTCCAAGATAAATTTTCAAATATTAATACTGACTCCACTAATTTGAGTAAGTTTCAAAGTTTAGGTGGGAAGTTGATTATATATCATGGAATGGCAGATGAGCTCATCATGCCACAAGGAACAATGAGATATATAAATCAATTGAAGTCGACTATGGGAGATAGTGTGGTTAATAGCTTTATGCAAGCCTATTTTATACCGGGTATGGGACATTCTTTTGGCAATGGTACTTCAAATAGCAATGCAAATGTTGCATTAGTAACTAATGAAGAACTATATCAACAGTTAACTAACTGGGTTGAAAAAGGTATTACTCCTACTGATATGGTAGCAACTTCGGCAACTAAAGATCGCAGTTTACCTATTTGTTTATATCCAAAGAAAATTTCTTATATTTCAGGAAATATTAACCAAGCAAATAGTTATAAGTGTGAGTGATTTTGTTATTTTATTATATTTATGATGTTGTTTAAGGTTAATTAGATAAATTTAATTACTTAGATTTATTAAATACGGCACGCATAACAATTAGCTTATGACGTGCCATTTATTAGAATCTTTCGATGTGCTAGATCGCTAACAATTTTTAGATACCCATTAATGAGATAAAATTTCAATTAAATAAAATACTTATTGATGAATAGATCAAAATGAGTTTAATAATAATTTATATGAGATTTGGCTATACTCAACAGCTACCTTTTCTAAATTGGATTGAGTTATGATATTCGTCATTGAAGCGATGACTATGGACGATGCGATTAAAGCTGATCAGGGCTGTGTGGTTCAGGAAGTTTTTAATGATTGCAGGTAAGCAAGTTCGAAATATGGATTTGGTTTTAGTCATAAATTAAACTAAATTAGATAGTACTGAATAAGATAGACGTACAGACTTGCGCAAGCTTAACAAATACACAAGTCGAGCAGCGGTCTGATTTTTTTATAACTTAGCTCAGCAACGTAAATCTACGATTACAATTTACGTTGCTGAGCTGTAGCTACAAAAATTGTTGTTTAGGCTATAGTCTTTGATATCGTATGTTTGCCTGAAGTCTAGTTCATATTGATAAACATCAAAAAAACAAATAAAATTTTAATAATTTATACTAAAATTATATGTGAGAGATTTGAAATATGTTAAAAAATATTGACTTAGAAAATGAAAAAAGAGAAGAACTGGGTAAGAAAATGGTAGAGGACCTTTTAGAGATTGCAAAATTGGAGCAAAGACCAATTAAGCACTTTAAAGCTGATAAAAATGGAGTTTTTTGTGTGGTGGGAATAGATTCTATAAATCATAATCCTAGTAACTGATGTTTCAAGGTGGCAGCCTTAGCAATATCATCAAATGGTGAGCGTTTTAAAGCCATTAATCAGAATATTAAATGTTTTCAGTGTTTGTTTATCTCTAGCTTGCCAATATAGATAATCATACAAAGCTTGGGCAGTCCAATTTAAAATCATTCTTCAATCAGCTCATTTTTAATTGTTTTACCAGTTTCGATCTGAGCAATTGAGTCAAGCAATCTTTTTGCATTCATAGGACTTTTAAGTAAATGTGAAGTTTCTTCATAAGCATTGAAATCATCTAGGCTAATCAGTACAGCTGTTTGCTTATTTTGCCTAGTGACAAGTACTGGGGAATGGTCATCAATAACACTATCTAGTACATGTTCTAGATTCTTTCAAATCAGAATAGCTAACAACCTTCATTTATACACCTAAATTAATTAAGAATATTTGTACTTAATTTATTACAGAAAAGAGTTTTTATCAAAGTCTTTAGATGCTATTTAGTATATAGATTTAGTAAGAATGACTAGTACATTACTGAAATATGTAGTCAGCCCAAATGAAATATCCCTTTTAGGGTGAAACATACATCTTTGTTTTGCTGACTAGTTTTTTAAACCATTACACATAGACTAGTGTTCGAGAAGTATAGGAGTCTTATGTCTACTCTCTATTAAGCGTAATAGCTCTTGCACCTCAATTTTGTATTGCTTACTTTTAAAACCTAATTTCAACATGAATTTTTGACAGCCTTTATTAGGACATTCAATGCTTAGAAAAGAATACCCAAACTTCTTGCCAAAGATGCACAACTCTTTGATTAGTTTCGTACCAAAACCTTTTTTAGGAGTTTTAAATCCTAATCTTGCAACTATAATTTCTTTGTTTTGACTAGTTTCATCGAAATATCCTAACCTAAAATAAAAATCATTATTAGGGTTGTGTACGGTAACTTTAATATTTAAGCATTTACTTTCAGATGCAATACCATTTACTCTTATAGAGTTAGGTGCTAATCGTAATACATTAACCATAAATTCTTTCAATAAATCTTCAAATGCAAGCAATTCATCCTTTTTTATAACAAGAGTCTCAGCACAATTTAGCATTAAAGTTTCCTTGTGTAGTAAATCTATTTAAATGATAGATATTTTTTGAGAAGGTGAGGAGCTAATAGATGATCCACTTTTAAGTTCGTTCTTAGTTTTACTTCTTCAATGATATCAATAAGTGTTTCAGTATTCTGATGAAGTTGTGATTCCAAATCGTCAAGCTGTGTACGTAAATTTTTATTGGTATCAGTAAGAGCCTGCCTTGTCTTTTTATTCACATAAAGTTGTTGTTCCTTATTCTTTAGATTTAGTGGTGAAATCTGCTCAGATACATACAAAGATATAAGCTTCCTCCGTTCAGCAGAACTCAAAGTACTTAGCCCACCTGATATATACCCCTTAGCTGTTAGACGACTATGAAGAGCCTTGTGCGAAATGGGAGATTTCTCAAAACCTTCAACCAACATAATTTGTAATTCTTGTTCGATGACTTCATCCAGTTGTTTACCACGTAACATATCAGGCTTCCTTAGACTCAATTTTTTGTTGTTCAATAGCGAAAAGTTCACTTAATGTGCTTGGTAATTTAGAGATTGCATCTCCATAAGGAAAAATGGGAATAGGAGTTAAACTATTTTGCCTATTAAATGCTTTAGTTTTTAAGTCAGATAAATAGAGTATTTTTTGACGTAAATCTTCATGCATTTCTTTATAGGATAAATCTTGGACAACAGTTTGTTCTATATGTGCAAACTCATCGTGTAATTTATTCAGAGTGTATTCTAGAGCTTCTAATTCACCTTTCCGTCCAGTTAAAGCAAAGTTTCCACATTGTTCACCTGATTGACATGCAAGACGCTTAGTGCAATCGTGTACAGCGACTTCACGCATACAACCACCAAAAGGTAAAGGATGCAAACAAGCATGGCGTTGAACTAATGCGTTGGCTAATGATTGATCTTCTTTAACTAATTCATTAAATGATTCTGCGATATCTTGAAAATATTCATCAAAGAAAGATTCCTTTACATAACTCGCTACTTCATTTTTCGAGTCAAAGGTTTGTAAGTTCATCTTTAAATTATTTTCTAGATTCAATTTTTCTGAAAAGTACATTAATCCATCATGTTTAATAGAATCAATTGGATAGTCTAGCTTGAGTTCTTCTTTATCATTCTCATAAAGTGCCAATTCATGTTTTTCCAGCAAACTCGCTGTGACTTTACGTTGTTTTAACGCCAAATGTTGATAATACTGATTTTGCTTGATGTCTACACGCCCCATGAGCATTGCTTGTAAATGTTCAGATAATCCGCTCAATGCAAGGAAAGTATTGATATTATGCCGTGGTAGGTGGCTTGATAATGCTGTATGTTCCACATCATTTTCCATTAAACTATATTTAACAAATACAGAAATATTCTTGTTCTTACCCTTTCTTGAACCTAAAAAATTATTTAGAATATTGACATTTAATGGAATAATATTTGTAATATGAGATAAATTTCTTTTTAGTGTAGTCGATTTATATTCGTGAATAAATAATAAATCCTCATATTTTAAGCACTCTGTTTTACCTTCATAGTTAAACATATGAGTTAGTGGATAATCTGAAGAATAATTAGATGTTAGTGAGACAATGAAATTATTAATATCTTTTTTTAAATAAAATGTTTTTATTCGTTCTTCCTTAACTCTTTTAAAAATAGGTACTTTATTTAATGAGGTTAGAACTACAAAACGCTGTGCTGCTATACCACTTTTCTCAGTATGCCCACTATATTCACTTTTAGCTCTTAACCTAAAAAGTGTTCCTATTAAATCATCTAATTCAATATAATCGGCTTCAATCTCATCTATTGCCTTTGGTAAAAAATTAATACATTTCTTTGATTTTATATATCTAATATGCTCTCTGTATTCTTTTGTTAGTTCTAAAACAGATTGAAATATTTTTTCTACCAAATTTACAGCCAAAGGCTCAACCCAATGAATTCTGTAACCCGAGCCTTTTGCACCGTGATATTGAATACCGAGAGTATATTGTTTAATACCATCTAGAATTATATGTTCTTTGGTTACTGGATCAAGTATAGGTTGTTTGATTAAAGCATCATTTTTTAGAAGTAGTGCTTCTGTTGAGCGTAATCCTGTGACAATAAGCAACAATAAAAGATTCAGAACAATTTTCTCACCATTTGTTTCACATAAACTTATTAGCGAGATAATATTTAAAAATGTCCGAATAGAAATCAACTTTTCTTTATTTAATTCATCTTCATCAAGTTCTAATTGTTCTATTAGGGCCTTTGTTTTTCTAGCATTGGGGGTTCTATTTTGTGGGTTTAAGTATAAAAATTTTTTAGAGAATTCTAATGGTTTTTCAGTAAAACAATAATGATTTAGCATTTGCTGTAATCTAAGATATGTACCCGCATGGTCGGGAAGATTCGTTTTACTTGAATTTTCAGCTAATATTTTAAATGATTTTTCTAACGTGAGCGTTGATAAATAGCAGGGATGAGGGTTTTCTATATTATTTTCATATAATATATTATACCAGCGTTTTAGAATAAGAACCTCTGCATATAATTTCTGTGGTGATGTTTGTGAGTTAGCTTTTCTATAACTAAGAACCATCACTGCTTTCATAAATTCTTGATATTTTATATCTATTGAAAAGTCATCTATTCCTTTCAATCTTTTCCCTGTCGGAAAGGAAAATCTTGTTTTTCCACTTCGTGAAAGCAACCATCCAGAACCAATTTCTCCTCCTGCCCATTCAGGGTCATCCCATGACCATTTAAAGTTTTTTTGAATATTTTCATCAAAAAATTTTTTCTGTTCGTTTATAAAAGCCTTATACTTTTCAAGATTCATCAAATGCCATCCTTCTGTATTTTACAACGAACAATTACTGATTCAATTTCAAATTTTGTTGATTCATGGACTCTAATTAATGGATTTCTTGAAACGCCTATACCATCAGATAATCTAATCAGATCATTAATTTCACATTGAATACTTTCTAAAACATTAGTGTGGTTAGCATCAATAAAAGGATGAAAATATATACATCCATAGCAGTTGCGGACAGGTTGAAATAAGCATTTATCATTATAAGAACAGCCACCGATATCATAATGAATCTTATGGCCAATATTACCCATTACTTTCTTGTGTTTCCATTCCTGCTTATAAACTAAACGCCCTGTAAGTAACATCGCAATCATCTGCTTATATAGAGAATTTCTACCCAAGGCTTGAGCTCTAATTTGTGCTAATTGAGGTGTAGAGAAAATATAATGCCTTGCGGTCACAACTGATGAATGACCTAAGATATATGCTATTTCTTCAGCTGAAGAGCCAGCCATAGCTAGACTATAACCAACATGATGTCTAAAGTCAGAAAATGAGTATTTTTGTCTAATCATTTCTCCAGCTAAAACAGCATCACGATATGATTTTGGCGAAAAAGCAAATAATTGAGTGTTAATAGCCTTCGAGCAGAAACGAGCTGCATTTTCGCCCATATCAAATAATTTTTCATCTGGATATAAGTTAAACCTTTTTATATATGAAAGAATAATTTCAGCAATTTCTTCTGGTAGCTTTACAGCTATTTTCTCATGTACATATCTTGCTTGTTTTGCATAGGGAATTAGTACACTATAGCGATGGAATTGATCTATCGTACGTGTAGTGTCTACTTTTATATCCTGTACCGATAATTTAGCTAATTGAACAGGTCTAAGTCCTGATACATAGATGAGTCCTAATAGTGAAGAGTTTATTAAAGTTTCATTAGTGATTTGTAAAGAATCTTGCTTTAACTGATGATTCAATTGGCTAAAACCTTGTTGAATCATGGTAATAGTTGGGTAATCAATAAGATCTTCATATTGTTGATAATACAATCTTGAATTGAAAGCTGTAGGACGTTCAAGGAATTCTAATTCGTATTCTTGATCAATATCAAAATGTGAAAAATCTTCTAAAAATAATAATTTAATCAAAAATTTTAAGTGGTAATAGTAAGATGATCTATCTTCTTTTGCCAAATTAGCTAATATCGATTTTAGATTAGAATAATCAAGTTTTTGCTTATTGGTTTTTAATGTTTCGATGGCATAACTAAAGGCCTGAAATTTAGCGTCAAGTGATGAGGGGGTATTAACCTGAATGTAATTAGCAAGAAAAAATTTAGCTAATTTTTTCTCAAATTTACTGAAATGAGAAAAGTCTAATTTAATATTTCTTCCTGAATAATTAAAGCTCCAGAGATCAGAAGAACTCTGAACAAATTTACTATCAAATTTATCAGCTCTTTGAAATTTAATGATTGATGGCGTATGCAAAGACTCTATGAGCCTAAGGTCAGCATCATGGAAAATCATAAATTTATTAGGACTATTATCATTTTTTTCAAAATCTAGACTAAGTTGAGGCATATTTTTATCAATCATAATTTAATACTGGAATCTATTATTCGAGCTAAATTCATAAAATTAGCACGTTCTACAATAAAGCGTTTACCATAATATATGGGCATTGTACTTGTAGTTGACCACCCGCCTAAGGCTCTTAGATCATCCTGCGCTTTTAGCAGAGCATCATTTACACTTTGTTTAATATCAGAGTGACTAACATTTTCTTTTTTATACTTCTCAAAAGAGAAACTTAACATCATATAGGCCCAAGAATGTCTACATACATGTGGCGTTAGCCGTTCTATTGAATCATAGCTCGAAGTATCAAAACAATTTGGTAACAGGGCTTTTAGTGATGAGTCTACCTTATCAAATATTTTTTTAATACTGGCATAACTTAAAGCAGAGTAGGGTGGCTTTAAAGAAGTAAATAAGATCTGTGAAGGAATTTCTTTTCGGATTTCATTTATATAGATTTGAAGAATTTTATAGTCTCTTTCTTGGAGCTTAATTACTCGATAAGAATACTCATTTTTGATTTTAGGCTTTTTCGAACGATCATCAAACTCATCATCTGTGTTTGTAATAATTAAACTAAAGTTCTGATTCTGAATTGATTTTTTGATAGAATTGGTTGTTAGTAGCATAAGCTCACCAATTCTAAGACCATAATTAAGCATGAGATGTATGATTAGAAAGTTTCTGAGTTGTACGTTTTTTGACTTAAATGGATTTAAAATATTGTATTTATTAGAATTGCTCGGTGAGATAATTAAATACAATCCTTTAATCATCTCATCATTCATACTTTTGAACGAATAATTGATTTCACTTTTAATTGTTTTATTTGACTTTGAAAAGTTATTTATAATTTTTTTCTTTATATTCATATATTTATTTAAGTTTTCTTTAATTTTTTGGATTTCCTTCAATGAAAGTTGTGGCTGAGATTGGATAGTTAGATATTCATCAATTAAAAAGCTGTAAAACTTTAAAAAGGATCTAATTCTATGGCCAATAGTAGTGTAGTTATTATGTGCTGCATTTCTTAATCTTATGAGATTACTTTCAATTTTTTTGTTGTTTTCTAAATAGATAATGAAGTTATCAATTTCACTTTGAATGATTTCAAAGTTGTAGGACGTCGAATAGAAAGATTCACAAAAGGATGTGGCAAACTTCTCATACCAAAATTCGTACCAAAATTTTAATGCTATCAAATCTGTATGCTGCGTAGAGATACTTTGAAATCTGAGAAATTTCATGGTGTACAGCAAAGGGTATAAACATGGACAAGATGAATCCATATCAAACAACAGAATAATTTGATTTTCGTTTGAGACTTTTTTTTCTAAATGAATTGTTTTTAGAGCAAACATAGTAAAGTTTATGAAGTATTCTTAAGGTCAACATATCATATTTTTTAAGTAAAATATAAATCACTTAAGTTATTGAATAGACGTCACAGAATGGAAAATATGAAGTTATTGTTAGGTGTATCGGATTTAACATAATATACATTATGCGAACAATTATATAATTTACTATTAAGTCTCTGATGCTATTGAATTTTTAGCCCTAGCACTTTCTTCTAAGTGTAACGCCTTACCATCACACCATTACGATAAATATATTGCCGTGCTTAATGATAACCTCAAGGGATTTCTTTACTCAGATAATATTTATAAAACTTAATTAATTGATGATGCTTTTCATCAATTTTAGCTGCCCACGCATATGGCACCATTTGCTTAAGTCCACGACCATACTTCTTTAACTCTAAAAAGCTAAATGAATATTCATTATGGTTTTATCTCAAATACATGTGCTTCTTTTAAATAATTTTTAAAGATGTTGCAGTCTGAATACTGCTATGCTTTTCTCTAGTTCATATTTCTAATTGATATTGTTCATTCTTAAAAAATCGTACATATTTAAATTATAGTTAGAAAACTATATTTTACGCCTCAATATATTGAAAAAGTGTGATGGGTTTCAATGTATTTGTGATGCGTAATAATTTTTAATAAATAAAGTGCAATTAGTTTTTAATTAATTTCTAATAAAGTTAAATTAGTCACATTTTAAATAAAATTGGTATCTTATTACTCTGTAGTAATTTTGCAATATAAATATTAGAGGTAAAATAATAAATTACATATTTATTAAATATTTAATCATATATCATGTGATGTTTTTATATTACTCTGTTTTTTTATTAATCTTTAATTTTTAAAATTTTATAAATATCAATAAGTTAAATTAATTATTTTATTTTTAAATAATTACATGGCTTAATATAGTTTAAGAATTCTAACTATTACATTATTTAAAATGATTAATGTGATTTATATCACATGAAAATTAATAATTTTTCTTGATTTAAACTTAATGATTGTTTTTGAATTAAAAATATTGTATCAAATATATATAAACTATTTTATAAATAGGTATATAAAATGAAAAATAATATTTTTAAACTTCTTATTCTGATGGTGCTTTCCACTTCCCCATTATTTTGTTATGCAAATAACACAATAATGATAAGAGGAAATATTGTTGAAGATACATGCTCAACACAACATAGCGAGATAGAATGTGTTGAGGTAAACAATTTAAATATTAAACTTGATAGTGAATATTTAAATAAAAATAGCCTTTCTAACTTAGCTCAACATACTGAGAAAATGGACACTAGCATTGAAAGTATAGGCTCTAATCGCAAAGTGGTGGTTATCAATTATCACTAACTTACTAAGGCGTAGCTTTTGAGGCTATTCCTATAATAAGTATGAATTAAGAGTGATTTGTCGAATTCATCGCACATTTTGATGAATTAAATGATGAGTCGCTCTTTTTTATAAAAAATGGCTATTTGTATATTTTTTCTATATACATATGCATAAATTATTCTATATAATTGTATTGTAAGAATTTAAGCTTCTTTTTCACATGATTTGTTCAACTCTTTTTTATTTACATAGTGTTCTTATGTAACTTGCTTTTTTCGGCAGTCTCTCTTTTTCATAAAACAAAAAAACTTTTATAAACAGCTATATAAGCTGTAGTAACCAGCTCTGCATTTCAAATTATAAAATGTGATTTAATTAAAATTATGAAAAAATAATGTGATCTAGTTTGCATTTTGTTTAAGAAGTGTTAATATCGCCGCATTACTTTTCAAGATGTCAAACACTGGAAAAGTAAGGAAATAAACTTTTATCCAGACTTTTGAGAAAACACTATGAAAAAACTTGCTTTGATCGCTGCTCTTTCGGTTGTAGGGATTGCGAATGCTCAAGCTGCTGATGGTACAATTACAATTAATGGTTTAGTTACAGACAAAACTTGTGACATCGTTACTCCAGCTGGTAAAGACTTCACAGTTACTCTTCCAACTGTTTCTAAGCAAACTTTAGCTGTTGCTGGGGATGTTGCTGGTCGTACTCCTTTCCAAATTAAATTAGCTAACTGTTCTGAAGGTAAAGTAGCTACTTACTTCGAACCAGGTGCTAACGTTGACTTTAATACTGGTCGTTTACTTAACAAAGACGCTACTGGTGCTAAAAACGTTAACGTTCAACTTTTAGGTAGCAACAACAACTTCATCCCAGTTCTTGCTGCTGGTGCAAACGGTGCTCAAGCTAACTCTCAATGGGTTGACGTAGCTGCAGCTGGTAGCGCAGACCTTAACTACTATGCTGAATACTATGCAACTGGCGCTTCTACTGCTGGTAAAGTAAACACTTCTGTTCAATACACAATTATCTATCAATAATTGATGGATGAGAGGGTTTCTGTGTTCGCATAGAAGCCCTCTTTTTGTGATGCTTTCCCGAATCTTTGTTGGTTGAGAACTCGAAAAATGAAATTGAACAGTTATAATTTTTTGTTAGGTTTGGCATTTGCTTCAGCAGTTGTTGCACCTGCTACTCAAGCAGAAATTGTAATTCATGGCACTCGTGTGATTTATCCTTCGGATGCTCGTGAAGTTACACTACAAGTTAGTAATAACGGTTCAAAACCAGCACTTGTCCAAGCATGGCTTGATGAAGGCGACTCAAAAAGCACTCCGGACCAATCAAAAGTACCTTTTATGATTGCTCCTCCTATTTCTCGTGTTGAGGCTACAAAAAGTCAGACTCTTCGTATTACTGCTCTGCCAACAGCTTCTCAGCTAAATCAGAAGCAAGAAACAGTTTTGTGGTTAAACGTTTTGGATATTCCTCCAAGACCAACTTCAAAAACTGAAAATACGACGCCTGATAATTTCCTGCAATTAGCAATTCGCTCACGTATTAAATTCTTTTATCGACCAGCTTCGATTAAAGACGATGCGAATTTAGCAGCTGATAAGCTTCAATGGGTTAAATCTGGTCAAAACTTAACGGTAAAAAACCCAACTCCTTTTCATATCACGATGACTTCTGTTTACCAAAAGGCAGGTGATAAAAAAGTTGATTTATTACCTCAAGGTTTAATGATTAAACCTTTTTCTGAAGAGTCTGTTCAGCTTAAGAATGGCAATCTTCAAGATATGAGTTTTATGAATGTCAATGACTATGGTGGTCGAGTCGAACACCAAATAAAACTTCAGTAATCAGATTTATCTTTTTAATAAATTTAAGCACCTATTATGTGAGTAGGCGGACTTAGTTATGCCAAAAAAAAGGCAAGAATCTTATAAATTATTAAAACGCCATATTTGTTACTACTTGGCTTCTGGTGTTGTCACAATGACAATGCCTGTATTCGTGCACGCTGAAGAAACAGTCGCGAGTGCTCCTGTAGAAGCTGAATTTGATTCTGCTTTTTTAATTGGCGATGCTCAAAAAGTTGATATTTCTCGTTTTAAATACGGTAACCCTGTTTTACCAGGCGAATATAATGTTGACGTTTATGTAAATGGCCAATGGTTTGGCAAACGTCGTATGTTCTTTAAAGCATTAGAATCAAATAAAAATGCTGTAACCTGTTTTACAGGAAATACTCTTGCTGAATATGGTGTAAAACAAGAGATTTTAGCGCAGCACGCTTCTCTTCAAAAAGAAAATAGTTGTTATAAAATTGAAGAGTGGGTTGAAAATGCATTTTATGAGTTTGATAACTCTCGCTTACGTGTAGATATCTCGATTCCACAAGTTGCTTTGCAAAAAAATGCGCAAGGCTATGTCGACCCAAGTTTATGGGATCGTGGGATTAATGCAGCTTTTTTATCTTATAACGGCAGTGCCTACAAAACATTTACTCAGTCTAATGATCAAAGCGAAACGTCAAATGCTTTTATGGGCGTGACTGCTGGATTAAATTTAGGTGGTTGGCAATTACGTCATAATGGTCAATGGCAATGGCAAGATACCCCTGCCGAAAATCAATCTAAATCAAGTTACGAAGAAACAAGTACTTACTTACAGCGAGCATTCCCTAAATACCGTGGTGTTTTAACACTTGGGGATAGTTTTACAAACGGCGAAGTATTTGACTCATATGGTTATCGTGGTATCGATTTCTCAAGTGATGATCGAATGCTACCAAATAGTATGCTTGGTTATGCTCCGCGTATTCGTGGTAATGCTAAAACCAATGCAAAAATTGAAGTTCGTCAACAAGGTCAACTTATTTATCAAACAACGGTAGCACCAGGTAACTTTGAAATTAATGACCTTTACCCTACTGGTTTTGGTGGCGAGATTGAAGTTACTGTTATTGAAGCAAATGGTGAAATACAAAAGTTTGCTGTGCCTTACGCATCTGTTGTACAGATGCTACGCCCTGGTATGAATCGTTATTCATTAACTGTAGGTCAGTTCCGCGATCAGGATATTGATCTCGATCCTTGGGTAGTTCAAGGTAAATACCAGCAAGGTATTAACAACTACCTAACAGGTTATACGGGCATACAGGCTACAGAAAATTATGCCGCTGTATTGTTGGGTGCTGCTTTTGCTACGCCAATTGGTGCGATTGCACTTGATGTTACACATTCTGAAGCTGAGTTTGAAAAACAGTCTTCACAATCGGGGCAAAGTTTCCGTTTAAGTTATAGCAAGCTAATTACTCCGACCAACACAAACTTAACATTAGCAGCTTATCGTTATTCAACAGAAAACTTCTACAAATTACGTGATGCTCTACTTATTCGTGATTTTGAAGAAAAAGGTATTAATACCTACTCTGCTGGTCGTCAACGTAGTGAATTCCAAATTACCTTAAACCAAGGGTTACCTGAAGGTTGGGGTAACTTCTATGTAGTGGGTTCGTGGGTTGACTATTGGAACCGTAGCGAAAGTACTAAACAATATCAGCTTGGTTATAGTAATAATTTCCATGGCTTAACTTATGGTTTATCTGCAATTAACCGTAAAGTTGAATATGGCTCAACAAATCAAACACACGATACTGAATATTTAATGACATTATCGTTCCCGATTGATTTCAAAAAGAATTCAGTTAACGTCAACGTTACTGCTTCTGAAGACAGTCGTACTGTTGGTGCAAGTGGAATGGTTGGAGATCGCTTTAGTTATGGCGCTTCAATGTCACATCAGGACTATGCGAATCCATCATTTAACGTAAATGGTCGTTATCGTACTAACTATACAACTGTTGGTGGTTCTTATAGTGTGGCTGACTCTTATCAACAAGCTATGGTTAGCTTAACTGGTAGTGTAGTTGCACATTCAGAAGGTATTTTATTTGGACCTGAACAAGGCCAAACGATGGTACTTGTACATGCACCAGAAGCTGCCGGAGCAAAAGTTAATAATGCTGTTGGTTTAAGCGTCAATAAAGCTGGTTATGCGGTAGTTCCTTATGTTACTCCGTACCGTCTTAATGACATTACCCTCGACCCACAAGAAATGTCGAGCGAAGTAGAACTTGAAGAAACAAGTCAACGTATTGCACCTTTTGCTGGCGCAATTGCTAAAGTAGATTTTGCGACTAAAACTGGTTATGCAGTTTACATTAATAGTAAAACTGTAGATGGCAACAGCTTACCGTTTGCAGCTCAAGTCTTTAACCAAAAAGATGAAGCTGTCGGTATTGTTGCACAAGGTAGTATGATTTACTTACGTACTCCACTTGCTCAAGATCGTCTCTATGTGAAATGGGGTGACGAAAGCCATGAACGTTGTTCAGTTGAGTACAATATTAGTAATCAGTTGCAAAATAAGCAACAAAGCATGGTAATGACTGAGGCTGTCTGCAAATGAAAAAAATATTAATAACAGGTTTCTTATTTACGGCTGGTCTTGGTGTATATGGTGAAGCTAATGCTTACTGTACTTTAGCCAGTAACAAAAAAGGAGGCTCATTTAGCACGGTTGACATTTCCATGGCCGTAGGTCGCGTTGTGATCCGACCAAGTGATCCTGTTGGAATGGTTTTGAGAAAAGCAACTTTTCCAATTACCGACAATGGTTCAATAGCAACATGTACCTCTTATAGCGATACTATTACTGCTGCACTTACCCAAGGCTATGCATTAAGTCCACTAGGGAATAATATCTATTCAACGAATATTCCTGGAATTGGTATTCGGTTATACCGTGAAGCAGAAAATGCAACTAACTTTTCTGGTTATTACCCGTATACCCGTAGTTTAACACCAGGAACAACTTATAATCTTGCTTCGGGATATTTTGTTGTCGAAATTGTGAAAACTGCTACACAGACTGGTTCGGGTGCATTAGTGCCTGGTTTATATAGTCGATATTATGTAAGTGGTTATATAAACCGCCCTTTTTTAACCAGTACAGTTAACGGTGATGCAATTACCATCGCTTCTTCTTCATGTGAAATTCAAGGTAATATTAATAAAGTTGTACAGTTGCCTACAGTTACAAAGGCTGGTTTCAAAGGTGTTGGCTCAACTCAAGGCGAACAAACCTTCGATATGAACATCTTATGTAATGGTGGTATCAACCCAACGGGTTACGAAGAGAAAAACCTCATTAGTTTAACTTACGACTTTACACAAGACGGCACAAACAATCAGGTTTTAACAAATACAGCTGCTGCATCTGAAAAAGCCAATGGTGTGGGTGTACAGTTATTGTGGAACTATCAAAATAAAAATCAGGTCATCAAAAAAGGCGATAAGCTCGCTTTAGGTACATTGTCCTCTAACCAGACACTTCAATATAACATACCGATGACTGCTCGCTACTATCAAACAGCCGCAAATGTGACGGCTGGTAAAGTACGTGCAATGGCTACTGTAACTATTGAATATGATTAATCATATTCAATAGTTTATAAACCTAATAATTTCAAATGCTTAAATATTAATAATAAATTTTGTTTTATCACTACTTTCTAAGAATTTTATACTTAACTTAATAGGAATATTTATGAAAAAAATAGGCATAATTGCTGTTAGTGCAGTGACATTATGTTGGGCAATGTATGAAGTATCTTCTGACAATGCAAATACAGCACTGGGTAAAGAAACTAGTCAAAAAATAGCATCTAAAAGCAGTTCATCAACTACAAAGAATGAAAAATTAGCACCTCAAATGCTTTTGGCTCAAACTACCTACCTTAATTCCTCTGCTCCAGTCTGCCAATATAATTTTGATGCGACTCAAGAAGATTACGATCTTTGGAACAATGAACATACTGACTATTGGCCAATTAAAATATTCCCATTAATAATTGGCCAAAAATTTAGTCTTAAAGTAGAGCCTATGCCAGAAAATGAGTATGGTACTGTAGAGTATGTAGCTAGAAGTAAAGCTAGTCTTAATTCTACTAATGACATTAGTGATTTAATAATACCTCACACAGGTATTATTGCATTTGAAATAGAGCTTAAGATCCCAACCTCAGCTCTTGGGAGCTCATCACTTGGTAATTCTGCTTATTACTCCTCTGGCATTGGTTTTAATGGTATAACAAATAATGGCTATACAGTCAGATCTAATTTTAGGTTTGATATGGGTACTTATGATCCAGATTTTGGTGAGAATCCTGCTAGATTAAGCTATTCTGTAGCTTACCGACTTAGTGATGAGACTGGCCCTGACAGTCGATATTCTAAAGGTCAAAACATGACAAATAATGCAAATGGATATCAAAGATTAGGTATTTATATTAATCAAAACACTAAGCAAGTTGGCTTTATTATAAATGGTGTTGATCAAGGATATAAATCTACTTTGCCTGCCCCACTTGAGAATATACGCTTTTTTGTTTCAAGTGATATATCAATATATGCTGAACAATTATTTGGACAAGAGTTGTCGAACGAACTCATTACTGACCGTAATGCGCTACACTTTAACTACCCTCAGGGTACAACAGACATGTGCGGTAATGCCATTTAACATATAAAATCACAAGTTGTAAAAAAGGGCTGAATCACAGCCCTTTTTTATTTCATTTAGAAATGAATAACTGTACGGATTGATTTACCTTCGTGCATTAAATCAAAAGCGGTATTAATGTCTTGTAAAGGCATGGTGTGCGTTACAAAAGGCTCAAGTTGAATTTCACCTTTCATAGCATCTTCGACCATTTTAGGAAGTTGTGAACGGCCTTTTACCCCACCAAACGCAGTACCTAACCACTTACGGCCTGTAACTAGCTGGAATGGACGAGTCGAAATTTCTTGGCCTGCACCAGCAACACCAATAATGACTGATTGTCCCCAACCACGATGTGCACATTCTAAAGCCGAGCGCATAACATTGACGTTACCAATACATTCAAATGAATGATCTACGCCCCATCCTGTCATTTCTACAATAACTTGTTGAATTGGTTTATCGTAATCTTTAGGATTTAAGAAATCTGTAGCACCAAACTGCTTAGCAAGTTCAAACTTATCTGGGTTTGTATCTACGACAATAATGCGTCCTGCTTTCGCTTGACGCGCACCTTGTACAACAGCTAAACCAATACCGCCTAAACCAAATACGGCAACCGAATCACCTTCTTGTACTTTAGCTGTGTTATGCACGGCGCCAATACCGGTCGTTACACCACATCCAAGTAAACAAACTTGTTCGTGATTCGCTTCAGGATTGATTTTTGCTAAAGATACTTCTGCAACTACTGTATATTCACTAAAGGTTGAACAACCCATGTAATGGTAAATCGGCTCACCATTATAAGAAAAACGTGTGGTTCCATCTGGCATGACACCTTTACCTTGAGTAGCACGTACTGCAACACACAAGTTGGTTTTTCCAGATTTACAGAATAAGCATTCTTTACATTCAGCTGTATAAAGTGGAATCACGTGATCACCTGGTTGAACGCTTGTTACGCCCTCACCCACTTCAACTACAATACCTGCTCCTTCATGACCTAAGATAGCAGGAAAAACACCTTCTGGGTCATCGCCAGATAATGTAAAAGCATCAGTATGACATACCCCTGTATGGGTAATTTTTATTAAAACTTCACCCGCTTGAGGTGGTGCAACATCAACTTCAACAATCTCTAAAGGTTTTCCTGGGGCAAAGGCGACAGCTGCACGAGATTTCATCTTTGGGTTTCCTTTAAATCATTCGGTATTTATAGTCGAGCAAAATAGATTATGTAACAGTAATACAAGAGTTTAATTTTGCTTAAATTAAAATTGGCTTTCATGACAATCCATCACAGCATAGCCAGTCAAGTACGTCTAAGCAAGCCCATGTTTCAAAAAGAAGAAAACCTCTTACTTAAAGAGGTTTCATATCAAATTACTTATCTTATAAATGGTTTATGTTTACTTAGAGGTAAATATCTGGTGGATATGGTGTGTTATCGCTAATTGGCGAATACAAAGTATTTTCAACAAAGAAGCCATTGGGTGCCTGAGTAGTATCGATCGTAATTGAATCAAACATAACTTGTGGATATGCCCAGATAAATTGCTTCATTAAACCTAAAGAAACATTGTTTTTCATGTCACCAAAAATTCGTTGCCAAATAGGTGTTCGATAAGGTTTGGTCTTATCAAATCCATAAATATAAGCAATAGATGCATCAGGAACGAATCCGGAGAGATAGATGACTTTATTTGCCGGATAGCCCAGCCCTTGTATAGGTATTTGGGAAACTGCTTGATGTGCCAAGTCTAAGCGAGCTTCCAATAGCCAGTCATAAGCTTCTGTCATCATGTAATCAAAATTAGGATATGAATAATGTTGGCTTGGATAGTTAATATAAGTGGCTAAAGTCTGAATCGGAGATTGAATAGAAGGAAAGAAAATAAGTGGGCTAACTTTAGCAGTGGAGTATTTCGCTTTGATAACGGTGCGAATGTCTTGGCAGGTTTGACCTAATTTATTTCTGAGCCATGTTTTAAACTCATCATATGGCGTTCCTGTCTTATTCATTGCTTCATAAATTGTACCCAAATCTGGTGCATATAAACCTGTATCTGCATTAAAGGCTAGTTTTGTTGGATAGTCATATACACAAGGTAGATTTGTGTCAGTGTTATACCACCACCAAGGTTCACCAATCTGCATGTTTACATCACATCCCCCTACTACCATTGCATCTGCAAATTCAATAAAGACTTTACGTAGATATGCCAAAGCATTCTGATGACTTAAACTAAAAAAATAGCTCGGTGGTTGGTAGCCTGTTTTACCCAAATTACTGTTCCAGTCACGCTGTGCCCAATATTCATTGGCTCCCAAGGAATACATTTCAAAGCTTACCCCAAAGATGGGTTGCAGACTGGCACTATGTAAAGCTTGAGCATATTTCTCATGCCATTTACGCGTACATGAGTTAACGACTGCTTCACCTGTTACCAACGTATCTGGTATTTGCCATTTATTAATATCACTTTTCCATGTCATTTCAGGATAATGTGACATTCCACAATAGTGGTTAACCAAACCGTTATATCCCAAAGTCACCATATTGTTGACTAAGCGCTGAGGGTTTAAATCATAGTGGTCGTCATAGCTCGTACAGATACCATAATTGTGCTGAGGGACAACCACACGACTCAAATTTAACTTCGCATTTGTACCAGTTACGACTGAATTGGTCAGACGAATGTAGCCATCTTCAGGCTGGCTTAAAGGTAGGGCTGATTGGCTATTATAATGACTAGTGAAACCTGAAAATGAAATCCGTTGAATGTTCGTTACCGGGAAGCTATCTGTAGCAGAAAAGCCAGCTTTTACTGTATCCCAGTTAATATGAATATGTGCCGTTCGCGATGATGGATTATTTGCGTAATTAAATAAGACAACATAGGCAACTTTATCTACACCATTTTCATTATAGTACACCGTTAAAGTGGGCGTTAAAGTTGAATTGTTAAGCACTGGCATCGTGGCAGATAACTCAATATCGAAGTCCCAAACCACCCCTGCATAGCTATATTTGGTTTGATACGCTAAAAATTTATGATCTTTAGTGTCAGAAGAATCCCACGTAATTCCTACTAGATCATTTGCCATTCGCGCTCTAAAAGATGCTTCAAAACCATTTCCATAATTCGTAATAGCAAAAGACATTGTTTGTGGGCCGTCTATTCTCCAATAGATAGGACTAAACCGATCAATAAGTGTATTTTGAGTGATTGGATGTGGTGATGAATTAGAATTATTTTGTACATTTTGTGAGTTAGTTATCATGTCTACATTCTCTTAATGTATTAAGAGGTTTTATCTTAAATAATAATTTTTATTTTATTGTTCAGATAAGTAACAATGACGTTTAAATTATTTACAGTTAATATTTTTAATAAAGCTCAAAATATAGTTAAACAATTAAACTTAATATTATCCTAAAATATTTTTGCACTGAGGAGATAATCAATGTCAAATTTAATGCAGCCTATACATTTTAGGGTGTTGTTTGTATTTACTCCTCTTGTTTTTGCACTAACAGGTTGTAGTGACGCTTTATATTCTCAAAAAACCACATCAGTAAAGACTTCTTCGGAAAATATTACATATCCAAAGATCGATCCATTTTTAGGAGAAAAGTTACAGCCTAATGAGGAAGTGCTAGCTCAGAACATAGCTCAAGTCATTGAAAAGTCAATTCGTGAACAATACACGGCGGGAAATGCTTTACGTGATGCACATCCTAAAGCGCATGGGTGTGTTCGAGCCGAGTTTCATGTCTCAAAAAATATACCTACTCAATTGGCTAAAGGGATATTTATTCCAGATCAAACTTATCAAGCATGGATTCGCTTTTCAAACGCCTCAAATGATGCATCGAATGCGGACATTAATAAAGACGCGCGTGGCATAGCCATAAAACTTTTAGGTGTATCTGGAGACAAAATTTTAGAAAGTGAAAAACAAGCAACCACTCAAGATTTTATTATGATTAATCACCCTGTCTTTTTTGCCAACGATGCTAAACGATATCTTTCTTTCATGAATGATGTGAATAGTCACAATATGATCAGAAAACTTCATATTCCGATTGCTTTGGGTTTTAAAGGAACCATGAATGCACTCGGAGCACGTAATTCGCAAATCGCAAATCCTTTATATGCAAGGTACTGGTCTATGGTGCCCTATCAGCTAGGACTAGGTAATAATCGACAAGCAGTTAAATATTCAGTACGTGCTTGTTCGGTAGTATCAAATAATCTACCTAAAAACCCTAGTCATGATTTTTTAAGAGAAGCTTTAAAGAACACTTTGCAAAGTACAGATGCTTGTATGGAATTTCTTATTCAGCCACGGACCTCAAGCCAAATGTTGGTAGAAGATTCAATGACAGAATGGAATGAGAAAGCAGCTCCTTTTTATCAAGTGGCGACTATCCATATTCCAAAGCAAAACTTTGATACAGCTGAACAAAATAAGTTTTGTGAAAATCTATCTTTTACGCCGTGGCACGCCTTACCAGAACATAGACCATTAGGTGCAGTAAATCGAATGCGTAAAGTTATTTATGAAAATATCAGCAGAGTTCGGCATGATATGAATTCAGCACCTAGACAAGAACCTTAAATACCTTATGCATTAATGCCCTTGCTTGTATCTATAGTGATACGATCAATGAAATCTGCCAACCATAAAATAAACTCATCTTCATTTTTATGTCTTGGTATCAAGCTCATGTCTAATCTAATAGGTAATTCATTTTTAAAGCTAACAACTGCACCATCGAAATTCACAAAGTTATATAAAAATTTTAATTCTGTACCTGCAATGGCTTTTTTGATTTCAATGATGAGATTATTTAAGTTTTTAAAATGATTGTTAGAGTATTTATATTTAATATTTTTATTAATTTTTTCTGCTAATAGTAAGTATTTTGGCATTTCTATCTCCTTATTAATTATTTATAAAATATAAGTATAATTTCAAAGTTATAAAAATAAGTTTTTAATTTTTATTAAATTGTTTCTGAGTTTTTAATTTTAAGTGATAAGTTACGCCTAGAGTAACAGTATATTGTTAAAAATGTGATTTAGTTTGACTTATATTCTGATTGAATTAGTAGGTATTTAATATTGACTAAAATACTTAGGTTTTAAGATTTTATTAAATAGGCTCAATATATTTAATCTATCAAGCCTATTTGATTTTTAATATTTACTTGAAACTAAAAATTACTTTTTAAAATCTTAAGTAAGTTCCTGGAAAATTTTCATTTTATGAATTTTCCCACATTTCCTGCATTCTTTGATTTCATTATGAGCAATGTCAAAGTCATATTCCCATATATGAATACAGAAAATTTGTCTAAGATTGTGGAGCATAGACACCTCCTTATAAAAAACTGACTCAGCAGTTAGTTCTTTATCAATGTACTTCGCTTATTTTGATGAATTTTCCTCTTTAGCTTTATCCTCCTTGTGTTTACAGCAGTAACCAAAAACAGCACCAGCACTAAAGAAAAACATAGCTTTGAACATTGGTATCTCCAAAAGATAATTAAGTAAATTAAAAATTAACATTCAAGGTTGTATCTGTTTTTAGGCCAATAGAGCTGATTCTGTGCGTTATGCAAACTTTTGTGAAAAGTTATAACAATATATTTTATAAGAATAAGAGAGCTAAATTAAAAAACCGCCCCAGAAGGCGGTTGCTGAATTTACAGCGACATATAGAAGTGTAGTGGACGATCACTTCTATATTTTTGAACTTATTTTTCTTCTTTTATAATTTTAGTAAAGGCATCTGATTTGAAATAATTAATAATCATCTCCCCATGATCACTTGTCGATGATGACACTTTAGGAGGTTCGTCATAGTTAAACTTAAAGTCTGGAGGAATAAATTTCGAGATTGGTGGAAGCTTGGCCTCTCCTCCCGTTGTAATTCTTTCAATAAAACCCGCGAGCCAAAGTATATATTCATCTTTATTTTTATGGTTGGGCATGAGGCTCATATCCAACTTAATTGCACACTCTTCTAATGGCTTGGTTAAGCACTCTTCAAAATCTATAAAATTATATTTAAGTTTAAACTTAGTTCCTTTAATTTCCTTACGAATTACACCAACCAACTGATTTAAGTTCTCAGCTGAGCTTTCAGAAAATAATTTTTTGTCATTAATTTTTTTATAAACATTCTCAGCAATGATTAAATATTGTGGCATTTTATTTTCTCCCTTTTATTATCAGGCTACTCACTCAGCCTTTTAAGGAAGTATGATAGATATCATGTTTTCTAATGTAATTGTTGTGCTGCCAATTGTAATTAGTGTGTTTTTGTGAAACTTGCAAGCATAACCATCCGAAAAAATTAAAGTTAATGCAAACTGAGTCTCGTTTTTTTTGCTAAGCATTTATTTTAATCAAAAATTATTTTTAGCTCATCTAAAGTTGGAAGCTGATTATAAGATTGATCTGCAATTACGGTATTTGCCCAGTTTGTCTTCGAGAATATACAAAAATTAAGCTTCTTTAGAACCTGAATGTCTTTATCTAAGAGACCTAATGGAATCCACATAAAATGAGTAGCTCCTACCAAATTAGGTACAGGCGATCCACATTTACTACAAAACGAAGAGGTGAAGCCCGTTTCTTTTTTATAGGTACGGATAAACTCGAAACCTGACAACCATTCAAATTTATCTCGACTCACTAAAGTTGCTGCATTGGCTCCTGTTCCGGTTTGTTTACGACAGAGACTACAGTGGCAATGGTACACTGTCTTGATTTCGTTAATGATAGAAAATTTGACTTCACTGCATAGACAAGAACCGACATGACTCATCTCGAGCATCCTTAGAAAATAATATTGAATATAGCATTAGCCTTAAAAAGGTTAAATTTAACTTTATATGTTTAAATGGATATGCTCTCTTTGAAGGGCTTATAAATATAAGGAATTGCTAGAGTTGAGGCTTGGCAGAATGCATTTATACCGTTTAATATGAATTTTGACATATAAATTGAATATAAAGATGCTGTGATGTGCTTATCTTGGATGCGACTTTAAAAGCTTACATGATTAATCAGCTCTATCAGCACTACAGTAGTATGGCATTAAATGCCTGGGGATTCATAAATACACCTTCGTATAGAGATACATACGACCCTGATGAGAATGATACAGTGATTAATAGAGTGAATTGGTTAAATGATGAGCAAGCTATAGAGAAAACGAAACAAGGATTAACCGCTTTTGTGGCATTAGATGATGCTTTTATTAGTATCGCTTCACGTATGTATTTGATTAGAAATGCAAAAGAAAAAATAGATTTACAATATTATATTTGGACCAATGATTTCATTGGGAATTTGATGCTGCATGAGTTGTTAACGGCGGCAGATCGTGGTGTAAAAATCCGCTTACTCATTGATGATCAAAATGGAATAAAGCTTGATGGCGTTCTAAGAAGCCTTCTACACCACCCTAATTTTGAAATTCGATTATTCAATCCTTATAAATTTAGATATTTAAGAATCTTAGACTATATTTTTCGGTTTAAGAAAGTAAACCATCGCATGCATAATAAATTAATTATTGCAGATGGCGTGATTGCAGTAACAGGTGGTAGAAATATTAGTAGTGAATACTTTGATGCGAGTAGCAAGTTCCAATTTACCGATCTAGATATTTTATTTTATGGGCATACGGTACAGCATGCTCAAGAAGTATTTAATGACTTTTGGCAAAGTGAACTAAGTCAAAATGCTACCGAGCTCATAGGTACATGTGCTGTCCATCACTTACAATCATTAAGGCAGCATTATCATGATCTACTTCATGAAAGTGAAAATCATAGTCAAACCGAAGATAAACTTTATGATGCTCAAAGTTATTTGAAAGAGCTTTTAGAACACTATCCTATTCAATGGTCAAAAGCATATTTCGTTGCAGATTCACCAAAAAAACTCTTAGGAACAGCTTCTAAAGAAGAGATGCTTTATGGACAAGTCCTAAAGATTATGGGTGAACCAAAGCAGCACATCGAATTGGCTTCGGCTTATTTTGTTCCTACACAGCAAGGCGCTTACTATTTAAAACAGTTAAAAGTTCAAGGTGTTAAAGTCAGGGTGCTAACTAACTCTTTTGCTGCAAATGATGTGGCAATTGTGCATGCTTTTTATAGTCAATATCGGGTCGAAATGCTTAAAAGCGGTGTGGAGCTATTTGAGTTTAAGCCATTTTTAGAACGCAGACGTAGAACATGGTATGAAGTGGTAACTGGGAGTGTGATTCCAGCAAAAGGTAAAAATAAATCGAGCTTGCATGCCAAATTTTTTGATGTGGACGGTAAAGTATTTATTGGTTCTTTTAACTTTGATCCACGTTCGACTTACTTAAATACTGAGGTTGGTCTTGTTATTGAATCGAGTCAATTACAAGCTCAAATTTCGGTCATGCTCGATCAGCATTTACCTCAAGTCGCTTATCAGCTTAAGTTAAACAGTGAAGGTAAAATTATTTGGTTAGATTATCAGTCGAATGGACAAGTTGTTGAATATGAAAAAGACCCAGATACGAGCCTTTTCCAACGTACAATGATTAAAGCCGTTTCATATTTGCCAGTTGAATGGATGATGTAAGAAGACTTCAACTTGACTTATAAAATCCCAATCTCTTGAAAAAATTTCTGATAAGCCTCAGCTTTTTTCTCTAGCGCTAATGGATAAGCTCGAGAAGAAGATGGTAAGCGATATAAATTAATATCTCTTCCTGCAAAGTAAGTCGAGGTAGATGTCCCTATAAGGGGTTTTTCAGTGTTCTCGGGTAAAACTGAAATTAAGGTATCAGTTGCTTTATCGCCTGTGGTCATGATGGTCTGACAAAGAGGAATCTGCTGAAGCAAAACTGTAAGATCTGTTGGCGTTACGATTTCAAGAAATTTATCTGCGGCATTTCCCTTCAACCGCTTAATTTGATAAGCCGTGTCAAAGATTGCAATACCTGTTTCAATTAAGAAATTTCGGATACGTTCTTCATTAAAATTTTTTTGGTTCTCACTTAAAAAGTAAGTTTTGTCTTGGAAAAAAATTAAACCAAAAATTCGCCACATATCATTTTGGAAATTTGGATAGTAAAAATCCATCTTCCATTTATTACGCGGTGGTGGAAAGCTACCTAACATGAGTAAACGCGCATTTTCAGGTAAAAAGGGTTCTAGTGGATGTGTTTCTATCTCAATTATCATAAAAAATCAGTGTTTACTTAAAAACTTTATAAACAAATTAACCTATTTTTTAGTTAATCACGAGTCATGAAATGCAATTTCTCTTAATTAAAGCGTTAATGGGAAAAATCAGCTCTCACTGAAAAACATTGAGGTGACAACTCTGTAGGAATCACCTCAATAATTTATAACGTTAAGTGATCTGGTGAACTCAAGCTTATTAAGAGTTCAAGACTTTAAAAACCTTACCTGTTCTTGGATGAGCAAAACTGTTATCCGGATCTAAATTAATGACTTTATCCGAAATCACAATTTTAGAAAGTGGCAACCAGCTTTGCTCTTGTTCAGCTTGGACAAAGTTTTTTTCATAAATATTTTCATAAATTTGTTCAACTACAATTTCCATACCACACATACTTTTGGCATTTACTTCTTTTAAAATATGGCGCTTTGACATTCTAGTCTCCTTTTTTATTATCCGCATCGCTAATAATAAAGACTCCACTGATACAATATGTAAATTTTAATAATGAAAGTGTTTTTTTTGTTTTAATCATACTTTTGTAATAATTAAATGAATAGTTGAGTAATTATTTAATTTAAATATTATCTTTAAGTTAAGCTATTTAAAATAATTATGAGTTTTAATAAAATTAAAGGGTTCATTATCTGAACCCCTTCTTTATTTAATTTTAAACTTGTACAGCGTTATCAATTGAGCCGTCATCTTGGTTTTGGACCCTATCTTTACTAGTCACTGAGTCGCTATCGTGATCTGTGTTAAAACTCTTACTGTTCTTTTGCTTCTTCTTGTAGACACACATCCCAATCGCAATACCTGTTCCTATCACTAAAATTGACTTTAACATTTTGCACCTCTTCGATTGACGGAGTAACTTTTGAAAAATCAGCTTTAATTAATAGCACATAATTTGTTATTTAACGGCTTTCATTTGCTCCGCTTTTGTAAGGTATTTAATTTTTATGTTAATTGAATAGTGTAATAGTTAAAAAATAAATTTTGATACAAAGTAAAAAGCCTATTCTATATTTTGAATAGGCTTTTTACTGTATTTCAGGATTAAGCAGTATTATGAATTGCTTTAAGCAATCTTATTATCTTTGAATACACTACAAATGTATTTAATGCTGAACTTTTAGTCAAGATAGGATTGAGGAGTTTTACTAATAATTAGTAATTATTGTGATGACTATCACGTTTATTTTATTGAGATAAGAAAAAACCCATTTCTACTTCTCATGAAGAAATGGGTAATGTGAAAACCACAAAAGACCTGAAATACCAAATGTTCTTACATTCAGTAGGGTTGAGTGTAGTGAATATACCGAATGGTTGACAATTAAACTATTTGTATTTTTTTAGTCATTTCGGCCAATAAAAAAACAGTTATGATTCTGTAGATTAATTCTGTTTAGTCACTCATTATTGACCAAAAATTCTATCAAGCACTCTCATCCAATTATTCATACATATATTTTCAATTAGCGTTTTAGAATAACCACGCTGTTGCATACCTTCAATTAAACGATGTAGGCCAGTTACATCTTCAAGTTCAGTACCAATAAGTGCACCGTCAAAATCCGATCCAAAACCTACGTGTTCTTCGCCTAAATGATCCATTAAATATTCTAGATGTTCCAAAATTACATCTATGGATGTATTCGCATTGCGTTGCCCGTCCGTCCGTAAAAAAGCAACATCGAAGTTTACCCCAACCATACCTTTACTTTCCCGAATTGCTTTGAGCTGTGGGTCAGTTAAATTACGGGCTTGAGGACATAAAGTATGTGCATTAGAGTGCGTTGCTACAATTGGCTGCTGCAATATATCTACAGTATTCCAAAAAGCTTTCTCATTCATATGAGAAACATCAATCACCATTTTTTTATCTGCGCAGCGTTTTATAAAATCTTTGCCATCACTCGTGAGACCTGCTCCTGTGTCGGGTGAGTGAGGAAACTTAGCATTTAAACCATGCCCAAAACGACTAGGTCTATTCCAGAGTGGGCCAATACTACGCAGGCCTTTTTCATAAAATATATCGAGTAAATCAGGATTTTCTTGTAAAGCTTCAGCTCCTTCCATATGCAATATAATTGCTAGCTTTTGTTCTACTAAGCAATCCTGAATATTTTGGACCGATGTACAAATTTTAATATTTTTAGAGCGCTGACTAAGTTGATGAGCTAAATCGAGTTGTTCCAAGCAAATTTGTTCAATTTGCTGTTGGGTAAAATCAGAAGCATTTTGATCAAATAGTTTATTGGCATGATGCTGTTGAACATAGCTATATGGAGGTAAAAAAATTGCAAACATTCCCCCCATAAAACCAGCTTGTTGACAGCGTTTTAGATCAAGATGGCCCGCTAGGCGTTCATGAATAAAAGCATGTACTGGATCTGAATGATCACTTAGCCATAAACGTGTTAGAGCATCATTATGCCCATCGAAAGCTGGAATATGGCTAGGCTTCATAAGTATTCCTATTACTTGCTATATGTCTGTAATCGTGTGGACTGGAATATTTTGTGTGGCGCTTAAAGACTTAGAGTTTCGACTATTACGGAAAACTAACTGTTGTAGAGGTGCAGCCAACTGACTTTCTGCGCGTGCTTGTTCAATCATTTGATGATACGGCGATTTTCCGCATACAGGATCGGCATTAGCCGCGTCTCCGGTCAGCATATAGGCCTGACAACGACATCCACCAAAATCACGATCTTTATCTGGGCAACTACGGCACCCTTCTGGCATCCATGCATCGCCACGGAAATGATTAAACCCCGTTGATTTGTACCAGATATCTGACAATTTATGTTCACGGACGTTTGGAAAGGAAATTGGTAATTGTCGTGCTGCGTGGCAAGGCAGTGCCATACCGTCTGGAGCAACTGTAAAGAAGATTTTACCCCAGCCATTCATACAGGCTTTTGGTCGTTCTTCATAATAATCAGGCACTACAAAAATGAGTTTGCAAGGATGATTTTGCGCTTTTAATTTTTCTCGATATTCATTGGTAATCCGTTCTGCACGTACCAGTTGCTCTTGGGTGGGTAATAAACCTTGGCGGTTTAAAAAAGCCCAACCGTAAAACTGACAAATTGCTAACTCAACTGTATCTGCATTAAGTTCTAGGCAAAGTTCAATGATTTGTTCTATCTGGTCAATGTTATGTCGATGAATAACAAAGTTAAGTACCATTGGGTAATCATACTTCTTAACTAGTCGGCACATTTCATACTTTTGTTCAAAAGCATGCTTTGAACCTGCTAAGGCATCATTTACCACTGGGTCACTCGCTTGGAAGCTCACTTGAATGTGATCTAACCCCGCTTGCTTTAAATCAGCAATGCGTTGTTCGGTAAGGCCCATACCCGAAGTAATTAAGTTAGTATAAAAGCCTTGTTGATGAGCATGTGCAACGAGTTGTTCTAAGTCCTGACGTACCAGTGGTTCACCGCCAGAAAAACCAAGTTGAACAGCACCCATCTGACGTGCCTGATTAAAAACATCAAACCACTCTTGAGTGGTTAGTTCATTTTTATGCTGAGCGTAGTCTAATGGGTTTGAGCAATATGGGCATTGTAGCGGACAACGATAAGTTAACTCCGCTAATAACCATAAAGGTAGACCAACACCTTCTGTCATACCAAGTCGATCCAGTGTTGTTGCTTTGCGACTAGCATGTAATCCACTACATCCTGATCAATCTCAGCAATATCACCAAATTTTTGCTTTAACTGAGCAATAATTGCGGAAACATTTTGCTGCCCATCAATATATTGCCCAATTGCCCCTGCACTTTCATTTAACTTGATCATGCCTTCAGGATATAAAATCACAAAACCATTTTGAGCTGGCTCGAACTGAAAACGGTAACCTTGTCGCCATGTTGGCACAAGGTTTAAATCAAACTGCTCTTTATTCATTTAAATAGTCCTTTGTGCCAAACTCGTTTGCTCGTCACAGTGTGATAGGGTGCTTCATTGTGAACATGTGCAAGTGTTAGAGCATCTAAAATGCTCCATAAAATATCCAGTTTAAACTGCAATATTTCAAGCATTCGCTCTTGTTGCTCATGAGTTGTAAATGAATCAAGCGTAATTGTTAAACCATGTTCAACATCACGGCGTGCCTGACTTAAACGAGAACGGAAATATTCATAGCCTTTATCATCAATCCATGGATAATGCTGCGGCCATGAATCAAGTCGTGACTGATGAATTTGTGGAGCAAAAAGTTCAGTTAAAGAACTACTCGCTGCTTCACGCCATGTAGCACGCCGTGCAAAATTCACATAGGCATCTACTGCAAAGCGAACACTCGGTAATACCAGTTCTTCAGAAATAACTTGTTCACGACTCAAGCCCACAGCTTCGGCTAAGCGTAGCCATGCTTCTCGACCACCGCCATCTGGATATTCACCATCTTGATCGATCATGCGTTGAATCCATTCTTGACGGACTCGTTGGTCGGGGCAATTTGCCATAATCGCCGCATCTTTAAGCGGAATATTAATTTGATAGTAATAGCGGTTTGCAACCCAAGCCTGAATTTGTTGCTGGGTGGCTTTACCTTCATACATCATCACGTGAAATGGATGATAGATATGATAATACTGACCTTTATCGATAATGGCTTGTTTAAATTGTTCTGTCGTTAAAGCTTCAGGTGTTTGAGTCATATTTCACCTTAGAGTTCAATCTGCATGCCGTCATAGGCAACTTCTACACTATTTGCTTTAAGTTCTGCAAACTGGCTAGAGTTTTCATTTAAAATTGGATTGGTATTGTTAATATGAATCAGCACTTTTTTAGGTGTACTCAGCTGATTTAAATAAGACAGTGAACCACCTTCGCCACTAATATATAAATGCCCCATTTCACGGCCAGTTTTAGTTCCAACCCCTGTTTGTTGCATTTCATCGTCTGTCCAAAGCGTACCATCAATCATGACGCAGTCTGAACTCTGCATAATCTGCATGATTTGATCGTCAATTTTTCCAAGACCGGGTGCATAGAATAACTGCTTTTGTGTCTTATGATCTTTGATAATTAAAGCAATATTATCGCCGTCATGTGGGTCATGTCGATGCGGTGAATATGGCGGTGCAGCACTTTTAATAATTAAAGGTAAAAATTCTAAATTTTCGAAACCATCAATTTTAAAAGCTTGTTTAGGGTTAATCTCATGATATTGAAGACCACCATTCCAGTGTTTGAGCATATTAAATACTGGAAAGCCGCTTGTTAAATCTTGGTGGACCATTTCTGTGCACCATACATTCATTGGACAACCTTCACGTAAGGTTAAAAGCCCAGTCGTATGGTCTAACTGACTATCCATTAAAATAACGCTTGTTATTCCTGTATCACGCAATTTACGCGCTGGTTGAGCTGCTTTAAATTCGAAAAGTTGCTGGCGGATATCAGGTGATGCGTTTAATAAAACCCAGTCTGTTCCATTTTCAGAAACAGCAATTGATGATTGAGTACGAGCTTTGGCTTGGATTGAACCTGTGCGTACACCGTGACAATTCGAGCAATTACAATTCCACTGCGGGAACCCGCCTCCGGCAGCTGAACCTAAAACATAAATATACATAAAATTAATATCTTATTAGAAAGAGATAAGCCCTAGAACAAGACTAGGGCTTATGACATATTTGGATGGAACTGAATTAACGTGCTTCGAAGTACATAGTAACTTCAAAACCAATGCGTAAATCAGTAAAAGCTGGTTTAGTCCATTGCATAAATTATCTCCGGTTCATATTAATCTTGTGAAATGAATCACTTGATTAAATCTTATAAGGTCATTAAAAATTTATTCTAAATAAAAAATTTGGGTTTGTAGACCACCCTTAACCAAGATATTGTTCGATAATTGTGTTTTTTGTCCAAATTTTAATATTTCGAACATATTTGCTCATTGAAGGTTTCATCAAACATTCATACTAAAAGCGTATTTTTTTATCCGTCTTAATTGATCAAATGATAAAAAAATGAAAAATTTAACAACACTTTTTAAAGTAACAACACTTTCTCTGGCAGTAATGTTATTGGCTGGATGTAATGACGATGATAACGATACAACATCACCTGCCCAAAGAAGCAATCAGACTGTAAATATTTTAGCTTTTAATGACTTTCACGGAAATCTTGAGCCACCTAAGCGTTATGTTGAAGCACCCAATCCAAATGATGCTGCTCAATCTGTTCGTATTCCTGTGGGTGGAGTGAGTTACTTTGCAGACGCAATTAAAAAACTTAAAGCAGAAAATCCAAATAATGCTGTGGTTTCGGCGGGCGACTTAATTAGCGCCTCTCCTCTAACCTCTTCTTTATTTTTAGATGAACCGACCATTGAAGTCATGAATGATATTCAAATTGACTTTAATGCTGTCGGTAACCATGAATTTGACCGTGGTACAGATGAATTACGCCGTTTAAAGAACGGTGGATGTCAGCAATATACAAGCACTGCGCCTTGCCAAATAAATAAAAACTTTAGTGGTGCAAAATTTGATTTCCTTGCTGCTAACGTAGCAATGAAAAATGACGCCAGTAAAACGATCTTTCCTGCATATAAAGTCAAAACTTATGGTGGAATTCCAGTCGCATTTATTGGTTTAACCCTTAAAGCAACGCCAAGTATTGTTTCTGCTGCCGGCATTAAAGACGTTGAGTTTCGTGATGAAGCCGATACGGTAAACGCCTTGATTCCTGAGTTACAAAAACAAGGCATTGAAGCAATTGTAGTGGTTGTACATGAAGGTGCAGCGCCAAGTACGAAGTTTAATGAAAAAACATGTGATGGCTTAAGTGGCCCGATTTTAGGAATTTTGGATAAGCTTAATCCGGCAGTTGATATTGTTGTTTCAGGTCACACGCATCAATCTTATATTTGTGACTATTCTACAAAAAATCCGGCAAAACCGTTCTTGCTTACCTCAGCTGGACAATATGGCACGCTCATTACTGACATCAAGGTTGAGTTAGATGGTAAAACTGGTGATGTGATTAAGAAGGATGCTAAACAAGTTCCTATACAAAGTGAGGCCTATACGTCTGGCACAACCACGGTAAGCCTTACGGATCTCTATCAAAAATTTAGTAAAACCCCAAGCATTGAAGCCATTTTAGATAAGTACCGCCAAGCAGTGACCACCATTTCAAGCCGAGTGGTTGGAACTGCGACAGCTGTGGTAAGCCGTACTCAAGTTGAAAGTGGTGAAAGTCCGCTCGGTATTATGATTGCCGATGCTCAACAAGCCTTTGCCTTAAAGGCAAGTAATCAAGGCTCTGACTTTACCTTAATGAACCCAGGTGGTGTGCGTGCCGATCTCCTCATTAATAGCAGTAACCAGATTACCTTTGGTGATGTTTTTGCGGTGCAACCTTTTGGTAACTCTATTGTGACTTTGAGCTTAACTGGTAAACAAATTAGAGATGTAATTGAACAGCAGTGGTCTGGTGCAAATGCAAACTCAGCTAGAATTTTACAACCATCTAAAGAATTAAGTTATCAATATGCGGCAAATGCGTCTGTTTCGCCAAGAGCAAGTAACATCATGGTTGCTGGTTCACCATTGGTTGACACTAAGGTATACCGAGTAACAGTCAATAGCTTCTTAGCAGATGGTGGTGACAATTTTACGGTATTAAAAGAAGGTCAAAACCGTGTAGGTGGTGGTCAAGATATTGATGCCCTTGAAAGCTATGTCGCTAAGAATTCACCTTTAATTATTCCAGCGACTACTCGAATTAAAGTCATCAAATAGCAAATTTAATAAAAAAGGACAGTTTAGGCTGTCCTTTTTTCTATCTGAACTTTTTATTCTGTATAAAGATTAAGTTCAATACTACTGATATTAGTTCCTGTATTCGCAAAAATAACATCTATGACCTCATGCAGTAGCTCTTTCACTTTTTCATGTTCATAAGTAGTTGCTTCTGCGGTTTTTAGACAAATCAAGTTACAGCTCATCTTATCTTTTCTAAGCTTATAGATACTCTTACTTTTTCCTAAGAACACTCTTTTGATGAGTTTGCGATTTTCAAATTCAGACAAGATTCGATAAATTGTTCCAAGCGTGATTTTATGTTCATTTTTAATTTGCGCATAAATACTTACCGCGCTTAAGCCTTGTGGATTTTGATTTAAAATTTCAAAAACCTGTATTCTCGATTTTTTTATGGGTAGTCCATTTAATAATGATTTTGAAGTTGCCGTCATGATTAATTAGCCTTAATGTTGAGAAGTATAGAAATTTTTAAAATTATTTTGTCTATACTTACTTGAAAATTATGGATATTTGTACGTTAAAAAGCAAAGCCTATTCCCCTATGAATAGGCTTTGCCCTTCGTTTTACCTTAGAAACTATAAGTCGCTTTTACAAAATAGTTACGTCCATAGAGTTTGGTATTAAAGGTTTTGTTTTTATCTTCCAAATCAACATCGGTCAGGTTTTTTACGCCATAGTCCAATGTTAAGCGTGGCGAAAGTGGTGAAGTAAATGTCACATCATAAGTGGTATAGGCTGGTAACTCTTTAGTTGCGGAGTACATTTGCTTACCAACGTAGCTTACCCCTGCATTTACACGGAAGTCTTCAACGGGTGCCCAAGAAATTGAACCATTAGCCAGCCATTCTGGTCGTTCAGTTAAATCTTGACCTGTCGTTTTATTTTTTGCATCAAGGTAAGTGGCATTTGCTTTAACACCTAAATTATCCGTGAAGTCATAACCACCTGTAAGCTCAACTCCTTTAAGTTCTGCACGGCTTACATTGGTCCAGATTTTTCTAAAATCACCCACTAAACGCGGGTCTCCATCACTTAAGGTAATGGCTTCAATGAGATTTTTCACATCGTTTTGGAAAACTGTAACTGCAGCATTCCAGTTTGGACGGGTTACAATTAATGATGCTTCGTAGTTGGTACTTTCTTCTGGTTCTAGGTCTGGATTACCTCGAATGTGACAACTACCGCCACATGAAATCATTGAGTAATTGATATCTAACTGTGCTGGAGACGGAACTTTATAAGCTTGACCAACACCACCTTTTAAGACAACACCTTCAGCAAGTTCATAGGACAAATAGGCTTTACCGGTCGATTTACCATCAAAGTCATCAAAGTCGTCGTAACGGCCACCTAGAGTTAAGGTCAGTGCATCATTAATATGGGTATCATTTTGAACAAATACACCGTAACTTTTTTGCTGGTTTTTCCCTGTACCGATATAACTCACAACATCTGTAATTTTTTGGTCTTTATAATCAAAACCTGCTGTAGTGTTATTCATCAGCCAATCAAAGTTAGCGAAGGCACGACCAATTAAATTTTCTTGCTTATATTGACGGTTTTGTGGCGCGTCATATTCGCTATCGTAGTCAGAAATTTTAGCTGTTTCTTTACCAATGTAAGCTTCTGTTTTACCCCAACCCCATTTTCCACGGTGAGCAATTCCCACATTGGTTCGTTTCATTTCTGATTCTTGAATTGAAGTTGCCGCATCTTGGGTCAGTGGGCGTTTATCGTTGTTATAACCCAAATCTAGGTCTAAAGTTTGTTGGTCATTAATATTCCAACTTAATGTACCGTTTACGTTTTTAGTATCTTTTTCTACAAAGTAAGCTCCATCTGGATCTGGTTTGCCATTTCGGTACCATGCATCACGGTTATAGGCATCTCCAGCCAAAGTAAAACTTAGATTGTCGGTTAAACCGCCGTATAAGTTAAATCCGTAACGGAATTGATCTTTTCCATTTCCGCGGTCTGCTCGATTATATTGGCCAAAGACCGAACCATGCAGCTGCCCATCCTCGGCTTTCTTGGTAATAATATTGATGACTCCGCCCATGGCATCTGCTCCATAGAGCGATGACATTGGTCCTCGAATCACTTCTACTCGTTCAATACTATTTAAAGGAATTGCACTCCAGTCAAAGTCATTACCTCGCCACATGGCACCATTAGATGACATGCGTTTTCCATTAAGTAGAATGAGTGTGTAGTTACCTGATGTATTTAGCATTCCCCGTATAACGATTTTATCTTGACCGCTGTTATAGTTATAAACCCCAGCTTGTTTTTGTAAAACATCAGCAAGACTGAGCGCTGCACTACGTTCAATCTCTTCACTCGTGATCACACTAATGGATGCAGGTGCTTTATCTACATCTTGTTCTTTTAATGCAGCGGAAACCACAATCGTTTTAAGTTTTTGAACTGATTCATTATTACTCGGCTGTTCACTATCTGTATTTGCTTGAACTGCAAACGGAAGCAGTGTTGAGATGGCGACCACCAGCGCCTTTTTAGTTAACGTCATTTCTCGGTCCTTATTCTGGATAATAATTACCATATGATAATTGTTATCATTTATGATGTGCCGAGCATCATATACTTATGACTTTTCCTGATCAAGATAAAAATAATTATTAGTTATATAATGATAATCATTATTGTTTGTGATTTAAAAAAGCGTTACCATGGCACTTTCGTGTGCCTAAAAACCTATTTAAAACAATCTTAAAGTAGACATAACAATGCTCTCTCGATTTTTTATCTACCACCCTATCTTTGTTTCTGTCATTGCAATTACTATTCTTATTTTTGGTTTTTTTGCCACTTTAGCCATGCCGGTCGAACGCTATCCGAACCTTGCACCACCCGGTGTTACGGTCGTGGCGAACTACCGTGGTGCAGCTGCTGACACTGTAGAAGAAAGTGTGACCCAAATTTTAGAACAACAAATAAAGGGTCTGGATAATTTGCTGTACTTTACATCCCATAGTGAATCGTCCGGAACGAGCAGCATTGATATTCATTTTAAAATTGGCACAGATATCGATCAAGCACAGCTCCAAGTGCAAAACCGAATTAATAGTGCCTTAAACCGTTTACCTGAGGAAGTTCAAAGACAAGGCGTAAACATATGGAAGACCACGGGCGATATGCTGCTGATTGTGGGGCTATATGATGAAACTGGTAAAACCAGCAATATTGATTTGTCTGATTATATGGTGAATCACTTTGAACAACCTTTAAGTCAATTACAAGGGATTGGTGAAGTTGATGTTTTTGGTTCAAGTTATGCCATGCGCATTTGGTTAAACCCAAATCAGCTTAGAAATTACCAACTTGTGCCGAGTGATATTGAAAAGGCCCTCGAAGATTATAATACCCAAATTGCTGCTGGTTCGATTGGTGCAATGCCCTATGCTTCTGATCAAAATATTTATGCAAAAGTAAAAGCAGGTTCGCGCTTAAAAACAATTGATGACTTTAAATCGGTGGTGGTTAAAGCAAATGTTGACGGTAGTCTTGTTTATTTAAAAGATGTCGCGAGAGTTGAATTAGGGGCAGAAAATTACGAAAGCATTAATACACTTAATGGCTATCCGTCGGCAGGTTTAGGAATTTCTCTAAGCCCCGATGCCAATGCAATTGAGACTTCTGCTCTTATTAAAGAAAAAATGGCTCAGCTTAGCCAACATTTACCAGCGGGATATAAAGTTGTTTATCCACGAGACAATACGCCATTTATCGAAGAATCTATTAAGCAGGTCATGATCACTTTGCTTGAAGCAATCGTGCTTGTCGTTATTGTCATGTATCTCTTTTTGCAAAATTGGCGTGCAACTCTTATTCCAACCATTACCGTTCCGATCGTCATTAGTGGCACATTTGTAGTGTTATATCTCTTTGGGATGAGCATTAACACGCTTACGCTATTTGCACTGGTTTTAGCGATTGGATTATTGGTTGATGACACGATTGTAGTCGTAGAAAACGTTGAACGTCTCATGCACGAACAACAGCTAAGTGTACGTGAAGCTTGTTTAATGTCGATGCAAGAGATTAGCGGTGCATTGGTAGGTATTACGCTGGTCTTAACCGCGGTATTTATTCCAATGGCTTTTTTTAGTGGTTCGACCGGTATGATTTACCGTCAGTTTTCTATTACATTAGCAGCAGCGATGTTGTTATCGCTATTTGTAGCCATGACCATTACGCCAGCAATGTGCGCAGTTCTATTAAAAAAACATCATAAAAAACCAAAATGGGGACAGGTACTTGAGTTTGCTCTTCAAAAAATCAGATCAGCTTTTAGTTTTTTATCTGTTCGTTTAATCCAGTTTAAAATATTTTCCAGTCTATTGGTTGTGGGCATCGCGGTTATTCTATTTATGATTTACCGCAGTTTGCCTACAAGCTTTATTCCAAATGAAGATCAAGGATTACTTGCAGTTCCCTATAGTTTGCATAACAGTGCTTCAATGAGCCAAACCGAAGAAAGTGGAAGACTCGTCAATAATTATTTCTTTGAACATGAAGGTAAAAATATTAATACCGTACTGGTCGTAAATGGACAAAACTTTTCAGGGAGCGGTCCAAATTTAGGTATGGCCTTTGTTTCGCTTAAACATTGGAATGAGCGTAAAGGAGAAGCAAATACGGCGAGTGCTATTCGTGAACGTGCCCAAGCATATTTACAAAAAAACTTGCCAGCTAAAGTCATGGTAGGAATGCCACCAAGTGTATCTGGTTTAGGTCAATCTGATGCTTTAGAACTTTGGCTTAGAGATGTAAATGGTCAAGGGCGCGATGAATTAATTAAACAATATAAAGCCTTAGAAAAAGAATCTCACAATTATTCGGCCTTTAAAAATCTAAGCCCTCTTGTGAGTGAAGATAAAGCCGAAGTATTTATTCAACTCGACCAAAATAAAGCCAAAATGTTAGGAATTGACCAACAAGCAATTCGTTCAACTCTATCGACGGCTTGGGGTGGAAACTATGTGGGTGATTTTGTTGAACGAGGTCGAATTAAGAGAATCATTATGCAAGGCGATGCAGAATTCCGTTCTAAACCCGAAGATTTAGCATATTGGCATGTACGAAATAATACAGGTGGCATGCTTTCTCTCGCCCATTTTGCGCAAAGTCAGTGGACAGGTGGCCCAGAAGCACTTACTCGATTTATGGGACTAACTGCCATTCAACTTGAAGCCAATGTAAGTCCAGGCTTTAGCTCAGGTCAGGCAATGCAACAGTTAAGTGATATGGTCGGTAAACAGTCTGGTATAGATGTCGCATGGAGCGGTCTTTCTTTACAAGAGCAACAATCTAGCCGCCAAGCGATCTATTTATATCTCATTTCTATTTTGTTTATTTTCTTATGTTTGGCTGCCTTGTATGAAAGCTGGAAAGTTCCTTTTATTATTTTACTAGGGCTTCCTTTAGGCATTACAGGCACTATTATTTTTGCTTGGGTTTTTAAGTTACCTAACGATGTTTACTTTCAAATTGCCCTATTAACAGGTATTGGTTTATCTTGTAAAAATGCGATTCTCATTGTTGAGTTTGCGACTCACGCACTCAAACAAGGAAAAAGTAAAATCGATGCGGCAAGTGAGGCTTTGAAACTGCGTTTACGTCCGATTTTGATGACATCTCTTGCCTTTGGTGCGGGTGTGGTTCCTTTAATTTTTGCAACTGGTGCAGGCGCTGCGAGTAGATATGAAATTGGAATGAGCGTATTCGGTAGTGTTGTGTTTGGTACATTACTAGTACCGCTATTTACTGTGTTCTTCTTTGTTGTGGTTCATAGTTTACCGAGTTTTCAGTGGTCAATGAGCAAACTATGGTTGAGCCGAACTTTGAGATTTAACAGCCGTATAAAAAAGGATAATACCTCCTTTTAAAGATTAAAATAAAAAATGGCAGATATTAAATCTGCCATTTTTTATTCTTTAAATTTAAGCGACTAGCTTATCAATCCAAACTTCTAAGGTAGGTTGTTCAGCCAAATCTTCAAAACTCACCTGTGCGCCGTAAGCTTGCCATTTACCCACTAATGTCATGAGTCGTACCGAATCAAGCCCAAGCATGAGCAAATCATCATTTAACTGAATGTCTGATGCAGGAATCTGAAGCTGTTCGCTCACCGCCAAAACAATACCTTCTTGAGTGAGGGGTGATGCCGCTTGTTCAAGAGCCCAAGCTCGTGTGACCTGTTGAGTTGTCATCACTTGCCCACAACGTGTACTTGCGTATTTTAAAGCCATATCGTGTTCTTCACGGCTAAAATCAGCGAGCGCATCTCCACATAAAAACGGCTGGATATTTAGCATAAAGGCTTCCGCTGCACTCATAAGGCAGCCAATATGAGCATAAACTCCACAAATGATGAGCTGGTCACGGTTTGACTCACGCATGAGTTGTTCAAGTGGAGAAAACTTAAATGCGCTATAACGCCATTTTGTTAAGACAGTATCATTTTTTTGAGGAGAAATTTCCGGCAAAATTTGAGTGATTTTCGGATCATCTTTTAGGCCAGTTCCCCAAAAGTCAGTTAATAACTGGCGATGTTCCGGTGTCTGGTTACCGGGCTGTGCCGTATAGACCACAGGAATATTAAACTTACGCGCAGTTTCAATTAGTTCTTTGGTATTTTTAATAAGCTCTGGAATAGGGGCTTGAGTTTGATCATAAAAATCTAAAAAATATTGCTGCATATCATGTACTAATAAAACAGCGCGATTGGTATGCAACTGCCAAGATGTTTTATTCGCCGTAAATTCGTGGGCTTGTGGCATGCTGTAACTAGCAATTTTAGGAATACTCATCAAATTTTTCCTTTTTTATCTTTAAGCAAGAACATTGGTGTTAGTTTCAAGTTGTTGACGTAATCTTTTTTTGTCGATTTTTCCAAAGGCTGTATATGGAAATTGCTCGATAAATTCGACCCGATCGGGAATTTTGTAGGTAGCAAGTCCATAGTCTTTCAGATGTTGACGAACTGACATTGCAAGGCGAATTTGGCTTGGGTCATCATTTTGTGCTTGCCATGCAATAAAGGCACAGCTTTTTTCCCCCATAATCTCATCAGGCATAGCAACTAGTGCTGCTAAGCGAATTTGTGGGTGAGTTAATAAAGCTTGTTCAACCTCTTCAGTCGCAATTTTTTCACCAGCGCGATTGATTTGTTCTTTTGAACGCCCTTCTACCACAATGCAGCCATCTTCGCGAATACGCACTAAATCGCCTGTTCGATAAAAACCATCCAGTGTAAAAGAGCGTGCATTGTGCTCAGGTGCTTGATAATAGCCGCGAATGGTATAAGGCCCACGAGTCAGCAAATGCCCTACTTCTCCAGCGTCTACTGGCTGATCGTTATCATCCAGCACCAAGATTTCATCATCTTGTGAGATTTTTAAACCTTGGGTATGAATAACCTGCTCTTTCGTCATGTCAAAACGGGTGTAGTTCACCAATCCTTCAGCCATGCCAAAGACTTGTTGTAGATTGACTTGGAACTCATCAATTAAGCGTGAGGCAACCGCATCGGGTAAACGTGCTCCTCCTACTTGCAAACAACGTAAAGTCGATAATATTGAATCTTGTTCTTTTGCCGCTTTATCCATCCATGGTCGGACTAAAGCAGGAACCAAGCAAGCATCAGTCACACCGTGTTTTTTGATTAATGAAAAAGCAGTTTCAGGACTTGCATCAGTTCCTAAAACCACAGCTCCGCCCGAATAAAAAATGCCTAAAGAACCGGCCGAGCTCATTGAAAAGTTATGTGCCGCGGGTAAAACCATGAGTAAGCGTGATGACTGATTGAGACGGCAGATTTTTGCGCTTTCACGTACGCTATATAAGTAGTCGTCATGGGTACGTGGAATGAGTTTAGGAACACCGGTACTTCCACCTGAAAGTTGTAAGAAAGCAACCTGATCTGCCGTAGTTGGCGAAATCGCCTCATCTGAAATATGGGTTTCTTTTAATAGATCTTGAATGGCTATAAATTTGCCGGCATTTCCAAGGACAAATACATGTTGTAAGCAAGGAGCAGTTTGCTGAAGCTTTTCGGCAAGCTCTCGGTAGTCAAATTTTTGTGCTCCAAAATCAGCACAGAAATAAGCTTTTGCTTGAGTTTGTTTAAAAAAACTGCTGAGTTCTGCATAGCGATGTGCAGGTAAAGACATCACAGGTAAAGCACCAAGCCGAATCAGTGCAAAAAATAAAACATAGAACTGATAGTGATTCGGCATCTGTACAACCGCTTTATCACCCGCTCTTAGTCCATGTTGATATAAGTGGCTGGTACAGTAATCAACTAAATGATCAAATTGAGCGTAACTGACGGCTTTATCCCCATCATATACAGCAATATTTTCTGGGTATTTTTGAGCACTTTCACGCAAGAAATCACTCATGTTTTGCCCAAGCCAATAGCCTTTTTTACGGTAAATCTCAGCAAACTCTGCTGGATATGGCACGGCGCCATCCAGATAAACCTGTGTTGTCATGTGTTTGGTCCTTGTATTGGCAATTGATTGGGTGAAATCTGGAATCCATCCAGTACAGTACGAAATTTAGCGGCAGTTTCAGCATGTTCAGCTTGCGGACGAGATGCTTCCACAATCCCTGCACCAGCAAATAAACGGGCAATATTTTGATAAATTCGGGCACAGCGAACAGTCACCGACCATTCACCATTACCTTGTTCATCTGCCCAGCCCATAGTTCCTGCAAATAATTCACGGTTAAATGGTTCAAGTTGTTGAATTAATTCTTTAGCAATTGGACTAGGCTCCCCACATATTGCGGGTGTTGGGTGTAAGCGTTCAATTAAGTCAAAAACATGGGTATCGGCTTTCTTAAGTTCGCCGGTGATATAGGATGCCAAGTGCCAGAGGCGTTTGGTACGAATGAGGGATGGTTGTTTAGGTATTTGTAATTGCTTGCAAAAAGGTGTGAGCTCATCGGCAATCATTTCGATGACGAGAGCATGTTCACGTTGATCTTTTTGTGAAGCCAGTAATGCTCTGGCATTGTTTTGGTCTACGGTTGGGTCATCATCACGAGCCAATGTACCGGCAACCGGTTTACTCCAGATTTTTGTATTTTGCTTTGCAATTAAGAGTTCGGGGCTTGCACCGACAAACCACCCTTCACTTTGAGGATGCCTCGCAACTGCATAGTTATAACCTTCTGGATTATGCTTAGCTAAGTTATAAAATAAGTCTGAGACAGGAATATTTTGTTCAAATTCAAGTTGTAAAATACGAGCTAGTACAGCTTTATCGAGTTTTTTCGCCTGCATTTGTTGAACTAAATACTCAACTTGATGTTGGTAATGTTCACCTAAAGGGAAATAATCCGCCTTTTCTAAAGATAAAAAACCAAAATCAATATCAGATTGTGCATAGAGTACTTTCTGATAGATTTTTGCATTTTGCATGAGCATTAAATTGACATCGGCTGCAGAGCAAAATGGTAGTCCACCCATAATTTTGACGTCTTTATAACCGTCATTTATTGCATGCTGTAATTGAGTTCGCGCTTCATCTAACCAATCTTTTAAAAAGCTATTTTTAGCGACTTGAATATCTCGTAATTTTTGATGACTATTGATGGTGTATTCTGGCGTGGTAAAAATAAAACCTGCGTCATTTCCACAATTTAAAATTTCTTGCGCTAGTGCAACGCGGCTTTCAGTAAAATTTTCTCGTTGGATAAAATACGGATGCTGTGCCGACATCTCGCAACTCCTTATCAGTTATTTTGTTGTAATGAATGGATGTTTAAACGCCTAAAGTGGCTCCTCCATCAACCACAATTTCTTGCATGGTAATTTGTGCGGCCTGATCAGAAAGTAAAAAACTCACCGTATTGGCAATATCTTCAGGTTGGGCTAATTTCCTTAAGGGAATGCCTGTACGGTATTGGCTTAAATCTCCATCGAGTACCGCAGACGGAGGCGAATTATCTGTCCAAAGCTGCTGCTGCATTTGGGTTAGCGTAGAGCCCGGTGAAACAATATTAAGTCTGACTTGATGAGGTGCAATTTCAAGCGCAAGATTACGGCAGTAATGGCTCAATGCAGCTTTTGTAGTTGCGTACATGCCAAGTTGTATACGTGGCATCCGTGAACTATTCGAGCTAATCGTGACAATACTTCCCTGCTTTTTTTCACAAAAGTGCTTGGCAAGTTGTTGACTAATTGCGATGGGTGCCATGACATTTACTGCGAAAAGTGTTTGCCAGTCTTCTGTTTTTGCTTCAAGCATAGAACGCATAATCAAAACGCCCGCCGCATTCACTAAACCCGTCACGCTATATTTGTTTAAAATATTGTTAATGAGCTTTGCTGTTGTTTCTTGATCAGTAATATCTTGCTGGAAGCCTTGCCAACGTGAAATGTCACCTTCTTCTAGCTTTTGAGTAATTTCCCATTGTTCTGGGTTTTCCTGTCGGTCGATGCCGATGACTTGATACCCTTGCTGCAATAATTTTTTTGCAATAGCAGCTCCAATACCTCTTGCAGCACCTGTGACTACGATGGTAGAGCTCATGTTTTACTCCAGTTTAAAACGAATAGTAAATTTCGCCACATAATTGCAAATAATTATCATTATTATCAAGTGCGATAAATATCAAACATAAGATTACAATCTAAATCAAGTTATTTATTAACCAATAACCCTCCTTATTTAATTGATTTTTAATAATTTAAAGAAAACACATCTTTTTTTATTGATTATAATGATAATTGTTTTCATTTACTAATGAGAATCATTCTGATAATTTGACCGCGCTTTCTTGTCGAGATGGACTCAAAATGAAGCCATTTTCTCAACCCTTACATCCCCTATTTCAACAACTCAATGTTGGGAATGAAGTCTGGTGGAATACCGTAAAAAAACTAGGTAGCCCGCTGGTCAACCTACAAAAAAATAAAGCGCTATGTACCTTTATTTGGCGTAGTTCTGAACTCAAAGAAAACCTTTTTGTTTATATCGATATCTATTCACAAAGCCCTTCTATCTATCAAAAGTGGAATCGTTTTAGCCGCGTAGCTGGGACAGATGTGTACTTTTTTGAAATAGAGTTGCCTCTAGCTTGGGCGGGTAGTTATGTGGTCGTGACATCTAGTGAGGAGGCCCCAGAAACAGATTGTGCAGCAACACGACGCGCATGGTGGCAAACCCAGCTTAAACAGAATGCTCAAATTGATCCATTCAATCAACATCGATTTTACACGGGACATCTGGCTCGATATATCAATCAAATTCAACTTGAAAACACAAAATCTTTAATAGCCGATTGCCCAATTACAAACATATTTCAATGGTCAAGTCGCTTATGCCAGCAGGACTATTTAGTCGACGTTTTTATTAGTCATCAATCAACTCAAGAAGACTTGTCACTCATCATTTTGCTTGATGGCCAAATCTGGAGCCGAGAGCTTTCGATTATTCCCGATCTTCAGCATTTAACTGTTGCAGATAAGATTCGCCCAGCAGTTTATATTTTTGTTCATAGTTTAAATAGTCAACAACGCCAACGAGATTATGGTTGTCATGATGCGTTTAGTCAGGCGTTGGTTTATGAACTTATTGAAACGCTTCTAAAAGAATATTCCTTTATTTCTAAAACAGACATTACCTTATGTGGTCAAAGTTTAGGTGGATTATGCGCTTTACATAGCGCCTTGTTGTTCCCGACCATTTTTACTTCTCTGATTTTACAGTCTGGATCTTATTGGTGGTCAGATTTTTCGAACAGTACGTTAGGTCCAAAAAATAAAGAGAATATTTTAGAACTGCTTCAAAACCTATCTCATCCATTATCAAAAACAACTCAAATTTATATCAGTGCCGGCACGTATGAAACCGATATGCGGGACGATGCCCTACAACTTTATCAACAATTGCAATCATTCAATCAAGTGAGCTTTCACAGTTTTTCAGGCGGACATGATGCCGTGAACTGGCGTACCGACTTGCTGAAGGCATTGCAAAAAATTCTTTCACTATAACCATTTGTTTCATCAAGGATAACAATATCATGAGCAACTTACAGGAAAACTATATTAATCCTTTCGATAACGAAAGTTTGTCTTTTCAGGTTTTAAAAAATCAACAAGGTGAGTTCAGTTTATGGCCTGCTCAACATCAGGTGCCGTCGGGTTGGGATGTTCAGCATGGACCGGATACACGGGCTTCGTGTATTGCATATGTGAAAAAGCACTGGGTTGCGATTAACCCCTTTCAACAAGCGTAAAGGAGTATTGTCATGAATCAGGCATTAAACAATGAATTTACTCCAGACCTTTCACAACCCGTTCATTTTGAATTGGCCTCTACTCAGCTCGGCATTTTCCTTGCCGATCATTTAAGTTCAATTGAAGATTTATATACTATTGCGCATTGTTTGGAACTACCAAAAACTGTCGACATCCCCACATTTAAAAAAGCAATTCAAATCGGCTTAAATGAAGCCGACACGGTCATTGCTTCATATTCATCTGACCCGTCTCAACCATTTATTGAGCTTAATAATCAAGTTCAGTTTCAAATCGAAGAATTTGATTTTTGTCATTTAACGCCTAAAAAAGCTCAACAACGCTTATGGGACTGGATGCCATCAGATCGTCAATGTGCTAAATCACTTAAAGCTGGTGAATCTCAACTGTTCCGTCAGGTGCTATTTACAACACACGACAAAGTGTATTGGTATCAACGTTATCACCACATCATGCTTGATGGCTTTAGCATGATTAACCTAACCAAACGTATTGTTGAGCTATATCAACAATTACAAGAAGGAAAAGATCTTTCGGTTTCCCCGTTCATTGGCGTGAATGAAGTTATTTCAGAACGTCAGGCTTATGAAAATAGCCATCAATTTAAAATAGACCAAGCTTTCTGGAAAGCTTATTGTGAAGATTTACCGAGTCCAATGAGTTTAAGTACTCATCATTTAGCGGCAAAAACTACAGCAACATTTGTTAAGCATCAGCTGCGTTTTTCGCAAGGAATTTTAGAGAAAATTCAGGCTTTAGCTGCGCAAACCAAGTTGGCTTTAAATGACATGATGATGTCATTGTCATTACATTATATTTACAAAATGACCGATAAAGCCGAGTTGGTTAACGGTATTCCATTTATGCGCCGTTTAGGTTCAAAAGCGATTCGCTCAAGCTTACCTACGGTAAATGTTCTACCTGTGAAGTTTAAAGTTGCTGAAAAAGACAGTTGGGTGAGCTTGGCTCAACACGTACAAGAGCAATTACGAGAAATTCGTTCGCATCAAAAATACGATGCAGAACAAATTTTAAGAGATTTAAATAGTATCGATATTCATGAACGAATGTACGGCCCTATTTTAAATTATAAAGCTTTTGATCAAGACTTGGTTTTAGACGGTGAAAAGGTCAAAACACACCATATTTCTACAGGACCAATTGATGATTTTGAGTTTTCCTTTATTGTTCAAGATCATGAACTCATTATCGAATTACGTGCAGATTCGCAGCGTTATACACAAGATGAGCTATTTAACCACGGTCAACGCCTAACGTTATTGCTCGAACAAGCCTTGATTCGTCCAGAACAGCCATGTAGCAATTTTAATATTACAACACCACAAGAGCTTACTGCCCTGACCCAAAGTGGTATTGGTCCACGTATTAGTCACCCTGAACAATATAATAATGTTTTAGATATTTTTTATGAGCAAGTGAAAAAATATCCTGAACGTACCGCAATTGTGAGTGGTGAACGTCTAGACCTTCAGCATCTCAGTTTTGCTGAGCTTGCAGTACAAGTGAATCAACTGACTCGTTTTTTACAAGAAAATGGGGCCAAAAAGCAAACTGTGATTGCGGGAGCTATTCCTCGTTCGATTGACTCAGTTGTGGTGATGTTATCTGTACTCAATTCTGGTGCGAGTTTCTTACCTCTCGATTTAGATTATCCAATCGATCGTATGCAAATGATGTGTGAAGATGCCAATCCATTATTTGTATTAACGACACAAGCTCTTGCACAGCAACTACCACAAAATATTCAGCAGTTACATCTTGATCAGGAAGGTGTTCAAACACAAATTCGAAAGCAAGACGCGAGTGATATTCCTGCCGAAAATCGTAAATTTGATTTCCAAGATGTTGCATATGTAATTTTTACCTCAGGAAGTACGGGTCGCCCTAAAGGAGTAATGAACACACATGGCTCTTTACTCAACCTCATTTTGTCGCATAAACCAACCATTTACTGGCCTGTATTAGAAGCGGTAAATGAGCGTTTCCCTGACCGTCCGTTACGTGCAGCGCATACCCACTCTTTCTCGTTTGATTCATCTTGGTTGCAAGTTTTCTGGATGTTATGGGGCCAAGAGCTACATATTTTTGATGAAAACATGCGTCGTGATGCATTTGGCTTAGTGCAAGAAATTCAACAACGACAAATCGATACACTGGATTTACCGCCATCTTTTTGTGCGCAAATGATGACAAACGGCTTATTTGCTGAGAATCAGCATCATCCAAGTCTTATTTTGATTGGTGGTGAAGCTGCTCCGTTAGCCTTATGGCAACAGCTCAATGCTCAGCCAGCGCTTTTTGCTCATAACTTATATGGCCCAACAGAATATACAGTTGATACTTTCCGGGCAGAATTAAAACAGACCGCTCGCCCTGTTATTGGTAACCCTATTGGTAATACACAGGCCTATGTATTAGATCGCCATTTACAACGATGCCCGACTGGCGTCATTGGTGAGCTGTATATTTCTGGTTTTGGGATCGCCAATGGTTATTTAGGTCGCGCTGATTTAAGTGCTGCCCGCTTTGTAGCGAATCCATTTGAACATGGACAGCGCATGTACCGTACAGGTGATTTAGTCCGTTGGAATAGTGCGGGTAAACTTGAGTTTATGGGCCGCTGTGATGATCAGATTAAAATTCGTGGTTATCGAGTCGAGATTGGCGAAGTCGAAAATGCACTTTCGATTTTAACCAATGTTGAAAGCGCAGTCGTGATTGCAGAACCGCTTAACAACAGTCATCGTTTACTCGGTTATTGTGTAGTCAAAGATATTGAACTTGATGAAAAAAATAGTGAGCAATTAAGCCAGCAATATTTAAGTCAGTTACGTCAAAACTTACCTGAATATATGGTGCCTTCTGCCCTGACTGTTATGTCCGAATTTCCACGAAATGTAAGTGGTAAAGTTGATAAAAAAGCACTGCCAAAGCCTCAAATTCGTATACATAGCCGAATGGCTAAAACGCCTGAACAACAGCTTTTATGCCATATTACTGCATCTGTTCTTAAGCTTGACGCTATTGGGATTGATGACGACTTCTTTATGACAGGTGGCGATAGTATTTCGGCTATTATGCTTTGTACTCAATTGCGCCAACGTGGTTACGGCCTAAGACCAAGTGATGTATTCCAATTTAAAACAGTCGCTGCTATAGCGCCGCAACTTACCCGTTTAGATGAGCAACAAGCGGCCGTTTCAAAACCGTTATTTTCAGCGGATCTAGAACAAAAAGTTCAAGAAAAATATGGAAAAAACAGCACGATTTTGCCTTTGCTTCCTTTGCAAAAAGGCATGCTGTTCTTATCTCAAGTAGAAAACCAATCAAATTATAATGCCTTTACCCGTCTTAGTTTAAATGGAGACATTGATCCGGTACGTTTACAGCAAGCGTTGATTACCGTATTAAAACATCACCCTCAATTAGGTGGGCATTTTGATAGCGAATTAGCTGAAGAGCCTGTTTTTATCTATTCATTACACCCTACTCAAGCTTGGCCAGTTCAGTTTTGTTCAGTTACTTCCGATTTACTTGAGCAAACCATTCAAGAAGCATTACAGCAACCGATTCACCTTGACCAACCCTATGGCTTAATTCGGGCAACCTTAATTCAACATGCTCCTGAACAGTCAGAATTATTGATTATGGTGCATCATCTTTTAACAGATGGTTGGTCAACTCCACTATTTTTACAAGACTTTATTAAAGCCTATCAGCAAACCAACCAACCACTGCCAGTGCTTGAACATAGTTATGAAACGGTGATTAAAGCTTTATCTGGGCGTGATCATGAAACGTCAAAAGCGATATGGCAACGTGATTTAGCTGATTTACAACCACTTATTTTATTTAATCAACCCCAGCAAGCTGTACAGGAAACGTCATATCGTTTAAGTGCCGAGTTGGGTGCAAAACTTCAACATAAATTACGCCAACAAGGCATCACGCTCAATGTCTTCATGCAAATGATTTGGGCAATGACTTTAAATATTTATGCTCATCGTGAAGATATTGTGTTTGGTACTCCTGTTTCGGGGCGTTCAGCACCTATCAATGGCTTAGATCAGCAGATCGGATTGTTTTTAAATACGATTCCAGTGCGTGTAAAGCTCAACATGCAACAAACACTTTGGGAACAATTGACTCAGTTACAGCAATTGCATGTTGAACATTTAGAACATGATGGTTTAGGACTGGGTGCAATTCAGCAATTAGTGGGACAAGGCAATCTTTTCGATAGTTTGTTAGTCGTAGAAAACTATCCTGATAATCAGTATTTACAGCAAAAACTTGGTGATGCTGCGATTTCAAAACTCACAAATCGTGGTTATAGCCATTACCCGCTTGCTTTGTTAGTTATTCCTGATCATCAAATTGAACTATTACTCGAACAGCGTGGTGTAATTGATCAGCCAGAACATTTCTTAGAGCGAATGGTTCAATTGATTGAAATTGCATTAAATGAACCAGAGACTTCTCTAGCTCATTATCGCTTACAACTGGCCGAAGAACGCGATTTAATCCAGAAAACGAATCAAACTCAATACTATGTTCGCCAGAGCACATTACAGCAATTACTCAGAGAACAAGCTCGAATTACGCCTGAACAAACGGCGTTATCTGATGAAAATCATCAGCTCAGTTTCAGTGAAGTGCGTTTGCAAGTTTGTGCGTTAGCGCAGCAATTACAAAGTGCAGGTGTACAGGCTGGAGATATTGTTGCGGTTGCCCTACCAAGATCAGTCAAACTAAGTATTGCTGTTTTAGCGGTGATTGAAGCAGGTGCAGCTTATTTACCTATTGATTTACAACATCCGTCTGAACGCATCAAATTTATGTTGCAGGATGCCAAATCTAAACTTGTTATTGGTGAACAAAAAGATCTAGCTGCTATTGCCCCTCAATCAATAGCCACCTTTGCTTTTAATGAATTGTTTGATGAAACAAAGGTTGATTTAAGTAGCTATAAAACGACAGTGATTACCCCACAGCATCCAGCATATTTAATCTATACATCCGGTACAACAGGTCAGCCAAAAGGCGTTATGGTTTCTCACCAAGCCATTGTGAACCGTATTTTATGGATGCAATCAGAGTATCCACTATCAGCCAACGATACGATTTTGCAAAAAACGCCATGCACTTTCGATGTTTCAGTATGGGAGTTTTTCTGGTCATATTTAGTAGGTGCACGATTGGTTATGGCACCTGTAGATGCACACCGTGACCCATTGGCATTATTAAGCCTCATTCAAAAATATCAGGTAACAACATTACATTTTGTACCGTCAATGTTGGCTGTTTTTGAAAATGCTGCTACCGAAATTTTATCATCTGCTCAGCGTCAAAGTTTACCAATTCGCCGAGTGTTCTGTAGTGGTGAGGCATTACCAACAGCTTTAGCAAAATCATTTACCGAGCACTTTAGCTGTGAGCTACATAACTTATATGGTCCAACGGAAGCTGCGGTAGATGTGAGTTATATGGATGCAACACTGGGATTACACCCGGAAGAAAGTAGCGTTGCAATTGGATATCCGGTCTGGAATACCCAGCTTTATATTTTAGATCAATACTTACGCCCTGTTCCAGTTGGAGTGGACGGTGAGCTTTATTTAGCAGGTCATCAATTGGCCATGGGTTATTTACATCGAGCGGACTTAACCGCATCACGGTTTGTGGCAAACCCATTTGCAGCAGGTCAACGCATGTACCGTACTGGTGATATTGCCCGATGGCATGCAGACGGCAGTATCCAATATATAGGCCGTGCTGATGATCAGCTAAAAATACGAGGTCAACGTATAGAACTGGGTGAAATTGAACAGCAATTACGCTTAATCAGTGGTCTAGATGTGGTGGTACACCCGGTTCCTTCTGAACAAAATAAAGCTGATGTTCAGTTGGTTGCTTACTTGCAAACAACAGCACCTGTGGATATTGAGCGGATAAAGAAACAATTGGCGAAACAGCTTCCTGTATATATGGTGCCTACACACTATGTATTAGTCGAGCAATTCCCATTAAGTCATAATGGTAAGCTGGACCGTAAAGCGCTGCCACAACCACAGCTAGAGTCTTCAAATACAGAAAAACAGTACGCCACTAGTGCTTTTGAGCATGAACTGACACGTATTTTCCAGCAAGTTTTAAATACAGATCAAAATGTTGGTGTAAACGAAGATTTCTTTGCGATTGGTGGACATTCCATTTTGGTGATGAAGCTTGCAATTGAAATCCGAAAAGTATTTAAGCGGACCATTCCAATTGGCCAGTTGATGAGTCATGTCACGATTCAACGTTTAGCAGCTTTACTGCTTACACAAGAACGTTTAGCAGAAGTTGAACAAACTGGCATGCAACCTATCTTACCAATCCGTTCTGGTTCAGGGCATCCATTGTTCTGTTTCTTCCCTGGTTCTGGTTCGGCATGGCAATATACGGTTCTGAATCGTTATTTGCATTCTGATTTGCCTATTATCGGTTTGCAGTCTCCTCGACCAGATGGCTTATTGGCAAATAGTACTGATATGGCCGAATTGGTTGAAAAACAACTTGAGATTATGCGAAAGCAACAACCAACAGGACCTTATACTTTATTAGGTTATTCACTTGGCGGTACTGTGGCTTATGCAGTTGCAGCAAAGTTAACTGAACAAGGTGAAAAAGTCGATTATCTCGGCTTGTTAGACACTTACCCTGCTGAAATTCATCAATGGTTAGATTTGTCTGTAGAGGAAATGAATGCTGAAGCTGAACAAGAACAGCTTCAATTCTTCAATGATATTTTAGCCGATGCAGATACGGCATTAAGTGAAGAAACCCGTCGTTTACAAGAAGATATTTTCGCAAACTATCGCGATGCAGTCCGTTTATTAAAACCTTATAAAATGCCAAACTTTGATGGTGAACTACACTTAGTTGTCGCTGAAAAAGACTTGCTGCCGTATATCCAACCAGAACAACAATGGTCACCTTTAGTTAAAAAACTCAATATTGTTCGACTCAGCGAAGCGGACCATACCAATATATTGTCTCCCGAGCAGCTTGAAACACTTGGTCCGATTTTAAACCGCATGATTTGTCAGGCGCGCGGTTTAGAGGAGCACACGCCATGAGTTTCAAATCTGTATTGACCGATTTTAGTCTTTTAAAACGTAATGCCCATTTCAGACATGTATTTATTGCCCGCACATTGTCATTGTTAACCATTGGTATGTTGGTCGTAGCTATTCCCAAACAAGTCTATGATATTACGGGTAACTCGCTTAACGTTGCAGTTGCAATGGCTTTTGAAGGCATTGCCATGTTTATTGGCTTGTTACTTGGTGGTTTGCTGTCAGATCGCAAAGACCGAAAATGGCTAATTTTATTGGCACGTGGTGTATGTGGCTTAGGCTTTGCTGGCCTCGCCATCAACGCCATGTTTGAGCATCCTTCGCTTTATGCCATTTACTTTCTTTCAGCATGGGATGGTTTCTTTGGTGCACTCGGTGTAACGGCAATGATGGCGATTATGCCTGTAATTGTAGGGCGCGAAAATATTGTACAAGCCCGTGCAATCAGCATGGTATCCGTACGTCTTGCAACCGTTATTTCACCTGCAATCGGCGGTATTTTAATTGCTGCTAGCGGTGTTGCGACCGTGTATTGGGTCTCAACCGTAGGTACTTTACTCACTGTGTTTTTATTAATGGGACTACCTGCGCTTAAACCGCAACATGTATCAAATGGCGAGAGCCCTCTTCGCCAATTAGTTCAAGGTTTTAAATTCGTCTTTAAAAATAAAGTAGTCGGTAGCACGATTTTAATTGGCACATTGCTTAGTTTTAGCAGTGCTATTCGTATTATTTTTCCGCAAATGGCAGATGAAATTTTTCACGGCGGTGCATTCGAACTCGGGCTTATGTATACGGCAGTGCCTTTAGGCTCGACTTTAGGAGCTTTACTCAGTGGCTGGACAACACGTTTACTCAGACCCGGCTTGGTCATGCTCTATACTTGTTTAGGGGTTTTTAGCTGCATGATTATGATTGGACTTTCACCGTGGTTAATCGTGACTTTGCCCATTTTATGTGTATTTGGATATTTGATGTCGATTGCCAACTTGCTTCAATACAGCATTGTGCAAGGACATACACCTGATGAATATTTAGGGCGTATTAATTCAATCTGGCTTGCACAAGATGCATTAGGCGATTCGATTGCCACCACAACTTTAGGTCTTTTAACTCGGTTCTTACCAATATCCGGAAGTATCCTCTTCTTTGGCATATTAAGCTTTGCAGTCGGTTTTATGTTCTTATTCAACTCTCAAGATATGCGGGAAACAGGATTCCAAGATCCTAAATTACAAGAAAATTAATCTCTAAATAAAAAAGAAGGCAATTCGTTGCCTTCTTTTGTTTTAAGTAGAATGATGTGCCTGAAAAACCCAAGTCATAATATGGTCTTGCTCTACGGCCCAGCCACCTTGATATTGTTCTAAGAGTTGATGGCGCTGTTGAATTTCTGGCAAAAAATTTAGCGTTAATGTTTGATTTTCAAAATTAATATCAACTATAGATGCTTCTAAGAAATCGATATATTGCTTTGCAGTGGGATAAACCGCTTTATATAGGCTTTCTTTTATAGAAAAAATTAAGCTCACATAACGGGCAAAATCAAAAAATTCAGCTGCTTTACTTTTCCATAAATCAAACTCAGACGGCGTTAAAACAAGATGTGCGCTCTCTTTAGCAAATTCTGAGGTCACCCAGTGCTCAATATCAGTTCCCAAATAAACCGCATTGTTAGATAGCGCAACAATTAACTTATTTTGTGAATGACTAATGCTCCCCAAAACATGAGTTGGCCAAATGGGCAAAGGTTCATGCATAGAGGTTATTGACTGATCTAAACCGAAATGATGATTTAAAACAGCCTGAGCTAAGACCCTGCCACATAAATACTCATTTTTACGTTTGACACACGCTTGAGCAATTTTTAGGGGGTGCTCTAATTGTTGGTCTAGATGCAAATGCGTTGTTTGCGATAAATCTAGCCCATAACAAAATAGCTCTGATGTAAGAAAAATAGGACTCGATATTTCATAAATTGATGTACTGATTTGTTCAGGAATGTATAGATAATGACTCACTGTATTCGACTTCAAAATAAATATTTTTAATGAGTTATCTCCTATCTTAACTTACTCACCATAAATAGATAAATAATTATACTTATCATTTGATAATAATTATTATTTACTTATACTGTTGGGTAAATTTTGACTTTAATTTACTTATAAACATCGATTATGAAACTTATAGGACTTTTTTTGACCCTGTTGGGAGCGGTCAGTATCTATTGTAGTCATAGCAACCAAAATCTGTTGTCTCAACATCTTCCTACTTTCTTTAAGTATTTGGGTCTAGTGCTATTAGGCATTGGATTCATTGCACTTTTTGCAAGCTTACCGAAAGTGGTTGCCGCTTTTTGTTGGTTCATGCTCATCATTTTTGTGTGGTCTTTCCTCCCTTTTATGGCACTTTTTAAACGGAAACTGATTTCATGAAAGCTAAAATTCAGTCTCCGATCCAGCCAGACTGGTGGAGTAAAACCTTTGCTGGTGGTGTTTTTGGTCTAAGTCTTTCTATCGCTATTGGTAATTTGATTGTTTTATTAGGCCAACCTTATGTTGCCATGGATTTATTGATGCAAGTGGGTATGTGGAGTGTTCCTTGGCTTTGGATGCCGATTATGTTTGGCAGTTATTTTTTTACGACTGGACGAAAAGCGCTTATCTATTTATTCATTGCTAATGCCCTAGCGTATAGCTGTATTTTTGTCTTACGGGGTTAAACATGAAAGTACGTTCAGACATCATGAAATTAGCAAAAAGCATGCATACTTGGGTGGGTGTATGTGCTGGGATTTTGCTTTTTATCTGTTTCTTTGCTGGTGGGCTCAGCATGTTTCAGCACCATATTAGTAAGTGGGCTACGCCAACACAGCAAGTTTTACCGAAAGTCTCACCCGACCAATATAATGAACTCATTCAAAAAGTACAGACCACCTATCCTGCTGCGCAAAAGAACTTCACACTAAATTTATCGTCCAATGAATTTCACTATGCGCCCATTACGTGGAGCGAACATGAACGTGGAGATGGCTTTAATGCTGCTCAGACTACGTGGATGGCAAGCTTAGATGAAAAAGGTCAGTTAATCGTTGCTCAAGAAAACTTATCTAAGGCAGGTTGGCTAATTGAACAGTTGCATGAAACGGCAGGTATACCGGGCATGGCAGGCCATCACGGACTAGGCCTTTATGTGATGGGGGTTGTTTCGATTTTATATTTTCTTGCCCTGCTTTCAGGGGTAATCATTCTATTACCCACCTTGGTAAAGGATTATTTTGTCATTCGTCCTGGTAAAAATAAAAAGCGCTTTTGGTTAGATGCGCATAACGTGATTGGAATTACCAGCTTACCGTTCCACATCATTATTAGTATTAGCGTTATTGTCTTTGCTTTTCATGACTTTTTTTATGATGCTATTGGACAACTTGCACTCAAAGGACAGCCTGTTTTCCAGCGTTCTCCCCCTGCACTTATTCAACCAAAACAAACACAAATCGATGTTCAGCAAATATTAGCTCAAGCCAAAAAAGTAGCGCCTGAATATTCAGTCGACTATATCCAGTTCAGTGGTCTGGATAAGCCTGAAAAAGCCAATGCACGTATTGCCCTCTATAGTTCAGATCAGATGTTGCGTGGTGCGAATCATGACTTTATGCGTATGAACCCATATGCAGTAGAGCATTTTAATCACAAAGGCATCAACACACAGACTGATGCCGGTAATAAGCTAATCAACGCTATGTTCAGCTTACATTTTGGAAGTTTTGGTGGTACGGGCGTACGTTGGATTTATTTTGTGTTAGGTGTCGGTGGCGCTTTCTTATTTTATACGGGCAACATTCTTTGGGTTGAAACTCGTGCACGTAAACAAAAGCGTGCTGAAGATCCAGTTCCTGTTCAACGTAAAGATGTAGTGTTCCTTGCGAACTTAACGATAGGTGCATGTTTAGGGTGTGTTTTAGCAGTCGTGGGCACAATGTTGGCCAGTCGTTGGCTTTTCGCTGCTTTCAATATTGAAAGTATGAATCACCTATTTATGTACGGTTATTATGTGATATTCCTACTGACTTTGATTTATACCTTTGTGATTGGCTATGCAAAAGCTCTACCACAACTGCTGTTAACTTTGGTTTTAGTTTTATTTGCGATTCCGCTTACATCCGTTTTAGTTTACTTTATTCCTCAAAGTGGCTTATGGGTACATGGTGGAGAAATCTTAGTGGTTGATTTCTTAGCTATCATTTTTGCTTTCGCTTTCTGGCGTTTTTATCAACAAGCCCAAGATCGTCGAAAATCTGCTCCAACAGGCAGTTTATGGGCTAGCTAACAACCATAAATCAACATGGCTGAAATAATGTGTGAAAAATGAAAAATTATAAAATCCACATTGTTTCGGTCAGTTGTTTAATTTCCTGAATATCATGACTCACATAAATCATCGGAATTTTTATTTCTTCTTTTACTTTCTGAAAAAAAGGAAGAATTTCAGCTTTATGATTCGCATCTAGTGCCGATAAAGGTTCATCAAGTAGTAACAGCTTAGGTGAATATAACAATGCTCGACCCAGTGCCACGCGCTGTTTTTCACCACCTGAAAGTTTGATGGGCATACGTTGTAATAAGTGCCCTAACTTTAATAACTCAATAATATAATCTGCTTCGAAGTGACGTTCTTGTTGGGAAAGATGCTTAAGACCAAATAATAAATTTTGCTTTACAGTTTTATGCGGAAAAAGCTGAGCATCTTGAAAAACCAATCCAACATGCCGCTTTTGGGTACTCAAGTTAATGTTTTGATCTGAATCAAACCATGTTTGGTCCTGTATCTTAATGAGTCCACTATGCGGTGTGTTCAACCCTGCAATGGCATGTAAAATCGATGTTTTACCTGACCCAGAGGCACCAAATAATCCAATAACAGTAGCATCTGACTGGAAACTAGGTTCAATATGAAATTGACCCATTTGTAGCTGAAAACGGCATTCAATCAACATAATCTCACCGTCCTAAACGCTTCTTTTGATAACGATGAAACCACTGTGCAAACCATAGCGCTAAAAAAGCCACGCTTAACGATAAAACGATAAGCCGTTGAATAGCGGCTTCTGTATCGGGTTGTTGCATTAGGCTATACATGGCTAGAGGCAAAGTTCGTGTTTCATTTGAAATATTACCCACAAAGGTAATGGTGGCCCCAAACTCACCTAAACTGCGGCAAAAACATAAAATAGCACCAATTAAAATACCACTGCTGGCAAGAGGCAAAGTGACATGAAAAAATGCCCCTAAAGATGAGGCACCTAATGTCTTTGCGGCCATTTCTAAACGCTGATCGACCAGTTCAATCGCTAGCCGAATAGATTGTACCAATAGCGGGAAACCCATCACTGCCGAGGCAAGAACAGCGCCTTTCCAGTTAAATGCAAAATCAATTCCGAGCGGTGCCAAATATTGCCCAATAATACCGCGGCTCCCAAAAACTTGTAAAAGCAAATAACCAGGTATAACTGGCGGTAACACCAAAGGTAAAAACACCAATGTTTCAATGAATGACTTACCCCAGAACTCTTTACGTGCCAAAAACCATCCCACACAAATTGCAGGAATAATGCTGACCACAAGACAACTTGCTGCAACCTTACAAGAAAGTTGAAGAACGCTGAGTTCTTCTGGGGTTAAAGAAAACATCATGGCTTGACTGGAGCCAACACGTTAAAGCCATATTTTTTAAAAACAGCTTTGGCTTGATTGCTTTGTAAAAACTGATAGAACTTTGCTGAGTTTGAGTTCTTTTTAATCAACCCTACAGGATAAATAATTGGCGAATGTGTATTTATCGGAAATACACCAGCTACATTCACGTCTTTGCTAATCGCTGCATCGGTTGCATAAACAATTCCAACCTGACATTCGCCACGTGCAACGAAATTTAATGCAGCTCGAACATCTTCTGTTTCAACTAACTTTGGCTCAATATGGCTCCACCAACCTAAATTGGTAAAAGCTTGTTTGGCATATTTGCCGACAGGCACACTTTTGGTATCCCCTGTACAAATCTTTCCTGTAAATACTTTATTTGGATCGGTTGTTTTATCTAGTTTTACGTTTAGTGACCGCCCTTTTGGAGTAATTAGCACCAAACGGTTGCCTAATAAATTTATACGGTCATTTGCTGCAACTAATTTTTTACTCTGTAGATAATCCATCCACTGCGTATCAGCAGAGATAAATACATCGGCTGGTGCTCCAGCTTCAATTTGTTTCGCTAATGTCGATGAGCCTGCATACGACGTTTTAACTTCTACTTTATTCTGTTTTTCGTAAATTTTTTCTAAATCGTTAATGGCATTGGTTAAGCTCGCTGCCGCATAAACAGTGACCGATTCAGCCTTGGCTGGAATATTAAAGGCTAATCCCATAGTTAAGATTGATGAGACCAAAGCCATTTTTTTTATCTTCGTATCACTTACCATTATGTTTTACCTTTTTGTCGTTTTTTGCAGCGATATATACCCAAGAATATAGCGATAAGCATAGACGATGAAAAGTAGAAATTATTTATAAAGCTAGATATTTTTTCTGAGCAACTGAAAACTATATAGGTAGATAAAATTGATTCGCGCCTAAATTCTTTGATTTATAAAATATTTCTCATCTTATTTCTTTAAATAACTACTCATAATTTGATAGTCATTTTCTAAGGCTTGTCGAGCACTAACTTCCATTTGACGATAGTGTTGTAAGACTTTCTGGCCCAAAGCTGTAACGGCTGCCCCACCACCATGTGTTCCACCTGTTTGAGTTTCTACTAGAGCTGTTTCGAAGCATTGATTCATGATGTCTACCAACTGCCATGCACGGCGATAGCTCATATTCATAGATTTTGCGGCTTGTGAGATCGAACCAGTTTTTTCAATTGCTTCAAGTAAGTCTGCCTTTCCAGGGCCGAATGCTATGTCCTGCTCTAAAAGAATTCTAATCTGTAATTTTAAGTTTTGTTCTTTCATCGGCTTAATTCACAAGATTTGATTTTGTTCTGGTTAAGATTATATGGAAATTAAAAAAGATAGGACATATACATTTTTAAAATGTGATTACATCTTAAAGATAGTCTTATTAAAAAATCAAAACTGCACAAAGTGGATAAAGTTCTGGAAAAAACGGATAGAGGCTAAAGCCTAATCGCGGTTCAATCAGTTAAAAGCTGAATGAATAGGATTGAGCAAATGACCTCATCTAATTTAAAACAATGGAATGATTTTGTAGATGGATGTATCGACTTCCGTCCTAACGATGGCGTGTTTCGTATCGCACGCAACATGTTTACTGAGCCTGAGCTGTTTGACTTGGAAATGGAATTCATTTTTGAAAAGGTTTGGATTTATGCATGTCACGAAAGTGAAATTCCAAACAATCATGATTTCCTAACAGTTCAAATTGGTCGTCAACCGATTATTGTGAGTCGTGATGGTAAAGGCGAACTACACGCCATGGTCAATGCCTGTGAGCATCGTGGTGCGACTTTAACACGCGTTGCTAAAGGCAACCAATCTACATTTACTTGTCCATTCCACGCATGGTGCTATAAGTCAGATGGTCGTTTGGTGAAAGTCAAAGCACCTGGCGAATATTGTGAAGATTTTGATAAATCAAGCCGTGGCTTAAAACAAGGCCGTATTGCCAGCTATCGTGGTTTCGTATTTGTAAGTCTTGATACTCAAGCAACAGATTCTCTAGAAGACTTTTTGGGCGATGCAAAACTGTTTCTTGATTTAATGGTTAACCAGTCGCCTACGGGTGAACTCGAAGTGCTTCAAGGCAAATCATCTTATACCTTTGCAGGTAACTGGAAGCTACAAAATGAAAATGGCTTAGATGGCTACCATGTAAGTACCGTTCACTATAACTATGTCTCTACAGTCCAACACCGTCAGCAAGTCAATGCATCAAAAGGTGAAGAACTCGATACGCTTGACTATAGCAAGTTAGGTGCGGGTGACTCAGAAACTGACGATGGCTGGTTCAGCTTCAAAAATGGCCATAGTGTTTTATTCAGTGATATGCCGAATCCAACAGTTCGTCCAGGTTACAGCACAGTTATGCCATATATGGTTGAAAAATACGGCGACAAATATGCTGAGTGGGCAATGCACCGTTTAAGAAACTTGAACTTGTACCCTAGCCTATTTTTTATGGACCAGATTAGCTCACAGCTTCGTATTGTTCGCCCTCTGGCTTGGAATAAAACTGAAGTCATTAGTCAATGTATTGGGGTTAAAGGTGAATCTGCTGAAGCACGCCGTAACCGTATTCGCCAGTTCGAAGATTTCTTTAATGTGTCGGGTCTTGGTACGCCGGATGATCTAGTTGAATTCCGTGAACAACAAAAAGGTTTTCAGGCGCGACTTGAACGTTGGAGCGATATTTCTCGTGGCTGTCAGTCTTGGGAATATGGTGCGACCAAAAACTCACAAGATTTAGGCATTCAACCTGTCATTACTGGCCGTGAGTTTACCCACGAAGGACTCTATGTAAACCAGCATGGACATTGGCAACGCCTAATGCTCGACGGATTAAACAAGAAAGCATTGAAAATGCAAGATATTACTTTTGAAAACAATGCCCTAATGGATGAGGTGTAACCATGTCACAAGAACTACATTTTGCTGTATCTCAGTTTTTGTACAAAAAAGCAGAACTTTGTGATGCTTATGACTGGCATGCCTATCTAGAGCTTTACGATGAAGATAGTGAATATCATATTCCACAGTGGATTGATGACCATAACTATGTTCAAGATCCAAATCAGGGTTTGTCTTATATTTATTATGCGGACCGTACTGGACTCGAAGACCGTGTATTCCGTATTCGTACCGGAAAAGCAGCATCTGCAACACCATTACCACGTACTTTGCACAGCATAAACAACATTCGAGTTAAAACACTAGATGATGGATTAATTGAAGCAAAAGTTGCATGGCAAACGCTTTATAACCGTCAAGGCTTAGAAGGCTGTTTTTACGGACACGCCACTTATCTTTTACGTCAAACCGCAAATGGTTTCCGTATTCGTCGTCAACACAGCATTTTGCTGAATGACAAAATTGATTCCGTTTTAGACTTCTATCACGTTTAAGGGGAATGAAAATGGGACATTCAGTTGCACTTAACTTTGCCGATGGCAAAACCTTTTTCATTTCGGTAAATAAGGACGAATTGCTGCTGGATGCAGCAGTTCGCCAAGGAATTAACCTGCCGCTAGATTGCCGTGAAGGTGTTTGTGGTACCTGTCAGGGACAATGTGAAACTGGTCTTTATGAACAAGAATATGTTGATGAAGATGCATTAAGTGAGCGTGATTTGGCTGAGCGTAAAATGTTAGCTTGCCAGACGCGTGTGAAATCAGATGCAGCTTTTTATTTTGATCATGATTCTGCTATTTGTAACGCTGGTGATACTTTAAAAATTGAAACCAAAGTGACTGCGGTTGAGTTGGTTTCTGAAACAACAGCAATTTTGCATCTTGATGCGAGCAGTCATACTGAACAACTTCAGTTTTTACCGGGTCAATATGCTCGTTTGCAAATTCCAGATACTGAAGACTGGCGCTCTTATTCTTTTGCAAATAGACCAAATGCAACCAATCAATTACAGTTTTTAATTCGTCTTTTGCCAGACGGTGTGATGAGCAATTACTTGCGTGATCGCTGTAAAGTTGGACAAACCCTGCTCATTGAAGCACCTCTGGGTAGTTTCTATTTACGCGAAGTACAGCGACCACTCGTTTTTGTAGCTGGTGGAACAGGGTTATCGGCTTTCTTGGGAATGTTAGATAACTTGGTTGAGCAGCCTAACTCACCTCCTGTTCAGTTGTATTACGGCGTAAATAATGAAACCGACTTGTGCGAACAACAGCGTTTACATGCCTATGCAGAACAGCTACCAAACTTTAGTTATCACCCGATTGTGACTAAAGCAACAGAAACTTGGCAAGGTAAAGCGGGTTATATTCATGAGCACTTAAATAAAGATCAACTGGCTGAACAAGCTTTTGATATGTATTTATGTGGCCCACCGCCGATGATTGAAGCCGTGAAAAATTGGTTAGATGAACAAGCTCTGCAAAACTACCGTATTTACAGCGAAAAGTTTTTACAAAGTAATACCTCACGTTGAAAGTAAAATAGCTTTGTACAAATAATTTAAAAAACCACTAAACCTGAAATGATTCAATATACTCTTATAAGGGGTATATTGAATTTTCGTTTTTAAATTAAAAACCATTATATATCAATAGTATAAAATAAAAGATTCCGATAAAATAAATTGACCAATTCGCTCGGATTTGCTATAAATTTTGATAGATCTTAAGGAATAAGATCATGATGAGATTAACTTATAGCACCTTTTATATTCCCCTATTCTATTTCTCAAATGTATTAAATTGATGGACAAAATCCGACTTAAAATTTGAGAAAATCACATTAATTAGCGGTTAAATTGGTCTGTATTTTGCTTATATCTCATTGTAATTTGCGAGTAACTTAATTTTTTAAGTGCCGTATTTACTTGCTGTGCAGCGAAGTTTTAAAGCTTTTATAACACAAGTAAATACAGGAGTGAGCCAAAAGGGATATATATGAACCAAGCCAACTCCCCCGAACTCAGTGGGCGTCATTTTCAAAATGAGTCTATCTTTACCAATCATAATTTGGTGTTTGATCATCACGATTTAAATGAAACCTGCCGAAATGTAGGTCAAATTTTTAAACCGCATGATCTTAAAATCTCTCAGCAGAAGCGAGATTTCAGTGCAACCATGCACCATGTTAAAACAGGTGCATTGTCTATTAGTCGTTTGGAATATGGCGCGGATGTCATTATTGAACCAGATCACCTTGATAACTTTTACTTAATTCAGATTCCAACTCAAGGCTATGCAGAAATCGAGTTTGGTTCACAAAAGTTTATTTCTTATTCTCAAGTCGCTTCTCTTATTTCTCCTCAGCAATCTTTACGTATGCGCTGGCACGCGAACTCACCACAGCTCATTCTAAAAGTTTCAAAGGATGATTTTACTTACCATTGCCGTCAGCACATTGCTGATTCTGAAAATAACTTACTCGTTTTTGATCCTAAATTAGACTTTGCTACACAAAGTGGAGCCTACTTTTTACAGCTCGTAAGAACATTGATGGACGCGTTAGCATGTGATCAACATCCACTCCATCATCCTTTAGCCTTTAAACAATTTGAGTCAAATCTATTTAATGCACTTATTTATGGTCAACCCAATAATGCATTACATAAGCTTGATCATTATAAAGAAAAAACCGTCTCACCTTATTTCGTGAAGCGCACAGAAGCCTATATTAAAGAACACTTACATGAGCCGCTGAATGTCGAAATTTTGGCTGAACATGCGGGTGTGAGTGTGAGAACACTATTTACTGGCTTTAAAAATTATTTGGGGACTACCCCAATGTCTTATCTTAAAGAATTACGCTTTGAACAAGCTCATTTAGAGCTCATGCACAATGAAAATCTATCGGTCACAGACGTTGCATTTAAATGGGGATTTAGCCATTTAGGCCGTTTTTCTCAAGAGTACAAACGTCGTTATGGTGAGTTACCCTCTTCTACTCGCCGCTCTGGTCACAGTGAAGGCTTAATTACTTCAATTTTTTCTTAAACTAAAAATAGATAAAAGCCTTTTATATTTATTGATATAAAAGGCTTTATTTATGACTCAGAAATGATGGACATAGCGAACTTGTAGTCGTGTGCCCTCTGGACGGTTTTCAGCATCTTGCTCAAAATAAGCATTTGCAACAAGGTGATCATTTTTAGAAAAGCTATACATTGCACCTGGGCCAATTGCCCAGACTTGTTCACGTCGGCCTTTTACTTTTTCACCATCAACTTCAGTATCTGTGATTTGTTTTAGCCAATAGCCATTTAGTCCTAAACGGAACTGTTCGGTAATGGCATAGTCCGTTGCAAAGTTTGCATGAAGAGCTTGTCCTGCCTGCATATCATTTGCTCCAGCAAACGCATAGCTTGGGTCATCATTTTTAAAGTTATAGAGATAATGAATACGCGTTGAAGCTGTCCATTTGGGGTTAAACCAATATGTTGCAGCCCAATAAGGATCAAATGAAACGGCGTTATTACTGGGGTTAATGTCTTTTTGCTGATCATATTCGCCAGTAGGTAAATTGACCTGAAACTCAAAACGATGTACAAACTTCGGCCCTTGCGCGCCCATGACTGGATCAAACTGAATAAAAGGTCCAATCATAATGTCCCCAAAGCCACTTTGGGCTTTAATAGCAGCATTATTTAAGCCATCATCCATGTCCATTTTGCTGACAAAAGGAATTAAAAAATTCATACCTAGGCTAGCTTTATCTTTTACTCGGACATTCGATAAGTAACTAATCTGCTCAACCAATACTTGATAATTTAAATCTGTTTTAGGTAAACCTAATTTTTGTCCATTGGCATCGACCAGTTTATTGCTATCGTAATTTTGAAAGTAAGTTTGAGCATACCAGCCAGGCCCTGCGGGTAAACCGCCATCGAGAAAGCTGGTCATACCTAAGTTTACGGTCGGTAAATCATAGGCATGAGAAACTAATGGCAAACCCAACAATGTCCCTGCTAAAAAGCCATGTTTAATTAAAGTGCTTTTCATCTTCTTATTTCCTATAAAAAAAATCACGACCGGATTGATCGTGATTGTGGTGAATTAATGTGCTAATTCTGGATGCTCAGCGGCAATCCGATACTTTCCTGCGTGAAATACCAATGGTTCACCTTGGCGTTGTTGGTATTGTTCAATTTGGCCAATAAAAATCAGGTGATCTCCCCCTTCATACTGATTTACATTGCGGCAAACCAAGGTTGCGAGTGCATCGGTCAAAATTGGAACACCTGCCTTGCATTGCTGATGGGCAACGCCGGCAAACTTGTCTTCAGCACCTCGAGCGAAATGCCCCGAAAGCTGGTGATGCTCCTGCGCCAACATATGAATGGCAAAATATTCAGCTTCTACAAAATCAGATAAACTTGGTGCCGTTTTTGAAAGGCTCCACAAAATTAATGGCGGATCTAAAGACAGTGATGAAAATGAGTTGGCTGTCATTCCTATTTTCCGACCGTCTTTACCACGGGTTGTAATCACAGTAACGCCAGTTGCAAACTGACCAAGTAAATTACGAATTTCTCTTGGGTTTTCAGCATTAATCGCTTGTAAAGCTAAAGTTTCAATTGTATCCATTTTTAATTCTCCCTTTGATATTATGTCCTTAAGCCACTTTTGCTGCGGTTTTTGAGGCCATGAATGCCTGAGCCTGAGCTGCATCAAACCACCAAGGAGCAAAAGAGCGTGGGTCATCAAAGTTATTGGCCATAATTGAAGCAATGCTCTGGTTTTGGCTTGCGGCTGCTAATAGTTCAACCACATGTGGTTGTGGTGGTACTAATAGGCTATTGGTCCAAGCCACGACTTTTTCTGCATAGGCCCAATAACGCTCAAAGGTTTGAACCATCCATTGTTCATTAAAACCTTGATTATCATTGGCTAAAATGGCATCGAAATAGATTTTGCTACATTTGGCAGCATTGTTTGAGCCCTGACCTGTAATCGGATCATTCACCACCAAGGCATCTGCCATCCCAAAAATTTTCTTGCCAGAAGGTAATGTTAAAACGGGTTTACGTACGGTCGGTGGGAAACGTCCAGCCAAATAACCCCCAGCATCGGTCAACTCAACATTTGTGCAGCGTTCATATTCCCAAGGCACAAATTTCTTGAGTAAGTCCAAACTGCATTGCAGATGTTGTTCTGGTGTTTTCACATCTTGCCAGCAGTCCATTGGTCCATTTGGAATACCTTCAAATACCATGATGTCGCAAGGACCATTCACGGTAAGTGCCGGAAAAGAAAAGTATTCGCCAACTTCTGGAATAATATTAAAAGTCACACGTGAATAAGGTGAAATTGGTTTCATGTTTTTGACATAGGTCAATGCCAAAGCGCGCTGTGGTTTATCAAAAACACTACGTGCATCATCACGCTCAAATTGTTTAACGACTTCACCTTTACCAGCCGCGAGTAATACAAGCTCATAATTGTTTGCGAGTTGTTCTAACTCTTCTATTCCTACATCTTGAATCACTAATCGACCACCACGACGTTCAAATTCTTCCATCCAATGTGGCATTTTGACGCGTTGATCGACCGATTGTGCGTAGCGCTCAAGACGAGCACTCCATTCAAATGCTTTACCACCATTTTCAGGATTGACTAAAGCCAGCCCAATGCCTTCTACCGCTGGACATTCTTCTTCCCAAAAATTTAGTCCCAAGTCACGTTCAGTTTGTAAAGCGGTATGAAACATACACTGGCTTGACATGACTTTACCTTGACGAATTTCATCAGCAGTTCGGTTGGTGATCATGGTCACGTCGTAACCTGTTTCGAGTAACCCCAAACCAAGCTGTAAACCAGACTGTCCTGCTCCAACAATTGCAATACGGCGCATAATCTTCTCCATAATTTTCTAAATGTGCTTTTAAAACGCTGTGCTATTCGGCTAAACGTGGAATAGCGGGCTGTGATCCTTCAGGGCCCATTACTGAATATCCACCGTCGACTGCGTAATCTGCTCCGGTGACAAAACTCGCGGCGGGTGACAATAAAAACAAAACCACGTTGGCGACTTCTTCGGGATGACCCAATCTACCTAGCAAGTGATAATCGGCTGCCACGCTATCGGCCTTTTCAGGGTTATTACCACTGACTTCTGCAATGACACGAGACCATGTCCAACCTGGTGAGACAGAGTTAACGCGAATACCATCGACAGCAAAATCCATTGCCATGCTTTGTGTAAGTTGACGTATTGCGGCTTTAGAAACCGGATATAACCACCGCCCTGTTTGTGCCACTTTGGCCGAGATTGAAGTAAAATTAACGATTGAACCTTGCTGCTTTTTTAGGTCATTGTATAAAGCACGGCTCAGCTCAACTGTAGAGACCAAATTAATATCGAGTGCTTGTAACCAGTCCTGACGTGAAGATTTAAAACCATCATCTAAATATGTACATGCCAAATTCACCAAGTAACTCACTTCACCTAAATGTTGGTGAATATCTGCTACAGCTTGTTGAATAGCCGCATCACTGGTTAAATCGGTTTGAATAAACATCACGTCATGGTTAAAGCTTTCTGCAATTGCCTTGCCTTTGGCATCAATATCTAAGATAGCGACATGAGCACCTGCACTGACCAAAGCTTGTACAACAGCTTTACCAATCAGTGTTGCGCCGCCGCTTACCACAGCGACTTTTCCTTTTAAATCTATATTCATTACAGATACTCCTTAATTGACTGGCTTGCCTTCACTACTTGACCAAGATGGCATCAACGTATTTGAAGGAAGATCTTCATCAAGAAGTTTTCGTGCTGTCTCGACACCTGCAACTGGTAAGCCTGTTGGGTCTAATAAACCAATTTGAACAAGCACCGATGCTTGATCCCAGTAAATATGCTCATGACACAGCTTTGAACCTCTGAACTGAATTACACCTAACATTGGAATTTCGACGTATTTACCAGTCGGTTTTACACCCGGTAATAACCAGTCAATTTCAGCATCGTGGGTAAAGCTCATAATGAATTCGTCGACCACTTGCGTTGAACCAACCGTACGAGAGATCGAAGTGATCTTCATATCTTTCGGGTTTTGATGAACAAAGTGATATTGATAAAAACGAGCGAGCTGGCTTTGACCTACACCGCCAGTTAAGGTTGGAATATGATTGACATAAGGTTCTGCGACCATTGTTGCCATGGTTGCTGGTACGTCACGCGTATCGAACTCATGACGAATATGCTCTTCCCATAGTGCGACTAGGTTATACTTCGGTCCAATCGTTTCATGTAGAGCTGTTACTGTACGTTCGTGAGCAAAGCGTGCTGAAGGTTTGTGATAATGATTGCTTTTTGGGCGTGCAAAAGCATGATCAACACCTTCATAAACATAAGCTTGTACATTTGAATATTGGTTAGCCGCATCAACAATTGCTTGCCTCGCATCTGGCGGTGTAAATTGGTCCAGTTCTGCAATATGTAAAACCAAGCGCCCTTTTACGTTAGCTAACTCATCTAAGGCTTTTTCAATGCCTACACCGTAATAACCTACGGCACATGCCACGTCAGAAAGTCGACAACCTGCCAGATACGCAAGCTTTCCACCCAAACAATAGCCCACCACGCCGAGACCTGTAGAAGTGTCACATTCTGGTCGTGTCTTTAAAAAAGCTAAGCTGTCCTGAATATCTTCAACCCCAAGATTTTCATCATATTGCTGATAAAGCTCGAAAGCCTTTTGAAAATCTTCTGGTGTATAACCCAGTTCTATATTAGGTGCTACACGCCAAAATAAATCAGGAACTAAAACGGTATAGCCTTCTTCTGCAAGAAATTCTGCTTTTTCTCGCATGGCTGCATTCACCCCAAAGATTTCCTGACAAAGCACCACACCGGGTCCTTTTCCTGTTTCTGGCGTCACTAGATATGCACTGAACTGCTTTCCAGATGCTGTTTTAATTTGAATGGTTTGACCAGCCATAGTGTCAACTCCTGACATTGTTATGGCTTTATCTTCTATCCGAAATTTTTTTTAGACTGTCCAAAAGCTGCAAGCACTATCCAATCTCTGCGCAATTATCAAAACTCATCAAACTGGATAAAAACTAAAAAAACAAGAAACACCTATATTTCAAAAGCTTAAATTAAAAAATTAAATTAATACTTTTTATCTCATTTGGAAAAAATGGATGAAGATTAGGACTTATTGGATAGTGACGATTGGCTAAAAATAGTTCAATCGAGTCATGTAATTCGTTTGATTACATAAAAAAGCCCAGTCATTTTCTAAATTAAGGCGTTTTATTTATGCATCGACCATGGCCAATTTATGGACAACAAAAAACGTTAATGCTCATCAATATTTTATGTTGCAGTGCATTTTCTACTCAGGCTTATTCAGCGGATGAAGAATGGAAATTTACATCAAAAAATGCATATATAGACAGAAACTATGACAATCCAGATGTAAAAGATACAGGTAGCTGGTCACAATCAGTTTCTCTATTTTACAACTCAAATATGCATGATACGCCGTTAGAAATTGGTGGAACCCCAATTCAAATTGGCGCAAATGCTTCAGCACAATATGCGGTTCGTTTAAGCCAAGATAAACATGTTGCAGATACGGTATTACCTTTTGATAAAGCCACGCAGTCCCAAGCACCTGATTATCTAAAATATGGCGCGACCTTAAAGTTAGGCTATAACAAGACGCTACTCAGCATGGGTGAATTATGGCTGGATTTACCCGTAACCACTGTAGATGCAAGTCGACAACTCCTGACATCTTATTGGGGAACTAATCTTAAGAGCCAGCTAAACGATAAGCTTTTTGCAGAAATTGGCCGCATTGAAAAAGTATCTCCGCGAAATGAAGAAGACTTTCACAGATTTTCATTTACTTCAAAAGGTGTGACTGGCTACTCTGATGGCCTTAACTACATAGATCTTCGCTATCAATTTACGCCTACATTGAAGGGTGAATATTACTTTGGAAATATGGAGGATTTATATAACAAACATTATGTCGGCGTTGATCACCTATGGAAAAACTCTAATTTTTCATTTAATTCAAAGTTCAAATATTTCAATGCCAAAGATAATGGAAATCTTTTTGACATCGATGCACAAAATGTAGGGTTACTAGAAACGCTTAAAGTAAAAAATCATAGTTTTGGTGTGGGTTATCAGCAAATTATTGGTGAGTCTGCTTACCCGTTACCAGATGGTTTCTTGCCTGAAACTTATTTCATTAACTGGAACACGACTGGTTTCTTCAAACAAGATGAAAAGTCCTATCACTTTATTTATGGCTATGACTTTAAAGATTATGTGCCTGGCTTAAATACCACTTTCAAATATGTATATGGCGATCACTTTAAGACAGCAGATGGCTTAAAAAATAAAGAAAGTGAAGCAAACGTTATTGTCAATTATGCCCTTCAACAGCCTTTTCTCAAAGGTCTAGCTCTTCAATACATCTTCATCAATTATGACGTTAAGCATGGAAATGATTTCTCTGAAAACCGTTTCTTCGTCAATTACAGCAAAAAATTTTAATGAATAAGGAATACGTATGAAAACGATAGATGCAAACACGATTATCAACCGTGAGAAACTGTCTCCACTACAGTGGATAGTTTTTATCCTGGGCTTTTTTGTCTTCTTCTGTGATGGTCTAGACACAGGAATTATTGGTTTTGTTGCCCCTGCATTGCTAGATGATTGGGGAATTACCAAGCCGCAACTTGCTCCGGTTTTAAGTGCTGCCTTAGTCGGTATGTCGATCGGTGCAATCATTTCGGGGCCTTTGTCCGATAAATTTGGACGTAAAGGCGTCATTGTTTTTACAAGTCTTTTATTTTCAATATTTACAATTTTGTGCGGATTTGCTAATTCAACTCAAGACTTAATGATTTATCGCTTTATTACAGGTGTAGGTTTAGGCGCAGCCATGCCAAACATCAGTACCATTGTCTCGGAATATATGCCTGTAAAACGTAAAGCATTCCTTACAGGTCTTGCTGGCTGTGGTTTTATGCTCGGTATTTCTTGCGGCGGTGTGCTATCAGCTTATCTATTAGAAAGTTATGGCTGGGCAAAAGTGATTATTATTGGCGGAAGTATTCCCCTAATTTTAGTAGTTGCTTTATTGCTTAAATTACCAGAATCAACTCAATACTTAATTACACGCCATCAACAAGACAAAGCTCAGCGTATTTTAGAAAATATTCAAGGCCATTCTTTTCAAGAGCCGGTAAAACTTGTTTTAACTCAAGCAGAAAATGCCTCTGATGAAAATCCAGTTAAAGTGGTTTTAGGAAAATATCTGTGGGGTTCAAGCATGCTTTGGCTCTGCTGCTTTACCAGTTTATTGGTGTTTTATCTTTTAACAAGCTGGATGCCAACAATTTTAAAAACAGCAGGTTTTAGTACTCAGCAGTTTAGTTTAATTGCAGCGATTTTCCCTTTTGGTGGTGTGATTGGCGCAACCATTATGGGATGGTACATGGATAAACTGAACCCAACTACAGTGATTAAATATTCATATCTCATCGCTTTTGGACTATTCATTGTTGCAGGTCTGGTGAGCACAAATATTTTCTTATTAGGCCTTACTATCTTCTTAATTGGTGCATTACTCGCAGGTGCTCAGTCTTCATTACTGCCACTTGCAGCTATGTTCTATCCAGCAGTTTGCCGCGCGGTTGGTGTTTCATGGATGCATGGTATTGGTCGTATCGGTGCAATTTTAGGTGCTTTCTTTGGCTCGCTCATTTTCACTTTTAACCTAAGCTTAAGCGGTATTTTCTTTATTCTTGCACTACCAACCTTCATCTCATTTATTGCACTTAGCCTGAAAGTGATTTATGAGAAATCTAAAAACAAACAAGTGTTAAAGCTTGAAGAAAGTCTATAAATATTAATCAATAAATAAAAAAACTGATTTAGTCACCTAAATCAGTTTTTTATTTGGAAAAATTAAATATTAGAAAATTTTGCCTTTGGTCTCACTTGGATTTTCGCCGAACTCTTCACGATATTCTTGAGAAAAACGACTTAAATGGTTAAAGCCCCAGTCATAGGCAAGCTTTGAAATAGAAACCTTTCTATTTGCTCCTGTGGTGCTCAAGATTTTATAAATTTGTTGGAGACGATATTTTTTTAAATACGACATAGGGCTTGTGCCGTAGTATTGTTGAAATTCGTCATACAATTTTGATTTTGAAACCCCAGCGAGACGTTGCAAATCTTCTGCACAGATTTCTTCGTGCGCATGTTCAATAATAAAATTACGAACCTTACGGATATAAGCTGGCTCATCCTGATGTGAAAGTGACTTTAAGGCTTCAGAGTAGTTGTTTTCTTGAGACAACAATAACGCTTTAATTACAAAATTTTCATAGTCTTCAGACAACATCTGCAAACCATAGAAATTGCTATATTGCGATTTTAACTGTACAAAATTTTGAATATTCTTCCACCATGCACCAATCAATTGCTCCGAGTCCAGATGCATCTCAGGGTTAAAAATAATCGGAGCTTCTATGGGTTTATTGAGTAGATCTGCAAGGACAATTTGCATACTTCGCTCAGGAATAACCACCTGAAATTTTCTGCAATCTTTATCGATAATCAGATCTTGTTGATCGTTATTTGAAACAATAAGGCCTCTGCTTTCATCAGATTGATAATGAGCGCCACGAATGTTGAGAGCTTGTCGACCTTGTATAGGCAAACTAATGCTATACGCTTTTAAATTTGAGATATTAATGGCAACGTTTGCACCATAACTGATTGTACCGATCGCCATTTTTTTATTAGGCAAACGCATTCCATCATAGTGAAAATCGAGAGTGTCTTTGTAAATTGTGTCTAGACGGTGTTCACCACAAATCGTGGACATTAAATTCTGCGCAAATTCAGCTTTGCGAGAATAATGATTGAGTTCCGTCTGTTGGCTGAGTGATATCATATCCTTTTCACCTAGCTAAATAACTTATTGCTTAAAAAGCAACTTGTATGCCAATTAATATCCTTTAATTGACGCATTTTCCTGAAAAAATATCGAATCAAGAAAGAGAGTAAAGATTACTTTCTCATACTCTATTAGATTTTAAAAATGAAAATAAGTTAAATACCTTTAAAGTATAATTTCATACTTTAACAAACTTATTTTATTAGATTTTTTATAAACAAATACAGTAGAGATAAATCATTATTTTGAACAGTAGACTATCGTAAATTTCAACAAATAAAAAAACCGCCTATTTTAAATAAGCGGCTTTTATAAAACACTTAAATTATTGTGATGTGTAGCCACCATCCATAACGACAGCTTGGCCTGTTACCCCACCAGCTTTACTACTCGCAAGGAAAATTGCATAGTCAGCAATTTCTTCAACAGATAGCAAACGCTTTTGAGGAACCATGGCCAAAATTACGTCTTCAAGTGCGCTGTCTAAACTCACATTACGCGTTTTAGCCAAATCTGCAATTTGACCACGAACCAATGGTGTATCTACATAACCTGGACATAAAGCATTTACCGTAATACCGTCACGTGCACATTCTAATGCCGCAACTTTTGTTAGGCCAATCACGCCATGTTTCGCGCTGTTATAACCAGCTTTTCCAGCGAAACCAATTAGGCCATTAATTGAAGCCATATTAATAATACGGCCATATTTTTGAGCTTTCATGATTGGAAAAACGTGTTTAATACCAATAAATGCCCCTGTTAACATGACCTGAACTAGCTTTTGAAAAACAGCCGTTTGAAACTCTTCAATCGGTGCAACATGTTGGAAACCAGCATTATTAATTAGGATATCAACTGTACCAAAGGTCTTTTGAGTCAGCTCAATTGCTTGTTTATAAGCATCTTCATCAGTTACATCACATGGTGCAGATAATGCCTCAAAACCTTGCTCTTTAAGTGAGTTCGCCGTTTCTTGGCACTTTTCGGAATTCATATCAGAAATAACAACTTTGGCACCTTCTTGAGCAAATTTCTTGGCAATCTCTAGACCGATACCACTTGCAGAACCCGTAATAAAAGCAACTTTACCGTCTAAAAGTTTAGTCATCTATTTACTCCTTAATGTTTATAACGTGCTGATTTAAACAATACCCGTTACGGTAAAGACCGTAATGACCACAAATACCGCTAACGTTTTAATTACCGTGACTGCAAAAATATCTTTATACGATTGTTTATGGGTTAAGCCTGTAACAGCGAGTAAAGTAATAACAGCACCATTATGCGGAAGTGTATCCATACCACCCGATGCCATTGCAACCACACGGTGCATGACTTCTGGCGGAATGCCTGCGGCTAATATCGCGGCGTTATAATGTTCAGCCATTGCACTTAAAGCGATACTCATACCACCAGAAGCTGAACCGGTAATACCTGCTAAAACGGTTGTGGTCACAGCCCCATTCACTAAAGGGTTTGTGAAGGTACTGCTCATTGCATGGCTAATCAGAGCAAAGCCTGGTAATGACGCAATAATTGCCCCGAAACCATACTCAGAAGCTGTATTCATCACCGCTAAAAGTGAGCCACCAATACTGGCATTAATGCCCTCTTTGAAATTTGTCACTACACGCTGATAATCAAATAAAATTGCAGAAATAATCCCGACAATGAGCGCAAGACCAACCGCCCAGATCGCACCAGTTTTTGCAACATCTACGGTGTAATCAGCAAGACCAACTGAGGCAAAATCAAAACCATTTGGATACCACTCTTTGATTGCTTTAGACAAATATTTGTTCATTACAGCAACAAGAATAAGCGGTACAAAAGCTAAGAACTGACGCGCCGTACTTCCATTATTTTGCAAGTTCATATCGGCTTCAATTTCTTGAGACGAGGTATTGTCTACTCCAAAGCCAGAGTAGCCTTCACCTGCTTTCGCAGCAGCGCGGCGACGCCATTCTAAGTAAGCCAAACCCATGCATAGAACAAAAATTGCACCAATAATTCCTAGAAATGGTGCGGCATAGATATTGGTGCCAAAGAATGTAGTTGGAATTACGTTTTGAATTTGTGGCGTACCCGGCAATGCATCCATGGTAAATGTAAATGCACCGAGCGCGATGGTTCCCGGAATTAAACGTTTTGGAATATTCGCTTGTCTAAATAGCTGGTTTGCAAAAGGATAAATGGCAAATACAGCAACAAATAAACTTACACCGCTATAGGTTAAAATTGCACCTAACAATACGACGGTTAAAATTGCTTTTTTTGCTCCAATCCATCTTACAATGGTTCTAGCAATAGACTCAGCGATTCCTGACATTTCAACGACTTTACCAAAAATTGCCCCGAGTAAAAATACAAGAAAGTAATCTTTAATAAAGTTCACCATTTTGGGCATAAAGACGCCCGAATAAAACGGTAAAACATTGGCTGGGTTAATGAGTAAAACTGCAAGTAAGGCACAAATTGGTGCCATTAGAATGACTGAAAAACCCTTGTAAGCTGTATACATCAACAGCCCAAGTGAAAGTAGAATTACAAATAATTCCCACATATATTCTTTCTCCCTAAAGAATAAATATTAGGTTCAATAAAATTACCAAAAGATATTTAGGTTATCCCGAACCTAAAATGACAAAAATCACAATATCTTTGCTTGGTAATAGGTAAATGAGCTTAAAAATAAAATATCACTAAAATATTTAAAAACAATGTAATTTATTTAAATTTTAAAATAACAATAAAATACAAACACTTATATTGATAAATTGGTAAAATCTAACTATTTAAAAATCATTATTATTTTATAAAACTTATTAATTGTTGAGAAAATTAAATTAATATTTCTATATTATTTAATAAAGACAATTAAATAATATATTTTTTAAAATAATTTAATTGCATCCTTAAATTAACTTAATAAATATTAAGGAGGTTAAGTTCTCATTACTAAATACATTCCATCCCTTACATTAACAATTAAGCAGAAAAAATTTTACCCGAATAATCAAGTTTTTTATGAGTAGATTAGGGCCTAATCATGGCAAAGGCGTTAAAATATAAAACTTTAATTACTACGATCAACCTACGAGTCCAATTAAGATGAAGAAAAAGATGTTGTTTATAGGAAGTATATTACTGACTTCTCTATCTACCTCAGCTGCACCATTAAAGTTACCCGACGACTGGACTCAAAATACTCAGCCATTCCAAATTACTGAAAATATATATTATGTAGGTACTCACGGTCTTGCAGCTTATTTGTTAGCTTCTGGCCATCAAGCTCTATTGATAGATACGGGCCTTCCAGAAAATACAGAGCAAATAGAGCAGAACATTAAACAATTAGGTTTTAAGTTATCAGATGTAAAAATTATGGTTACAAGCCATGCTCATTGGGACCATGTAGGTGCGCTTGCACGCATTAAACAAGATACTGGTGCTAAATTAATTGCAATGCAGCAGGATGTTCAGGCTTTAGAAATAGGAAAACCTATAGGTGAAAACACCTTCCAAACTATTCCTTTTACTCCAGTTAAAGTTGATAAAGTCATTCACGATGGAGAAGTAGTTAAACTAGGTAAATTTAGACTAAAAGCCACGCTTACGCCAGGTCACACTCCTGGTTGTACAACTTGGTCAACTGAAGTTAAGTCTAATGGGGAAAACTTAAATGTAGTTTTCCCTTGCAGTCTCTCCCTAGCTGGCAATGTTTTACAAAATAATCATCAGTATCCAAATATTGTTGAAGATTATCGTAAGAGCTTTGAGCGTTTGAAAAACATGAAGGCAGATATTGTGCTTACTAGCCATACAGAAGTTGCAGATGTCTTGGGCAATAAGGCGCGTAAAGATGCTGGTCAACCCAATGCATTTATTCAGCCAGAAAAACTTTTTAGTATTGTAAAAGATGCGGAAATGGCGTTTGAAAAATCACTAGTTAGTAGTCATCCATAAATATTAAGTTGTAATATCTATATTTTATTCAAATTTAAAAGCCCTGATTATGTAGGGCTTTTTTAGAAGCTCTAATATAGTCGCCCTTTACTATTTTTCTGTTCGAGTTATATTTAATCAAAAATTATAATATTGATTAAACTTGATATTGATCCACTTTCAAATTAGGTTGATCTACAAGTAATTCAATAAAACATGGAATTGATGTAGTGTTAAGTAAATAGGGATTAAACTCATCAACATGATGATGAAAAAAGAAATCTTTTATTTTCGTATTTATAGGAGCAAATTTCATACTCCAATGTTTAAATAATCGCTGCTCGCATGGTTCCGAAAAGATAATTTCACAGTTCTGATGTCGCGAATCTTTCAAAATTGAATTATAAAATAGTGATTCAACTTGTTCTTTGTCACCCTCTAAGTACTGCAAGAAATACCCATTACCATAGTAAAGCACTCCTGTAATATCATTATAAGAGTTGAATTTGACTGCTTCTGTAAGGATATCAATTAAATCTTGTTTTACTTGATTATGTTCACTATTGGTTTTACTTGCATACATAAAGCCTATTAAACTCATAGCGATAACTCGAAGATAAATGTCAATGGTGCATTCTGACACTTACATACTATCCTTACAATGTGGCCTACTTAAAACCTTGTATTTCAAGAGTAAAGATTATTATCTTTTTTGAAAATGACAAACTTTAACAACTCGAAATCTTTTGTAAATTAAAGCCAACTAACAAACTCACTAAAAAGTATTAATTTCAGTAAAATTAAAAATTATCTTTAATTTGTGGATGTCTAATGGAGAACCATGAAATTATTCTTCAAGACGAACATCATAAACAACTTAAGATTGTCAAAGTTCAGGATGTACGTTTTGATGTAAATACGCTTAACAATAGTTATCAATGGTTATGGGTATTTGATCATAGTTCAGAGTTTTTCCCATTTGAGTTGTGGGATCAGCTCGACAATGCAACTGTTCATCAAAAGATAAAGCTAGATAATCAAGTTTTTAAAATTATCAAAATTTTGACAAAGAAAACTAAAGTTAGGCCCTCTTAAGATATAGCTGTATAAATAAAATAGAAGCTTAGGAAATAGGCATTCCTTAAAGTTTTTAAATCACTACTGGCGTAGCAAGCCAATCATATAGAAATTGTTCTTGGCAATGAGTTTGTTAAATTTGTTCAGCTATAAAAAAACCACTCATTGAGTGGTTTTTTCAATTAAATTCTGAGACTAAATAGCCTCTATGACAATATATTTTCCTTCATAGAAAACACCATCGGCACTTGTTTCTTTTAATTTGCAATAAATCGCAATTGGATGTGTCAGTTTTTTATTTTCTTCACTAGGGACATGAGTAATCCCAGATAAAAAATTTGAATTATCATTTTCTAAACTCCAAGAGGTACCTTCATCTTTATGCCATTTATTATTTGGATATTTAGAATCTAACCATTCAATACATTGCTTCATAGTTGAGAATTTTTTTGTTTCCTCTTTTTCAATTTTTGATGCTGCACTTACCGAGGCTCCAAACATCAAGAATAAAGCTCCAATTAAAGTTTTCTTCATGAAATTACCCTTTATTATTAATAATTAAAATTTAAGAGCTTAAGATATAAAAAAAACATCCTTAGGTAGATTAGTTTTTAGGAAGAGTTTTGTTAATTTCACTACTGGCAGTTTCATGAAGTTTTAATAAGTTGAAACTTTCATAGTTAGCTAAAATACAAAAAAGAAGAGCGGCTAGCAAAACTAGGGTTATCTTATTCATTTCATTTTACCTTTGAGATTTTATTTTTTTAATTCCAAAATGCTACACGAAAATATTATCAAAACCTTAATTGTTAATAATCTACCACAATTTATTACAAAAACTATTTGGAAGAATTAATTACCTTTTATAAAGCTGGTAATAGTCAGATAACTGATGAATGAACAACAATGACCAGACAGGATTTTTATGCCAACTTTGTTTTTCTCATGGCCATAAAAAACTATTGCGGTTTTATAAAGATGGTTATCTATAATTCTTTGACACACTTTAATGAAGCTGCCTTTAAATCATTATCAGCTTTGTAGATCATATTTGAATTAGAAGCACTTAAAATTGCTCTAGCTTCAAGTATATCTTTGTTTAGATGCTTCACTTCTAGAGTCATACCATTTTGAATATAAATCATATTATTTGCATACTTAATTTTGTTGAAGACAACGTGTCCACTCGTATCGTCACAAAGTATTCCATTGCCATCTGCTTCTAATTTTATGGTTGATATGCTTGAGCTGATCGAAATCGTCCATATGCCTGATATTGAAGGTGTTGAAGGCTGCAGTTCGCTAAAATTATTATTAGTCATTTGAGTAGTTGGGCTTACACACCCACTTAATAAAAAAATTAAGCTTAATGCAACTATCTTTTTCATGAAATTATCCATTTTAATTATGAGTAAAATTTAACAGTTCAGAAAATAAAAAACCACCTGAAGGTGGTTTGAGTAATTTATTAATCCTACATTTCAGTTTTTAAAGTAGGCATTGGCGGTAAAAAGTCTGATTTTATCAGTTGATCTGTATCATACAGTTCTAAACTCACAGGACCTGCGGCATATGGAGCCAATTCGTAAAGCTGATAATCAAAAGTAACACCACCCGATTGATTGATATAGAAATTTTCACTTACTTTAAAGTCTTCTTTGCTAATAGAGGGTTCCATATCATTTTCTTGGCACCAATATTCGTACTGTTTCCATAAAGCATCTTTAAGTGCATCCATTTTTCCATTGACTACAATATCTTTTAGCCCAATGCGCTTTTTGCTTTTTAAGTCAAAGATATAATCTTCAAAAGTTGATATACCATGAGCTCCGCCAGAATATTCCGAGCTAACTTTCGAAATTTGAACATATTGACCAAATTGTCCATTAAAGCGATAAACTACACTTTCTGACCAGTTATTAAGCCCCTCAGCTTGGGTTTGATTTAATTGCTTTTGCTTTTCTGATGCGGGAGTAAGTGCATCTGCATAATCTTTACGGATTTCTTTATCAACGACTTGATCAATCCAACCAATATTACTTTTAAGTGCAATTGCTTCTTTAGAAGTACATACAACACCCTCAACATCTGGATTAGGTCCACAAATTTTGGGTTGTTCAAATTTCACAAGAAAACTACTCGCTATCATTGCAGGAATTTGATTTTCTTCTTTTTGAGAGTCTTCATTAGCTTTTATATTGGACGTTTTTTCTGCTTTTTCTACAGGTTTCTCCTCAGCTTTTTTAACACAGCCACTTAATATAAGTGGTATTACGACCAAGCCAAGCATAGTTTTATTCATTAATATTACCCTTACACAATTTCATTTATCTTTTAAATTAAGTTTTAAAGAATTTAAAATTCACAAATATTTTAATTGAATTAATACTGTCTTTATATTGAGATATAGTTTTTTTTGATAAACCGCATTTATTTAATCATAATTATTCAATAGAATGCCAATGTAAAATCTTGATAAGAAAATAAAATATGATGTGGATTAAATTTATATTGTACCCTGTGGGCATGTTTGTACTGTGGCAAATCATTTTCATCAGCGAACAGCTTTCTTTAGAATTTTTAAATGCACCAGAAATACTTGTAGCTATAATAGCCCTGATCATAAATTGTGGTATGCAAATTTGGATTGGCTATAAAGTTCCTCAATTAGCACCGAAATATAAATTTGTAGCGAGTACTACATACATTATCTTATTCACTTTTTTAGTAGCAATTTATTCAACAACTATTTTATTAGAAGGCTTAAAAGTTGCCCCTCAAGCAATTTGGCTAGGTTATTTATTTTTTCATGTCGTTGGAATGGCTCTATATTTTGCAAATAATACCGATGAATTCTGCTTGGAAAATTTACTAAAATAATTCAGCACATTGTTCTCTACTTTCTTTTTCATAATTTTTTGTCAAAAAACATCATATTAGACAAATTTTCGTATAAATTACCCTTCTAGGTGAGCTGAGCAATCTAAAGGAATGAAATGACGCTTAAACAATTAAAAGCTTTTTTAGCACTTGCGCGTACACTCAACTATGCCAATGCATCTTTAGAGCTACATCTAAGCCAGTCTGCTTTAAGTCTTACCATCAAGAGTTTAGAAGAAGAGTTAGGCGGTAAATTGTTTAACCGTAACACACGTCGTGTTGAGCTTACCCAAGAAGGTAAATCCCTCATTCCCTATGCTAAAAAATTACTCGCCAATTGGGATGAAATGGAGAACGATGTCAAACAACGTTTTAAGCTTAATCGTGGAACCTTAAGTATTGCCTCAATGCCCTTTGTAACTCATGCAATTCTACCTGAGGTGATTCATCAATTTTTAGAACTTCATCCAAACCTAAACTTTTCAATTCACGATATTCCAAATGAGACCATTATAGAAAAAGTACAGGATGGTATTTTTGAGCTTGGTATTTGTTTTGAACCAGATCTCACCGAAGGCTTAGAGTTTAAACCTCTATTTGAAGAAGATTTCTTGGCTCTATTGCCAAAGACTCACCCACTTGCTCAATCGTCTTCTATTACATGGCATGAGCTTTGTTCAAATCCATTCGTAACTTTACAGAAACCTTCAATTGTTCGATATTTAGTTGAGCAAAATTGTTTGCGAAATAATATAACGCTCGATTTGAAAGTTGAATGTCATCAAATTTCATCACTTTCAAGTTTTGTAGCTTATGGAATTGGAGTAAGTGCGATTCCAAGGCACTTTGCTAAACACATTGATAAAGAACATAACGTATTGATTGAATTAAAGGATGAATCTATTCATAAGACTGTAGGAATTGTTTATAAAAAGAACTTTGAAATTTCAAATATTTCGACTCAATTTATTGAGGCTTTAGTTCAATATAAATTTTAAAAAATTAAAGACTGCATTTTAGGATGAGCTAAGCAGACGCTTAAGCTAAATTTATTAATTACTATAATTTTCAATACCATGAGATGATTTTTTAAAGTATTTTGCTTTATGTTCTTCTCATCTTTTGTAGGTAACTTGATAGTATTCATTGATTATACTTATTAATCCTTTAAAAAAATTAACTTCTATAACACGAAATGAGATGCTAAAACTAAGATTACTAAGGGATATAGGATAACAATAGAATGAATAAAGTTTATGCCAATGCAGAGGCAGCACTGAAAGACGTTATTGCAGATAATCAAACACTTGCTGTTGGCGGTTTTGGTTTATGCGGAATTCCTGAAAAACTAATTGTTGCAGTTAAGCAAAGTGGTGTGACTGGTCTTACTTGTATTTCGAATAACGCAGGTGTAGATGATTTTGGTTTAGGTATTTTGCTTCAAACCAAACAGATCAAAAAAATGATTTCTTCTTATGTTGGTGAAAACAAAGAATTTGAGCGCCAATATTTAAATGGTGAACTCGATGTTGAACTTACACCACAAGGTACTTTAGCTGAAAAGTTACGTGCTGGCGGTGCAGGAATTCCAGCATTTTATACTCAGACTGGCGTCGGTACACTCATTGCCGAAGGTAAAGAAGAACGTACTTTTCATGGCAAAAACTACATCTTAGAAGAATCTTTAACAGCAGATGTTGCTCTTGTTAAGGCCTATAAAGCAGACAAAGCGGGTAATTTAGTATTCCGTAAAACTGCTCAAAATTTTAATCCTGAATGTGCGATGGCTGGAAAAATTACTATCGCAGAAGTTGAACAGGTTGTTGAAATTGGTGAATTGGATCCGGATGAAATCCATTTAGCAGGTATTTACGTAAACCGCATTGTACTTAATGCCACGCCAGAAAAGCGCATTGAACAAAAAACCATACGCACGGAGGCAGTATAAAATGGCTTGGTCACGTAATGAAATGGCACAACGTGCTGCAAAAGAACTTGAAGACGGTTTTTATGTCAATTTAGGTATTGGCTTACCTACTCTAGTTGCCAACTATATTCCTGAAAATATTAATGTTTGGCTTCAATCTGAAAACGGTTTATTAGGTATTGGCGAGTTTCCAACTGAAGAAACGGTTGATGCTGATTTGATTAATGCGGGTAAACAAACAGTTACTGCTCGCCCTGGCGCTGCTTTTTTCTCAAGCTCAGAATCTTTTGCCATGATCCGTGGTGGCCATGTAAACATTGCCATTTTAGGTGCAATGGAAGTTTCTGAAAATGGTGACTTGGCTAACTGGATGATTCCGGGTAAGAAAGTCAAAGGTATGGGCGGCGCAATGGACTTGGTTGTTGGTGTCCAAAAAGTTGTAGTGCTTATGGAACACTGCGCAAAAGATGGTACGCCAAAAATTGTGAAAAACTGTAGTTTGCCTTTAACAGGTAAAGGTGTGGTTCATCGCGTAATTACTGACCTAGGTGTAATGGACATTACTCCACAAGGTGTTGAGCTGATTGAACTTGCTAAAGATGTCACGCTTGAACAAATTCAAGCTGTTACAGGCGTCGAATTTTACAAAACCTTAGTCGCATAAATTTTAATTTTTAGTAAGAAATATAAGACTTAAGTTAGAAAGTGAGCTTAAGTCTTAACCCTTTTAAGCACCGGATGTGCTGTTTATAAATAAGAACGAGAAGGATTTTTCAGCTATGGAAAAACAGCAAGGAATTTTTGAAAGATTTGCTCTTCGGATTAGTGACTGGTCTGAAAAATGGTTTCCTGATTCATATATTTTTGCATTACTAGGCGTCATTATTGTGTCTGTTGCCGCCTTAGGTATCGGTGCGCCAATTCACGATGTCGCGACTTCTTTCGGTAACGGTTTCTGGAGTCTTATTCCCTTTACCCTGCAAATGACGATGCTCATTATTGTAGGTTATGTCGTTTCTGTTTCTAAGCCCGTAAAATTTCTTATTCAAAAAATGGCGCGTATTCCAAATTCTGGACGTGGTGCTATTGTTTTGGTTGCAACGGTTAGTTTGTTAATTTCACTGGTCAATTGGGCAGTAAGTACGATTCTTACTGCACTTTTAGTGATCGCATTAGCGAAACGTAAAGAGCTGAACATGGATTACCGCGCAGCAGCTGCGGCAGCAATCATTGGTATGGGTGCAACTTGGGCACTAGGAATCAGTTCTTCAGCAGCACAGCTTCAAGCAAATAAAACTAGTTTACCTGAGTCAATTTATAACCTGACAGGTGTTATTCCATTTACTGAAACGATTTTCCTTTGGCAATCTATTGCGATGACTATTATTTTAGTGATTGTTTCAATTGCGATCGCGTATTGGTCAGCTCCAAAAGGTAATAATGTTAAAACGATTGATAGTTTTGACGTTCAATTTGAAGAAGACAAACCACATGAGGAGAAATCAACGCGTCCGGGTGACTGGTTAGAAAACTCGCCGATTTTAACGATTATTGTGGTTGCTTTAGGCTTAATCTGGATGTTTTTTGAATTTTCAAAAAGTAATCCAATCATCGCTATTTCAAGCTTAAACACATACAACTTTGTTTTCTTAATGCTGGGTCTAGCGTTGCATGGAACACCACGAAACTTTTTAAATGCTGTTTCAAAGGCAGTTCCAGCCGTATCAGGCATCTTAATTCAGTTTCCACTTTACGGAAGCATCGCCTTTATTATGACGCAAGCTTTAAACAGCCAAGATTTATCGCTTTCGCACTATGTTGCTGAATTTTTCGTTTCAATCGCATCAAAAGAAACCTTCGCAATTGTGATGGGAATTTACTCTGCCATCCTTGGGTTCTTCGTACCATCTGGCGGTGGAAAATGGATTATCGAAGCCCCATATGTCATGCAAGCAGCAAATGATTTAAAAGTTCATTTAGGCTGGTCTGTACAAATTTATAATGCAGCTGAAGCTTTACCAAATTTGATCAATCCATTCTTTATGCTTCCAATGTTAGGTATTTTAAAACTAAAAGCAAAAGATGTGATTGGTTTTACAGTCACTCAGCTCATTGTGCATTTTCCGTTAGTTTTATTTTTATTGTGGTTCTTTGGAAGAACGCTTAGCTACACCCCACCCACTTTTTAATTTACTGGAGCTTTTAGTTTCGGCTAAAGGCAAATTTAACAAATACATCAATAAGAGATATTAAGATGAGTTCAATTGTTATAGTTTCAGGTAGCCGCACTGCAATGGGCGGTTTTCAAGGCAGCCTATCCGCTTTAACTGCACCAGAACTTGGCGCGGCTGTAATTCGTGAATCTATTCAACGTGCAGGTGTTGCACCTGACCAAGTAGATGAAGTTATTTTTGGTTGCGTATTGAGTGCAGCCATAGGTCAAGGTCCTGCTCGTCAGGCGATGCGTAAAGCTGGTGTACCAGATCATGTGGGTGCAGTCACCATCAATAAACTGTGTGGTTCTGCTATGAAAGCGGTGTTAATGGCTTCAGACACCTTAAAAGCTGGTAGTGCCAATATTATTGTTGCAGGTGGCATGGAATCTATGACCAATGCGCCTTATATTTTGCCGAAAGCTCGCGGTGGTTACCGTATGGGACATGGTGAAATTAAGGACCATATGTTTTTAGATGGTCTTGAAGATGCTGAAACAGGCCGCTTAATGGGTTCTTTTGCTCAAGACATGGCAAACACCAAAGGTTTTACACGTGAGCAAATGGATAATTTTGCGATTTCTTCTTTGAAAAAAGCGCAAACTGCCATTACCGAAGGTTATTTCAAAGAAGAAATTGTTCCTGTTGAAGTAAAGACACGTAAAGGTGTTGAAGTTATCGATCAAGATGAACAACCATTAAAAGCCAATCTTGAGAAGATCCCAACATTACGCCCAGCTTTTAGTAAAGATGGGACAATTACAGCTGCAAACTCAAGCTCAATTTCTGACGGTGCTGCTGCGTTAGTACTTACCACAGAAGAATATGCTCAAAACCATGGCTTAAATACTTTGGCAAAAATTGTTGCAACTTCAACTCATTCGCAGCATCCAAGCGAGTTTACCATTGCCCCGATTAGTGCGATTCAAAAAGTACTTGAGCGTGCTGGTTGGTCAGTTGACGAAGTAGATGCTTGGGAAATTAATGAAGCTTTTGCAATGGTAGCAATGGCACCAATTCATGATTTAGGTATCGATGAAGCAAAAGTCAACGTACATGGCGGTGCTTGTGCTTTAGGCCATCCTATTGGTGCAACTGGCTCAAGAATTATTCTTTCTCTTGTCTATGCTTTAAAACGACTAGGTAAAAAGAAAGGTGTTGCCGCATTATGTATTGGTGGTGGTGAAGCTACAGCTGTCGCAATTGAAATCTAAAAATCAAACCGCGCAGAAGGTGTAAGCGTTTTTCTTACACCTTCTTTTTTAGACTTTAAAAAGTTCATAACAGGTTTGGCGGAACCATTTATGGCTACTTTTATGATGGCAAGACATATGCCAATGTTGTTTAACATCATAAGTTGGGAAGTCTAGAGGTGCTGGTAAAATCTGTAAATTTTCTCTAACCAATAAAACTTGGCTTAAATAGTACGGCACCGTTGCGATTGCATCTGTTTCTTGAACAACTAATCCCACTCCAAGATAACTTGGTAATCGAATTAAAATATTTCGATCCAATCCTTTGTTCTGTAATTCATTTTTAATATGGTAGTGCCCGATTCCTGCATCAATATCAATATGATATTCACGCATATAATCATCTAAAGTGAAATTGTTTGGGTCTAAACGAGGATGGCTTTTTGAGCTAATCACCACATAATGCTGTTTAAAAAACTTTTGTTGATAAAAGCCTTCTTCTAACTGGGGTAAAAAGCCAATTGCGAGGTCAATTTCACCATTTGCCATTTGGTAGCTGGTTTCTGGCGTAATCGGCCTAATATTTAAGCGAATTAAAGGCGCTTTCTCTTTCAAATAGTTGGTTAATTGCGGTAATAAAACCAGATGAGAGACATCTGTCATCGCAATTGTAAAAAGCTGATCTGAAGTTAGCGGGTCAAAGTTCACACTAAAGTTATTAATGCTTTCAACTTTATCAATCACTTCACTAATGAGTGGAAAGATTTCTTTAGCCAATTCGGTTGGAATCATTTCATTTCCAACACGAATAAAAAGTGGATCATTAAAATGCTGACGGATTTTGTTCAGTCCATTACTAACGCTCGGTTGTGTAAGGCCAATAGCATCGGCAGCCATTGAAACGCTTTTAAACCGATAAATATGATAAAAAATATTTAGTAATCTACTATCTAGATCAAACAAAATTGTCTCCGTCTGGATCAAATAATCCATTCAAAAGGAATGAAATCAGGTATAGCATATATAAGAATGCCCACTAAATTTCTGAATTATTGATATATGGTCTAAATTAACAAAGAATCTAGACCATGAGCAATGCTTTATAAAGCCTTTCATCACAAAGACAAAGGTATGAGCTCTTTAATTGATTACTTTGTATGTAAATATGTTGAACACATCACATATCATTATAAATTTTAATCATGCTGAGTTTGGAAGCCCTTCCAGATTTGCTGAACTGATTTGTTATCACTCAAGTTATTTTTAAAAATATAAATATCTTGTGGCAGACAATACTCATTATGATCCAACATGACCAATTTTCCGGTAGCGAGATCTTCTTCTACATTAATTTTTGGAATCCATGCGACACCTAGACCTTGTAGCACAAGTTCTTTCAAATTGGTGGCATTGTCAGTCTCATATAAGGTTTTATAAATCAATTTACCTTCGATCAGTTGATCTACCAATTTTCGTAAATATGCATGCTTACTATAAGCAAGTAATGAAAAATTACTCTGAATTGTATGCTTAGGCGTATGGTCGGCCTCGGTAGCTGATACTGGAACAATCTCTGTTTCAGCAATCTTGATGCCACTTAAAATATCATCACCAACCCGATTAATATTAGATCGATCTGCATAACAAATCATAAAATCACAGGCGCCTTCTTTTAAAAGAGATAAGCCTTCACCACTATTCGTCGCGACAATTTCAATTTTTAAATCACGCATAAACGTTGGGAATTTTTTTAAAAAAGTAGTCAAAAAACCTGATGCTAATGAATGGACAACACAGAAACGAATCGTTGATTCGGTTTCATTTTTGATATTTTTAATCAGCTTGGCTGTTTCTTCTACCTGCTTCTCAATATTTTTAGACATGACCAACATAATTCGCCCAATGTCGGTAAATTCAATATTATTTTTATTATTTCGAATAATAACTTCAGCACCAATCATCTCTTCTATTTGCTGAATTCTACGCGTAAAAGCAGATTGACTAATAAATCGTTTTTCGGCTGCTTTTGAAATAGAACGCTCTCGTTCAAGTGTCAAAAGGTCTTCTACCCAACGTACTTCTAAGTTCATTTTTGCATTCCCTTTTTATAGTTATGTCCTTAATTTGTCTGGTTGGGAAGCTGAATAAATAGCTGAATAGATGAATGAAAAATATAAAACATGGGAGTACCTGCAAAAATGCGATGGAAGGATGGCAAAGCCAAACGATAAAAGTAAGTATTTAATAATTCTGACATAGAAAAGAGTGTAAGAGAATAAAAGACTTTCATTTAGCGCAACAACTCATACAAATATAAAATTATTATTCTAAAAATTATTTTAAATCAAAAAGTAAGGTTGATATAAATCAAGTAAATAACCATTTAAGCTTTAATAAAAACTAAAAATACCCTCATCGTTTTATCAAGTCTTAATTTTTATAAAAAAAGTCCGCACCTTGGGGAAGAATACGGACTGTAAAACTAAAATTTTGCTAATTTGATTATTTCAGGATTTAAGCTTTCTGACCTAATCAACTAGTTCAAATCAGAAGATATATTTGCAGTATAGTTCAACTAAATAAACCTGACTATTCTACTAAAGTATCTACCTGAGATTGACCTGAAACAAATTTTTAATATTCACCAATTAGATAATATAGCTTTCTTGAAATTTCAACCATCATATTCGCTGTATATTGAGTAATTTCAAAAACTTGCTTTTTCTGCGGATTGAATACCATATTATCTTTTTCATCACTAAAAAAGATATAAGTGGTGTATTTATCCATGTGATGGATATGCTCTTTTAAGCTTACTTTTTCCCCAGAATTGGGATCATAGGCGATAAACTTCATTCTCATGAATTTTGTCTCTATACTTACAGTCTTTTATCAAAATTTCAATAAAATTTAGATAAAACAATATTTTGATGGATAATATAAAATGGTTAAACTAAGAACTGATACTACTTGTAAGATAGGGGCACAATACTATTGGCCTTGTTTACAGAACTTTCGGCAGAAGCAATTGATTGCTCTGAGTCTTTAAGTAAACGGGAAGTTTTAGACTCACTTTTCTCTTCACCATGAAAAAGTACATAGTATGTAAAGCTACCCAAAATGATTAATGCGGCTGTGACTTTTAACATAAACTTAAAAACTAAGATTTTTTCGTATTATAGTGCCTTTTATGTGAAATGCATCACATTTTTATATAAATTTGTTAGACAAACTACATTTCTGGTTTAATTATCCTCATTAATTTAGTTGATATTTCACTTAAATTAACAAGTCTAAAATTTTGCATGCAGCTCTTTTTCAAATTACATCTTCATTTAGTTAATCATAGAACTTTTTATTTTTAATTTATCTAAAAAGTAAACTATTAATTTATAAAATAAAATTTAGATGTAATGTGTGAAGAAAAAAGTTTTTCTATTTTTAGGTTTAGAAAAGGAAAAAATTGATATGCAAAAAATGCATAATTAACTTGATAAATGCATTAGAAGTGAAGCATTTCGAAATCTAATATGAATTATCTACTCTACTAATTCGAAGTTTAATGATGAACGCTGAAATTACCACCCGTATTGAGAAGGATCTTATTGGTTATAGAGAAATCAATAATAATGATTATTACGGAGTTCAAACATTACGTGCTCTAGAAAACTTTAACTTAACGCAAAGCAAAGTTGGAAACTTCCCTCATTTAATTAAAGCATTAGCAATGGTAAAACTTGCTTGTGCTGAAGCGAACTATAATCTTAAAAGCTTAGATCAAACTAAATTTGAAGCGATTGAATACAGCTGTAATCAACTTATTCGCGGTAATTTTCACGACCAATTCCCGATTGATATGATGCAAGGCGGTGCTGGTACTTCAACCAATATGAATGCAAATGAAGTATTGGCGAATGTTGCTTTAGAATATATGGGACATTCTAAAGGTCAATATCAGTATCTACATCCTAATAACGACATTAACATGTCACAGTCAACAAATGACGTTTACCCTACTGCGATTCGCTTAGGTTTGTTATTGAGCTTAGATGAACTAAATCTTCCTTTTAATAACTTAATTTTAAGTTTCCGTAATAAATCTCAAGAGTTTGCTCACATCTTAAAAATGGGCCGTACTCAGTTACAAGATGCTGTGCCTATGACCTTAGGTCAAGAGTTTGGTGCTTTTGCAGTAACTCTACAAAAAGATCTGGAACAAATTAATACGCTTATTCCAAATGTTTTAGCTTATATGAACCTTGGTGGTACGGCGATTGGTACGGGAATTACCACTGAATATAGTTACCGTGAACTTGCGATTCAAGCGCTTGGAAAAATTTCTGGTAAGAAAATTAAGTCTGCTCCTGACTTAATCGAAGCAACTTCAGATATGGGTGACTTTGTTCTTTTATCTGGTTTATTAAAACGTACTGCTACTAAACTTTCAAAAATTGCCAATGACTTGCGTTTACTTTCAAGTGGCCCACGTACTGGTATTAATGAAATTAACTTAGAAGCTCGTCAACCGGGTAGTTCGATCATGCCGGGTAAAGTAAACCCAGTTATTCCTGAAGCGATGAACCTTGCTTGCTTCCAAATTATTGCAAATGATTTGGCTGTAACTTTAGCTGCTGAAGCTGGTCAATTACAGTTAAATGCAATGGAACCACTTATTGCATTCAAACTATTTGAATCTATGGATTTGCTTGGTAACGCGATGGCAATGTTCCAAAGTAAATGTATTGATACGATTACGGCAAACCCTGAGCATTGTAAAGCTTTAGTTGAAAACTCAATTGGTATTGTGACTGCACTTAACCCATATTTGGGTTATGAAACTACAACTCGTATTGCTAAAACTGCAAATGAAACTGGACAAAGTGTATTGGCACTCGTTCAGAACGAAGGCTTATTATCAGCACAAGTGCTTGATGATATCTTGTCGATTAATAATATGGTTAAACCAAAAATGTCGGCTTAATTCCTGAAAATAAAAAAGGAGCTTTTATAAGCTCCTTTTTTATTTATTCTATATTTTAAAAACTGAAAGTTGTAGAGAACTGAGCTGTACGTGGGTTACCTAAAAATAGGTAGTCATCACCCATAAATGCCCCTACATCACGCCAATATTTCTTATTAAATAAGTTATCAATATTGAATCTGAAGGTCGTGTCATGCCCAGCAAAATTTGTTTTATAGGCAGCACCAATATTAAAGACGCTATAGCCACCTACTTTTGCCGTTCCCTCTTTGTTTGCATATTTACTGCTACTGTATTGTATACCACTGAGTAATCTTAACCCTTCAACTGAAGGTACTTTATAAGATAACTGCGCAGTTGCGCGTACTTTCGGTACATTCTGAGTTTGATGACCTTTGTAGCTGTCATTATCAATGTCAACAAGACGAGATTTGGTGTATGTAATGCCAGAGCTTACGTCAACTGTATCGGTTAGGGCACCAGTTAAACCTAACTCAATACCTTGATTGTGCTGTTCACCTTGCTCAACAAATTCTAATTTTCCTGCAGAATTTGTAGTCGTATATTGATTGTCTTGTTTTAAATCAAAAATAGCTGCTGTTACCAAAAAGTTGCGAATTTGTTGCTTAACACCAAGTTCATATTGTTCAGAATTTCTAGGTGATAGGACTTGATAAGCATTCGCTTCTGCATACCATGGAGCTTCGCCACCATCCGATAAACCTTTGGCATATGAAGCATAAAGATTAGTCGTAGCAGTTGGGCTATACATAAGCGCCAATTGCGGTAAAAACTTATTTAAATCTGTATCTCGGCTTTGCTGACCATCTGGATCATAAGCTTGTTCATCAAGGTGAATAAGTTTTCCACCGAGTTGAGTTGACCATTGATCGTTAAATTGAACTCGGTCAGATATGGTGAAAGCAGTCTGATCACTTTCTAGAGCTTTATAGTAATTTCTTAAGTCAATCTCAGCTGGTGCATAATCCTTTGTTTCTTCATAGATATTACCTACTCCGATAGGGTCAAGCTCCATTGAATTGGAATTATAGCGTTTTAAGGTTTTATAAGTTCTTTGCAGTTCCAAAGCAACTTGATGCTGAATATTGCCAGTGTTGAATTGACCATTTAACCCAGCAGAAAACTGGTTAGTAATGCGTGTATCATCTGGACTACGAAAATCGTAAATACCGTAATTACCATCTTTATCAAAAGTATTATTTTGGCAAACCTCATTGCTATAACAAGCCCATGGAAAAGCGCTGTAATCATCAATCACAACACGACTTTGTGATGCACTTAAGCTACCATTCCATTGATCGTTAAATGCATATTGATATTTCAAACTCGCATTTACAGTGTTATTTACAACCGGTTTACTCCAAGACTGATAACCCAACAAACGGTCTTGATCTACATTTGTTGGTACTTCTTGCCCATCTAGCAGTTGATAACCCGGTACGGAGCGTTGGCTTTGATGCTGAGCCTCAATATCAAATAATAATTTAGAACGCTCATTAATTTTCCAGTCTAAAGCTACTGAACCAAACTCACGCTTACCATTTGCATGATCAACATTTGGATGAATACTTTCATGCGCTAAATTGACTCGATAGCCAAAATTATCATTAATAAAGCCGCCTACATCCGTTGCTAGTGTATAACCACCTTCCGAATTTGCATCTACAGTAATGTTTTTAACATCGGCTGGTCTTTTGGTTACATAGTTAATAACACCACCTGGTGTCGACATGCCACTTTGAATTGCAGAAATGCCTTTTAAAATTTCAACTTGCTCTTTATTTTCTAAAGCTACATTTTGCTCGCCACGTAAGGTGTGACCGTTAATGAGATAACTAGAGCCTAAATCGAGGGCAAAACCACGCGCTACAAAGTTTGGATAATAGCCAATAGCAGCGTAGCCATCTCCTAAAGATGAGTCATTTTTAATAACATCAGTTAGTGTTTTTGCATGTTGATCTGCTATGCGCTCAGAGGTAATGGTGGTAATAGATGCAGGAACTTTCTTTACTTCGCCTGTTTGAAAACCAGATAAATTAACTTTCTTTGATGTGTATAGCGCATCATTATTTTGGGTGGCGTTCACAGTAATGGTTGGGAGCTGAGAAACCTCCGCTTCATTTGCATAGACCACAGATGTCATCAGTGCAATAGATGAAGCCAATGCTGTTTTAGAGCATGTCATGAAGTGAAGATTTAGCGTGTGTCTGTCCATTGAATAACTACCTGCCCATACCGTGCATAAGATAAGTGTGTTAAAAATCGGAAGTATTCCATATTTTTAGCCACGCAAGAATACAGCTACAAATAGCCATAAACAACAAATTATATATTTTTTAGATTAAGTAAATTCTGTGTAATAAAGCATCATCATTATATAAATTTCATTTATTTTCTTTGAAATTGGGACTATAACTTTTTAAGTATTACCAAATAGTCAAAATAAAACTAAGCTCAGAAATGGGTCTAGACCGAGGAGGAATACTATAAGGAATATGCTTGATAAATTAGATTTTGATTTTAAATAAATTTTTGGTGGATTGATCAACTCACTAAATTAAGGAATTGTTCGATAATCGGTAAAAATACCTTTAAATCGAACAAAAGATCAAAGAATCACTAGAATGGGAGTTTAAAATTATAAAAAATAAATGGAGAGGAATTCTAAGAAAGTACTCAGGATTGAGTGATATCTAAAGATTCATTCTATTTCCTGTTCAATACATCTGAAAATTTCTATTTTTTTCTGCTAACTGACGGAATATCTATGACATATACTAAGGAAGAAAAAAGCAGCAGAATACGAGGGATTGTAGGCGCAGCTTCAGGTAATTTGGTCGAATGGTTCGACTTTTATATCTATGCAGTATTTGCTGCTTATTTTACTCAGGCTCTGACTGCACCAGACATGGATAGTACGACCAAATCGATTTATGTTTGGGGTGTATTTGCAGCAAGCTTTTTTATGCGCCCTATTGGTAGCTGGATATTTGGGCGTATTGCAGACCGACACGGTCGAAAAAAATCAATGATTGTCTCAATTTGCTTAATGGCTTTAAGCTCTTTTCTATTTGCAGCCCTACCCACTTATGAACAAATTGGCTTATTTGCCCCTTTCCTTTTACTAGTCGTACGCTTACTTCAAGGTCTATCGGTAGGTGGTGAATATGGTGCTGTAGCAACATATATGAGTGAATTAGGCTTAAAGGGTCAACGTGGTTTTTATTCCTCTTTCCAATATGTCACCCTTTCTGGTGGCCAGTTACTTGCCAGCCTACTTGGCGTAATCTTATTAACGTTTTTAAGTGAACAACAATTACTTGATGGCGGTTGGCGTATTCCATTTGTTATTGGTGGTATTGCTGCCATTCTATCTTTACTGGCACGGAGTCGTTTAGAAGAGACCCTTTCTCATCAAGATAGTGAACGCAAAGAATCTGGTAGCTTAAGAGAACTCTTTAAAAAGCATTGGAAAACCTTTTTATTGGTGGTCGGATACACTTCGGCTGGTTCATTAACGTTTTATGTAGAAACTGTTTATTCAAAAACCTATTTAACCAACTTAGGTATGGATGGGAAAACCGTTGGTTATATCATGACCTTTGCCCTATTTGTCTATATGTGTGCTCAACCTGTATTTGGTTCAATTTCAGACCGTATTGGGCGACGTTCTTCAATGCTGGCATTTAGCTTATTATCTGCGATTTTTATCTATCCAGTAATGGCAATTGGAATGCCTAATTATATAGATTCTCCCATCATTATTACCTTGCTACTCATTTTTATGATGATGATTTTGAGTTTCTATACATCTATTAGTGGCTTAGTAAAAGCTGAGATGTTTCCACCTCACGTACGTGCACTCGGGGTAGGATTTTCATATGCGGTAGGTAATGCCATTTTTGGTGGTTCTGCACCTTCGGTTGCTTTGCAATTCAAAGCTGCCGGAATCGAAAACACCTTCTTTATTTATGTCATTGTTATGCTCATTATCTGTTTCTTGTGTAGCCTTGCGCTTCCGAAAAAACCAGATTATTTAGAACATGATCATTAAAAAGTAAAAGATAGATATTCTTCTAGAGATTTTTTAGAAGAATATCTTTTTAAAATAATAAGAAAGTCATTTTTGTTCTGTATTCTATAACTGCATAGTACATCTAACTTATTTAATTGACTAAAAGTTACTAGTTTTTGATGTTCTTGGTCCTTATGAATCAATTTTTTGATGGGATAAAAATGGAAAACGAAAAATCCCCTTCACCTGAAAATATTATTCAAGTCAGCTTTTGGCAAGCCTTCTTATTTTGGCTCAAACTTGGTTTTATTAGTTTTGGTGGGCCAGCTGGACAAATCGCTGTCATGCATCAAGAACTCGTTGAACAAAAGCGCTGGATATCTGAAAAAAGATTTTTGCATGCCCTCAACTACTGCATGTTGTTACCCGGTCCTGAAGCACAGCAATTAGCAACCTACATTGGTTGGCTTATGCACAGAACTGCTGGAGGATTAGTTGCAGGTATTCTATTTGTATTGCCCTCCTTATTTATTTTAATTGGGCTGTCTTGGGTTTACATAAAATTTGGAGATGTTCCTGTGATTGCAGGCATTTTCTACGGGATTAAGCCTGCCGTTACCGCAATTGTATTTCATGCAACCTACCGAATAGGTAGCCGTTCGCTTAAAAATAAATTTTTATGGTTCGTCGCAATTGCGGCGTTTCTTGCCATTTTTGTCTTAAAGCTTCCTTTCCCTCTTATTGTGCTATCAGCTGGTATTGCTGGCTATTTAGGCAGTAAAAGGTACCCAGAACTATTTTCCTCAGTCGCTGGGCATAAAGCCAGTCAAAAGGATTATGGTCCGGCATTTATTGATGATGATACCCCGACACCAGAGCATGCTAAATTCCATTGGTTGCGGTTAGCTAAACTTATTTTTGTGGCAATAATTTTATGGTTATTACCAATTTTAGCTTTAGGCGCATATTTTGGATGGCATCATTCTTATACTCAAATGGCATGGTTTTTTACTAAAGCTGCATTACTCACTTTTGGTGGGGCTTACGCGGTTTTACCTTATGTCTATCAAGGGGCTGTGAATCATTTTGGTTGGCTTTCACCTACGCAAATGATTGATGGTTTAGCGTTAGGTGAAACTACACCTGGTCCACTGATTATGGTGGTTGCCTTTGTAGGTTTTTTAGGAGGTGTTAATCATTCATTACTTGGGCCCGAGCATCTATTTTTTGCTGGAGCACTCGGCGCTGTCATTGTGACTTGGTTTACCTTTCTCTTTTCATTTGTATTTATTTTTGCAGGTGGCCCTTTTATTGAATCTACTCATAATGAAATAAAGTTTACGGCACCACTCACTGCGATTACCGCGGCTGTGGTCGGTGTCATTTTAAATTTAGCATTATTTTTTAGTTATCACGTGCTATGGCCACACGGTTTTTCCGGTCACTTTGATGTTATCTCGGCGATCATTACTGTGGCTGCATTTATTGCCTTATTCCGCTTTAACATTAATGTACTCTATGTCATTTTTGCATCAGCACTAATTGGTTTAGGTATTTATCTTTTATAAAAATGAGTCATGGGTCTTTTAACGTAATTGTGAAGGACTCATGCCATAAAACTGTTTAAAGCGATGGCTTAAATGACTCGCTGAACTAAACCCACAAACTAGGGCAACATCTTGTAAAGAAAGCTGAGATGACTGAATTAAACCTTTTGCCTTAGTTAAGCGTCTTTGCATGACATATTGGTGAGGTGCCATATTCATGGACTGTTTAAACATATGGGCAAAATGATATTCACTTAAATTCACAACATTTGCCAAATCAGACAGAGTGAGTGCTTGGTCTAGATGCCCTTCAATCCAGTCTTGAATATATTTTAGTTTATGAGGAGCAAGGCCTCCTTTAATGACAGGCTGCTGCCACTTAACGTTGCTATATCTCCGAATTAAATGATTGAGCAATAAGCTGGCAGTGGTACTCATTTGTAAATGGTTTGCTGAATCATTCCAGTCACAATCTAGTAGGAAAAATTGATATAGCGCACGAATCTTTTCGTCATCATTAAAAACAACTTCATTCAGTTCAATTTGATTCGGTTCTTTGTCCCATATTTTTTCAGCAACATCACGCAAATGTTGATCGGTATAATACAAGTGAACGAATTTAAGCCCACCTCGAATATCCCAGGTCGATTCCTGATGTTCAGGCAATAAGCAAAAACGACCCGGCCCACCGCCATTTTTCCAGCCCGCAGGGGTTTTTTGATAGCTTTCATAGCCATCTTGAATATAAAGACTTAAAGTGTGGTGATCGCTACAGACGCTTACACGATCTTGCTGATTAGACCAAAATGCAAGTTGCATATTTTCATCAAGCACCACCGTTTCGTGAAGCTTGGCTTTAGATTGCTGTAGCTGTTCTAAAGTTTGATAGGCCATGCAAAATTAAAATGAATCTCATTGAGCTTAAGTTAACCATATTCAGCAAAATTGAGCTAGTTTAGTTCTATAAAAAACGCAAGATCTTGCATGTAGAACACAAGAATATATACGTGAAAAATTATGCATTCCTAGATACTTAAGCTTGGTAATCGAGGATGAACTTATGAATATTTTACTCTATGTTGCGGTGGTGTTGATTTGGGGAACAACATGGATTGGAATTGCCGTTCAGAGCCATTATGCAACACCTGTCGTCGCAATTTTATGGCGTTTTGCTATTTCAGCCTTATTACTTTGGGTTGTTTTACTATTTTCTGGAAAATTACAGCGAATTGCTTTAAAAGATCATTTGTTTTGTATGCTACAAGGCCTTTGTGTTTTCGGCCTAAACTTTATTTGTTTTTATACCGCCGTTAAATATGTAAATAGCGGTTTAGAGTCCGTTATTTTTTCGATGGCTGTTTTCTTTAATGCCATTAATGCGCTTATATTTTTTAAGCAAAAACCTTCACCAAACTTTGGTCCAGCTGCACTTTTAGGTCTAGGTGGTATTGTTCTACTCTTTTGGCATGATCTCATAAATAGCCAATTTAATGCTCAGTTATTATTAGGTATTGGGCTATGTGCTGTAGGCACTTACGGTTTTTCTTTAGGAAATATGATCAGTGTTAGACATCAAAAACGTGGTCTAAATATCTTTTCAACAAACTGTTATGCCATGACTTATGGGTCGTTAGTGATGTTAAGTTTAGCTTTATTTACTGGCCAAGATTTAATGCCGCCGATGAATTTTCCATTTTTAAGTTCGGTACTTTACTTGGCTGTATTTGGTACGGTTATTGGGTTTTCTGCTTATTTTTCTTTGGTTGGGCGAATTGGTGCAGCCAAAGCAGCCTATAGCACATTACTTTTCCCTTTAGTGGCTCTAACTGTTTCTACCTTCTTTGAAGGATATCAGTGGACCTTAAATGCTGTAATTGGAATTTTATTAATCTTACTTGGTAACTACCTAATGTTTAGTAAGTTTGAAATTGGAAAAAAGTTATTTAATAGTCAAAAAAATTGTGAGAAGCAGGCATAAAAGCCTGCTTTTTTATAAATCGTAATTAATTTTAGCAGCTCATTTTTAGCATTAACTCAAAATCTTTTAAAGCAGCGGCTGCTGTAGCTAAGGGTGCAGATGCTCCTCCACTTACAACAAGCTCACCCATTTCTTGAGTTAACACCCGAATGCATTTATTAGAACCTTGTAGATGAGCAAAAGGATGAGGTGTTGGAACTAGCCTTAACTCAACACCTGTTTGAACTTGCTGATTTTTATTATGAATAAAACCCACCAAACGAGGAATTAGATTTTCTTTTTTCCAATCACGAATATGATCGGCAGTCACATGACTGATTCCTTGTCTTGGAATATCTTGAATTTTTACATCAGCTCCCAAAACAGTATTTGCCAATATCGTAATTTTGGCAGTAGTATCCCATCCATCTACATCGAAAGAACTGTCAGGTTCCGCAATGCCTTTTGCTTGAGCTTTTCCAAGAGATTCAGCAAATGCGCATTCATGTTGCAACATATCATTTAAAATAAAATTTGTGGTGCCCGTAAAAACACCTTCTATCTCTAAAATCTGACAACCTGCTAAGTTATATTCAAACAAATCAACAGTCGGTAAAGCTGCAGCCGTCGCTCCACTAAAAAATAATTTTTTATTGTGCTGATGTGCCAAGTTAATTAATTTTTTACCATCTACGACTAGAGCACCTTTAGATACTGCAATCGCATTCATGTTATGTGTTAAAGCATAGTTTAAATAAAATAGGCCTTTTCCACCGGTAACATAATCACTTGGGCCAGTTTCAATAATGACATCGGCTTGAACCTGTTCTAAAAACTGCTGTTCAGTTAAGCCTACTTGGTATTTTGACTTATCTAGCCACTCAGCAGCGTGTAAACCTTCTTGATCAATTAAACCTGAAGATGAGTTACAGGCACCCACTAAACGGGCATCAATTTGATATTTTTGTTGATAGTATGCCGATCGATTTAAAAGAAGCTCTGCAATTTGTTGCCCAATCCGTCCAAAACCACAAATTGCCACGTTAACTCGCTTCATTTCGCTTTCTCAAAAATTTAAATGGTTTAAATCAATTTTCCCAAGATAACTTTAACATCTCATCTTTAGAAAATTGCTAACTATAGAGATAGTTAAAATACTATATTACTTAGATACTTGTTAGATTAACTATCTTAATGACCATATAAATTGCGACAGCAAAAACCATTAAAGCAAAGACTTTTTGCACAATTGCAGACGGAATAAAACGAATAGCTCGGCGTCCTAACAACATACCGAATGCACATGCAAGTGCGAACGCACTGGTAATACCTACTGGATAATGAAAACCCTCTGCAATATGCATCAAAATGCTTATCCCACTAATGAGAAAAATAATCATAAGTGAGGTTGCAACAATGCTATGCATATCCAAATTTGTGACTTTTCTAAGCGCTGGCACAATTACAAAGCCGCCACCAACCCCTAGCATGCCTGTTAAAAGCCCAGCAATAATTCCGATACTAGCAAGAACGCTTCCCGTTTTAAAATTCCAGATAAAGCGTCCCGTACTTGGGTTAACCTGACACGGCGGATTATGAAAGTCTGATACTCGGTTACTAATAAGTCGATAACCTACTGTAAACATGACCAAGCTAAACATTAACATGAGCCAAACAGGCGAAATCGCGTTGGCTATTAAAATTCCGATATGTGCCATAGGGGCACCAATTAAGGCAATCCAAATAGCAGCACGATAACGAACTATCTTTTTAAATAAGCCTTCAATTGTTCCAATGAGTGTAGATAGCGCAACAGCGAGCAAACCAATCGGTGCAGCTTGAGCCACGCTCCAGCCTTGACTAGTCATTAGCGCAGGTACAGCAAGAATGCCACCACCTGCACCAGTCAAACCGAGTAAAAAGCCAATCACGATGCCTTCAACGACAAGTAATAACATATCAAAAGCCTAAAATTGCATATACATCATTTGCAGTAGACTGCTGGTTAATGAGTGAATAAATCTGCGAAGCTTTAGTCGCTTCTCAGGATAAAGCGTTGCTTTGTTTATCCTCTTCCGCTCAAGCACAGCTTTCGCCTTGCGCTCGGGTAAAGATTATTAATCTTTACTTATCCTCGCTCAGGTTTGACCATCCATTCGCGGCCTTTGAGCATGCCTTGCCAGTAAATCGGAGGTAAAATCTGCTCTTTAAGCAGCCATGCCAAACGAGATGGTTTTTGCCCATCAATTACCCATTTTGGAAAACTTGGAAGAAGCTTACCGCCGTAACCAAACTCAGCCAGAACAATTTTTCCACGTTCTACAGTAAGTGGACATGAGCCGTATCCATTGTATTCACAGAAGTTCTGCTCACCTTTGAGCTGCGTTATCACATTCACAGCGACGATCGGAGCTTGTGCGCGTGCAGCAGCAGCCGTTTTGGTATTAGGCGCATTCATCACGTCGCCTAAAGCGAAAATATTGGCATGCTGTGTGTGTTGTAAGGTTTGAGGATTCACACTCACCCAGCCGGCTTCATCAGTGAGTGTACTAGCACGAATAAAGTCTGGGGCCTGTTGCGGTGGAACAACATGCAACATATCAAAATCAGTTTCGACCAATGCTGCATTTTCATCGTTCACTACCTTAAACCATGCTTTTTTTGCAGGTCCATCTACTTTGACAAGTTGATGGTTAAAGTACAGTTCAGAGCCATATTTTTCGACATATTGCATTAGTGCAGGTACATATTCCTTCACACCAAATAAAACACCGCCGGTGTTATAAAAATGGATAGAGATATCTTTGAGTTTGCCTTGCTTTAACCAATAGTCGGCTGAAAGGTACATCGCTTTTTGAGGAGCACCGGCACATTTAATCGGCATAGGCGGTTGGGTAAAAATTGCCTTACCACCGTTTAGCTGTTGCACAAGTTCCCATGTATACGGTGCTAAATCATAACGATAGTTAGACGTCACCCCATTTTTACCTAAGGTTTCGGCTAAACCATCAATTCCATGCCAGTTGAGTTTTAAACCAGGACAGACGACCAAAGCTTTATATTGAATCGGCTGACATCCTTCCAAAATAACATGATTGTGCTCAGGGTCGAATCCAGCAACGGCTGCTTTCATCCATTTAACTTTTGAAGGAATCACGCTTGCCATAGAGCGTGCAGTTACTTGTGGTTTAAAAATACCAGCCCCTACCATGGTCCAGCCGGGTTGATAATAATGAGTATCGGCTGGATCAATAATGACAATATCTAAATGAGGTTCACGAGACAGTAAGCTCGATGCTACAGAAATTCCAGCTGCCCCAGCACCAACAATCACAACGCTATAACAAGGAATTGTGGCTGGTTCATGATCACGTTTTAAAATACGTGGAACCAGGCCTTTTAAGTTAAAACCAAGTTTGTTACCTGTTTCCACTAACAAAGTCACATCTTTTGAGTCTACTTCGGTCAAAGCCCATAAACTGATTGCACGCATACCAGAACGGCAATACGCTAAAACAGGTTTTTGGGCATTCTGATAAAGCTGTTTAAATTCGGCAACTTGCTCATCGGTAATTTTGCCACTGCTAACAGGCTGATAAATTACCTTTAGGCCATGTCGCAGAGCTGCTTCTTCAATTTCAATTATATTGGGTTGATCTGCACCTTCTCCATCTGGACGATTACATATCAGAGTTTTTATGCCCTGATCTACAATTTTCGCAATATCGTCGGCAGTAATCTGGCCAGCAACATAAAATTCTTGATTAACTCGTTTAAGTTTCATATTGCCACCTTATGATTGTGAAGTTGAACCACAGGCCTGATTGGCAGGTAGTGCTTTATCGATCTGCTTTGGATATGGCAGATTTAAATTATTCATCAATTGAATAAAATCTTCTCGTGAACGATTCTGGCCTAAACGTGAGTTATTTAAACGTTCATAACCAATGGTTGAAGACAAACGACTTTTATAGTCATGTCCTGGATATACAATAGTATCGTCAGGCAGACTGAAAAGTTGTTTATGAATACTGTCATAAAGTGTGCCTGCATTACCTTGCTGGAAGTCAGTTCGACCGCAGCCATCAATTAACAATGCATCGCCGGTAAAAACCATGTCTTCAACCAAATAACTCGTACAAGCATTGGTATGACCTGGTGTATAACGCGCTTCAATACTGAGATTGCCAACTTTAAGCATGCAACCATCTGTAATTAAAATATCTCCGCAACTTACATCTGAGTTTCTATGTAAAACCGATTTGCAATGGAAACGTTCACGAAGCAAATTCGCGGCAGTAATATGGTCTGCATGAACATGTGTATCTAAGGTATAGATGAGCGTAAATTGATGCTGCTCCAATTCTTTTGCATAAATCTCTATATCTGATGCAACTGGGTCAATTAAAACAGCCTCTCGTGTTTCTTCACACCCAAGCATATATGTATAAGTCGAACTTTCCTGCTCAAAAAACTGCTTAAAGAACATGATTTATACCCCAATAATTTATTTCTTTCCTATATTTTGCAAATAAGATGCCAATTATTTAAAATTAAATAATAAACATAAAAATCAGTTGTTTAATTAAGAAATTAAAATTGAGATGAGAATATAAACTTTGCTTGATGTTTCTATGCAACTCAAGTATGTTTCAATGAAACGATATTGAAACATATGAAATGGCAAAGCTAAATTTTAAGTCAGAACAAGATTTTTTTATTTTATTTGAGCAATTAAAAGCTTTATTCCCAAATGCGAGTCTGTTTTTAGCAGACACAACGACTCAAGCAATTCACTATAAATTTAATACAGATGACATTTCTGTTGAGAGCATGGCAGCGCTTACTCAAGATCATCACAATCAATATCTCGAAATCAATACTCCTAAAATGAGAAAGCGATTTATCTATCAGGAAAATGATATTTACATCGCAGAGCATCGCATTATCGGGAAATTACATGTTCTACAGCCCGTTAGCATAGAGAATGACCTCGCTGAAACAGAGCTAACAGACCAATTGCAAGACTTGGCTAAAGTTTTCAATAGTTGCTCACCAGAAATGGCCCGTATGTTTTCAATTATTCAAAGGGTGGCAATTACTGAGTTTCCTGTGCTCGTCCGCGGCGAATCTGGTAGCGGTAAAGAACTTGTGGCAAAAGCAATTCATGATTATAGCCAACGTAAAAATAAGATTTTTGTAGCGATTAACTGTGCAGCTTTAAATTCTAATATTTTAGAAAGTGAACTCTTTGGGCATGTGAAAGGTGCTTTTACTGGAGCAATTCGTGACCATAAAGGTGTGTTTGAACGTGCCGCTGGTGGAACGCTGTTTTTAGATGAAATTGCCGAGATTCCTTTAGAGCTTCAAGCTAAATTATTACGGGTTTTAGAAACAGGTGAATTTACTCCTGTCGGTGGTGAAAAACCGATTCAAGCCAATGTCCGAATTATTACAGCAACACATAAAGCTTTACGCGAAGAAGCTAAGGCTGGACGTTTCCGTCACGATCTACTCTATCGTTTACGCGTAATTCCAATTTTTATACCACCGCTCAGAGAGCGAAAAGTCGATATACCTCTCATTGTCGATCAGATTTTAAAAGAAAGCTCCACTCAACTCGACACAATGCCACGTCATGTCAATCAAAAAGCCATGCAAGTGTTATTGAACTATGACTGGCCGGGAAATGTTCGTGAGCTTAAAAACACTCTGCTTTATGCCTTAACCATGGCAAATGGTAAGGATGAAATTGAAGTTGAAGACTTACCAAATGAGCTCTTAAATGCTGAAGATTACGTTAAATTGCCTGAGACAAATACAGAACTTACCCCCGAAAATGTGCAAGCTGCTTTAGAAAAATATAACCATAACTTGAATATGGTTGCGAATATTTTTGGAATTAGCCGTACTACCCTTTGGCGATACAGACAAAAGCATAAGCTTTAGCTAGGTATTTAGCTCATCTAAGGCGTATCATACTGCACTTGGTTAGGTCCGTTAGTTCAAAGGCTTTCTATGATTGTTCGCGATAAAAGCAGCGTTTTTAAACTCTTATTTGCATGGAAAGGAACTGTTCTACCCAAGGTTTTGCCAGCACTAAGTTTTGTTGTACTTATTTCAGCATGTGTGGTCTGGCTCTCTTATTATCATTGGATTCAAATTCCTACCGTACCCGCGATTGGATTTACTATTTTTGGCGTGATTCTTTCGATTTGTACGGGTTTTCGAAATAATGCCTGTTATGATCGATGGTGGGAAGGTCGCAAACTTTGGGGAGCTTTAATTGCCAATGCCAGACATATTGTTAGAGACAGCCACGTTCTCACCAATGAACAACGTGAACATTTAATTCATCAGGTCTTAATTTTTAGCAATTTATTACGTGATCGACTGCGCCAACAAACTGCTGAACCAACCAAATTTCTTGAACATGCGTATTTAAATAACTCTTCACTCGATTATTTAAATGAGCATATTAATGCACCACAATTTGTACTCGAAAATATTCAAAAAGATTTAGTCAAAGCTCTAAAAGACGGCGAAATTAGTGACATTATCTATAGCACTCTGACACGCCATATTGTTGAGCTAGGCAATATTCAAGCGGGTTGTGACCGTATTGCCGGTACACCTTTACCCTACTCATATTCAGTACTTTTACATCGTGCTGTTTACTGTTTTTGTTTCATATTACCTTTTAGCCTTGAAGCAGCTTTAGGTATTTGGACACCGCTTATTGTGGGTTTAATTGCTTATATGTTTTTAGGCTTAGATGCCTTAAGCGCTCAAATTGAAGAACCTTTCGGTTTGCAAGAAAATGATTTACCGCTCGATTCAATTGTGCGTTTGATTGAGCGAGAGTCTCTAAGCTCTTTAGGACAGCCATTACCGCCTATTATTGAAGCCCAAGACAACAATTTACTTTAATAAAAAAAGAGCGAATCATCGCTCTTTTTTATAGGTTTAAGTATCTATTTAGGGCTGTACGATAATCTTAACTGCTGACTCATTATTATGAATTAAGGTTTCAAAACCTTGTGAAATCAAATCATCAAGTTGAATACGCTGGGTAATAAAAGGTTCAAGATTTATTTTTCCTTCTTCGACCAGTTTAATTGTTTCTTGATGGTCATTTACGTAGGCAATTGTGCCTCGTACATCAAGCTCTTTCATCACCACACTATGCACATTAATTGATGCTGGGTGGCTCCAAATCGAAACAATAACAATAACGCCTGTTGGTTTGACTGCTGCAACCAAAGTATCTAACACTTTGTTAACACTACTACATTCAAACGCGACATCGACGCCATCACCATTGGTAATTTTCATGACCTCAGAAACAACATCAACTTCTGACGGGTCTAAAATATAATCTGCGACTCCCGACTCTTTAGCTTTTTCTTTACGTTTTGTACTCAGCTCGGTAATGATGACCTTAAGACCTTTCGCTTTTAAAATTGCTGAAAGCAGCAAACCAATTGGGCCCGCACCACCAACCAGAGCAATATCTCCAGCTTTTGCACCACTACGCACATAGGCATGATGACCCACTGATAACGGCTCAATTAAGGCTGCTTGATCCAGTGGAATTTTATTGGAAATTGGATGCACCCAACGGCGTTTAACCGCAATTTTTTCCGATAAACCACCACCACGCCCACCTAAACCAATAAAGTTCATATTTTTGGAAAGATGATAATTGTCACCTGGTCCAGTCGGCACATCATCGGCCACAATATAAGGCTCTACTACGACATGTTGACCAATTTCAATATCATCAACGCCTTCACCTACAGCATAGACGACACCTGAAAACTCATGTCCCATGGTGATCGGCGCAGATTCGCCTGAAATAGGATGCGGATGTCCACACGGTGGAATAAAAATCGGTCCTTCCATAAACTCATGTAAATCTGTACCACAAATTCCACACCAAGCCACCTGAATACCGACAGTGCCGGCAGTGACTTCTGGTTCAGGGATATCTTCAATACGAATATCGCCTCTGTCATAAAAACGCGCTGCTTTCATTATTATCTACCTCAAATCAGGATGTTGTTTTAGCGATAGACTATTCCGCCGTCCGTTAAAATGGATTGACCCGTAATATAGTCTGAATCTTCACTTGCCAGAAAAGCAACTAATGCAGCTACATCATCTGGTGTTTGGGCTCTACCTAAAGCAATGCCTTCCACATATTTTTTATAAGTTTCACCGATTGCGGCACCCGTAATTTCAGCAAAACGTTTATCGATTTCAACCCACATATCTGTTCCGACAATTCCGGGACAATATCCATTTACGGTAATACCTTGACTAGCATATTCTTTTGCAGCAGCTTGGGTAAGTGCTCGTACTGCAAATTTGGTTGCCGAGTAAATACCGAGTAAAGCAAACCCATCATGCCCAGCAATTGAACAGGCATTAATAATTTTACCTTTATGTTGGCGTTGCTTAAATTTTGCAGCAGCAGCCTGTATGCCCCACAGTACTCCACCAATATTGATATCAACAATTTTTTGAAATTCATCAGGTGTGATATCCGCAATCGCTTGAACTTGTGCAATTCCAGCATTATTAATCATGACATCAAATCCACCAAGGGCCTGCTCAGCATGATTTATAGCAGCGTACACTTGCTCGCAGTCACTGACATCAGCAATAAATGTGCTCGCATTTACACCTAAAGCCTGAATTTCCTGCTTCACATCATTCAATCGATCTTGTTTCATATCGACTAATGCAATATGTGCCCCTTCTTGCGCCAAGCGCAGGGCAATCCCACGGCCAATGCCTTGAGCTGCCCCTGTGACTAAAGCGACTTTATTTTTTAATCCCTTAACCATGTTCAACTCCTGTAAATGCAGAATTTCTACATATGAATCGCTCGTTGCATTGAAGCCAAAATAGACTCATGCATGGCTTCTGATAATGTTGGATGCGGGAAAATCACTTGAGCTAAGCTTTCATCAGTTGCTTCTAGATATTTAGCAATTGCAAAGCCTTGAATGTGCTCAGTCACTTCATGGCCTACCATATGTGCACCAAGTAGTTCGCCCGTCTCTGCATGTATCACCGTTTTAACGAAACCTGACGCATCTCCAATTGCCAAAGCTTTACCATTTGCAGTTAAAGAAAACTTGCCGATTCGTATAGGTAGGTTCTGAGCTTTTGCTGCATTTTCTGTTAAACCAATACTCGCCACTTGTGGATGCGTGAAAATACAACCGGGTATCTGGCTACGATCCAGTGAATGGACGTTTGCCACACCAGCAATTTTCTCAACACATATCATGGCTTCATGGCTTGCTTTATGGGCAAGACACGGTGCTCCAGCAACATCTCCAATGGCATAAAGCCCTGCTACGTTGGTTTTACAATAGTCATTAATTGCCACAAAACCTTGCGGATTGAGTTCCACACCTAAATGTTCTAGTCCTAGCCCTGTGGTATTAGGCTGTACACCAATTGCCGAAAGGACACGGTCAAAAACAAGCGTTTCAACATCATTTGCCGTTTCGATTACACAGTGGACTTGATCATTTTCAATTTGAATGCTTTGAACAACAGCATCGGTTAAGACTTTCATACCCTTTTGTTCAAATTGTTTTCTGACAAATTGGGCAACTTCTGCATCTTCAGTTGGTAAAATCTGCTTGGCTAAATCAATAAGCGTGACCTGACAACCCAAGTCTTGATAAAGGCTAGCAAACTCGCTACCAATTGCACCCGAACCCACAACAAGTAAGCTTTTTGGTAACTGCTCTGGCACAAGCGCTTCTTTATAGCTCCAGACATATGTTCCATCGACAGGAAGCTGAGGAATATGTCGAGCTTTAGCTCCAGTTGCCAAAATAATATGGGGTGCACTCAAAGCCTGACTTTTACCTTGAGCATCGGTCACTTCAATTTTTTCTTTAGCCATAAGCTGAGCACGACCATTAAACACAGTCACCTGATTCTTTTTAAGCAAGTAATCAATGCCTTGTACTAACTGAGCTGATACTTGGCGGCTATGTTGCACAAGCTTTTGAATATCAAAATCGAGTTGGGATACCTGAAACCCGAACTGTCCGGCATGTTTAAACTGAGTTGCAAGCTCTGCCCCTGCAAGCAAAGCTTTAGTTGGAATACAGCCCCAGTTTAGGCAAATTCCGCCTAAATGTTGTTCTTCTACAATTGCGGTTTTTAACCCGAGCTGGGCTGCACGAATTGCAGCCACATACCCACCCGGTCCCGCGCCAATCACAATTAAATCAAATTGAGCTTCTGACATGGGGGTTCTCCTACACCAAAATTAAAGCAGGGTTTTCAACAAACTGCTTAAAGCTGGCCAAGAATTTCGCCCCAACTGCACCATCAATGACTCGGTGATCGCATGACAAAGTCGCTGTGACAATCTCACGAACCACTACATTGCCATTTTCAACAACAGCGCGAGATTCAGAAGCACCTAATGCCATAATTGCACCTTGCGGTGGGTTAATAATGGCATCAAACTGTTTAATGCCTAACATTCCTAAATTTGAAATGCTAAAACTGCCGCCTTGAAACTCATCAGGTTGTAATTTGCCAGTCTTGGCACGCGTTGCCAAATCACGCATGTCATCAGAAATTTGTGCCAACGATTTTTGATTTGCAGCTTTCACAATGGGTGTAATTAAACCGTTTGGAATCGCTACAGCCACTGAAATATCTGCTTGAGAGAACTGTAAAATTGATTGAGTCGCCTCATCAAATTGAACATTCACCTCAGGTACTTTAATGAGTGCCGCTGCAGCTGCCTTAATTAACATGTCATTAATAGAAAGCTTCACCTGTGGCACAGTTTCATTAATTTGCTTACGTAGTTTTTGCATAGCTTCTACGTTTAGATCGACTACTAGGCGGAAATGCGGTGCATTACGTTTTGCAGCCTGTAACCGTGAAGCAATCGCTTTACGCATACCATTCATCGCCACAGTTGTAACGGTCGACTGTGGCTGAGCAACAGCACATTGAGCAGATTGTTCATTTACCGACGTTGGGTTGTTACGATAATAAACTGCTTCAACATCTTCTTTACAAACTCGGCCACGAGTACCTGAAACACGGCAGTCATTTAAGTTAATGCCCCATTGTTTTGCTAAACGACGTGCTACAGGCGTCGCTGAAACTCGGCTATCGTCGGCAGTAGATTTAACTACTTTAGCTTGAGTTTGCTGTTTAATATCAGGCCACTGACCTCCAGCAGCCTGCACAGCTTTCTGGATGTCTTGAACACTAATACGTCCTTCACGGCCAGAACCTGTGACTTTAGCTAAGTTCACATTATGCTTTTCAGCAAGTTTTAACGCATGCGGTGTTGTAAACAACTCATCAGATGTTTGATAACCTTGTAATGACTCGGGTACAGCGTAGTCACCTTTAGCAGCCTTTACTGGAACTGGAGCACTTGCAGCTATAGACTGTGGTTGTTCTGCTTTTTCAGCAACAGGTGCAGATGTTTCTGCTTTACTCTGTTCCGAAGATGCTTCAGGGGCTTTAGCTGCTGAACTACCTAGTGATGCAATAAATGTTTCAATTTCTGCATCAGAAACTTCACTTTCAGCACATACCGCAATAAGCCCACCGACCGGTAAAGTCTCACCATCTTTTGCTAAAATTTTACGGAGCGTTCCTGCAAAAGGCGCTTCTAATACATTGACGATTTTTGTGGTTTCAATTTCACAAATTTCATCGCCTTTATTAAAGCTATCGCCTTCTTTAATCAACCATTGGGCAATCGTGCCTTCTTCCATGGATAATCCCCATTTCGGGATCTCCAGCGTTTTAATTTCGCTCATCCTAAGCCTCCAATGTTTTTCGTACAGCTTGCTCAATACGCTCTACACTTGGAATCCATTCTTTTTCTAAAACTGGAGAGAATGGAACAGGCGTATGTGGTGGCGTTACGAGTTCAACAGGTGCTTTCAAATAGTGGAAACCTTTTTGTGCAACGAGTGCAGCAACATCATGCCCAAAGCCACAGCGTGCCGCTGACTCGTCCACAATAACCACACGTCCAGTCGATGCAACAGACTCTAAAATTCCTTCTTCATCCAGAGGTGAAATTGTACGAGGGTCTACCACTTCAACTGAAATGCCATCTTTTGCCAATTTATCCGCTACTTCATTGGCACGGTGTACCATCAACCCTAAAGCAATAATGGTCACATCTGTCCCTTCACGGGTGTAATTTGCTACGCCAAAAGGAATGGTATAGGCATCATCTGGAACTTCACCTTTAATGTCATAAAGCATTTTATGCTCACAGAACACCACAGGGTCGTCATCTCGAATAGCCTGAATTAATAGCCCTTTCACATCATATGGGCTAGATGGAACTACAACTTTTAAACCCGGAACCGCAGCAAATACGTTGTATGGTGACTGAGAATGCTGAGCTGCAGCAGAAAAACCTGCACCAATCATGCCACGTACAACCATTGGCGCTTTTGCTTTTCCGCCGAACATATAACGGAACTTAGCGGCTTGGTTATAAAGCATGTCATGACACACGCCATAGAAATCCATAAACATTAAGTCAGCAACAGGACGTAAACCTGTAGCCGCAGCACCAGCGGCCATACCAATAATCGCTGATTCGGTAATTGGGGTATCAATCACACGTTCTGAACCAAATTCTGTCCATAAGCCTTTGGTTACACCAAGTACTCCACCGAAGCCTTCAAGCTCGTTATCTTCGGTATTCTTACCACCATGTCCACCACGAACATCTTCACCAACTACAAAAACCGTTGGGTCACGGCGCATTTCTGATTCAATGGCTTCTTTAATCGCATTACGAAAACTTTTATTTGGCATCTTTACTATTCCTTTAGTAAGAGACATAGACGTCGGTAAGGAGTTGTTCTGGTTGTGGGTATGCCGCAGCACGAGCTTTAGCAACAGCATCATCAACATTTGCCTTAGATACTGCATCAATCTCGTCTAGTTTGGTTTCATCAATTTTGCCTTTGACTTTCTCGCGGAAAATTTTCAAAGGATCTTTATTTTCTTTGATGAACTCGACCTCTTCTTTAGAGCGAATTAAGCCCGGGTCACCTTCAAAGTGGCCATAAAAGCGGTTCGTAATGGTTTCAATCACACTTGGACCTTCACCACGGCGTGCACGATCAATAGCAGCTTGGGCCGCTTCATAAACTGCAAAGAAATCGGTACCATCAACTTTAACTGCTGGTAAACCAAAACCAGCTGCACGACCAGCAATATCCTTACTTCCTACCGCGTAATCATGGCCCGTTCCTTCACCAAAACCGTTATTTTCGAAAACAAAAATTACTGGAAGTTTAAGAACAACAGCCATGTTCATTGCTTCAAAGGTCAGGCCTTGGTTTGAACCGCCATCACCTGTAAAAGACAGTCCAACGCCACCAGTTTTTAAGGTTTTTGCTGTCAACGCTGCACCAATTGCTAAAGGAGGCCCGCCGCCCACAATTCCGTTGGCACCGAGCATACCTTTATCCAAATCGGCAATATGCATAGAACCGCCTTTTCCACGGCACAGTCCGTCATCTTTACCGAAAATTTCCAGCATCATGGCGTGAATGTCACAACCTTTTGCAATACAGTGCCCATGTCCACGATGGGTTGAAGTGATATAGTCTTTGTCGGTTAGATTTTCACAAATCCCGACTGCTACAGCTTCTTCTCCACTGTATAAGTGAATAAAACCTGGAATATCACCATTGGTATTTTCTTCGTGAAGTCGATCCTCAAATTCACGAATATCACGCATGCGTTTATATGCTGCGAGTAATTGCTCTTCCGTTAATTGCATATCCTTTTCCTTTATTATCTTGATTTTAAAAGTTCAACCAAGTTTCAAGCGAAAATCTAATTCGCTATAAATACTTAAATCTAAAATCAAGAATTAATCTATTAGACTAAAAAGTTTTTATTTAAAATAAAATTAATTAATTTTTTAATTTCAAAAACTTAACCCATAAAAATAATTTAAAAAAATTTTTATAATTTTCATTGAGTTAAAAAACAAACCTTTAACCAACCTTTCTTATTTTATAATACTCGCCACACCCTGTGTATTTAATTAATTGCGACTTATTAATATGATTTAAATAAGTTGTTAAATTAAAAAAACAGGAGTTTAAATAATTTTTAAACAAAATGGAATTATTAATATGGATTTTAAAAGACAAGCAGAAACTGGTATTAAATTAAGAGGAGCAGATAAAGTCGCTCGCATTCCTATTAAAATTTTACCTACAGAAGAGTTACTCACTAAACCGGATTGGATTAGAGCAAAAATAACCGATTTTGAAGAAATCAAACGGATAAAAAATTTGCTGCGCCAACAAAAGTTGCATAGCGTTTGCGAAGAAGCAGCCTGTCCAAACTTACCCGAATGTTTTGGTGGCGGTACGGCTACATTTATGATTATGGGAGACATCTGTACTCGTCGCTGCCCTTTTTGTGATGTTGCTCATGGTCGCCCAAAACCTTTAGATGAAGATGAACCTAAACATTTGGCAGAAACGGTCGCAAACCTAAACTTAAAATATGTCGTGATTACCTCTGTTGACCGCGACGATCTACACGATGGCGGCGCTGCACATTTTGTAAAGTGCATTGAAGAAATCCGAAAACGTTGCCCAGAAACTTTGATTGAGATTTTGGTACCAGATTTTCGCGGTCGTTTAGAGACAGCGCTTACAACTTTGAGTTTATCTCCACCAGATGTGTTTAATCATAATATTGAGACAGTTCCTCGTTTATATAAAGCGATGCGTCCGGGCTCAGACTATCAACACTCACTAGAGCTACTAAAACGCTTTAAAGCATATTGTCCCGATATCAAAACCAAGTCTGGTTTAATGGTTGGGTTAGGAGAAATTGAGGCAGAAGTACTTGCTCTACTTAATGACTTAAAAGATTATCAAGTAGATCTTGTCACGATTGGTCAATATCTTCAGCCTTCAAAATCACATGCACCTATTCATCGGTTTGTAAATTTACAAGAATTTGAACGATATACTCGACATGGTAAACGATTAGGTTTTAAAAATATTTGGAGTGCACCGATGGTTCGTTCTAGCTATTTTGCTGATCGACAATATTTTGGAGAAGCAGTACCAAAACCTTTCAACCGACAAGATGTCTTATCGTAAGGATTAGACAATTAACAAAACTTATCCAATAGGATAATGGTCAAGACCTATAAATTTATTTAAGGTAAGCAGATAACGAGGAAATAGTCACAATAAAAAAGTTATAACTGTTGAGCGGCTACGGATACGCCATTTCAATGATAAAGGAATTTCGATATGGATATGTCAAAACAATTATCATCACCTTCTTTAGATACTACGCCGTCATTATTCCGGCCAGAAAAGTTATCTCATTCTCAACAATTAGGAAAAAAACCACCAGTTGACCTCGATGCGGCTCCATTATTTGATCTAACCGAAGAATGGGAACATTCATTGTTTGGTCGTTCGATTCACGAGTGTCATCGGAATTTAATGCATATTGCCGAAGATGCCGATATGGCAATTGGTGTGACCGACCCACATGGCACTCTACTTTGGACATGGAGTAGTACACCGATGCGCTCATCGGCAGAGCAAGTTCATTTTGTTGAAGGTGGTCAGTGGTCAACTCAGGCAGTGGGACAAAATGCAATTGGTTTAGCATTGAATACTCACTCACCGAACTGCGTTTACTCACACGAAAACCAAATGAATAGTGTAAGAGACTGGGTCTGTTATGCAGCACCAATTACAGACACTCAGACTGGCCAGTTTTATGGAATTATGAATTTATCAACTAAATATCAAAAGCATAATTCTCTTGGTCTTTTAGCTGTTGAAAGATGTGCTGATATTGTGAAGCAAGCAATTCAGCTTCATCAGAAAAATATTTTATATATTAAAGCCTTCGGCACACCTAAAGTTCAATATAACCAACACAGCCTTACATTGACTCAACGCCAAATTGAGATTCTTTGCATTCTAACCCTTTGTCCTGAAGGAATTAATCTTGAAGAACTTCACTATGCTCTATATGGTGATCGACCAGTTAGTACCACCACCTTAAAAGCAGAACTTTCTCAACTTAGAAATTTAATTCCAGGTGTCATTGAGTCACGGCCTTATCGACTTAACTGTGAAATTCAATGTGATTTTTTAATGGCAGAACAAGCATTAAACCTTGGTTTCACATCGACCACCCTTACACTCTATAGAGGAAGCTTTTTATCTAAATCAGAAAGCCCATTTTTGTGTGCATGGAGAGATTGTTTTGATGCTCGCTTGAGTCATGTGATTTATCAAATTGAAGATATTGATCAACTATTACGAGTAGTCAGTCGTGTGCCAGATCGTGTAGATGCTGTTGAACGTTTACTTGAATTATTACCTGAAGAAATACCTTATCGAACTAAACTTTTAAAATTACTCGAATAAAATAAAAGGGAGAATATCGTATAGATATTCTCCCTTTTATTGAGATGAGATCAAGCAGAAGCTTGAAGCTGCACCCTATAACAATCATCTAAGGCTAATTCATAATAACGCAGCCCTTCTTCAGCAGCATGAAATGCTTTTTGCTGCCAGTCAGGACGATCATTACATAAACGTTTAATCAGTTCCATGGCTTCATAAGGATGAAGATCATCATAATGCGCATGCGCACGTAACCAAGCCAAAGAACGTTTATCAATCGTTACTTCAGGATGATCAGTATAGGCATGAATACCCTTATAGACTTGAATAGACCAGTCTCCAGTTGCCCATTCAATTGCCAGATTTGTTGCAGCAAGGCACTCTGCCAAATTACCGCGATGACTCATATTCCATAAGAAATGGTTTACTGCATTCATCGCAGCTGGTGGCCGCACACTATCAAGCTTATCTACAGTTAAACCAAAACCTCCAGCCCAATCGCGATACCATTTTAAGTGCCGCTCTTCGACCTTAATATTTTGGATTAACCAATCTCGTGCTTCTGTAACGCCAGGTTCAGAAAAACCCGTTGCTTTGCCTAACGCCCCAGCCATATATGACGGGAAATGCGCGACTAATGGATAGAAATTAAGTAACGCATATCGGAAACTATCTAGGCTCAATCCCCCATTGGCCATTTCCGTAAAAAACGGATGTTTACTTACCCGTTCTTTTGCTGGTAACAGGTCATCCCAGAACCGTTGTGACCATTCATTATGCGGCGTAATTTCTAAATTCATTCCATATTGATTTAGAGCAGTCATTGCTAATTTTCCTATTTATATGACAGCAATCATCTGTATTTCACGCTACAAGTCTATCCGAAAACGATAAAGATACAATCGTTAATCGACCATTTGTAACTTTTTTCGATGGATTGCGATACTTTAGATAATTGTTACGCTAATCATTGAAATGTCGTGATTTTTATCACATTTAACTCAGATAAAAATCATTACTTTTTTAAAAAATCTGTATTATTATTTTAAATAAATCACACATTATATAATCAATATTTTTAGATGGAACTTTACTAAAAATAAGTCTCATTTTATGACAACTTCCAATATAGAGAGCATTAATTATGAAGTTGCAAGGTTCCAATATATTGGGACAGGAACAAATAGATTTATTAACCACACGAGGATTAAATTTCGTATGGTTTCCAAAGCAGCTTGAAACGATTTATCGTTTTCAATACCAAAACGGTGCTGCCTATGAGTTCCGCTATAGAGCGCCTATTATTTTAATATTATATATATTTTTAAGCTTTGGTATATATCAAGTATTGCCAACTGAACAAGTTTTACCCTGGTTTAGTTATTATTCTTGGGTGGGTGTAATTATTTTTCTTGCCTGGATTTTATCGTTTATTAAAAAATTAAATCAGTATTTTGATTATTATGTAGGAATTGGCTCAGCTTTAGCAGTCGCAATTACTTTTATTTTAATTAACGTTATAGAAAATGGCCAAGAGAACGTTCTTTTTCATGCGGCGATGATGTATGCGATTGTGATTATCTATGGTGCAGTAGGTATGCGTTTTTACACAGCCATATTTGCTGGATGGGTTGGAGGACTTGTTGGAATTTTGGTAAGTAACTACTTAAATGGGGTGATCGACTGGACTTTCTTGAACCGGACTTACACCTTCAGTAGTTTCTTGGGCATGACCCTTGCCTATGCAACTGACCGCCAACATCGAGAAAACTACTTACAAAACTGCATGATCGAGCTGAATCGCATTGAACTGATGCAGCAAGCACAGCAATTATCTTTGCTTTCCCAGCAAGATGCACTTACTGGTTTAGCCAATCGACGCTATCTAGATGAAACACTGGATAACGAATGGCGCCGTGCTTTACGACATGAAACACCCCTTACCATCATGATGGTCGATATCGACTATTTTAAAGCTTACAACGATACTTTAGGACATCTAAAAGGTGATGAATGCTTAAAAGAAATCGCAATTGCTATTTCCTCTATTGCCGCACGCAGTGGTGATTTGGTTGCTCGTTATGGTGGCGAAGAATTTTTACTGTTATTTCCAATGACAAATTCTCAGCAAGCTTTAATCCAAGTTGAACGTTTAATGAATGCTATTGATAAAATTGCAATTAAACACCCATGTAGTGATGTTTCACCACAAGTCACTATTAGTGTTGGTGTGGCAACCACGATTCCACGTCTAAATGATTCAATTTCTGCTTTCGTTGCTCGCGCTGACCATGCTTTGTACAAGGCAAAAACGAATGGGCGTAATCAATTTAAGATCGCTGTAAATGAAGAACAAATTGTAGATTTAACTTAAAAAGTCTGACTTACATTTGAAATGACTCAATATAAATAATTAGCTTTTCCATCCATGGTAAAGCTAAAAATAATTTAGAATCAGTACATACGAAAACCTCTTTTATTTAAATTTAAACCATCTGTTAAAAATAGCTTATATAAACTTAATAAATTTAGCGACTTTCAATTAATCAACTTTTGTATTAGATAATAAAAATTATAGGCTCCAATCCATATAATGTAGAAAATTCCACTTCATTAGAACCCTCTCTTCAGTTTCTTCCAAAATTTAATTAAAAAATAAAAAAAAGAATTTTGTTCTATTCTCTGCGGCACAGTAGAAATGGTTTCAGCCGAAAATGGTAAGATCGAAACAATATTTTCATGTATTGTTTCATAATTTGGATAAGCTTCTTTTTTTATTATTTCTATAATTTTTTGTATTTCATCAAGGGATAAATTCAAAAACCTCTTAATTTCTTGAGCTGTTTTTGACTCAATAGATAATAAAGCACAAACTCTAGTAACATTAACAATCTGCTCTGCATGAATATTTTTAAAGTTTGGATAACACACAAGTTTATAAAGTATCTTTGTCTCTAAATGATTTTTAGAGACTATATTCTCATTATTTGTTATACGTTCTTGATGACTAATTTTAAAATATTCATTCTTCTCAATATCTTGTAAAATATTAAGAAGCTCCTGATACCTTATTGGCCTCTTCAAACCATATTGGTAGCCTTTTAAAAGTTCAGGATTATTACTCAATACGATCTTAATTTTTTTTGGAATAAGTATATTGGTATAGCCACTATCTAAATCAATAATATGTATGTCTGGATTGTCTTCGCTGTATATCCAATTTCCTAAAAGATGAGATGACAAAGATAAGTCATGAATAACTTTTATCATTGCCTCTAAATTTTTAGGCAATAGCCTATCCTTTGACATACAGCCAATTCTATATGTGCATTGATTCATTGATATTTCCCCAATTTCAATGATGACTTTGAAAATTCTTTGTTTAAAGTATTAAAAATTTAAATATGTGTAGTAAGCTGATATAAAAGCAATTTGATTAAATTAACTTTATTTGATAAATATAAAAATCTGGTGTAGCAAAAATTAACAATATTTAATTGCTGATTTTTACAGATGAATATATCCAAAAATAAATTGCAGAATATTATATTTATATAAACATTATAAGACAAGATAATAATTTAAAATTTAATCAAACTTCGGTGTAATAAAAAATTAAAACCCCATATTTAAATTAAATACGGGGTTTTAAGTAGTATAATCAAAAAATATGATTAAGGTTCAATTGGCGCAAATGGCGGAATAACATCTGCATTTTGAGCACGATGGCGTAGGAAGTGATCCATTAAAACAATCGCTAGCATTGCTTCTGCAATTGGTGTTGCACGTACACCTACGCATGGATCATGACGGCCTTTAGTCAACACATCGGTATCTTCACGATTTAAATTAATCGTTTTACCTGGGGTCGTAATGCTTGCTGTTGGTTTTAGTGCAATAGCAACTCGAATGGATTGACCACTTGAGATACCACCCAAAATCCCACCAGCATGATTCGCTAAAAAGCCATTACTGGTCAATTCGTCACGTGTTTCATGACCAAACTGTCCCGCAACTGCAAAACCATCACCAATTTCTACCCCTTTAACCGCATTAATACTCATCATCGCATGAGCAATATCAGCATCTAAACGGTCAAAAACAGGTTCACCCCAGCCTACAGGAACTTTTTCAGCCAAAATTTCTAGCTTCGCTCCACAGCTTGTTCCCTGTTCACGCAAAGAAGTCACCAAAGCTTCAAAACGTGGAACAGCGTCTACATCGCCACAGAAAAATGGATTATTTGGAACTTCATTCCAATCTAGTTTTTCGGCAACTTCATTGCCGATTTGAGTAACGTGACCACGAATCAAGACGCCAAATTTTTCCGCCAAATATTTTTTAGCAATTGCACCCGCTGCAACACGCATAGCAGTTTCACGAGCACTAGAACGTCCGCCGCCACGATAGTCACGGAAACCGTATTTTTGCGTATATGTATAGTCGGCATGGCCAGGTCTAAAAGTTTGGGCAATATTGCCATAATCTTTTGATTTCTGATCAGTATTCTCAATCAATAAACCAATTGGTGTTCCTGTCGTTTTACCTTCAAAAACACCTGAAATGATTTTAACTTGATCAGGCTCTTTACGTTGAGTCGCAAATTTAGAAGTTCCCGGTTTACGACGGTCAAGATCTTTTTGCAAGTCTTCTTCAGTAAGCTCAAGGCCTGGTGGCACACCATCAACAATTGCCATTAAGCCAACGCCATGAGACTCACCACAAGTGGTTACACGAAAGAGTTGTCCAATACTATTCCCTGCCATATGCCCAACTCCTTATATTTGCTCTTCAAATAGTTTTCTATAACGGCGACATTGTTCAGCAGTCAAAGCAAAAATACCTGAACCACCTTTTTGGAAAGTGAGCCAGTTGAAATCAATCGTATTAAAGTTCTGACGCATCGACCATTCAGAATTACCTACTTCAATGACAATAAGACCATCTTCAGTTAAGTAATCTGCCGCTTGTGCAAGCATTTTACGAACTAAATCTAAACCATCTTGGCCTGCTGCCAATGCAAGTTCTGGTTCATGTAAAAATTCTTCTGGTAAGTCAGCCATATCTTCAGCATCAACGTACGGTGGATTACTTACAATCAAATCATACTGATTTTCAGCTGGAATCTTGGCAAACAAGTCAGATTCAAGTAATGCAACTTGATATTGCTTATTGTGGTGTTCAGTATTAATTGAAGCAACTTCTAAAGCTTCTTTAGAAATGTCAGTTGCATCTATTTCAGCGTCTGGATATGCATAAGCCAAAGCAACCGCAATACATCCAGAACCTGTACACATATCTAATATACGTTGTGGAGTTTTAGGTTTTGCATTTTCTGGCAAATTATTGAGAGCTTCACGCATTTGACCATTTTCATCTAAACAATATGGTGCAAAACGTTGTTCAATTAATTCTGCAATTGGTGAACGTGGAATGAGGACACGCTCATCTACATAAAATGGCTTATTAAAGAAATAAGCAAGATTTAGTAAATAAGATGTTGGAATACGGTCATTGATACGGCGTTCCAATAAGCTTAAAAATTCTGCTTTTTCGCTTGGTAATAACTTCGCATCTAGAATTTCTGCGTCTGCTGACCATTCAAGAGATAAGGTTTGTAAAACTAGTGCAGAACTTTCTGCAAAATAATCTTCAGTACCTTGTCCTAAATGTGCATCATGTTGACGTAATGCTGATACCCCAAAACGAATAAAATCTCGAATTGTTGATAAATTTTCAGCAGCTTCCTGTAAATGTTCAGGGCTAATCGTCGGTCGCTCCACTTAGGCGTCTCCAAAGGTAAATTTTGCAAAGTGACTATTCTACTGAGTGAGGTACAGCAAAGCAACGCTTTGCCTTGTGAACAGGAGTTTTACATGCCGATCTCTAACAATCACATATTAAAATCAGAATACTTTGTTTTAATTAAGAAATAATGAACTTTTAACTAGAGATTGATTTAAATTTTTAAAATAAAAAAGCGGCCTTTAAATACTGACCGCTTTTCGAGTTTAGTCGGCTTAAAGCTTAAGCTTTTCGGCAACATAATCAGAGTCTTTATCCCCGCGCCCCGATAGATTCACTACGATCATCGTTTCTTTCGGCAGTTTTGGTGCTTCACGAATTGCCCATGCGACAGCGTGTGAGCTTTCAAGTGCAGGAACAATGCCTTCAACACGAGAAAGTGTCATAAAAGCATCTAAACATTCTTGATCAGTTGCAGTGCTATATTCAACACGACCTAAATCTTTTAAAAAACTGTGTTGTGGCCCAACACCCGGATAGTCTAGTCCTGAAGCAATAGAATGCACGGGTAAAGGTTCTCCCGCCTCATTTTCAAGCACATAACACGCCATACCATGAATTTGACTTGGCTTACCTAAAGTTAGCGTTGCTGAATGCATATTGGTTTCTAAGCCATGTCCAGCCGGCTCAACACCTACTAGTTTTACATCTGAGTCGTTTAAAAATGCAGTAAATGCACCTATTGCATTTGAACCACCCCCTACACATGCCACAACATAATCTGGACTTTTTCCAAATCGTTGATGCGTTTGATCTTTAATTTCATTGCCAATAATAGATTGAAAATCACGAACCATTTTAGGAAATGGATGTGGACCCACAACAGAGCCAATGGCATATATAAAGTTTTTAGGATCTTTTAAATATTCTTCAAACGCACTATCTACAGCATCTTTTAATGTTGCTGTACCACGTGTAACTGCCACCAAATGAGCACCCAAAATTTTCATTTTGACCACATTTGGATGTTCTTTTTCAATATCGACTTGACCCATGTGAATTTCACAGGGAATGCCTACTAATGCGCAAGCGGTTGCCAAAGCAACGCCATGCTGACCAGCACCTGTTTCAGCAATAACTTTCTTTTTGCCCATATATTTAGCAAGTAAAGCTTCACCTAAGCAGTGATTAATTTTGTGAGCACCAGTGTGGTTCAAATCTTCACGTTTTAAGTAAATTTGTGCGCCACCTAACTGTTCAGACAGACGCTTCGCATGAAATAAGGGACTTGGACGGCCTACATAATTTGTAAAGAGGTCTGATAGTTCATTTTGAAATTCAGATGTATGGCGAATTTCTTCATAGGCAACATTAATTTCATCCATTGCTTCTTTTAAATGTGGAGGAATAAATTGTCCACCATATTCACCAAAAAATCCTTGTTCATTCGGCAAAGCAATACCGTTAATTTGATGTTGCATATCATCCCTCTTTTTTAAATTATTAAAGTTATTAAGCTTATCGAGAAAGGTAACGCGTTAAATCCTCAATGCCTTTTAGCGTCATTGGATACATATGATTTTCAAAAATCTCTTTAATCCAACCAATGGTTTGAGTGTAATGCCAATACCCTTCTGTTTCAGGGTTTAACCACGCTGTTTTATCAAAATGTTGGCGTAGGCGACGTAACCAAACTTCACCTGTTTCATCATTCATATATTCAACCGAGCCGCCCACCGATTTCAACTCATACGGTGCCATACTGGCATCACCCACTACAATTACACGATAGTCGCGTCCATAGGTGTGAAACAGATCCCATGTGTTCATGCGGGTTGCTGTTCTTCGGTAGTTATCTTTCCAGACATAGTCATAGAGACAATTATGGAAATAGAAGTATTCGAGTGTCTTAAACTCACTTTTAGCAGCACTAAACAGTTTTTCGCATTGAGCAATATGAGCATCCATCGAACCGCCCACATCAAACAACATCAGTACTTTTATTCGGTTTCGACGCTCAGGTACCATTTGAACATCAAGAATACCTTGTTTGGCTGTTTCACGGATTGTACCGTCAACGTCTAATTCTTCAGCTGCACCTTGACGGGCAAATTTACGTAACCGACGTAAAGCAATTTGCATCTGGCGAGTACCAAGAACTTGGTCGTCATCCAGATTTTGATATTTACGTTGTTCCCAGACTTTAACCGCCGAACGTTTACGCCCTGGTCCACCGATTCTGACGCCTTCTGGATGATCCCCAAAGGCCCCAAAAGGTGAAGTACCGCCAGTACCCACCATGCGGTTACCACCCTGATGTTTTTTATGCTGTTCGCGTAAACGCTCTTCCAGCATTTTCATCAGTTCTTCTAAGGAACCGGCTTTTTGGAGTTCTGCTCGTTGTTCAGGGGTCAAATGCTTTTCTAGAAGTTCTAAATCAAACCAGTCTTTTGGTAACTTGTGAACTTGCTTGAGTAACTCATCCAGATCAAAGGTTTCAATGCCGTCAAAGTAATCTTTCATGGCACGATCGAACTTGTCAAAAAAGCGCTCATCTTTGACTAAAATTGTTTTAGCAAGTTGATAAAACTCTTCTTGATCGGCAAAAACTAAACCTTCACTCACAGCACGGTTTAAGTCAATAAGTTCACGAGTTGTAACTGGAACACCGTATTTACGTAAGGTGTAAAATAACCGCACAAACATGGGTTATTCCCTCCTTTAACGTCGAGACATGAAAGCCAAACGTTCGAGGAGTTGCACATCCTGCTCGTTTTTGATCAGCGCACCATATAAAGGTGGAATCGCTTTTGATGTATCTCGATTGCGTAATACATCTTCTGGCATATCGTCTGCCATGAGTAAGCTTAACCAATCAATTAACTCAGAGGTTGATGGTGGTTTCTTCAAATTAGGAATTTCACGTAGTTTAAAGAAAACCTGTAAAGCTTCGTTTACTAGTGTTGCAGAGATATTTGGGAAATGAACCGCAATGATTTCTCGCATTGTAGCTTCATCTGGAAACTCAATGTAATGAAAGAAACAACGACGCAAAAAAGCATCTGGTAATTCTTTTTCATTATTCGAAGTAATAATTACAATCGGGCGTTGTGTTGCCGTAATTGTTTCATTGGTTTCATAAACATAAAAAGACATTTTATCGAGTTCATGCAGCAAGTCATTTGGAAACTCGATATCGGCTTTGTCAATTTCATCAATTAACAAAACACAACGCTCTTCACTCGTGAAAGCTTCCCACAGTTTACCGGGTTTAATATAGTTCTTAATATCGTAAACTCGATCATCACCTAACTGGCTGTCTCGTAAACGAGAAACCGCATCATATTCATACAACCCTTGCTGCGCTTTGGTTGTCGATTTGATATGCCAAGTGATCAGTTTTAAACCCAAACTTTGTGCTACTTGTTCAGCAAGCAAAGTTTTACCCGTGCCAGGTTCACCCTTAATTAGTAAAGGCTTTTGTAAAGCACGAGCTGCTTTTACAGCGAGCTTAAGACTATCAGTCGCGATATATTGATCTGTACCGGTAAAATGTTGGGTATCAGCAGACATGTAAAGACCTTATTTTTCTATTTCAATGGTTAGATGGAACGCATGCTTTTGTTTGTTGAATATTTTGACCAACAATAGCCAACAACCAAACCTAGACCAACTACAAACAGAATTAAAGATAAATTTGACCAAATTAGAGGGCTATCTTTAGTTAAAACACCAAAAAGAAGTCCAAAAATAGCAGGTGCTACAGATGCATTCGGTCCTTCAGACACTGTTGGGGTAACTAAAATAGCAAATACAATAAGCCAGCTAATTGCACCAAAAGTTGTAGGAAGGCGACGCATTAATCGCCACCAACACCATAAAGCAATAATAGCGCCTATTCCATAAGCTGTTAAAGCAATAACACCTTCAGGAACAACATCCAAAAAAGAGAATAATTGATTCATTATTCCAGTTTGATCTTCACGCACCACGTAAGCCCTCTGGTTCAACCGCATTCGGATTAATTAATCCTTCTGGCGGCATCTGAATAAAGAAACCTTTTGTTTGTAATGAGTCTAAAACATGTAAAACATTAACACGCGCCAATTTACGTGTTGGAGCTAATTCTAAATGCATGACAAACGTTGTACGACCAAACGCTTGTAAAACAGCTTCAGGAACATTTTCAAACGGATCAGCTTGTTCCGCATCGTCAGGATAGTTTGGACGAGCAATATACATGTACATTTCATCTTTTTTGCTCGATCTATAAATATCACAGTGCATTTCAAATCAACTCTTGAACTAAGGACAGCATACATGAAAAAAAACGACTCACACACGCAGGTTTGTTTACGCATCAGTCGTTTTTTTAATTCTTGAGAAATATTAACCTACAACATTGATTAAGGTCGATAATAACTTTGTTCCAGATAAAAGCTGGCTTTTACAATAAATTAATAAATATTTGATTTTAAAGATTAAACATAATTTTTCACTTTAATAAAATAAAAACAATTTTTAGGAAAAAAGAAAAAATGTTCGTTACTGAGTACTTTTTGTGATCTATCCTTAATACATTCCCCCATTAATACTATGAAATTTATGATATTAAAGGGGGTTATTACATTTTCAAATTCACATTTAAGTAAAACTTCTAACCACTTAATACACATTGGGAGACATTACTTAACTGGTTTAAATTCTCAGCATGTTTAAATATTAAGTATCTTAATATAAATAGGGAGGATGAACCTATGCCTCGAGGTGATAAAACAGCCTACACAGCAAAGCAAAAACGTCAGGCTAAACATATTGTTGAGAGTGAAGTAGATAGAGGTCATTCTCAAGAAGAAGCTGAACGAATTGCATGGTCTACTGTCAATAAACAAGATGGTGGCGGTAAGAAAAAGTCTCACTAAAACAAACTTTAAATACTTCTTTAGCTTGGGCTAAAGAAGTATTTTCATCAAAAATAAATTAATGGTGTTTAGAAAACTCGCGAGCTCTTTATATAGTCATCGCTTACTTGATTTAAGGCATCCAAAATAGCACTATCATTTTGATTTAATAGAGCTTCATTTAAACATTCCATGTAGTCTATAAGCTTAGACTTAGAGGTATTGGCAAATTCAGAGGTAACAGCTTCATCTTCATAGAGGATTACGTAAGTACGTGCAAAGCCATAGATTAAATAGACGGCTGCTTTTTCTTTTGTATTTTGAGATTCTTTAAGAGACTGTTCACAAGCATTCTTTAAATCTTTAAATGCGTCTGTACCAGTAGATTGATTTTGGAAAGATAAAAGTATTGTTTGGAAGTTCATATCCATATTCCACTCAAAAAGTAAAGCTACAGAAGAAGATCAACTCTGTCAAATAATATCCTGATTAATATAAGTTTAATTGTAAATAAATTTATATTTACTTTCCCTGGATTACGAAAAATCATGCAAGAAAAAACCACCCTTGTTTTAAGGGTGGTTTAGTTAAAATGCAGTAATAGTTAGAAGCTTATTTCAATTGTGATCGTGGTACCGGAATGCTCAATATCAGTTGAGACATTAAATCCTCTGTTTTTAAGCTCCTCTTCAACCAGAGTAAGATGATCAGGGCTTATAGCATCAACAGGAAAGCAGAAAGTTGCTTTTCTCTTCCCTTCCTTAGATTCAGACTCAGTACCAGTTAAAATTTTTTCCAATATGACGTCTTGGTTTATTTTAAAGTTTTTAGCATTTTGACGAGCTTGTTCAGCATTAAAGTTGTTAAGCATATTTATCTCTCTAATTATTAATTTATCTAAGTTTATAGCATAAAAAGGCTATATGAGTTTTAGTGTTGTGTAGTTAAAACCAATCAAAGATATAACTTTATTGGTTGAATAAACTTTCTACCCATTCAATAAATTTTCTCGCATTTCTATTTTTAAAATCTTCCTTATTTGGAATGTAGTAGCACAGCTCTGATTGAATGGGTTTAGTTTTAAACTCCTGTAAAAGGTTCGCCTTAACGAACCTATGGGTAAGTGTATCAGAACAAAATACTAATCCATTGGCAGATAAAGCCTCATGTATGCCAAAAATTTCCTGATCAAATTTCTTAATTATCACCCTCTTTTGGTCCCATCCATTCACCTCAAGCCATGTCTCTAATGGTGGACTTGGTAATACTTTATTTTTCCATTCTGTGGTGAATAACGTTATTGGCTCACTCCTATCTTTGGACAGAGTAAGGTTAGATACACCAAATACATTAAAAGACTCATATTTAAGGACATCTTTAGAAGGTACTAAAGATACATCACCATATCGAATAGGCAATGTATATAAGTGACTTTCTAAAGCTTCGCCTGTAGAGAATTCAACTGAGATATCGGGGTGCAATTGATAAAATTCATTTATAGAAGGAATTAACAACATTGCAGCGAGTGAAGACGTACTAGCCACTCTCACTACATTTCCATTTACTGTTATTTCATCTAATGCATCTTCAATTTTACGAAACCCTTCAGAAATTGCCCCAGCAAGTCTCTCTCCGGTGGTTGTAAGCGTTATTTTTCTTACTTGTCGATGAAATAAATCAACATTTAATCTGCTTTCTAGATTAGTAATATGATGTGAAATCGCAGTTGGTGTTAGCGAAAGTTCTTCAGCAGCCAATTTAAAACTACCCAATCTAGCGGCTGATTCAAATGCCTTAAGTGCTTGCAAAGAGACTTGCATGCTTTCTCCAAAGTTATATTTATAGGTGACCTAAACTCATCTATAAATGTAATTTTCTCGTTTGTCTACTTATCTTTTAAAACTCAAAATAAATTAAACCTTAACTTTTTGGAATTTATGATGAGTAAAATATTACATATAGATGCTAGTGTAAGAGCTGCGATTAACCCTAATCCAAACCATAATTCGATTTCTAAAAATATTGCCAGCCGATTGGTCAGCTCATGGAAAAAGCAACTGGCTATAGATGAATATATCTATCGTGATGTAGGAATGAATCCCCCACCATTTATTAATCAAGACTGGATTGATGCTGTATTCACACCTGAAAATAAAAGAACTCAAGCTCAATGTGATGTTTTATCTATATCAGATCAGTTAATAGTAGAAGTTTCGAGTTCAGATATTATTCTAATTTCTTCACCTATGTACAATTATGGTATGCCTGCTCAACTTAAAGCATGGTTTGACCAAATTATTAGGATTAATAAAACATTTGATTTTGATCTCGCTCGAGGAGACTTTCCTTTACAACCGCTTCTATCTGGAAAAATTTTAATCATTATCACCTCTAGTGGAGAGTTTGGTTTTGAGAAAGAAGGCATCCGCCATCACATGGATCATCTGGTACCTCACCTTCGCACGCTCAGCAAATATTTAGGAGTAGAGAAAGTTTATGAAATTGCTTCTGAATATCAAGAGTTTGGAGATGCACGACATATAAAATCATTAGAAAATGCTTTTCAAAAAGCAGAGAAACTCGTAGCTGAACTTTCAACTTTATATACAGAAAGTTCGTAAAATATGAATCCTTAATTTTTAAAATTTAATAATCTACTGACATTTTAACTGAGTTGTATGATTAAAAATAAAAAGCCAACCCAATTGGGTTGGCTTTTTTATTTCTGCACCGAAACAAACTTATAGTTATATATTATTTATATTAAAATTGTTTTTCTTGCAACCAAGAATATACAGACCTGTATGTTTAATCAATTGAATTTTTCTCATTGAAGAAGTTAATTTAATTCATTATCAATTTTACAAATTAAAATTACTTCAACCCATCACTTTACTAACTTTTTAATAAAGTTAATTATTTAATATAGCTAACATAAACATTTACTTTATTAACTATTAATATTGAATATCTATTATTTATAAATAAAAACTACTTAATTTAAATTATTCATTACTCTTCATTAAAAAAGCCCATCACGAAGATGAGCTTTTAAATTTTAACTATCACATCATTTTAAATGGATAAACTTTGTTTTTCTTCTTGAAATAACTGAATTAATGGTTGAGTTAATAGCTCGTAACGCCAACCCAAAAGATAATCAGGTAAATCTTGTTCATTCCCTTGAGAAAGAACATGTTGATGAATTGCATTTAGCCATTTCTTTCTAAGCAATACTTCTTTAGGAATAGAAGTTTCACTTATTGCATGGGCAAGTACCATATCCATTTTATGCAATGTTTCTTTAGATGTTACTTTAAAAGGTTTAGCAATTCTTGTTGGCCATTCACTTTCAACTGGTAAATCTTTAAGTAATTCTAAAATAGTTTTTCCATATTCACGAACAACGTTTGGGCGAATATCTTTAACTTGCGAGAGTTGAAAACTATTACGTGGATTCTTTTCAACCATATCAATCATGGTTGAGTTTCGAAGAATAAAACTGCGTGGCTGATTCGTTGCTTTAACAATGTATTCGCGCCATTCACTTAAATTTTGCAGTTGCATCAATTGACGACGCGAATGACGATAATTACCAACATCGGTGTAAAGCAACTCTGTCGGCGTTTCACTAATAATTTCTTTAGTTAAACTACTACAATCTTCAAGAACATAGTCATAAAGCCCTTTCTGCTTAAGCTGTTCTTGAATATGATGCGCTAACTTCATTATATATAGAACATCATTGGCTGCATAACAGAGTTGCTGAGGCGATAAAGGCCGAGCCAACCAATCAGATCTTGTTTGATCTTTTTCAATGTCAATGTCGAGGCAAAGCTTTAAAGCACCTTGGTAACTTACTTGCAGCCCATGGCCTAAGAAAGAAAGGCCTACTTGAGTATCAAACACATTAAGCAGATCTTCTTCATCAGCGTAATGGTAGATTAAATCGATGTCTTCCCCACATGCATGAAAAATATTCTGTTGAGCGAGAAATATTTTTTTCCAAAACTGACTTAGATCTAATGAAACACCATCCAACAGATAGACATCGCCATTTACATTAACTTGGCATACTCCAAGTTTAGGCCAGAGTGTGTCAACCTTAATAAATTCTGTATCAAGTCCATATATCGAACATTGATCCATTTTTTGAAGAACATCAACCAAATCGGTTTGCTGTTGGATAAACTGAAACATGCTTTCTCAAGTAAATGCAAAGAGTGCTTAGAACTCTGGTATATATAACATAGAAGTGGGAAATTACCACTTAAACCTTTATGAATACTCTATTTTTGAACAATTTTTCGAAAATAGATAATTTTTTGATCTTTTATTTATATTTTTAAAGTTAACTCCAAATATTCATTTTTTAAAATCTATAAGATCTTTTTCATTCTTATCGGCTTTCATATTTTATTTAAACTTTTTTAATTAAAGACAAAATAACATTCATCTTTTATAACTAAATTAATAAATCTAATTCAATTTTATATCGCATCAATGAAATAAGCATCGGAATGCTTATTTCATTCTCATACGATTATGAACTGCCTGACTTAAGGTATGGCTATCTACATACTCAAGTTCACCACCTTGCGGCACACCTTGAGCAATACGCGTCATGTGTATAGGTAAGTGCTTAGTCGCCTCTACCAAATAATGAGCGGTTGCCTGTCCCTCTACAGTCGCATTAGTTGCCAAAATCACTTCTTCAATAGTGCCTTGACTTAAGCGCTGAATCAGATAAGGAATACCAATTTCTTCTGGGCCAATACCATCCAAAGGAGAAAGATGTCCCCCTAAAACATGGTATTTACCTCGAAAACTACCACTTTGCTCAATCGCCATTACATCTGCTGGTGATTCAACTACACACAATAGTTGATCTTCTCGCTCAGTTGAGGCACAAATATCACAAATTTCATTTTCAGTTAGAGAATGGCAAACGCTGCACTCATGAATATAACTTGAAGCCTCATGTAAAGCATGAGCTAATGCGAACGCACCTTCTCGATTTTTCATCAAAAGATGTAATGCCATACGTTGAGCCGATTTCGGACCAACGCTAGGCAATATACGTAAAGCTTGAACGAGTTGTTCAAATCTATCACTAAACACAGAACTTCCTTAGAACATGCCCGCTAAGCCAGGTGGCAAGCCCATACCAGAATTCGCTTTTTGCATTTTTTCTTCTGAAATAACTTCTGCTTGACGCACAGCATCATTTACCGCTGCAGCAATCAAATCTTCAATCATATCTGGTTCATCTTGAAGTAATTCAGGGTTAATTTCGATACGTTTTACAAGATAGCGACCATTCATGGTTACTTTAACCAAACCACCACCAGCTTCTGCTTGGACTTCAGTTTGGGCAAGCTCTTCTTTCGCCTTTTTTATATTTGTTTCCATATCTTTTTGCATGCGCTGCGCTTGCTGCATGAGCATATTGATATTCATAACTTTACTCCGTATCTCTATCAAATCTTTAAAGTATTATTGGTTATCTGGTAATACTTTATAAAAACTTAATCTCATTGAACCAACCTATGCGATTAAAATACATACAGATTAGTGCGTTGAACTCAAATTAATCCGTAATTCTGACACAATAGACTAATGTTTTCTATCAGTATCTCTCGCTCTATTTCATATAGCTACATGAGTAACATACTCATATTTAGGTACACTTCCTAAATATTTAGATGACATACGTTAAAGTCTTATAAAAACTCATAGCACTATTGAGATGCCTGTAGACCTTTATCAATTGTTTTATATTCGCTTAAGGGAACTTTCTTAAAGGAGGTATTTGCTTCTTGAATAGATTTATCTGCTTCTTGCACCGACTTCTCTGCATTGTTAATCAATAAGGTTGTTTCATTTACTGGGTGTTGATGCGGTTTGGTCAATAGTTTATATCCAACCACCCCAATTACCCCTACCACAACAACAATAGCAATAGGCTTAAGCATTTTAAAACTCGCATTTCTTTTAATTAAATTTAAAGTCTTTATACCTTGTACTCTTAGCCCTCATTTAAACAAAAATGTAGGTTTTTTATTGCGATTCTGAAATTTTAGTAACATTTAAATATAAAAAACCATCTCGATTAAAGAGATGGTTTCATGAAAAAAATAACCCAAAAGAATTATTTCAATAAGGATAATTAGATCAGATCAAGACCACGTGAGATATCACGAATAATGTCATTAATATCTTCTAAGCCTACAGATACACGGATTAACCCCTCTTGAATACCGGCCGCAGCTTTTGCATCAGCAGAAAGTTTGCCATGTGTAGTCGTTGCAGGATGGGTAATTGTTGACTTCACATCACCTAGGTTACCAGTAATTGAAATAAACTTAGTATTATCAATAACCTTCCAAGCGCCTTCACGTTCGCCTTTAACAACGAAAGAAACAATTCCACCAAAACCAGTTTGCTGTTTAGCGGCAAGTTCATGACCTTCATGAGCTGGTAAGCCAGCGTAGTAAACTTTTTCTACTTTTTCATGAGTAGATAACCATTCTGCAAGAATTTGAGCACTCTCACAGTGTGCCTTCATACGCAAACGTAAAGTCTCTAAACCTTTTAAGAAAACCCATGCATTAAATGGACTCATTGATGGTCCTAGCGTACGGACAACACCAAAAACTTCTTCTAATAACTGATGATTACCAACAACAGCACCACCTAATGCGCGCCCTTGTCCATCTAAATATTTAGTCGCAGAGTAAATGACAAGGTCTGCCCCAAACTTTAATGGTTGCTGTAAAACAGGCGTACAGAAGCTGTTATCAACTGCAAGTAATGCACCATTCGCATGAGCAATATCTGCAAGCGCTTGAATATCTGCGATCTCTGCTAGAGGGTTAGACGGTGACTCAACAAATAAAAGTTTAGTTTCTGGACGTACTGCGTTTTTCCAATCGTCCAAATCACATAAATCGACAAATGTAATATCTACGCCAAACTTAGCAATATATTTTTCAAACAAGGCAACAACTGAACCAAATACTGCTCTTGAGCAAATAACGTGATCACCCGCTTTGAGATAAGCCATAGTAACTGACAAAATCGCGCCCATTCCAGAGCTTGTCGCAACAGCACGTTCAGCACCATCTAAAGCTGCTAAGCGTTTTTCGAACATCGATACAGTCGGATTGGTAAAACGAGAATAGATATTTCCTTGAACTTGACCAGAAAATTTTGCTGCAGCTTCTTCTGCATTTTCATATACAAAAGATGATGTCAAAAAAATCGGTTCGCCATGCTCACCTTCAAAACTACGAGTATGTCCGGTACGAATGGCTAAAGTATCAAGTTGGTATTCTAAATCATCAGACTGGTTCATTAAATGTTCGCCTTTACTGGTCATGTACTAAAAACTATCATCATTTTGAGTGTCTAAGGTATTTAAGGTCAAGGTAAACCTTAAAATTATCGCTTAGACTTTATTCAATCTTTAGTAAATAGTTGGTAAAGCAAGATGAAACGCTTAAAATCCCTTGTCTCAGAACAAAGCCAAATCAAGCACCTTTCTGCCCGACTATTTCATTCAAAAACATTAGTACTATCTCAAAGCACTCCCTTTGAGGTGATTGGCGAATTCAATCAAACGCGTATTCGTTATTACGCAGCAACACAAAAAAAATTTAAAGAACCATTAGTGTTTGTTGCCCCACTCGCAATTAATATGGCGATTTACGATTTATATCCTTATCGTTCACTTATTAAATACTTTCAAAATGCAGGTTTTGATGTCTATTTGGTCGATTGGGGTAATTTAAAGTTTAAAGATAGACACCTTAACTTTTTATCATTTATTGAAGATTTCATTCCTAAAGCAATAGAACACGTTCGCGCACATTCAGGAAGTGAGCAAATTTCGCTCCATGGCTGGAGTATGGCAGGCATATTCGTTACTTTATATGCTGCTCTGAATCAACCCAACTACATTAAAAATTTAATTGTTCTTGGTAGTCCAATAGATAGTTATGCATCTGGCCATATTGGCAAGCTCTATCAAACCATAAATCATTTGATTAGTCGTAATAAGAAAATTAAGGAACGTATTTACTCTGGATTACCAAAACGTCTGATCCACAGTCCCGGAATTTTAAATTCATTAGGTTTCAAAATTCTCGATCCTAAAGGTTGGTTTGATGGACATCTGCAATTGCTAAAGAATCTTGATGACCTACAATTTGTACAAGAGCATGCAACCCTAAGTAACTTTTTAAATAATATGATTGACTATCCGGGTGGTATTAATCAAGACATGTTGTTTAATGTTTGGCTACAAAACCCGTTAAAACGTGGCTTTATTCAGTTAAAAGATAAGAAAATCGAATTAAAAAATATAGATTGTTCCCTCTTAGTTGGCGCGGGTCGTAGTGATCAGCTGGTCAGTGCTGACGCTGCTTCGCCATTAAGTCAATTGACAAGCAGTCAGGATGTCACGTTTACTCTCATCCCCGGTGGTCATTTGGGCCTAATGTCGAGTCAAGCAAGTGCTCTGGAGTTTTGGCCGAAATTGGCTACATGGCTCGCCGAACGTTCAACACAAATTTAAGGATAAGGTCATGAGTCAATCTGTTGCATTTATTGGTTTGGGTGCAATGGGCTACCGTATGGCAGCGCATTTACCAAAACGCTTCGATACTGTCTATGTATGGAATCGAAATTTTGAAAAAGCCAAACAACATGCAGCAGACTATGGCACTCAGGCTGTCTCATTAGAGCAAGCCGTACAAGCAGATATTATCTTTTCATGCTTACCGACAAGTACTGATGTAGAAGCGCTTATTAGTAGTGTAGAAATTAAATCTGGAGCAATCTGGATAGACTGTACCAGCGGGGTTCCTGACTCTGCCCGCATCTTAGCTAGCTCATTAAAGCAATTAAATGTTGATTTTCTAGATGCTCCTGTAAGCGGTCAAACCGTAGGAGCTGAAAATGCAACTTTGACTGTAATGGTGGGTGGCGATGCAGCAGCTTTCGAACGTGCATTACCAGCTCTAGAAGCGGTAGGAAAATTAATTAAACATGTGGGTGAGTCAGGTGCTGGATTTGCAGTGAAAGCAGTTAATAATATGCTACTCGCGGTCAATCTTTGGTCTGTTGCAGAAGGTTTCAGTGCTTTAAAAGCGCATGGGGTAAGCTTGAACGAAGCTTTAGAGTGTATTAACGCTTCAAGTGGTAAAAGTCTGGTGACAGAGACTATCTTTCCACAGCGTGTATTGAGTCGCGAATTTCCAGTAACCTTTGGCTTGCCTCTTCTTGCCAAAGACACAGGAATTGCTTTGGATTTAGTCCAGCAAGCAAAGCTTCCTGCCCCGCTTTTGTCATTAACACAAAGTTTAATCCAAGCTGCTCATTTAACTGCTGAAGACAACAGTGACTTCTCTGCGGCAGTTAAAATGTATGAAGCATGGACAAAGATTACATTAGAGTAAATTTAATCTTTTAGAGGACTGCCTATTAAACTTAATTTTAATAGGCTCAATAATGAATAGTATGAAACCTCAAACATAGCAAACTCATGTCATTCATTACGAAAAATTTTCTTTATAAAAGCATTAAGTATTTGAAAGATTATTATTTTTTACACTAAGCAGGTGTTTTATTAACCTTTTTATAATCGGAGGAGTTAAAATAGTTTACAATCATTTGCGCACTTTTCTCGGATATAACCTTAGCTTGTTTCATTTTTGCTGAATAAGGGTTGGCAAGCATACAGCTGGGAAGCAAAGTATTAGCAAGTGGTGGAAACTTTTCTCTTCCTCCCAAAGTAATCTTTTCAATAAAACTAGCCAACCACATAATATATTCTCCTTTATTTTTATATGTTGGCATTAAACTGATATCGAGTTTAGCTGAACATTCATTTGCTGGCTTATTTAAACATTCTTCAAAATCAATAAAGTTATATTTTAATTTATATGAAGTATCTTTTATCTCTTGTCGGATCATACTAACTAAGCGATTCAAGTGTTCAATAATATCTTCTGAGAAAAGCTTTTCTTCTTCAGATTTTTTATAAATGCTTTCAGCAACGAGTAAAAACTGTGACATTCTCTATTTCCTTTTAATCTTGTCTCCGATGAATCATCAGATCCTTTAAGGAAGTATGATGAATATAACATTGCTATATGTAAGTAGGTTAGACTAAAAAGTAACCACAATAGTAAAAGTGAAAGTTGCATGCGAAACGTATCACACTAATTAAAAATATGGCCAAATATAACTCGTAAGAATGGGGCTAAATTAATATATTTCGAAATAACTTAAATAAAAAAAACCCATCTCAATTTTAGAAATGGGTTACAAAAATAAAAAACTATCAAACGCAGCAATTTAAGGACAATATAATAGAAGTTAAAACATGCAAAATCAATACATCTTTCAATTGAAGTGTAAAATAAGATTACTTTTAACGTGCTTATATTTTACAGCTTAAAAGAAAAAGCCCATTTCCGTCTAAATTAAAATGGGCCCAGTGAATTCCACTTAATCCTAAAAACACAAACTGTGATAATTATCACGTTTTGTGTTTTTGATAATGTCATTGCTCATCCCCTTTTTCATTGACCTAATTTCAAACTTCATTTGTCTATTTAGCAAATGAAAAGGCTATAAGATCTCATCTTTTTCTAAAAGTTTTATATCCGATGACCTCAATCAGCAGCATATTTTTATATCTTCAATAAAAGTTAAAAGTGAATTAAAAAGAATCAAATTCTAAAAAAATATATATAATTTATCTTAAGTTTATGTTTTTATTTGATTTTTATAAATTATTGATATCTAATGTTTTTATTTATTCTATGAACAAATTATCACCCAAAATGACATTTGAGTAATTAATAATCATTGAAATATTGGTAATAAACCTTATATTGAGTACAGGTTCATACCTTTAACTGAGGAAACGCTCATGAATAAATTTATGGTTGCAGTCTTTACTGGCATGGTGAGCATTGCTGGTTTAAGCGTTCAAGCTGCAACGCCTGAGCAAGAATGTCAGAAATTGCAAGACGACTATAATTTGATTTATGCATCAAAAGGCTTTTGTTTCAAAGATCCTGATGCTAAAGAAAAATATGGTAATGAAAACTGTCATACGACAAAACCAAAGTTTTCTGACAAAGAGCAACAACGTCTTGATGCTATTAAAGAGCGTCAGAAAGAATTGAAATGTAAATAATTTTAAAGGAATAATACATGGCATACGATGATCAAAATATCTTCGCAAAAATTTTACGCAATGAACTTCCAGCGATAAAAATCTATGAAGATGATCAAGTTCTAGCTTTTATGGATATTATGCCTCAAGCCGATGGTCATACATTAGTTATTCCAAAAACACCTGCTGTAACGCTACTTGATTTACCCCCAGAAGCAGCTGCATATACCATTCAAATTGTTCAGAAAATTGCGAAAGCAATGGAAAAAGCTCTCAATTTGGAAGGTATCGTCTTGATGCAACTTTCTGGAGCAGCGGCAGGACAAACTGTGCCGCATGTTCATTTTCACCTTATTCCTACAAATGTGCATCAACTTGGAAGACATGCTGTAGAGTTAGGCGATCAAGAAAAAATCAAAGCTTTAGCTGAGAAAATTAAAGCAGCTCTTTGATTTTTAATCTATTAAAGCGGAGTTTTTACTCCGCTTTTTTTCGTCTAAAAACTATAAAAACCTAAAATAATTAATTTATTTCTAAATTTTAATCGTCATAAAACTGTCATTTATTTTTCACGCCCTTGTCACAAAGTTTACCGATACTGCTTAGCAAGTTGGTGAGCTTTTGTAACTTTTTGTACATAAGTCAACTACAAAATAAATAGTTAACTAGGCATACGCCATTTTTAAATACCTTTTGGAGAAATCTCAATGAAGAAATTGCTACTCGCTGCCGCAGTTGCAACTTTGAGCATAAACGCGGTGCAAGCAGCGCCAACTTTGTATGGCAAACTAAATGTTTCTATTAACCAAGTTGATAATAAAAATTTCGATGGTAAAAGTGATGTTACCGAAGTTAACTCAAACTCTTCTCGCATTGGGGTAAAAGGCGAAGAGAAATTAACTGACAAGTTATCTGCTGTTTATTTAGCTGAATGGGCAATTTCTACTGATGGTTCAGGTTCTGATACTGACCTGAGCGCTCGTAACCGTTTCATCGGTTTAAAAACTGAAGGTGTTGGTACTTTAAAAGTAGGTAAATACGACTCTTACTTTAAGACTGCTGCTGGTGGTAACCAAGACATCTTTAATGACGATACACGTTTAGATATTACCAATATCATGTACGGTGAAAACCGCTTAGATAACGTAGTTGGTTTTGAACTAGACCCTAAATTATTAGCTGGTTTAACTTTCAACATTATGGCTCAGACTGGTGAAAGCACCTCTGACAGCAAACAAGGTGAAACTGGTAAAGACAGCAAGAATGACAGCTTTGACTCTGTGTCTACTGCACTTGGCTATGAAAACAAAGACCTTGGCTTAGCAGTAGCTGCCGCTGGTGACTTTGGTATTAAAGGTAAATATGCTGCTTACGGTCTGAAAGATGTTTATACAGATGCTTACCGTGTAACTGGTTCTTATGACATCGCAAAATCAGGTTTTGTTGTAGGTGCTTTATGGCAACATGCTGAACCTACTGATGAATTGACTGCATATGGTCAATCATATAAATCTGATGGTTCAATCGATAAAGCTGGTAAAGCTTACCGTGGTTTAGAGGAACAAGCATATGCAGTAACAGCTGCTTATAAAATTCCTAACACTAAACTTAAAGTGAAAGCAGAATATGCTTCAGCTGAAACACAAGTAAGTGGTCAAGCAGATCGTAAAATCGACTTGTACGGTTTAGGTCTCGATTACCAAATCAACAAACAAGCTCGCTTCTACGGCATCGTTGCTCAACAAAAACGTGACTGGTTGAATGATGACGACAAGCAAACTGTTGTAGGTACTGGTATCGAATATAACTTCTAATTAGTTATCTTTGATTCATATCTAAAATAAAAGGGCTACCGCCCTTTTATTTTATTGTTCAGTTTAAAAAAGCCGATATAAAAATATCGGCTTTTTTAACTTTGTAGCTTACTTTAAAAAACCACTTACAAGATTCATAACGTTTTGAATGTCTTGGTTTGCTTCCTGATGATCGGTACTATCACCCTGAGGTGTTAATGAGTCAATGACTTGAGGTAAGACTGAAGCAATTGCACCGTAAACTTGCTCTTTTGGCGCTTGAGCCTGCTGGGCAACTTGCTCAATATCTGCTGGGTTAAATAGACTTTGTAATTGCTGGGTAGGAACTTCACTATTACTTTGATTTGGATCAACCCAGCTTTGAACTTGATTACCTAAACCCGCACCTTTTAACTTTTCTAAAGCAGCCTGCAAACCACCTTGTTGTTGAACCCAACCTAAGATTAAAGGTACAACTGCAATTAATAAACTTTGTACGCCACCACCTGCTTGAGGTGCGTTATTATTATTTCCAGTCACTTGACCTAATACAGAACCTAGTACTCCTCCAAGACCACCTTGTGTGCCAGAAGAAGTATTGCCCCCCATTTGTCCGAGTACTGAACCTAAAATTCCACCTAAACCACCTTGACCTGATGCTTGCTGGTTCCCACCTAAAGCCTGCTGAGCCAAAATTTCTACAATGTTGCTTAAATTTGTCATGTAAAACTCTTATGTATGGTTTACACATGAGCATACGCGGATTCTTGTTAAGACAGCAAAAGCCAAATTGTTAAATTTTGAAAGAGATTTCGTGGTCTCTTACCAGCGAAATTTATTCCAGTTTTCCGGGTTCGCCCAAAACTTTGAATTAAACCAATCTGGAACATGCTTATAGGTCAAGATGTTAAATTGCCATAAAGCAAAATCACTATCATGTGAAGTTTTATCAATGAGTTGCGTAAAACCTAAAGAGCGTAATAACTTTTCATCACTGCGTTTACTTACCACAACAATTCGTTTTGCTAATAAATCTCTTAGCTTCACTAATAATTGTGATTTTTGTACTTCAGTTATGTTCTGCATTTCATCTGTATCAAACAATACAAAACCCAAATCATAACGCTGAGTAAAAGGCAGACTTAAAAGCTCAGTTACGGTAAAATAGTGCCATTGAATTGCGTTATTCTGGTCAATTTTCTGGCCAATACAAAGTGCAGTATGAATGGGCTGTTCGTTTGATAAATCGTCTAGCATAGAAGTGATGACATTTTGTTCAGCCATAACTGCAACCCTTAATTGAAAGATGTGAGTTTAAACTTTATGGAACTACAAGGCATTTGCCATAAAATGCATGCAGGCCTAAAAGATGCTAGTGTAACTGATCAACAGACAACCAAGGCAAATGTTGAATACAAATTTGTATTAGACCGTTCAGAAATTGATCTTCCTTTTAATTTAGGACAAGAACTAGAAATCGAATGGACAGGTAATATTTATTGCACTTCTTGTGGCACTAAAACACCAAAGTCTTATTCTCAAGGCCACTGCTTTAAATGCTTTAAAACTAAAGCAGAATGTGACCTATGCATTATGAAACCTGAAACATGCCACTATCATTTAGGTACATGTCGTGAAGATGATTTTGCACACAATGTTTGTTTCCAACCGCATATTGTGTATTTGGCAAATTCGAGTGCTTTAAAAGTGGGTATTACTCGCGTTAGTCATATGCCAGGTCGTTGGTTAGATCAAGGGGCAACCCAAGCCCTACCTATTTTAAAGGTTGGATCACGCCGTTTATCTGGTCAACTTGAAACTATGTTTGGTTCTTTAGTTGCTGACAAAACTGATTGGCGCAAACTCCTTAAAGGCGAAGCTGAACCTTTAAATATGGTTGAACAACGTGATCAGTTAATCGAAGAGTTTGCACCTAAAATTCAAACTATTCGTGAGGAATTTAGCCAAAATCTTGAATTTAACGAAACTGTTGAATTATTAGAAGATGAATTGCCACGTGAGTTTGTTTATCCAGTTGAACAATATCCTGAAAAAATTAAGTCTCTAAACCTAGATAAAACACCAAAAATTCGTGGTGTATTACAAGGTATTAAAGGGCAATATTTAATCTTTGATATTGGTGTTATTAATATCCGTAAATATACGGGTTACGAGCTGATCGTACGTGCTTAAATAAGTTTTAAAGCCCCTAAAATGGGGCTTTTTAATTAAGATAATCTGTTTCTAAATAGCCAAGCTGCCAAAGGTAAAGTGACCAGTCCAAGTATGATCATTGGAATAAAGTTGAATTTGACTTGTGCAAAGCCTGCACCTTCCAAATAAACTCGTTGTACCAAGTTAATTCCAAACCTCAATGGATTTGCGTACGTTGCTATTTGTAATGCTTCCGGCATGTTTTCTACTGGTGTAAGTAAACCCGAAAGCAACATTAAAGGCATAATCAATAAAAACGTAAAAAGCATGGCTTGTTGCATATTTAAAGATAATGCTGAAATAGATAAGCCCACACCCACTACAGCCACATTAAAGCTCAATAAACCAAAATAAAGCAGCCCAATAGAGCCATTCATGGGAATTTTAAACCAGAACAAAATAATCAATAAAATAATAGTTGACTGCATCAGCCCTACAAAAATTGGCGGTAAGGCCTTACCAATCATAATTTGTAATGGTGTATACGGGGTCACTAATAACTGATCAAATGTACCTTGCTCACGTTCACGCGCGACTGATAAAGCGGATAAAAGTAATGTTTGCATCATACTTAATGCTGCAATTAATGAAGGCATTAAGCTCCATCGAGACTCTTGATTTGGGTTATACCATGTTCTTGTTTCAAGGCTAATGGGCAAAGCTGAGTTAAATTTTTGCTGATTAAACTGACCAATAATTTTATTTAGATATGAACCTACCACGACGGCGGTTGATGAGTTCCTGCCATCAACAATGACCTGTACAGGAGAGCTCTGGTTATTATTTAATTTGCTCTCGAAGTCAGAAGGAATCGTAATTACAACCAATGCCTGACGGCTATCAATAACCTGTTTGATTTGACCAGTATATTCAAGTGTTGCAACACGCTTAAAAATACCAGAGCTATCTAGTTTTGAGATGAGTTCATGTGAGACCTGCCCATTGCTCTGGTTTAAAATTGCATAATCGACATGGTTAACATCATAAGTAGCAGCATAACCAAACAAAAGTGCTTGCATGAGGGCTGGTACAAATAAAATAACTCTATTTGCAGGGTCACTAAAAATGGTTAAGAATTCTTTTTTAACCAAAAAACTTAAATGTTTTAACCAAGCGATTAGTTGCTGCCACATAACTTTATCTCAACCGTTTTTTCAGTGAAAAGTTCACAGCACATATCAAAACAACGATATATCCCAACAGAAAACCGCATTCTTTAAACCATAACTTCCAATCATCACCTCCCATAAATAAGGTTTTAATTAAAATCATAAAATGTGTAGCCGGTAGTAACTGGCTAATAATTTGTACAACCAAAGGTAAGTTACGGGTATCAAAAACAAATCCAGAAAGCATAAGTGCAGGCATAAAACTTGCCAATAAGGCAATTTGACTCGCCTGAAACTGACTTTGAGCAAAGCCTGATATAGTTAAACCAAGTAATAACGAGACGATTAAATAGAGAAATGAAGCAGATAAAATTGAGAATAATGAACCGCGCATAGGCACTTCAAAAATAAAATATGCAGCAACAATACAGATCACGATATCAACCATGCCGACCACCACATAGGGAATCAGTTTTGCTAATACAATTTCAAATGGCCGTACAGGCGTAACAAATAAAGCTTCTAGAGTTCCCCTTTCCCTTTCACGGGCAATAAGTAAACCAGTTAAAAATGCACCAATTAAAGTTAAAATGAGCACCATTAAGCCAGGGACTAAAAACCAAGTACTGTTACCAGATTCGTTAAACCATATTCTTTGTTCAATATTAACGGCGCTTGACGTTGCTAATATTGGGCTACGGTCAAACTGTATAGACGGTGCGGTAGCTAAAGCACCTGCAACATAACCTTCTAAGGCTGTTGCTATGGTGGTATATGTCCCATTTAATAATAGTTGAACCTTGGCATTACCTTGCTGTGCCTGACTGGCAAAATCTGAAGGAAAATGCAAAATGGCATCAATTTCGCCATCTCGAATGGCCTGCTCTGCTTCAGGCAAATTATGAAACTCTTGACTTGTTAAATATCGTGAGCCATTTAAACCAGCTAAAGCCTGATTGATCTGCGGTGAAGACTGATCAACAACAACGCCGACTCGGGCCTGATTTAAGTCAAAAGAAAGTCCATAACCAAACAGCAGAATTAAAATAACAGGCAAAACCAGACCAATCCCGAGGCTGCTTTTATCACGAATGAGCTGCTTAGTTTCTTTACGAACTAATGCTGTCAGCCGATTCCAAAATCCAAAGCTCATGTAGACCTCCTAACCAGCGTGCCTTAACGCGCGTGCTTGTTCCACAATTGCTATAAAAGCCTCATTCATGTCAGCAATATGTTTATCTTTACTTGCCAATTTACGGACTTGTTGGGGAGACCCTAAGGCCAATAACTTTCCAGCATCTTGTATGGCAATGCGGTCACAATATTCTGCCTCCTCCATAAAATGCGTCGTAATAATGATGGTAATGCCCTGATTTGCCAGTTCACCAATGCTGTACCAAAATGATCGCCGTGCAAACGGGTCAATTCCACTCGTGGGTTCGTCTAAAAATAAAATTTCTGGTCCATGTAATAGTGCAGCAGCCATAGATAGCCGTTGTTTATACCCACCCGGTAAATCACCACTTTTACTATGAGGCTTTAAATCGTATTGCTGTAAGGCTTTATCAATTTGTTGATTTAGTTTTTTGCCAGATAACCCATATGCTCCACCAAAAAACTTCAAGTTTTCTAAGACAGTTAAATTGTTATACAGTGCAAATTTTTGAGAGACGTAACCTACTTTTGCTCTTGCCTCAGCACGAGCTGTCCGTAAATTTTTACCAGCAACTTCCAAATACCCGCTACTTGCTGGTAGCAATCCACACAACATTCGAAAAGTTGTCGTTTTACCCGCGCCATTTGGTCCAAGTAATCCAAATATTTCACCGCGTTGTACAGTAAATGATGTATTGGCAACTGCAGTAAAATCTCCAAAAGTTCGGACTAAATCTTTAACTACAATGATAGGTTGCTCTGTTTTTAAATTATTGTTTTGTTCTAATTGAAAAGCTTGCTCAGAAATAGGTATATGTTTTGGTTGCTTTTGAGCCTGCTGCAACAGCAGCATAAACACATCTTCAAGTTCAGGTGGTCGCGTATTTGCTTTTAGCCCTTCAGGTAAAATATCGGCTGATAGCTCTTTTTGACGACTAATAAAGTTCACTTGTGCACCCTTTGGAACAGCATCAATAATCTCTACATCGTTATCAAGTAACTGAGCTTGCAAGGTCCGAGCCTTAATCTGCTCTGAAGGTTTTATATTCCATGTTTGTCCACTTACTATTTCTTTTAATTGTTCAGGTGAACCTTGTTTTAAAATTTTTCCCTCATGCATAATATAAACTTGGGCACATTTTTCTGCTTCATCCATATAAGCAGTACTTATAATTACACTTAAGTTTTCTTCTTCAACAAGTTGTTCAATAATGATCCACAAATCCCGTCTTGATAAAGGGTCCACTCCAACACTAGGCTCGTCAAGTAAGAGCAATTCTGGGGAACGAACTAAAGTACATGCCAGCCCTAGTTTTTGTTTCATCCCACCAGAAAGTTGGCCTGCTAGGCGTTGAGTGAATTGAGTAAGATCCGTTATTTCCAATAACCGCTTAAACCTTTGCTCCCGTACATCCTTTGAAACGCCGTGTAAGTCGGCATATAAATCTAAATTTTCCTGTACGCTTAAATCTTCATATAGTCCAAAACGTTGTGGCATATAACTAATGCGGTCTTGTATAACTTGCGGATTTTTACTCACATCAACTCCGAGTACATTTAATGAACCCGAAGTGGCTTTATATAGTCCTGCAATTAACCTTAATAAGGTTGTTTTTCCCGAACCATCTGGACCAACTAAAGCGGTAAGCTCTCCTTTGTTAATTTGCATATTCAAATCAACAATTACACTAATATCTGCTGTCTTTTTATTCTCAGCCTTAAAAGTCATGAACAAATTTTTAACTTGAACCACTGCTTTTTCATCAGTCATGAGCTTTCTCACCTGAAGCAAGTGGCACTTTTACAGTCACAGGTTGGCCCATTTTCAATTGATCATTCGGATCATTTACATAGACCCTAATCTCATAAACCAATGTTGTTCTAATCTCTTCGGTCTGTACTGTTTTAGGGGTGAACTCAGCCACTGAAGATATATAGCCAATTTTTCCATTAATAGGCTGATTAGGATCAGAATCACGAATAACTTGGGCCGTGCCCCCCATCTTGATAGAACTTAAATCTTGTTCGTTTACATACACACGAATCCATTTGGGATCGGTTAAAGCCAATGTATAAACGGCCTTTTGCGCAGTTGTCATATCGCCAACTTCTTGTAACCGAGCTCGTACCACTGCATTTACAGGAGACTTTAATTCAGCTTGAGTAAGGTTATAGTTAATTAGATCTAAATTAGCTTTGGTTACTTCATACTGTGCTTTGGTCGCTTCACGATCTTCTTGTCGAGCACCCTTAATTATTAATTCTAAATTAGCTTGTCTTTCACGGACCGCTGCTTCGGCACTATCTTTATTACTTTTAGCATAGTCTAGCTCTTGTTGGCTAATTGCCCGACCATCCGTACTACTTACCAAAATTTGTAAGCGTTGCAAGTTTTTGTTGGTTTTATCAAGCTCAGCTTGGGCAGATGCAAGTTGTGCTTTTGCTTGACTAATTTCTTCTGGGCGAGCTCCCACATCTTGTTTAACAATTGCCTCTTGTTGAGCTTTAAGTTGTGCTTGAGCTTGTTTTGCCTGAATCTCTAGTGCATTGGTATTAAGAGCCGCTAGTACTTGACCAGCTTTAACTTTATCACCCTCCTGAACTAATAGTTTCTCTATACGACCAGACTGTTCAAATGCAAGTGAAACTTGGCGAATATCAACATTTCCATATAAAGTTAATATATTATCTTTTTGATTCTTATTGTTATATTTCCATGCCCAAAACCCGATGATAACCACAGCTATAACAACCAAGACGACGGCAATCAGTTTTTTATTCATCTTATTGGCCTTCTTATTAAATTCAAATTTTCTTAGTTTAAATTCAATTTAAATTTAAATTACTCCAATCTTTGAATAAAAGATATACTTTTATGGTGAGTGAAAATTAGGGTTAAACATGTCCCGATCTAGACGAAGTGATGGTGACTTAACCAAGTCCAAAATTATTGAGGCAGCAGGACCTTTAATTGCCCAATATGGTTTTGCAAAGACAGCGAACAAAACAATTGCTAACGTTGCGAATGTCGATTTGGCTGCAATTAATTATCACTTTGATGGTCGAGACGGACTATATCAAGCTGTTTTAGTGGAAGCTCACGCTCACTATCTAGATGAAAAATATTTACTAGAACTTGTTGAAAGCACTCAGTCACCAGAAGAAAAGCTAAGCTTATTACTTGAGACCTTGCTGCATAAGTTAACTGAAAAAGATGTTTGGCATGGCAAAGTCTTTATTCGTGAACTCTTTTCACCTTCTGAGCATTTATTAAATTTTATTGAACTTGCAGGTATGAGGAAATTTTTTCTTATTCGTAAGTTAATTAGTCAAGTTGCTGGTTTAGATGAAAATGATCCAGCTGTTTTGCCTTGTATTTTAAGCGTGATGACACCTTGCATGATGCTCATTATTGCAGGACCTAATGCTCAAGCACCTGAGCCACTTAAAAATATTGCCCAGATGCCATTACACGATTTAGTTGAACATTTTAAGAAATTTTCATTAGCTGGCTTAAAAGCAATTAGCCAATCAAATCTTAAAAGTTAGCTCTCGAGACATTGCAGAATTGCCTGTACTGGATCTTCTGTATTTCCAGAAATAAGTTGTTTATGCATGGTTAAATGTTGCATCACCTGAATTTGAGCTGTCTCAACATTCATTAGCTTCTCTATTTCACTTGCTAAATGTTCTGGTGTTGCATCAGCCTGAATCAGCTCTTCAATGACTTTCTTACCCGCAATAATATTCGGCAAAGAATAATAAGGAATTTTCACCAAAAGCTTAGCAATTATATAGGTCAACCAATGCAACTTATAGAAAGTGACCATCGGTCTATGCATGAGCATGGCTTCTAATGTAGCCGTTCCAGAAGCTAAAGCAATGATATCACTTGCATTCATGACCATACGGCCAACTTTAGATTCGCTATCTGTATTTTCTAAAATATGAATTACAGTTTTTAAATTAGGTGCTAATTGTTCAACACCCTGCTCAATCTGTTGTTTTCGTGCATCGTTAATTGCGGGAATTAAAAATTGAATGTCTGGATATTTCTTATGCAGAATTTTGGCAGTTCCAAGCAGCATAGGCAAAAGCCGTTCTACCTCACCTTTTCGGCTACCTGGTAATAACGCAATATGTTTTTGATTTTCATTAAGACCTAATTGCTGTTTGGCAATTTGGATTGGATTTTCAAGTGGCAATTGTTTGGCTAATGGATGACCTACAAATGCTGCAGGAACTTCATATCGTTCATAAAAAACTTTTTCAAAAGGAAATAAGCAAAGTACTAAATCTATACTCTGTTTAATGCCATGAACACGTCCTTGGCGCCACGCCCAAACAGAAGGACTGACATATTGAACTGTTTTTATTGGAAGATTCTTTTCTTTAATACTTTTAGAAAGTCTGAGGTTAAAGTCTGGTGCATCAATTCCAATAAAAATATCAACTGGATTTTGAGTCCATTGGTTAATTAGACCATCCCGCACGGCGAATAATTTTTTTAAGTCTTTTAAGACCTCAACAATCCCCATCACAGACAAGGTTTCCATTGGGTAATAACTGTTAAAACCTTCAGCAATCATTTGAGGACCACCGATTCCCTCGAATTCGGCATCGATTCCTTGTTCTCGAAAACTACGCATAAGTTTCACACCAAGCGTATCTCCAGAAACTTCCCCAACTACAATGCCTATTTTAAGTTTTCGGTTTGCCAAGGCGATTTACCCAAGAATTTGAAATAATGCATTCTAGCATAGAGGTTTATCAATCTTGAACTTGATATAAATGTACTCACCAAGAGCAGCCACAGCACAAGCTATCTAAAATTACACTCATTCACCATCTTTTAATCTAAATTAACAATACAATTTGAATTGTAGCTTACATTTACAAATAATAAAATAAATGAGAATTATTTACATTATCCTTAATCTTATGAATATCCCACCTCGACCATTTAAGCTTACCGTAATCGCCTGCGCGATTTGTTATGCGAACCTCTCTTATGCTCAAGAATCAGAAGTACAAGCTTTACAGACGATTCAAGTTAAAGCCACAAGTGCTGAGCAGTCTTCTGAACAGACCAAAGCATATAATGTTAAAAACTCGAGTAGTGCAACTAAGCTTAATATTGAAGCTAAAGAAACTCCTCAAACCATTAATGTCGTTACTCGTCAGCAAATTGAAGATTTCGGACTTACCAGTACACGAGATGTTTTAAAAAATACCCCAGGTGTAACCGTATCTAATCAAGAAACTGAGCGAACTACTTATATGGCTCGCGGCTTTGAGATTTCAAATATATTAACTGACGGCGTGGGTTTTCCCCTCTCAGGTTATAACTATAACAATACGAATCCTGATACTTATTTCTATGATCGTGTAGAAGTTGTTAAAGGTGCTGATTCTTTAACTAACGCCTTCGGTGATCCAAGCGCAACAATCAATAATATTAGAAAACGCCCGACTCAAGAATTCCAAGCAAGTGGTGGTGTAAGTTATGGTTCTTGGGATACGCAGCGTTATGAAGCTGATGTTTCTGGTGCAATAATACCGAGTGGAAAAGTACGTGGCCGTATTATGGGCTATGAGCAAACTGGTGATTCTTACCTTGATCGATATTCGTCAGAGAGAAATGGTTTCGCAGGTATTATTGAAGCTGATTTGACAGATAGTACTTTACTGACCGCAGGTTATAGCCAAGAACAAAATAAACCCAATGCAAACAACTGGGGTGCTCTGCCTTTGTTAGATGCCAATGGTAAACAAATTTCATATGACCGCTCATATAACCCTAACCCTGACTGGGCACACTGGGATAATGAAACACAAAATGCTTTCGTTGAATTAAAGCAAAAAATTAATGATCAGTGGACCGCTAAGCTGACCTATAACTATCTTGATACCAAGCATAATAGTCGTCTTCTTTATTATTATGGTTATCCAAAAGCTGATGGATCAGGTGTTTCTCTAACCCCCTGGGGTGGTCAAGAGCACCAAGAAAAACATGCTGTCGATTTTAATCTCGAAGGAACATATAAACTTTTCAATCGAGAACATGAGGCATCTTTAGGCTATAGCTATGTACGTAGTCATCAGCAAGATAAACAATCTACAGGAACGATTAACGATAGTAACGTCATAAAATCAACCACTACGGATTGGTCAAGTTGGACACCGCAATCTATAACTTGGTCAGATTTCACAGAAGCTGCAAACTATAAGCAGAATATTAATTCCATCTATGCTGCGACACGCTTACATCTTAATGAAGATTTAAAACTTTTACTTGGTGCAAACTATGTCCAAGCTGAAAGTAAAGGTGAAAGTTATGGTTCCCCAATGTCATATAGTGAAAGTAAAGTCTCACCATATGTTGGACTAACTTATAACTTTACACCTGAATATACAGGTTATATGAGTTACACCTCAATTTTCCGTCCTCAAACTGGTATTGATAAAGATACCAATCAAGCTTTAAAACCTATTGATGGTAAAAGCTATGAGATGGGCGTAAAAAGTTCATGGCTAGATGACCGTTTAACTGGAACACTTTCAGTATTTAAAACTGAACAAAATAATTACCCTCTACGTAGCTCTGATGGAAATCCACTTAATCGAAAAGTACCAACGAGTGATTTAGAGTCACAAGGTGTAGAAGTCGGCTTATCAGGTCAAATCACAAATAATGTGAATCTTTCTTTCGGCTATGCTCAATTTAGTATTAAAGATATAAAAAATGGCGGCGAGGCAAGAACTTATAATCCAAACCAGACGCTTAACGTGCTAACCACCTACACGCCACCAGTTTTACCAAAGCTAAAAGTTGGTGCAGGCTTACAATGGCAAGATGGGATAAAGTTATATGATTCAAATGTTAACAGTACGATTAAACAAGATGCATATGCTTTAGTTAATTTAATGGCGAGCTATGAAGTCAACGATCATATTACGCTTCAGGCAAATGGTAATAATATTTTTGACAAGAAATATTTAAATAGTTTTCCAGATGGCCAAGCTTTTTATGGTCCTTCTGCCAACTATACAGTTGCTGTAAAGTTTAAATATTAATATCGTAGCCAATCCCAATTTAGGGATTGGCTTTACTTATTATTCTTTGTGTATGTGTCAGTCAAGATGTCCAAAACTGTAAATCTCCCAGTGTCATATCGTATAAAAGTTTTCTATCGATTCTTGCTAGTTTTCGGTATGGGCTTTGCTTGTATGGCGTATTTAAGTATTGGACTCACTGGAATTTTCCTTTTGTCCCTCGACAAAGCTGAAGCTATATATCTCGCGGCATTTATAGCGATTTTATTTTATGTCGTCTTTGTAATTGTTGGTTTCTGCATTCAATCACTTTTGAAACTCACTGGGCTGTCGATCATTTTGTGCGCCCTTTTCTTTTCTGTGACACGTATGGTGGGTTATGCATAAGGGTATACGTCAATCTATGGCATGGCTACACTCATGGACTGGCTTAATTTTTGGATGGCTCGTGTTTGCCATTTTCTTAATGGGTAGCCTATCTTATTACCGCCACGAAATTAATTTATGGATGCAACCTGCACTTGCGCAATATCAAGTAAAGCAAGATATTGCTATTAAAACAGCATATCAATATTTACAAAAAAATGCTCCAGATGCTAAATCTTGGTATTTAACTGTTGCAACACCAGAAAGTCCCGTCAACACCATGTATTGGGAAAAAGCTGACGGCGGTTATGGCAATGCCACACTTGATGCTAACACGGGAAAAGAACTTCAACTTTCGGCAACTCTAGGCGGCGATTTTTTTTACCGTTTCCATTACCAACTTTTTGGCATTCCAATAATAGTTGGGCGATTAGTCGTATGTCTTGCCGCATTTATTATGCTGATTGCTTTGGTTTCAGGCATTATCACCCATAAAAAAATATTTACCGACTTTTTTACTTTGCGTACATTTAAGTCTCAGCGTTCATGGCTAGACTTTCACAATATTTCTTCAGTCGTTGCATTGCCCTTCTTTTTAACCATTACATTTACAGGCTTAGCTATTTTCTTTTATTTATATCTGCCTTGGGGAATGCAAAAGATTTACCCTGAAAACCCTTATCAATATTTTACCGAAATCCGCACAAAGACTGTACTTGAGAATCAATCAATTCAGCCTGCTCAAAACTTAGCTATTGATAAGCTATTGAGCCAAGTTCAACAAAGTTTGGGTAATCAACCTTTATCAACGATTAGTGTAAAAAACCCGAATACCAATCAGGCGCAAATTACATTTATTCAGCAAGAAGACCGCTCTATTACTCGTAATCAGGCTCAAATTACATTAAATGCTTCAACCGGCAAAGTCTTAGAAGACACGCGTAATAATAGTCCTATTGCAACGTTAAATGCGGGTGTCTATGGGCTACATATGGCGACATTTGCTCAGCCTTTACTTCGTTTAGGATTCTTTTTCTCAGGCATTCTAGGCTGTGTAATGATTGCTTCCGGTTTGTTACTCTGGAGCCTTAAACGCCAAATTCAAAATAAGAATAGTAAGTTTCACTTTGGACACTATTTAGTTGACCGCTTAAATGTTGCAGCATTTGTTGGCCTGCCATGTGCGACTGTCGCCTATTTAAGCGCCAATCGATTGTTTACAGTTACTTCAACCACGATCAATTATGAAATTTATAGCTTTTCCTTAGTTTGGTTAATCAGCTTAATCATTGCTTTAATCACTAGAAAGCAGCATTTATGGCGAACTCAACTTTGCGTTTTTATTATGCTCAGTATTGCACTTCCCATCTTAAATCTAAGTTATTTACTTAAACATGAGTATGTTCAAAGCCTCAGAGATTATTGGACCTTTGCACGTGTAGATGTATTTTTATGGATCTTTGCAGCTTTAGCAATTTTCATATTCTACAAAATTCAACCTATTCAGCATAAAGCTGTAGAAAAAATTCAAAAAAAGCTAAATAAATTAAATACTAAGGTGAGCTCATGATTGTTATAGCTTTCATCTTAATTTTATTAGGAATGTATTTGCTATTTATGGCGAGTGAGAAATATAGATCACCGAAATCAACAGGTCATTTCAAATCGTTAGCTCAAAAGTACTACCGATACTTTAAAATAGCTGCATTCATATTATTTGTTTTATGTGCATTTATTCTGATTAAACACTATAAATTTTCAATTGGTTTTGTCAGTTGGTGGATCTTTGCAACGCCATTAACTTTTGGTCTCATCCTTCTACTTAACCCTTTAAAATCATCTAAATAATATTAGTCCCTAATAATTTGATGAAAAATAGCTCAAGCTAAGCAAAATTATGATTGCTTAGCTTTTTTTTGCATAAGTAAATCATTATTCATGACAACTGTTTATCTCTAAAAGGAATAAGATATGGACGTTTCGTGATATGTGGCGATAAAGATGTCTGGTGCTTTTGAATTTATCTTAGCAGGTATGTTAGTTGGTTTCTGTGTAGGGATTACAGGAGTTGGTGGTGGATCATTAATGACACCAATTTTAATTGGCCTTTTTAGAATTGAACCTCATATCGCAATTGGTACCGATTTACTTTATGCCGCAATTTCAAAGTTCTGTGGATCAATGGTTCACGCTAGAAAGCTCAATATTGTCTGGCCAATTGTTTTATGGTTAGCAGTAGGTAGTATTCCTGCGTCTTTCGCTACCACGTGGGTACTTGAGCATTATTTAAGTCAGTCAACACACTATAAATCTGTATTAACCATGGTGTTGGGCTTTATGCTGACTTTGACTGGTGTATCTATCATTTTCCGCTCCCGTATTGAGAAGTTCTTTAGTCGTTTTAGAAATAAAGAAGTCACTCAAACTGAGACTGAAAATTTAACTATCCATAAAAAACGTAGCTTTATCGTAGTTATGGGTATTATCTTAGGTGTATTCGTAACGCTTTCATCAGTCGGTGCTGGTGCATTTGGGATTATGGCACTTGTGATCATGTTCCCGAACTTACCAATGATTCGAATTATTGGGTCAGATGTTGTACATGCCGTATTGCTCACTTTAGTGGCTGGTCTTGGACATATGAGTGCTGGTAACGTCGACTTTACGCTTCTTATGTGGTTATTGGTGGGTTCAATTCCTGCAATTATTGTTGGTACGCTAATTAGTTCTCGTATGCCTGAACGTTTAATCCGAAAAATTTTAGGGATTACCCTATTTGCCCTCGGTGTTAACTTTATGGTTCACCCAGTCAAAGCAAAACCGAAAGCACCTGTGGTACAACAACAAGCTGTGGTTGCCGAAAAAACAAGCAACTCAACTGAAAGATAGCAAAATCAATAAGATTTTTCCAAACTGAAATACCATGAGATGTAGGATTTTCATAATTATTTCATGGTATATTCAGTATACAAAACAACCTTTAGTATGATCGAACCAGTGACAGCAATGACTACACATTTAAATTCCGTTTCAAAGCCAGATATCGACGACGTTAATATTAAAAGCATTCAAACTCTTGTAACACCAAATGAGCTTAAGTCAGAACTTCCTTTATCTGATGTTGCTTCACAAACTGTTCTAAAAGGCCGCGAAACCATTCGTAATATTTTAGATGGTTCTGATAAACGTTTGTTTGTCGTTATTGGTCCTTGCTCTATTCACGACCCGAAAGCTGCTCACGAATATGCCGATCGCTTAAAAGTGCTAAGCGAAAAAGTTAAAGATACTCTATATCTAGTTATGCGTGTTTATTTTGAAAAACCACGTACGACAATTGGTTGGAAAGGTCTAATTAATGACCCTGACATGAATGACTCGTTTAACATTGAAAAAGGTTTACGTATTGGTCGTAAACTCTTGCTTGAGTTAAATGAAAAAGGTTTGCCATGTGCAACTGAAGCACTTGATCCTAACTCTCCACAATACTACCAAGACTTAATTTCATGGTCTGCAATTGGTGCACGTACAACCGAGAGCCAAACTCACCGTGAAATGTCTTCTGGTCTATCATCACCAGTTGGTTTTAAAAATGGTACAGACGGCGGTTTAACTGTTGCCACCAATGCCATGCAGTCTGTTAAATATGGCCATAGTTTCTTAGGCCTTAATGAAGATGGTCAGGTTTCAATTATTAATACAAATGGTAACCCTTATGCACACGTTGTATTACGTGGTGGTAATGGTAAGCCTAACTATGATGCTGGCTCTGTTGAAGAAGCAGAAAATGCTTTAGCGAAAGCAAAAGTTAGCAATAAAATCATGATTGATGCGAGTCACGCGAACTCAAATAAAGACCCGTACTTACAGCCACTTGTTCTTAAAAATATTACTGAACAAATTTTAGATGGTAATAAGTCAATTGTTGGTCTTATGGTTGAAAGTCACTTAAAAGGCGGCCGCCAAGATATTCCTGAGAATCTTTGTGATCTCGAATATGGTAAATCAGTGACTGATGGCTGTATTGACTGGGAAACAACTGAAAAAACATTACTTGAAATGCATGAAGCTTTAAAAGACGTTTTACCAAATCGTTAATTCATCTTTTTAAGAAGATCAAGTAAGCCCTCATTTTTGAGGGCTTTTTTATTTTTCTTTGTCGGAATTTAGCTATGATGACTTTTCTTTTTTGATTATACTTCGGCGAGCTTTTCCACTACGACCGCCTAGAATATGGTGCTGAGTTCCCGTCAACATTTGCTGAAGTGGCGCACGCTTTTAAGTGCTATCACTTTGCTGTGTTTACTATGGCACATTTTTCTGCCTACTTTAGTGCAAATTGGCATCGTACCTGAGTTATACACCATGCCTAGTCACTGTCAGCCAGTCACGCTAGAGCATTCATCGAACCAGCAAAATTTCAATACTCAACAGCATCACTCTTCACATGCCCATCACCATATGGAATCTGTTCAAGATAAATTTCATAGTTCGCATGCTCAAGAAGTCTTTGCTCTAGCTACTCAAATCATGAAGCATTGTCCGCTTTGTACGCATGGTCTAGATGCAGCAATTTTAATTCCTTTAATTGCTTTGATTTTTGTTTTAATTTTACGTTGGTTTACCCGTGTACGATGCCTGTGCCATACGTGGACAATACAGCTAGAACTTCCCCCTACCTTCTATATTTTACCAATTAAACACGCCCCACCTGCTGCTCTGTAAAAACGCAACTTTTACCATCCTTGATTTTCAAGGACTCAAAACTTATTGCTTTTTATAGGGTCAAAATATGTTATCCCTCAAATTCCGTTTATCTGTTTTAAGTGCGGCGTGCTTTTCTGCCTCAGCCAGCCCTATTATTTTTGCTGAAGATTTAACACCAGCAAATAGTGACACAAAAATCTTAACAACGATTGTAGTCACAGCAAGCCGTGAAGGTGAAACACTCAATAAAACACCAGCAGCGATTAGCCAAATTAATAATGACCAAATTGAAAATAAACATGCCACGTTTATTGGGCAACTTGTGAACCAGACACCAGGGGTTTTAATGAATGACCTTGGTAATGAGCAACACATGATGTCCATACGCCAACCCATGACAACCGCAGCGGTATATCAATATTTAGAAGATGGTCTTTCAATTCGTCCTGTAGGCGTGTTTAACCATAATGCCTTATATGAAATGAATATGGCTGGCGTGGAAAATATTGAAATTTTACGTGGACCTGCAAGTAGTGTTTATGGGAGCAATGCCATTGGCGGAACTATTAATTTTTTAACAAAGGCACCAAGTACAGCACCAACAGCTGATATTGGCCTGAGTGCGAGTAGCGAAGGTTATCGCCGTGTAGATCTGGGAGCATCTGATACTTTTGATACAAGCAACGGAACACATGGCTTAAGAATTTCTGTCTATGCCAGTGATCGTGGTGATAGCTGGCAAGATCATGCCGAATCAGATAAACAAAGCGTTACCTTACGTCATGATTGGCAGATTTCAGACACAACAAAACTGAAAAACATTTTTAGTTATAACCACTTATATGCCGATATGACAGGTAGTTTAAATGCTGAAGATTATAGTCAACGCCCTGGCTATAGCTATCAGACATTTACCTATCGTGAAGTAGATGCAACTCGACTGTCTTCCCAGCTGAGCCATGATTGGAATGATCAGCAACAAAGTCAAATTACTTTATATTATCGAGATAATACGACTGAGCAAAATCCAAGCTATAACATAAAAACAGACAAGAAAGACGGAGTTGCAACAGGAACCTACAGCGGGCAAACAACATACAATAGTTTTCAATCCTATGGGCTTAACTTACAGCATTCAGCAACGCTAGGCCAAGTTAAGTTAGTGGTCGGCGGCATGGCAGAACATTCTCCGACCCAAGGTCGAACCAATGACATTGAAGTTTTTCGAGATCCTGTTACCCGTATTTATACTAATTTTAAACAGCGAAAACTGTTACGTGATTTTGATGTCGATGTTGATAATGAAGCAATCTATGCCCAAGCTAACTGGCAAGCTCTCCCTACATTAAACTTAGTCAGCGGCGCTCGTTATGACTGGATTCGTTATGATTATCAAAATAATTTAACTCCATCTAATGTTACGGGCGCACCTGATGAAACACGAAACTTTCATAAGGCCAGTCCGAAACTAGGTGCCATTTGGAACGTAACACCTCAAATTGACTTCTATGCAAACTGGTCACAAGGCTTTGTCCCACCAGAAGTTAGTAGCCTTTACGGCGCAAATTTAGTCACACCAAATTTGACTGAAGCAACTTTTACCAATATTGATGCAGGTATTCGCTTTAAAACACTGAATGATCGTTTGGATGGAGAAATTACACTTTACCGTTTAAACGGTGAAGATGAAGTGATTAGTTATACCAAACCAGATAATAGCCGTGAACCACGGAATGCGGGTAAAACTCGTCACGAAGGTATTGAAGTCGGTGCAACTTGGCAAATTTCCGATCAGCTTGACCAAAAATTGAAACTCTCGGGTAGCTGGGCTCGCCATCGTTATGAACAATTTCAGCCATCATCCACTATCGACTATAGTGGTAATGATATGCCGAGTGCCCCAAAAACTTTTGGTACGCTGGAATATCAAATTAAACCAATTCCCGAACTACTACTTTCAGCAGAAGGTGTCTATGTAGGTTCATATTGGATTAATGATGCTAATACACAAAAATATGACGGACACACAGTACTCAATCTTCGTGCGAACTATCGTAAAAAAGCTTATGAGGTATATGGTCAGATTTTAAATGTGGCAGATACTCATTATGCTGAAAGTACTTCTTTTAGTAATAATGAAGTGAGCTATACGCCAGCTACACCACGTATCTATTTATTAGGTCTACGCTATCACTTTGGTGATTAATCAACTTTAAGTTTGTGGTCATCAATTTGGCCACAAACTTATATCTAGCTATAAATAAAAATAGCTCACCACAAAAGCAAAAAGTAGCACGGTTTCGCTAAGCTCAATTGCTGCACCGACGGTATCACCTGTAATACCGCCAATTCTTTTAATAAACAGATGTCTTAAATAAACCAGACTGATTAAAAAGCCAATAATGGCGATGAGCCCTTGCCATTCCCAATATAAAGCCAATAACAAAACTATCGCAGTCATTATCCATGACGCTGTTTTGGGTAAATGATCAGTCAACGAACGACCTAAACCTTTTTCACGGACATATGGCGTAGTTAAAAACAAAATAGACGGCACAATACGACCTAGTACTGGAACGAAGACTAAAAATAACGTTTGATGTTGTTCAATCAACACATAAATCAGTACAAACTTGAGCAAACAAATAATAACTAAACTTAGCACTCCAATTGGACCACAACTTGGATCCTTCATGATTTGTAAAGTACGTAGTTTGTCCCCAAAACCGCCGACCCATGCATCTGCCGTATCAGCTAGCCCGTCTAAATGTAATCCCCCTGTCAGCCAAACCCATAAAGTCATGATGATGACAGCAAGCAAAAGAACGGGTAATTTAACTAAAAGACACGAGATAAGAAAAAGAATGCCACCAATAACTAGCCCAACCAGTGGATAAAACAAAATAGCTCGACCATTTTGTTGCGCCGTTGGCATTGACTTTAGCTCAATAGGTAGAACAGTTAAAAATTGCAATGCAATCCAAAAAGGTGTCATATCCAAGTCTCTAACTGATCTATATTTAAAAGCAAATTGGATTATGAAGAAATAAAAATAGGAATAGCAATCCCTATTCCCATCAAAGACTTCAAAAACTGAAAATCTATTGGATTTGATAGCACTGTTTCAATTTGATGTAGTCGTAGTAAAAACTGGTTGGTGTATAACGTGCATAGTTACATGCAGATTTGAACAAAGTTTCTTTTTCGTTATAAAGCATTTTTACCAAAGTATTGCCTTGGCTATTTTGATAAATATCCCACTGTACATTTGCTGCCATAGGTGAAACCACTTCACCGTGCCATGCGCTTGTTGAGTAATTATAAGTCTGACGTAGTGGTAAAGGCTGCATCATATTATGTAAATCTAGGCTAGTTGCCAAAGGAATAATAATTTCAGCATGGGCAAACCGTAAAACGGCTTTGTAAGGCTGAGCTTTATTTACCACGGCGTCAACTTGTTGGAACAGGTCCTGTTTTAGCCCTTGAGCAATTTCACTTGTGACTTGATTTGACTCTGTAAAACTCGGACCTTTTTCGTAAAAATCGTTTGCATCATTAAATTCAGCGTAGAATTCCGCAGCATTTAACGGCATATATTTATCAAAATCGATACCTTTTAACTCATCTTTCATACCCCCAGAAATTGAATAGAGCTCATAAATATAAGCTGCTGCATCAACTGCACTGGCAATTGTATTTTTACCCTTACCTTTTTCTGTAATTTGCTCACCTTTTGGTGAAGTTACCGTAAAGGATCCGGTATTGCTAAAGCTATAACCTGTTGTACCCAGTTTTTTAATAAAGTCTGTTTTAAAAATCGGATTAAGTACAGTTTGGGCAGTTTTTTCAGCTTGAGTATTCTTTGATAACTCATCTAACTTTTCGGCTAAATCTTTATTATTTTCTTCAAAATCCTGATAAGCCTGACTAGCATCATAAATTTTTTGTTGATTAGCACTCAGTGGTTGAGTCAAGTCCTCATCTGCATTCAAACTATGAAAATAGAGTTTAAAACGATCAACGCCACCATCTTCAACACTTGGAACGCTTGTACTCGATAAACTGGTATAAGACGTTGGCACAATTTTATCTTTAAGTTGCGGTTGTTGTTGAATGAGTTCAGCCGTGAAGAATTTAGCACTATCTACTGCACGATCTACCCCAGAACTTTGTACCAAGATAGATGCTTGCGAATTTAAAAGAGTTGGTAAGCGTTGTAATAAACGATCTGCAATGCCACGGTGTTCTAAAATACCAGTCATGGTTTCATTTCCATAACCGTACTGGCGGATTCCTTCTACGCCATAGCCTAATAAGATATTTGCTTTCATCATTGCTTCTAAATCAGCGCCTAATTGTTCACCTAATGGTGTTAAGGCATTTTCTGCTTTTGCCTGTTTCCATAAATTATAAAGTGCCAAATCATATTTCAGACTTGAGAGACCTCTTGAACCGTGACGTGCCACTAACTCTGTAAAAACTGGCTGGAACCCATTGGGTGCTTGTTCATAGTTTTTTATTTCTTGTTGTGGTTGGTAAGGTGTTTTTGTTTGATAATATTTTGATGAGTTTGTTGGAGCAGTTGTTTGAATGTCTTGATCATCATTATTGTTACAAGCCACGAGTAATAATGATGCTGCAAGCACAGTCGTTTTAAATAAAATATTCATAAGTCAGATGAGTGATTAATAAGAAATGCCAATAGCTTAATTTTTAGCAATGACAGTTCTATTACAAACAATCAAATATCTTTATAAAAATAATAACTTACAAATGTATAGAAATATAAAAAGGCTATATCAACATAAAGTTTAATTGATCATCTGTTTCAGAAAATTCGAATGAATATAATTTCCCAAGCTCTGCCGGCATTTTTAGCAAATCATCTAAAGGTTGTTGCTGGGCTAAACAAGCTAATAGCTTAATCACACCACCGTGGGTAACAACCAATGCATGTTGCCAGTTTTGGTTTTGCATCTGTACAAGTAGTTCCTGAAAACCTTTAAGAACCCTTGTTTGAAACTGCATTAATGTTTCTGCGCGTGGTGGACAATATTGACTCGGTTTTTGCCAAAAATTTGCCAGTAATTCTGGTGAAGTTTCATAAATTTGCTGAGTTGAGACGCCTTCCCACTCACCAAAATACATTTCTTTTAAGTCATGGTTTAAAAGCAAAGGTAGCTGAGTTGTCTTTGCAAGTTCCTCAGCAAAATAAGCACAACGTTTTAATGATGAACTTATAGTGACATCCCATGACTGATTTGCAACTTGCTCAATGGTTGACTGCATCTGCTGCCAACCTTTTGCCGTTAACTCATCATCCAAATGTCCACGTAAAGTATGGCTATATTGACTCTCGCCATGTCTGAGCAAATCAATTCTGAATTTACCCAATTTTATCCCCGCTTACAGCAGCTTGGGCAAAGGTAGCCATTTGGTTGTGTAATACACATGCCATTTTAACTAATGACAAGGCAGTACCGGCACCACTACCTTCACCTAACCGTAAATTCATTTTTAAAATCGGCTCAGCATTGAGTTCTTGCAAAATACGGCGGTGGCCATATTCTGCCGATTGATGGCCAAATAACATCCAGTCACGTACTTTAGGGTTCATTCGTACCGCGCATAAAGCAGCTACTGAACTAATAAAACCATCTACAATGATAGGTAAACCAATCTGTGCACATCGAATATAGGCACCTACAATTGCCGCAATTTCCAATCCACCAACTGCACACAATGTTTTAAATGCATCACCAGTAACATGTTTATGATGAAGCTCAATTGCTTGTTCAATTACTTCAATTTTATGTCTTAACTGATCGGCACCAATTCCAGTCCCTACCCCAGTTAATTGTTCGGCAGTATCATTTAATAAAAGACATGCTAAGGCAGAAGCAGAACAAGTATTTCCAATTCCCATTTCACCCGCAATATAAATATCTGCGCCATCGGCTTTAGCTGTGTCTACACTATTTTTACCTAACTCTAGAGCAGCACGGCATTCATCAGCATTCATTGCGGCTTGTTTGGCAAAATTTGCTGTCCCAGCACGAATACAATGACGTTCAACGCCTGCGTATTGGTATGCTTCACCTACGGTACCGCAATCAATCACTTGCAAATGAGCTTGATGATATTTGGCAATTACACTAATTGCGGCCCCACCAGTCGTGAAGTTTTGCAACATTTGACGAGTTACGGCTTGAGGATATGCAGAGATATTTTCTTCAACCACACCATGATCGCCCGCAAAAATGGTGATCCATGGATGGTTAACTTGTGGATGTGCATTTGACTGCAAACTGGCAAGTTTAACTGCTATCAGTTCTAAATCACCTAAGGCACCAGTAGGTTTTGTGAGTTGGAGTTGATGTTGCTCAGCTTGTTGTTTTGCGTCCACATTAGGTTGCTGTACAGACTCTAACCACCAGTTCATTTTATTTCTCACCTTTTAAAATCATTGGAAAACCAGCCACACAAAACACAACCTTATCTGCAATTTGCCCTAGAGCTTGATGTAGTCTGCCTGCTTCATCGACAAACCGTCGACTGATCTCACCGAATGGCACAACACCTAAACCCGTTTCATTACTTACTAAAATAATTTCTGACTCAAGCGTAGGTAAGACTTTTAACAGCTGCTCACACTCACGTTGTTGAATACTTTGATCATCTAACAGTAACAAATTGGTTAGCCAAAGCGTTAAACAATCCACCAGAATAATTTGATTAGGTCTGTCAATTTTTTGCAGAGCTTTTGCTAAATATAATGGTTCTTCAACCAAAGACCAGTGAGCAGGACGTTGATTTTGATGGTGTTCAATTCGACTTTGCATTTCTGGGTCAAGTGCTTGCGCCGTAGCAACATAAGTCACCGCTAATTGCGTTTTTATTGCTGTTTGTTCAGCGAGTCGGCTTTTGCCAGAACGGGCTCCACCCAAAATCAGTTGCAACATGAATCACCTAAGAACAAATGCTGAGACGGATATAACTTACCTTGTAAAGTTTGAGCTTGATAACAACCAAACGTTAAATGCTCGACTTTAAGGTCAAATTCAACGTGTTTGTATTGTACAGGTAATTGGGAAATTTTATGTAAAATCAAATCACTACTATAGTCTTTTTTATACAATCCCAATGTAATATGCGGACAATATTCTAAAGCGGCAATTTCATGAGAAATTAAACCTAACTTTTGGCGTATTAGGGATAAGATATTCTCTGTATCTTGGATTTCTACAAATAAAGCACTACTAAAACTATCGACTAAACCAATTTTTAAATGAAACGGGGCAAAATCTTCTTTTCTTAAAATTTCCCTTTGCTGCTCAAATTCACTAAAAATAAAGTCATCAGGATAGATTCTGGTTTCGTGTTTTAAAAATCCGCATATAAACAGCGTAATATGATATTGACGGCTATTGGGTTCTAATAAGAATTCTGAAAAATGCACGCGCAAGGCATCTAAATAATCAACTAGTTTTTGATCATTAATTTCTAAATACCATAAAGCATAATTTTGACGCCCAAGATGCCATTCGGGATAGTCCCGTATAGATGTTGGCACCATGAACGTCGAAGGTTTTAGCAGCACAGCTTTAATTCAAAATCATTCAATTTTCGTATTAAAGCATGTTTGCCTTTCAATTGTAGAATATTAATTATTTAAACGAACTTAAGCATACTGAGTACGCGTACTTTTGGAGTTGGTAATATTCATGTTTAAAGGCTGTTTGCCTTGTTCAGAAAATAAATATTGAACTAATTGCGTTAACTCAACTTCAAGTTGTCTTTTTTGGGAAGTACTCATATCCAATTTCTGAATTTGCTGTTGTAAATGTTTAATCGCATCAGCCTCTTCAATTTCTAAATATTGAATTGCATAGGCATACCCTAGCGCAGCGCCTTTTAATAGGTTTTTATAAGGCAAATCATGACCTATATTCACTTCAATTGATGCAATTACTCTTTCATTATGAGTTAATTTGCGAAGTGGATCTCTTGCCACACGCTGACACGGATCTTTAAAAGCATATTCACATGAGTCTAGAAAGCTCTGTGCCATGCGATCCAAATCTTTTGCATAGTTAGGTAATACAATTGCAAGCCCTTGCTTTACTTCTCTAATTAAGTTTTCTGCAAATGCTTTAACTGAATGATCACCCATGGCAACACCAATAGATTCATATCCTAGTAAAGATGCGTACCAAGCAAGCATGGCATGCACGCCGTTCCATAAACGGTTTTTGATTAATTGAATGTCTGTAATCTGATTAACTAAGACAACTTGACGTAACTTTTCGAGTAAAGGACTACCCTTTTCTACATAAATTGGCATATCCGTTTCACTATGAAACAGAATTAGATCCATGCTTTGTAATATATGACCAGGCTGGAAATTACGGCGCATGTTATCAACATATAAAGACGCCTGATTTTGCTGGTCTTGGGTCAGTTTATTGCAATCTTCAATTTCGACTTGTTCTTCATGCTCAACATCAGATAAATGCTGTTCAAGAAAGTGGTGCTTAATACGAAGTTGACGATATAAACTCTGATTAGATAGCTTTGAAACCATGCGGTTTACAACAGTGTCGCAAAAGTAATGTTCTTTTAAAATATGCTCAGTTACATCTTCATCGTTGGTTAACTCTAGTAGAGCTTCTCGAAGATGCTTCATAACCAAATATTTCGCACCGACTTTATTTAGAATAATTAGAAAGGTTAAGGGTTCAATACATGTTTCAAGTGGCGAGTTAAAACGCGCATATAATCCTTTTGCAATTATTCTTGACTCAGCCTCGATCGCTTGTTCAGGTAAGCAAAGTGCAATCAAACTGGAATGAGTATACATCTCTAACATTTGTTGTTCATTTTCAGAATCAACAATGGTCATATTCTCAATACGTTCATCATAAGAAAATTGCCCATAGCGAATACTATAATTTCCAAATGCATTCACAGCTTCTCGAAAAAGACTATTTCGTGTAGAAGCAATAATTCTCTTTGGTTTTGTGTATCCATCCCAATGTGACAAGATTTGCGCTATATATCCCCCACCGATAGCACCAAAACCGTGTATCCCAATTGTCAGTTGATTCAAGCTTTGTGGAAAAGGTTCCTGTATCTCAGGCATATCCATAACAGGAATAAATTGGTCGAGATCTGTTAAGAAGTCATACATTTGATCATAATAAAAATGCGCTTTTTCCAGCATTTCATCATTTGGCTCTTTAATATCTTTTAATAAAATTGTTAAACCTTTTGAAGTGTGAGCCGAGGTTAAACCATTTTCAGAATCTTCAAACATAAGACACTGATTAGCGTCTAAGTGAAGTTGACTAGCAGCTTTTAAAAAGATTTCTGGATGCGGCTTTCCTTGCTCTACTTCATCACCACAGGTAATCACATCAAAAAATTTATAAACATTGGCATTAATTAAATATTCTTCAGCAATTGCCCTACGACTTGAAGTCGCAACAGCCATTCTTAAGCCAGATTTTCGTAAACGTTCTAAAACTTGAACTAAACCTTTTTTAATCGGTACGCCGTGTTTTCGAATATATTCGAGTTCCATCTCATCAGCTTTTTTTCGAATTTCTTTATAGGGAACATTTACGCCATATAAACGTTGAGCCAATTGCTCAGCAGTAGTTGCACTTAAACCTAAACATTGCATTAAATATTCGTGTGAAAATTCCTGTCCAATGAGTTCTTGAGATGCTTGTTGCAATGTTTGAAACCGCAACCTCTCAGTATCAAACATTGTCCCATCCATATCAAAAATTGCTCCATGAACAGGTTTTCCATGAAAAATAAGCACGCTTTTTCCTCTTTTTTGATCATGTTTTATTCAGGGTATACAAAAATTGGTTAAAAAGGCGGGATATTAATAAATGAAACATTAGTGGTCATTTTTTAATCAAAAATATAAGAGATCTGTTACTGATTAGCGTTAATACTCTAAAAAGGTTGAACAATATAAATAAGTATGAAGCTAACTGTAGATGCAAGAACGGCAAGCCATCCTCGCTTGCCGCTCTTGGTTTATTCTTTTTGTTGCGCTGATAGTATTTATTTTTCTTAGTTCCGTTTACCGCTACTTGAACCCGCATATTTTTATAATGTCTCGCAGGTGTCACATACCAGAAATCAACTCACCTTTCTCTATTCTTATTGTTGGTGCTTCTGGTATAACTCTAAAATTCATAAGAAAATTAGCATGAACGAATAGAATATAAGATTGATATTACGACCACTGTCTTTGCTCCTTATTAGAAATGGCTACATCGCTACTATCAATAATGATAATCATTTTCATTTGATAGTTCAAGCTTTTTCTTCGTTATTTGTGCTTCTCTCCTTTTTGAAAAAAGATCTGCAACAAGTAATAGCCCTCAATAAAGTATTTTCTAAAAGTAGTTAGAAAACGATTAATTATTAAACTACACTTCTAAACCATTATTATTGATCAAGTACATCAACAAATTGGGCATTTAAAAGCTGAGCTAAATCTTTTGGATTTAAACCAATATCCAGCCCCCTTTTTCCACCACTTACATAAATTTTGTTAAAGTTTTGAGCTGATGCATCAATGACAGTTTTTAATCGTTTCTTTTGGCCTAAAGGACTAATCCCACCTACTAAATATCCTGTTAAACGTTCGGCATCTTTAGGATTAGCCATCTGTAATTTTTTACATCCAAACGCCGTAGCTACTTTTTTTAAATTTAATTGATGATTAACTGGTAAGACAGCAACGAAATAATTTTTATCGTCACTTACCATTAGAGTTTTAAATACTTCGTTTACATCTAAATCTAATTTTTCGGCTGCTTCTAATCCAAAACTTTTGGCATTTGAATCATGTTCATATTCATGAATAGAAAATTCGATTTTATTACTTTTTAACAATCTACATGCAGGAGTCATGGTATATGGTGTTATAGATAAAATTATTTCGATTATAGTTTTTTTAGAAAAAATTTAAAATTTACTTAGGCTATTTACAAGAGTTACATAAAAATTCAAACAGCAACTGAAGAAAAAATAATCTCGACTTGATATTCGTTGCTCGACTCCATATATTTTATTTAGATTTGAAGTCTGAGCTGACAATTTTATGAGTTATAAACACAACAATCTGATGGCAATGCGTCACCGTTTTTGGGATGAATCATCAGATTCTGTATTAAATGAAAAGCAATTTTTGCAGCAGACGTTAATTGAACAAGGTATTTTTAATAATGCAACCTTTGATGATGTTAAGTACTTCTTTTATACCCTTCCTAGCATCATTATAGTAAAAGCTCATGCACTTGGTTTTATGCATGATTCAGTCAAACAAATGTTATTGCAACATATTCAGACCAATCGCCTGCATTTGATGCAGAAATCTGAATTAAAGATTCAATTTAAAATGTAATCCATTTTGTTATCAAAGATCTGTTTTATCTTAGTTTTACTTATCTGAATTGTTTTAATTTCTTAAATTTTTAAATTGCTTAGGCTATTTAAGGATTAATGGAAGAAAGATGACCATATCGGCCTATCATTCAGTCTGAGAGAACTATTTTAATACGCTCAAAACATGTAATATTCGTTACAATTTTAGATCACCAGCGTTTGGCTGCATGATGCGCATAGGATTCTATTTTCATGTCAAATCAGAAAGATAAGCTTAAGAGTTTAAAAACTTCTTCCATGGATCGACGCTTATCAATCGCGAAAGCTTCTTTACTTGCAGGAACGCGTTGGGCAACTGCAAGTGCCTCTTCTTTATTTTCTAATGAAGAAGAAAAAGAAAAGAAACGCAAAAAAGCGATGAGCGAACAAGCTAACTATCTGGTTTCTGAAATAGGTAAACTTAAGGGTTCTATTGTTAAAATTGGTCAAATGATGGCTCTTTATGGTGAACACTTTTTACCAGAAGAGATTACTCAAGCTTTAAATACCCTAAATAACCAAACTGTTGCCTTAGATTGGCCTGCAATTAAGCCACATCTACAGGAGCAATTGGGCGCGAAGTTAAATGATTTAACGATTGATCATGAACCAATTGGTACTGCCTCACTCGCACAAGTACATCGTGCAACCCGCAAATCAGACGGCTTAGAGTTAGTCTTAAAAATCCAATATCCTGGCGTTGCAAATGCAATTGACTCAGATATGAGCTTGTTTAAAAACATGCTTAAACTGACACGTATGGTGCCTCAAACCCGTGAATTTGATCAGTGGTTTGATGAAGTACGTGAAATGATGCATCGCGAAGTTGACTACGATGTTGAAGCTGCCACCACCCGTCGCTTCGGTGAACGTTTAAAAGATGACGAGCGTTATATTGTTCCGACAATTGTAGATGAATACTGTACCAATCAAGTACTTTGCATGACTTTTGAACGTGGTGTTCCAATCAATAGCCCTGTGATGTTGTCTTTGCCTCAAGAGCGTCGTAATCAGCTCGGCGAAGCTTCACTTGAAATTGCAGTTCGTGAAATTTTTGAATGGGGTGAAATGCAGACTGACCCTAACTTTGGTAATTACCTTGTTCGTTTGGGTAATGGCCAAGACGTTCAGGACAAAATTGTATTATTAGATTTTGGTGCTATCCGTCAGTTTGATGAACATTTGTTAGCAGTTGCACGTCAACTCATTCAGGCAGGTTATCAGCATGATAAAAATGCGATGGTGGAAGCCATGACTGGATATGAATTTTTTGATGCAATGCCTGAAAGTATTAAACCAGGCATGGCCGATGTCTTTTTAATCGCGACAGAAGCATTTAGTACCCCTGCAAATAATCCAGATATGCCTGCTGGCCTTATGGATGAACATGAACGTTATGACTGGAAGAAAAGTCAGTTACATAGCCGTGTTATGCAGCAAGCAAGTAAATCAATGGCATCACGTTATTTCTCGATTCCTCCAAAAGAATTTATGTTTATTAGCCGTAAGTTTATTGGGGCCTATACGTTTATGACAGTTATTGATGCAAAAACAAATGTGCGACGTATGATTCGTAACTTTGCTTAATTTAATAAAGGACTAGAATGATTCCATGTCATTCTAGTCAATACCTCTCAAACCACCCAACAATCAAATAATTTTAAATAAATAAAATCAAAAACTTATAATTTTATTATTTTCTATTTGCCATTTATCTACTCATTTTTCGAATGTCAGTAACGACATAGTTTTTTAATATGAGGCGTGTCAGCATAAAACAATAACAATGTGTTAGGACACCATAATCATGACAAGTATGATCAATAAAGCTCAGGGTTTGGGTTTATCGCTGATCACCAGATTGGCTGGAAGCGATGTACTTGATCAACTCAAGTTGCGTAAATTTGTTGAAAAATCTCTTTATCAAGGTTCAAAAGCTGGTTTTAAAGCATTAAGCCAGACTCAAAAAGCATTTAAACCAAAACAGATCTCCCAACAGCGATTACCTCGCCAACAAAAAAATCTATTTGATTTAAGTCTAACCGAAGAACAACAAATGACTTCTGAGGCAATGTCTCAATTTGCTCAAGAAGTCTTATTGGGGTTGGCTCATGATGCTGATCAGGCAGCTCAGTTTCCTGAAAGTCTTTGGCAATATGTTGAAGATTTAGGGCTCAATTACTATGCACTTCCAGAAGCATTAGGTGGTGTAGCGACCGAACAAAATATTGTAAGTAATCTATTAATAGCTGAAAAACTAGCTGAAGGTGATTTTAGCCTTACAGCAGGATTACTCAGTACCTTTAGCGTTATTAATGCAATCACACGTTGGGGTTCTGCTGAAGTTCAGTCAATGTACCTACCATGTTTTGCAGAAGACTCAGACATTACAGCAACCTTTGCAGTTCAAGAAGCAACTCCAGCATTTAATCCTTATGCTTTAAAAACAAAAGCATCACTTGAAAATGATCAATTTTTTATTGATGGCGAAAAAACATTAGTGATTTTAGGTGATTTAGCTGATGTATTTTTAGTAAGTGCGGAATTTAACGGCAAGCCAGACGTATTTGTCTTGCAATGCGGTGACACAATTTCAATTAAAAATACTCCGGCCATGGGTCTTAAAGCCACAGAAACAGCAACTCTTCGCTTTAATCACACACCAGCTCTACGCTTAGGTGCAACAGATTTTGATTACACAGCTTTCTTAGATTTGGGTAACTTAATGTGGTGTGCAATGGCTGTAGGTACATGTGAAGCTGTAAAAGCTTATTGTATTAAATACGCCAATGAACGAACTGCATTTGGTGAACCAATTTCTCATCGTCAAAGTGTCGCTTTCATGATTGCAGATATGGCTATTGAAATTGATGCGATGCGTATGTTGATTTTAAATGCGGCAAGTCTTGCAGAGTCAGGCAAACCATTTCACCGTGAAGCTTATCTGGCCCAACTACTTTGTGCTGAAAAATGCATGAAAATCGGTACAGATGGTGTGCAAATTCTTGGTGGACATGGTTTCACAAAAGAACATCCAGTTGAACGCTGGTACCGTGATCTACGCGCTACTGCAATTTTACAATCTGGCTTACACGCTTAAATGATCAATCAGAGGATACTTTAATGAATTTACAAAATCCTAAAAAATTCAAGATGATGATTGATCAAGCACATGATGTTGCGATCAATGTTTTACGTCCTATTTCTCGTAAATATGATAAAGCTGAGCATGCGTATCCCAAAGAGCTCGATATGCTCGCTTCTCTGATTGATGGTATGAATGAAGGTGGCGAAGGTATTAATGCAGGAGCTGCAGGGGCTGGAAAGCGTGGTGATACAGACAATGAAGGTATTCGTAACGGAACCAACATGTCGACCGCTCTTGGAATTATTGAGATGTGTTATGGCGATACAGGCTTATTGCTGAGTATGCCACGTCAAGGGCTTGGGAACTCAGCAATAGCTGCTGTGGCAAATGATGAGCAATTAGAGCGGTTCAATGGAACATGGGCAGCAATGGCCATTACTGAGCCAGGATGCGGCTCTGACTCTGCTGCTATCCGCACCACAGCAACCAAAGATGGCAATGATTATATTTTAAATGGTGAAAAGATTTTTGTGACCTCTGGCGAACGTGCAGATTCTGTCGTCGTTTGGGCCACGCTTGATCGCAAACTTGGACGTGCAGCAATTAAATCATTTGTGGTACCTAAAGGTACACCGGGAATGAAGGTTGAACGTCTCGAACATAAATTAGGAATTAAAGCTTCAGATACGGCAGTAATTAGTTTTATTGATTGCCGCGTACCAGCCGAAAACCTTTTAGGTAATGCGGAAGTAGATGTCGCTAAAGGTTTTGCTGGAGTAATGGAAACTTTTGACAATACTCGCCCCTTAGTTGCAGCAATGGCAATTGGTTGTGCTAAAGCTTCACTAGAACGTATTAAAGAGATTTTTAAAGATCAACTCGATCCTGATTACTCTACCCCCTACCTACATACTTCTAACCTTGCAGCACAAATCTACCGTATGGAAGCTGAGTGGGAAGCTGCTCGCCTACTTATGTTAAAAGCCACGTGGATGGCAGATAACAAAAAACCAAACTCTAAGGAAGCTTCTATTGCAAAAGCCAAAGCAGGTCGTGTGGGTAATGAGATCACTTTAAAATGTGTCGAATTGGCAGCAAGTGTTGGCTATAACGAAGATGAGTTACTGGAAAAATGGGCACGTGATTCGAAAATTCTTGATATTTTTGAAGGTACTCAGCAAATCCAGCAATTGATCATTGCCCGCAGAGAACTGGGTAAATCTTCTAGCGAACTAAAATAATAATTAAGGGAAATTTTCCCTTCTTTTATTAGCTGTTTATGTAAAAACTTAAAAGCCCTCTAGCGATTAAACTAGAGGGCTTCGTATTTCAGGAATTTACATTTTTATTTATTCGGCAGTTGTGCTGTCTAACGCTTTATCAACTACACCAAATTTCTTAAAGATTTTTGCACGTCTTTTTGACGAAATATTTGCTTTATTTAAATCACCTTTATAATGATCAAAAACTCGCTTATCCATTATTTTAAACCACAATGAAGGGATTAATGCCGGTAATAACATACTTGCATAACCGCTTGGTAGCTCAGGTGCCTCGTCAAAATGACGTAATGCTTGGAATGGACGAGTCGGATACGCATGATGGTCTGAATGACGCTGCAACTGGTACAAGAACAAGTTTGTTACTACGTTATTGTTGTTCCAGCTATGCTCTGGCATTGTACGTTCATATTGACCATTTTCTTTTTTCTGACGTAATAAACCATAATGCTCAATATAGTTAATAATTTCAAAAAGACTAATGCCATAAAATGCTTGTGTTGCTAAATATGGAATTGTGCTTTTGCCAAATATTCCAACCATAGAACCATGAAAAGCAGCAGTCATTCCCCAGCCTTGTAATAGCTCATTATCTGAAGACCAGAATTCTTTACCTTTACGTTTTAAACGATTTTTTTCAATTTCTATTGCAGACTTAAAAGAACCAACAACAGTACGTGGCCAGAACTCATAGAATGTTTCACCCATACGAGATGAAGCTGGATCTTCTGGTGTTGCTGCACGCTTATGATGACCGTAAGGATGCTCAATACGGAAATGATTATAGCCAGTTGGAACTAAAGCAAGATGAGACAAAATATGGTCTATACGATCATGCTTATGACTTAACTCATGGGCTGTATTAATCGCAATACCATTGATTGCACCCATTGAAATACCAAGTAAAATCTTATCAATAAAAGATGTCGTTTTACGACTTGTTAAATAACATGCATAAACATTTGCAGCATACTGTAGAGGAATAAAGCTCTTCACAAGACGTGAGTAATATGGGTCTTTTTCTAAAAGCTTAATTTCTTCATCTGTCGGATTTCGAGCATCTTTCCCAATAATAGTATCAATTGCAGGAATCACGACATGTAATAAAAGTGGACCACCTAATGCGAAGATTTTCTTCAAAGGACGTGGACCAAACTGATAACCAGCTAAAATACCCAAACCGATAGCAGGTAAAGCAGGACTAATCATCCATAAAAAGCGTTTGCGATCTATTTCACGCATAGACGCAGGCACTGGCATAAGTTCTTGCTGAACATTTACTGGTGCATTCATAGCTATATTTCCTTTTTCTATATGTCTATATAGTTAAAGAAATAGTGTTTAGTTAACAGTAGTAACCGTCCAAAAAACCTATGTTAAAGTCTTTGGCATTTTCTTCCACTTTTCTGTCCTAAAAACACATGTTGATCTATTCTTATAGCTCACTATAATTTTATTAAAATAATGATTGATCATTTAAATATGGATGCACTAAGTAAATTTTTTGATGATATTCACCTGAATAAGTCTGAATACATCTATTTAAAAGCGCAAGGAGAATGGGCTTTTAAAACACAAGATCAATCTGCTCTACTTGCTTATATTGTTTTAACTGGTTCTGTATATATTCAACTTAACACTTCAGAAAAAATAACTGCGACTGCTGGCGATATTATTTTAATTCCTTCGGGGAAAGCACATAGTGCGACTGACTCAAAATCAACAGCGAGTAAGTTGGTAGATTCTTTAGATATAACGTCGCTTTTTAATGGTCATAGACAAGATGCCATCGAATTTGGTACTTCATCTCCAAATAATACATTATTGCTATCTTTACGCTGCCAAATCGATACTCATATGGCTGGGCCACTCATTAATGCCCTGCCGTCCATCATGCATATTCAGCATGAAAATCAAACCACTCCACCCGAATGGCTACAAATTGGGCTTTATTTTCTAGCAATTGAAACTCAAAAAATCAGGCCAGGTCACGACAAAATTATTGATCATCTAGTCAGTATTTTGCTCATTGAATGCATTCGTGATCATATTCAACAAATGACAGATCAACAAAACTGGTTAAGTGCTTTAACTCATCCTGAACTAAGCAATGCACTATCTGCTATTCATAGCCAGCCAGAAGTTACATGGACAGTTGAATCTTTAGCTGAACAATGTTGTATGTCACGTTCTAAATTTGCAAATTTGTTTAGCAGTATTATTGGTGAACCACCTCTAACTTATTTACAGCATTATCGTTTCCGTTTAGCCAGTCAGTATTTACGCACAAGTAATTTATCAATTCAGCAAATATCAAATAAGGTTGGCTATTCATCCGAAACAGCATTTAGTCAGGCATTTAAGCGAATTTTTGATTTATCTCCTAAACAATATAGACAGCAATATATTGGGCACAGCTTAGATTAACTGCCAATAAAAAAAGCGCCGAGGCGCTTTTTTTATTGAATCAAATTATTATTTAATTTTCGCATGTGATTTTAAATATTGACTGTAATCTTCCAATATTTGTTGACCACGTGACTGACGATAAAGTTGCTTTAACTGCTGTAACTGATCAGCAGGGATAGCATTCGCAGCCGATGAATTTACATTTGAAACTGCAACAACAACTAGCTCATTTGGTAAATTTGCTGTCGTAACAGACCACATACCTGGCTTAGGTGTAGCTGCACTAAATGCTGCACGCTCAATTTCACGCTTTAATCCTTGTGAACGACTAAATACACCAGCCGATTCAAATGCTACTTTATTTTTAGCAACCACTTGATCCGCCGGTTGAGTTTTAAATTCAGCTAGCATTGTAGCAATTTTAGCTTGAACAGCTTTACGTGCTTTTTCGTCGATAACTTTTGCTTTCGCTTCATTCATCGCCTGTGCTAAAGGTTTTACACCAGCAGCATGATAATCACGTACTTTAACCCATACCGTATCACCATTCGCTAACTGAATATTAGATGATGCATTACGGTCACCATTTTTCACGTCATCATTAAACAATTTAATTTTAACGTTTGGATCACTTAAATATGGATTTTGTGTAGCTAAAGTTACGCCATTTAATGATTCAACTTTTGTACCTTTTACTTCTTGTACAACTGCTTCTAAAGAATCATTACCAACAATCGTTTCATTTAAACTGTTTACAGTATCTGAATAAACAGTCGCAACTTTATTCTTTTCAACCTCAGCAGTTAAACGTGCCTTCTCAGCTTCGAATGAAGGAATTTGATTAGCTTGAGTTTCTGCCTCAATAATATGATAGCCATATTGAGTTTTTACTGGTTGAGAAATCTGTCCATTTTTCAAGCTCACTACAGTTTTATCAAATGCATCGGAAAAAACCCCTGGTGCATATGCTTCAACTAAACCACCTTTTGCTTTCGAACTTGGATCTTCAGAGAACTGAGATGCAGCTTGTGCAAATGTAAGACCGCCTTGAATTTTCGCATATACTTCTTTAGCAAGTTTTTGAGCTGCTGCATCATCACGAGCATCTGTAGTAATTAAAATATGCTTCACAGTACGTTTAGCATCTTTTTTCTGAGTTTCAACAAACTTGCTATACGCTTGTTGAAGTTCAGCTTCAGTTGCAGGAGCTGGTTTAGCCATTAGTGATGGTGACACAACCACATAATCCACATCAACAGAAGATTGTTGTTTAAACTCATTTTGGTGTTTGTTGTAATAATCTGTAGCTTCTTGATTAGAGGCAGTTAAACCAGTTTTATAACCATCTAATTTAATACTAGCCAAATGTAATGTACGTTGTTCAGTTTGCAAATTTGCAATTTGCATTAAATCAACTTTACTTACTAAAGAGTAATCAGAAAAAGTTGACGTTAGCATTTTTAAAGCATGATCTTGACGAAGACTAGCAATTAAGCCCTGACTTGTCATACCAATAGAACGTAAGTAATTTTCATAGAGTTTTTGCGAGAACTGTCCATTCTCTTGCAAACTAGGCTGTTGAGCTAACATTTGCTCAATTTGAGTATCACTAAGTGAGATACCTAATTTTTCAGCTTGTTGAATTAGTAAATTACGCGACACTAAAATATCGAGTGCCTTAGCCTGAATAACAGGCAAATTAAGTAGACTCTCATCGCCTTTAACAGCAGCTAAATATTGTTCTTTGTAAGACTGAGTTAAAGTTTCAAGGTCTTTTTTAGATATTTCTTGGCCATTCACTGTTTTTGCAACATCAGCCTTGTTTCCCCTATTAAAATATCCTTCAATACCTACAAGTGCTAAAGGGGTCAAAAACAAAATTAGAAGGACTTTGCCGAGCCAACCCTTAATGACTGTACGAAACGATTCCATAAGTATTCCAATATTTTATTTCGAGGAGAATTTTAACTGAAAAACCACAATCAATGAATGAGCAATATTGGTCAATTCAGATTTTTAATAAAAAACGCGCCTATATTGGCGCGTTTAATCATCTTAAAAGATTAAGCTACTGAATCTTTAAGACCTTTACCAGCTTTGAAGCTAGGTACTTTTGTTGCTTTAATTTGAAGCTCTTCACCAGTTTTAGGGTTACGACCAGTGCGTGCAGCACGTTCTTTAACACTGAAAGTACCAAAACCAACTAAAGTTACTGTGTCACCTTTTTTAAGTGCTTCAGTAATTGACGCAATTGTCGCATCGAGTGCCTTGCCTGCATCAGTCTTAGATACTCCCCCTTTTTCAGCAATTGCATCGATTAATTCTGATTTATTCATGAATAAAACATCCTCTTAATATCGTTTGTTTAAGGTCCAAGGCTATAGTTTAAAAGGCCATGACGCCTTTATAGCAATGCTTTGGGGGAAAACGCAATACTAGAGCAGGGCTTTTAGCGAAAATAAATGCTAAAAAACTGTTATATATTTGCTAAATCCCAACATTTTTTACTTTTTATTCAATTTTTCTTTCAATTGCTGGTTTTCTTCTATTAAAGCATCCACCTTAATATGAAGCTGTACTAAGAGCTGTTCAATGTGCTGTAAATCCTTCGGAGTGACCAATCCAATCCGGTTTAAAGAATGGTTCACACTGGTATCAAGAATTTTCTCTACTTTATCTTTTGTTTCAGATACAGATTCTTTTGCTTTTTCTGTGACTTTGCCTACAGTGTTATCTGCTAAGTCTCCAGTTTTTGACTCTAGTTCTTCACCAACTTTGACTAAGGAATCAAAGAGTTTGTTGCCCTCTTCTTCTGCGCGTGAAAAAGCTCCTAGTCCAGCTAGCCAAATTTGCTTGGTATACTTTCTAAAATCCAAAGCTGACTTTCTTGAACCTCTTGATTTTAATTTATTTTTTTCTTCTGACTCTTCTGTCTGCGTATCTATATTTGCATTATCCATTAATCTAAACTCCTAATCAGATGAGAGAGATGATGACTGATTTGACCACAAAATATTTCTATAATATCAAAGTAAAGACTTGATCCATTTACAAAACTGTTCTACAAAGCAATTAAGTCATGTAAATATATTTAACACGACATTGTGTTAAGTTTGGGATAGGATGTTCCATTCTTCGGTTAACTGCTATGTGTAAGGATAAACTTTTATGAGTGAAACGCAACAAAGACAAAAACATCCCCGTCTGTTGCTGAATATCGTTCTAATTATTTTAGAAACTTTCTTTTCATTTATTCTCACCCACGATGGTGTTCTTCGCTTGCAAGCGAAAAAGTTTATTTCAAACAAAACGACTATTCGTATCAATAGCTACCTACCTTTTTTTGACTTTTATGTTCAATTTACAGAAAAGGGTTTGTTGTTTGATATCCATTCTTTTGACCGACGTATTGATCTTGAAATCAATAGTACACTTATCGATTTAATTAAGATTTTCGCTTTTTCAAACCAGCGCAGTCTTAAAAATATGCGCATTGATGGTAATGAAGAAACTAAAAAAGAGTTATTAGACTTAATTTCACACCTTACTCTGCCTAAACTTTTAGCAGACTGGAAGCAATGGTTTAATACACCTGATGATGAAGCTGAAGCCCTTGCTTCACGCAAAAGAATTGCCCCATTGCTTGAAAAAATTGATCAACAACGATCAGAAATCAATTCACTTCATGTGGAAATTAAACAATATCAAAATCGAATTACTCGCTTACAGCAGCGTCAACGTAATATTAACTTCTCCTTTGGTATAATTAGCCTGATATTTATTGTTTATTTCATATATAATTTGTGGGTTGCTTAAATTATTTTTCCATTTTGTTCCTGCACTTGAATTAAAAATAAAAAAACTTGACTATTTTAGTCGGGATTCATAAAATCCTATTATCTAGTCTTAACATGTGTATCGAATCATGCGCCTTACAACTCGCGGTCGCTACGCAGTGACTGCTCTACTTGATTTAGCTTTGCAGCCAACTGAACAAACGATCACGCTCGCCGAAATTGCAGCTCGCCAATCCATTTCAGTTGCTTATTTAGAACAGTTATTCGCAAAACTTAAGCGTCATGGGTTAGTTTCTAGTGTTCGTGGTGCAAATGGTGGTTATCATTTGGCTCGAAATGCTGATGAAATTACTGTGTTAGAAATTATTGAAGCTGTAAATGAAACTGTTGATGCAACTCGTTGCGACCATAAAGGTAACTGCCAAAATGGTGCAATGTGTCTCACACACGATTTATGGCAAGAACTCTCTCATCATATTGCCGACTATTTAGCAAAAATCTCTCTTGCCGACCTCATTAGCCGAGACAACGTTCAAACTGTTGCATTACGCCAAAATGTGACTGGCATAGATTCAGCTCTTTTATCGGGTACAGGTATTTGATATGAAACGTCCAATTTATCTTGATTACGCAGCAACCACTCCAGTAGATCCGCAAGTTGCAGAACGTATGATGGAGTGTTTAACTTTCGACGGTACCTTTGGTAATGCTGCATCTCGTTCCCACGCTTATGGTTGGCAGGCAGAAGAGAAAGTTGAATATGCACGTGAGCAAGTTGCAAATTTAATTAAAGCTGATCCACGTGAAATCGTTTGGACTTCTGGTGCAACTGAATCAGATAACCTTGCTCTAAAAGGTGTAGCGCAGTTTTATGCATCTAAAGGCAAGCATATCATTACAAGTAAAATTGAACACAAAGCTGTTCTAGATCCTTGTCGTGAATTAGAAGACCAAGGTTTTGAAATTACTTATTTAGAACCAGAACCACAAACTGGTTTAATTACCCCTGAAATGGTAAAAGCTGCCCTTCGTCCTGATACTGTTCTTGTTTCTCTTATGATGGTAAACAACGAAATCGGTACAGTTACAGATGTAGCAGCAATTGGTGAATTAACACGTGCCAATAAAACCTTCTTTCATGTAGATGCTGCTCAAGCTGCTGGTAAAGTTGAAATTGACCTATCTACTATGAAAATTGACCTAATGAGTTTCTCAGCTCATAAAATTTATGGTCCAAAAGGTATCGGTGCATTATATGTACGTCGTAGCCCACGTGTTCGTTTGAAAGCACAAATTCATGGCGGTGGTCATGAACGTGGTATGCGTTCTGGTACTTTAGCGACTCATCAAATTGTAGGTATGGGTGAAGCTTTTGAAATTGCTGGCAAAACAATGCAAGCAGAACAAGAGCGTATTCGCAAGCTTCGCGACAAGCTTTGGAATGGTTTACAAGATCTTGAACAAGTTTTCTTAAATGGCCATCCAACTCAAAACGTTGCTAACTATTTAAATGTCAGCTTTAACTTTGTTGAAGGTGAATCTTTAATGATGTCGCTCAAAGATGCAGCCGTATCAAGTGGTTCTGCTTGTACTTCTGCAACTTTAGAGCCTTCATACGTTCTTCGCGCATTAGGTTTATCTGATGAGCTAGCACACAGCTCTATCCGCTTCAGTTTTGGTAAATACACAACTGAAGAAGATATTGACCATGTGCTTACAATTACCAAAGCCGCTGTTGAGAAATTACGTGAACTTTCTCCGCTTTGGGATATGTACAAAGAAGGTATCGATCTTTCTACAGTTGAATGGGCTGAACACTAATTCATTGAAATTAGTGTTTTTACCCTCATATTAATATTAGGCTGACCCCGAGGTTTGGAGAAGCGAAATGGCTTATAGCGAAAAGGTAATTGATCATTACGAAAACCCTCGTAATGTTGGTGTTTTAGACAAAAACTCTGAAAATGTAGGTACAGGCATGGTGGGTGCACCAGCATGTGGCGACGTGATGCGTTTACAAATTCAAGTAAACGATAGCGGTGTGATTGAAGAAGCACGCTTTAAAACTTATGGCTGTGGTTCAGCAATTGCTTCTAGCTCACTTGTAACTGAGTGGTTAAAAGGTAAAACTCTTGATGAAGCTCAAGCAATCAAGAATATTGATATCGCAACTGAGCTTGCTCTTCCACCAGTAAAAGTTCACTGCTCTGTACTAGCTGAAGATGCGATTAAAGCTGCGATTGAAGATTACCGCACTAAAAAATCAAAAGCTTAATTTGTTATTACTGTAAACGTTGGAGTTTTCATGATTCATTTAACTGAAAATGCTGCGACTCATATTAGCAATTACCTCAAGAACAGAGGTAAGGGTGAAGGCATTCGCGTGGGTGTGAAAACTTCTGGCTGTTCTGGGTTGGCTTACGTTCTTGAATTTGTTGATTCTGTCGATGAACATGACGAAGTTTTCGAACAATTTGGCGTTAAGGTATTTGTAGATCCAAAAAGTCATGTCTATTTAGAAGGCTTAGAAATGGACTACGTCAAAAATGGCCTTAATGAAGGGTTCGAATTTAACAACCCCAATAAAAAAGGTGAATGTGGTTGTGGTGAGTCTTTCACTGTATAACCCATCTCCTTCCATCTCTCATTAAAACAGTGTCTTTTATAGCACTGTTTTAATGTATTTAATTAACGTGGACCTCCTTTCTAATGAATCATTTTGAGTTGTTCAATTTACCCGTAGAACTCGATATCGATTTGGCGAGCTTAAAATCTAGTTTCTTGAATTTGCAGCAGCAATATCATCCAGATAAAGCAGAAGATAAAAATCAGGCATTGATCAAATCAAGTGAAATCAATCAAGCTTTTAAAACATTATCGCAAGTAGATAGCCGCGCAGCTTATCTTTTAGCATTAAAAAAGCAAGATCATCACCTTGATCAATCTATTAGCGATTTTGAGTTCTTACAATCAGCTTTGGAACTTCGTGAGCAACTGGATGAAGCAACCTCCCCAGAACATCTAAGCACTCTTAAACAAGAAGTGTTTCAATGGATAGAAAGTTTAGTTCGCGAATTTAAGATTGATTACTCAGATGAAGACTGGGGTGAAGCTCGCGATACTGTACGTAAATTACGGTTCTTTCAGCGCGTTCTTAATGATATTGAAAAAGCAGAAGATCAAATGTTGGATGACGAAGACAACTTTGATTTAGACGACGATTTTTAATTTTGCTTTTTCCAATTTATATTCAAGGGATTTAACTCATGGCACTTTTGCAAATTGCTGAACCGGGTCAATCCAGTGCCCCACACCAACACCGCATTGCGATTGGTATCGACCTAGGAACAACACACTCCTTAGTTGCGACAGTGTTATCAGGCAAGCCTAAAGTACTCAATGATGAAAAAGAAAGAAGACTCCTTCCTTCTATTGTGCACTATGGAAATGATGCAACTCACTATGGTGAAGAAGCTAAACCTTTCCTTATTGCCGACCCGAAAAATACAATTGTTTCTGTAAAACGCTTTATGGGTCGTTCAAAAGCAGATATCAAATTTCAGCATCCATATGAATTAATCGGTTCTGAAAATGAGATGCCCGCTTTTGAAACACGTGCTGGTCGTAAAACCCCTGTTGAAATTTCTGCAGAAATTTTAAAACAATTAAAAGATCGTGCTGAAACTAGCCTACAAAATCCAGTAAATGGTGCAGTTATTACTGTTCCTGCCTACTTTGATGAAGCTCAGCGCCAAGCAACTCGTGATGCAGCACAACTTGCTGGTTTGAATGTATTACGTTTATTAAATGAGCCAACCGCTGCTGCTGTGGCTTATGGTTTAGACCAAGAAACTAATTTAGCTACAGATCATAACTACGTAATTTATGATTTAGGTGGTGGTACTTTTGACGTATCAATCTTGCGTTTCTCACAAGGTGTCTTTGAAGTATTAGCTACCGGTGGCCACACTGCTCTAGGTGGTGACGATTTAGACCGTCTCATTGTTAAATGGGCTAAAAAGCAGTTAGATATTGATACTTTGAGCGATGAAGCATATGCAGTATTTATGGTTGCTGCTCGTCAAGCTAAAGAACAATTATCTACTCAAGAATCAGTTCAGTTAAAATTACTTGAAAATGTATTAACACTAGACCGTCCAACTTTTGAAAGTATTATTCAAGTTGCTTTAGATAGAACAATCAGTGTTTGTAAGCGTGTTTTACGTGATGCAAAACTTGAATTATCAGATATTCAAAATGTTGTTTTAGTGGGTGGCTCTACGCGTTCGTATGCTGTTCAACAAGCGGTTCGTCATGTATTTAATCAAGAACCTCTTTGCACGATCAACCCTGATGAAGTGGTTGCAATTGGTGCTTCGATTACTGCCAATCAATTAATTGGAAACAGTCAAGACGGTTCATTACTTTTAGACGTAACTCCTCTTTCACTTGGTCTAGAAACCATGGGTGGATTAGTAGAGCGCCTTATTTCACGTAATACTGCTATTCCTGTTGCTCGTCGTCAAGAATTCACAACTTATCAAGATGGCCAAACCGCCATGCTTATTCATGTGGTTCAAGGTGAACGAGATTTGGTAGAACATTGTCGTTCATTAGGAAAATTTGTCCTTCACGGCATTCCACCAATGACTGCTGGTCAAGCACGTATTGAAGTTACCTTCCAGGTAGATGCAGATGGTCTGCTCACTGTTTCAGCTCGTGAAACAACTTCGGGTGTACAGGCTCAAATTGATATTAAACCGTCTTATGGCTTATCAGAATCTGATACTGAGCGCTTATTAATTGAAGGTTTCCAACACGCGGAAGAAGATAAAAATCTACGCCATTTAAAAGAAACCAAAGTTGAAGCCCAACGTGAACTTGAAGCATTAGAACAAGCTCTCAAAGTTGATGCTGATTTACTTAATGATGAGCAGCTTGAAGCACTTAAAACTGCTGAAAATTTGCTAAAAGTTCAGCTTGAAGGCAACGATATTCAAGCAATTGAAAAAGCTGTAGAACAACTTAAAGTACATAGTGATGCTTTTGCCGCACTACGTATGAATCGACATATTGACCACGCCTTAAAAGGTACAAAACTTGAAGATTGGTCAAATTCAAACTAAAGGTATAGGTGATCAATATGCCCCGTATTAAAGTACTTCCTCATGCTCAGTTTTGCCCTGAAGGCGCAGAATTTGAAGTTGAACAAAATGCAAATCTTTGTCAAAGTTTGCTTGATCGAGGAATTAAAATTGAACACGCTTGTGACATGTCGTGTGCATGTACAACTTGTCACGTAGTCGTTCGCAAGGGTTTTGACAGCCTAGAAGAAATGGATGATGTTGAAGCAGATCTTTTAGATCGCGCTTGGGGTCTTGAACCAGATTCTCGTCTCTCTTGCCAAGTGAAGATTGTTGATGAAGACTTAGAAATTGAGATTCCTAAATATACAATCAATCACGCATCCGAAAGCCATTAAAATAAAAAAAGCTGCTTTTAAAAGCAGCTTTTTTTTACTTCACGTTTTAAGCTTTAAACCTGATCTTGCTGATCAACTTCAATAGGCTTAACTTCATCTTCAAGTCTTAAACGTGCAATACCTTGAGTATTAATTAAAGTTTGTTGAACTTTAAGTCGTTGAATCATTTTCTCAAGTACTTCTACTAATTCAGGGTACTCATAGTTTTGTACTTCTTCTAAATTAAGGACTAAATGGAAGCCTTTATATTCATAGTCGAACCATTGCTGATGATCTGACTTATTCCCTGTGTATTTCTCCATTACCTGCCATGTCTTCACAGCACCTTGAATACCTTTTAAGTAAATTGGTGTTTTGGGAGCACAAAGAAAATCACTTTTGATTAATTGATAAGTATCATCTGAAATTAAAATTTCATCTATTTCAGCAGCATATTGTAAACGAGCTGCTAAATTCACATCACGCCCCACAATAGTATAAGCCATACGATGTGTTGCCCCATAATTCCCTACGTGGCAGTAACCAGTACTAATTCCCATGCGAATATGTAAGGCTGAGTAGCCCATTTTTTTCCAACGCTCACGCAGTAATTTCATTTGCTGACGCATAGCGATTGCCATTTCTACACAGGCTTTTGCATCTTGTTCTACACCTTGAGAATTCGGATCACCGAAAAATATGAGGATGGCATCCCCCATAAATTTGTCGACAGTAGCTTCATACTGCTTGGCAATTTCTGTCATATGGCTTAAATAGTCATTAAGCAAAAATGCCAAATCATCAGGAATTAAAGTTTCTGATAATTCTGTAAAACCCTGAATATCAGAAAAAAATACCGTCATTTTTTTTCGTTTATATTCAATTTTTGCTTCCGCTTCACCACGCATAATAGATTGCCACAACTGTAGTGGTGCATAACGGCTTAATTGATTAGCAAAAGCAATATAGCGGGTCATTTGGTCATAATAATGTTGACGCTGCTGACTGATTTTTTTAACCCAACGATGTTGGTAGTAATTTCCAATGGTAATAAACATAACTAAACCCAAGAGTGTAATTACAGTTAACTCTTGGCTAGTAGGTTCAAAATATGTATAAAAACCAAATAGAAAAAAAGTACTTAAATAAAAAATAATCGCGCCTAGTAGGCTCGTCAAACAAATAACTGCGAAAGAAATTCGGCTATTAATTGCAGAATAAAATAATGCAAATACTGCAATAAATGTAGGGACTAAATTAAGATGCAGACCCGCTAAGGTAACTGCTACAACAATTGCATCAATTGCAAAAAAGACACTTTTTTGAGTTTTCTTATCGAATTGGTATTGAAGCCAATGTTCTAACTTCGAACTAATAAAAAGTAAAAAGAGAAAAAAAGGAGGAACATAGATCTGATAATTTGTATTAGGTGAGGTAAAAGCATAGATCACTAAAATTAAGGACAGAATTGAATATCCCATCAAACGATGAAAATATGCAAACTGCTTAGGCTCTCTATCGATAAACCTCTCTAATTGCACCCTGTCCTCCATACCTCAATGTAGCCACATTCATATAAATGTGGCATTGCATTGATTTAATCCATGCGCCAATCAAAAGGCATATCACCTTGACCACGTAAAGCAAGCATAAGGGTTTGACGCATATGAGCCAGTACATCATTTGTGTATGGAACTGCAGGTGTTCCCCAAACTGGCTTAGGCCATGCAACATCATTTTGATAACGTACAACATGATGGAAATGCAACTGAGGTACCATGTTACCTAAAGCTGCAACATTCATTTTATCAGCACGGAATACTCGAGCTAGCTGGCTAGATAACCAACTTGATTCACGTAAAAACTGTTCTTGATCAGCTTGGCTCAATTCATATAATTCTGTGATTCCCGGTACACGAGGGATTAAAATCAACCACGGGAATTGCATATCATTCATTAAACGACATGTTGAAAGCGGAAAATCGCCGACAAAAAAAGTATCTTGAGCAAGTTGTGGATGCAAACTAAACATATCTTTTATAAATGACAATAAACAATAATGGCTAATACTATCACATCAGTTTTGATGTGAGTATTGCTAGTGGCTGGTTTGATTACAAATAACAATGATTTTATGCACTTATTCCTCCTGTGATCCGAGAAATCGTGCATAAAATTCTGATATCAGCTTTTAAAAAATTTGTATGGGATTAAAATCACTTTGAAACACTATTTAAGCATGTAATTCATTTAATAATTTAGCTAATAAATCATTAATAAATTGAATGCGCTTTTCCTGTTCTTCTAACTGAACCATAACTTTTAAACGCTGTCCGCCCTCCATACGATAATAGGTCGGATGCTTTTGCATAAGCTGAATAATGCTAATCGCTTGAACAGGTGTATCAGGTGAAAATTCAATATTACCACCTTGAGTATTAATATCGATTTTTGTGATACCCAGTTGCTCTGCTTTCAAGCGAATCTGATGGACAGTAAACAAATGTTTAACCGATTGCGGAGGAACCCCAAAACGATCAATAAGTTCCATACGGATATTATCGAGTTTTTCTTGTGTGTCTGTATTACTAATACGTTTATAGAACAATAAACGCTGATGCACATCTCCTAAATATTCATCTGGAATCAATGCCGGAATATGTAAATTAATTTCCGCAGTCAGCGATAAAGGCGCATCAAAATTCGGTGTTTTTCCTTGTTGAATCGCCTTAGTGGCTTTTTCAAGCATCTCCATATACAAGCTATAACCGATTGCCTGCATTGAACCGCTTTGTTGTTCACCTAAAAGCTCACCAGCACCACGAATTTCTAAATCCTCTGTAGCTAACATAAAGCCAGCACCGAGTGTAGAGGCACGTTGGATTGCATCCAAACGTTTTTCTGCATCACCTTTCAAGTGTTTTATAGAAGGAACTAACAAATAAGCATAAGCTTGATGATGTGAGCGCCCTACACGACCACGTAATTGATGTAATTGAGCCAAACCAAGTTTATCGGCCCTTTCTATCAAAATTGTGTTGGCATTAGGAACATCAATTCCTGTTTCAATAATGGTTGAACATACCAATACATTAAATTCTTTGTGATAGAACTGCTGCATCACTTGTTCGAGCTCTCTTTCTCTCATTTGCCCATGCGCGACTGCCACACGAGCTTCAGGAACAAGAACACGGATGTTTTCAGCAGCCCGTTCAATCGTATCGACTTCATTGTGTAAGAAATATACTTGGCCACCACGTAGTAGCTCACGCAAAATCGCTTCTTTCACAGAGGCTTCTGTATGCTCTTGCACAAAGGTTTTAACAGCTAAACGACGGGCTGGCGGTGTAGCAATGATAGAGAGATCACGCATTCCAGAAAAAGCCATATTTAAAGTTCGTGGAATAGGCGTTGCTGTAAGGGTCAACATGTCCACATCTGCTCGTAATGCTTTGATACGCTCTTTATCACGCACACCAAATCGATGTTCTTCATCGACCACCATTAGACCCAAATCTTTAAATTGCACATTTTCTTGTAAAAGTTTATGTGTTCCCACCACAATATCGACTTTACCAGCAATCAAATCTTCAATATTTTTTGTATGGGTTTTACTTGAGCCAAAGCGTGATAGCACTTCAATACGCACAGGCCAATCAGCAAAACGATCTTTAAAAGATTCATAATGTTGTTGTGCAAGTAAAGTCGTAGGCACTAAAACAGCAACTTGCTTGCCATTTTGCACAGCAACAAACGCGGCTCGCATTGCCACTTCAGTTTTACCGAAACCTACATCACCACAAACAAGCCGATCCATAGGTCTAGCTTGCTGCATATCGTGAAGCGTCGCTTCAATAGCATTCGCCTGATCGAGCGTTTCTTCGTAGGCAAATCCACTGGCAAATTGCATATAAAGCGATTGATCGAGTTCGAAACCAAAACCAGGTTTTGACTGACGACGTGCTTGTATATGTAATAATTCGGCTGCAACATCATGAATTTGTTCTAAAGCTTTACGTTTAGCTTTACTCCACGCATCACTTCCAATTTTATGAAGTGGCGCTAGATCTGGATCGCCACCACTATAGCGACTGATCAGATGCAAATTAGTCACAGGAACATAAACTTTTGCCCCTTCAGCATAATTGAGTTGCAAGAATTCATAATCTTGCCCTTCAATTGCTAAAGTAACTAATCCTGCATAACGTCCCACACCATGATCAATATGAACAACTGGAGCATCAATACTGAGTTCAGTCAAACTGCGAATTAAGAACTCTTCTGAAACTTCTTGCTGACGTTTACGACGACGCTGAACTACCCGATGTTCATATAACTGATTTTCTGAAATAACCGTTAATTGGTCTGTTAAAAGTAAGCCACGGTCGAGCGGTGCATTTGTAATAGCAATCGCAAACTGACTCGTTTGAAATTGTTCAAAACTGTCTACACTAGGGATATCTCCCAGACTAGCACGTAAACCATCTCTTAAGCTTTCACGTCGGCCTGCACTTTCTGCAACCAATAAAACTGGATGATTTGCTTCATCAATATATTTTTTGACGACGGTAAACGGTTTTTCCTTTTTCGGATCGACTGCTAATTTTGGCGGCTGCTCAGTCTTAAGATTTAATGCGCCAGCTTTTTCTTCAACCAATTCGGCACTTACAAGCATACGCGGGAACTGGTTTAAAGCACTCAGCAAATGGTTTGGAGCAACAAATAATTCTTCAGGAGGAAGAATTGGCTGATCTACATTATGACGTCTGTCTTCGTAACGACGGAAAACTTCTTTCCAGAAATTAGTTAAATCGGAGTCTAAATCAGTAGTTGTAATTACAATGCAATTCTTTGGCAAGTACGTTGTAAGTGTACTTTGCGATTGCATTTGTGCTTTATCAAAAAATAATGGTAAGTAAAATTCAATTCCTGGTGAAGCAATTCCCTCTAAGACATCTTGATAAATCGGGTTTTTCTTAGGATTAGCAGTCGGAAAAAGTTCAGAATATCGATCTCTAAAAATTGAGCGAGCTTCTTTTAATGGGAATTCTTTTGCAGGTAAAACTGTAAAACTTTTTAAAGCTGTAGTCGTTCTTTGAGTTTCTGGATCAAAGAATTTTAACGTATCAATTTCATCATCAAACAAATCAATACGGATAGGTGCTTCTTGTCCTGAGGCAAAAATATCCATAATACTGCCACGCACAGCAAACTCACCGTGATCATAAACAGTATCTACCAAATGATACCCAGCTTGTACTAAACGTAATTTCTGTTGCTCTAAATCAAATTTTTGACCTACACGAATATCAAAATGTTCACCTAAAACCCATGAATATGGCGCAACTCTTTGGGCTAAAGTGCTTGCTGAAAGGAGCAATACACCCTTCTGAGGCATATTAGATAAAATTGCGAGGCGTTCTGAAACAATATCTTGATGAGGTGACAAACGATCATACGGTAAGATTTCCCAATCAGGGAAAATTGTTGGTTTTATGCCATAAAATTCAAGTTCACTTTCTAATTGAGCTACATGCTGGTTATTTCTGGCAACCACAACAAGTAAAGACGAATGCTGAACAGCAATTTCCTTAAATAGTAATGCAGCAGATGAACCTAATAACGACCCCACCCAACGCTTTTCACCGGCCTTGAGCTGTTGTAAATTCAATTGAGAGATTTCTTGTTGAAACATGTATATGGCTTTTATCAGCTAAGAAGATATAGGCTTAATAGTAGCATGATGTTTTTAGTGAATTGAGTTATTTTTTTGAAAATCAAACTACTAGTTAGCCCTACTTTTTATATTTTTTAATCAATCAACTATGATTATTTATCACGCAAAAACAAAACGTAATATTGATTTAATATTTGTATAATCGCTTTAAGCTGAAATAGCTTTTCTTGTGTATTTCCTAATCTTTCTACATAGCGCTGGGTTGCGATTTCCAGATCAATTTTTTCATTAATTTGTGGAGTAATGAGAAATAACTTCTGAAGATTATCAAAATTTTGTAATTTACGGTTTGAGAAATACTCAAGATGTTCTGACCATTTCTCATTAATTACTACATCGTTAATGATAGGTCCTCGTTCAGAATCAAATTTTAATTGATTCTCTTGTAAGTAAAGTTGTTCTGGCGTTTCTTTTGAGCCTTGAAAAAGCTGAGTTATCTTCTTAAACATTTCATCACATCATATTAATTTAAAATTTAAGTCATGGAAGCAATCTAAATACCTCCATGACTTAAGCCTTCTAATTTAACGACTATTCATCGCCTAAATCATCAAGAAAATCGACAGTTGGTACAAAAAATAGAGTTCCAGACTGAGCAGTACTAAAGTCAAGCAACCGATCAAGATTACCATCCTCATTGCCTAAAAACATGTTTTCAAGCATTTGTCGGGTTGTACTAAATTTACGCGAGTAACCAATAAAGAATGTGCCATATTCATTTCTAGATGGATTTGAAAAAGGCATATTAGCTCGCATAATTTTAAGCTCATTGCCTTCTGCATCATGAGCTTTACTTACAACATTATGAGCAGTTAAAGGCTTTTCATCATCACCGAGTTCAACATCATTGAACTTTTTGCGCCCAATCACTTTTTCTTGCTCTTCATCGGTTAATGAACGCCATTTCTCCATGTCATGGGTATATTTTTGAATAAAAGCATAGCTTCCCCCGATAAAATCAGGATCTTCATTACCCACTAATGCCCACTGCGCTGCAATAACCGGTTCCGGGTTTTCAGTTCCATCAACAAAGCCAATAATTGCACGCCCGTCAAAATAACGAAAACCATGAACTTCATCAATTGGATACGTTACTTTACCAAGTTGTTGATTAATTATATTGCCCAGCTCGTAGCATAAAGCCTGACGATCAGCACGAATATGAAAAAATAAATCACCCGGAGTTGAGACAGCCGTATATTTCGGGCCTCTAATTTCTTGAAATGGTTGTAACTCTTGAGGTTTCGCTTGCTCTGGGAATAAAATATCCCATGCATTTGAACTGAAACCCAACGTTGCATTAAATTTAGTTTCTGGGTAACGATTAGACAGACTTCTGGTTAACGCTGAAAAATTAGCAGCAAAATCTTTTACTTTTTCTATTACAGAATCACCTTGAGCCAGTCCCAATACAATAAATAATGCATTTTCACCAGGAGCGCTCGTTACAGGCTGAATTCTCATACATTCCATAAAATATGCCTTTTAGGTAATTAACCTTATTAATTTAGCATACTCATTTTCTTTTCATACATCTTGTAATGAAATCTGAGATTGGTAAGAGTTTAAGTAAAGCGCCTTAAACTCTTACTAAAATAGATATTAATTAACGCCCATACTGCTTCTTTAAATATTTTACGATTTGAGCAGACTCAAACATCTTCACTCCAGTATTTGGATCTACCAAATACGGCACCTGCATTTTACCTTGCATAATAGGCAATATTTTTTCTCTTTTTCCATCTTTTAAAGGTATATATTTACCTGGCTTTAAACGAAGTATGGCAGGTCCCATATCTTGCCATCTTTCTTTTGCCACATTATGCAAAATATATGGAAGCTCAAGCTCACAAAGTAAACCTCTTACGACTCTTGAATAAGGACTTGCTTCAAAGCTCCATAACTCAAGTTTTTGCTCAGGCGCAGCTCTATCAACAATTTTTTTATTGATCCAAACTCCACGAGCACCATTTAATATGGTCCCTGCAAATGCCACATATGGCATATTCGGGTAACTCGAAAATTTCTGAGGTGTCTTTCCAGTCTTACCGTAGTGTTTAAATAAATGATGAATAATATCTTGTGATTCATATAGCTGATCACCAGTATTTTCATCAATTAAAAAAGGAAATTGTAATTTCCCGCCTTTTTCTTTCACAACTGAACGATACTTTGTTCCACCTTTAGGGCATGGATAAATTTCCACGTCCAGATTCAAAAGTGTAATCACTTCACGAACGCGGCGGCAAAATGGTGAGCCTTCAAATTCATATAGTTTCAAAGCTTTTACAGGTTGCTGAGGAAAAGCAGTGCCTGTTACGCCCCTACCGCCTTCAGCAATTGCAGATACAACTGCTTGAAGTACTTTAATTTGATGAATCACCATCATGCGTTCCTTTATATTAGAGAGTTAGACTAATTTTTCTTTTGCAATCACAATTCCATTATTATCAGCATAGATAAAATCACCTGATTGAATTGTGACACCACCAAAATACAAATTAATATCTACTTCACCAATGCCTTTACGATTACTTTTTTGCGGAATTGCAGCCAATGCATGTACGCCTAAATCCAAAGTTGCAAGCGCATCTACATCTCGTACACAACCGTAAATCACGACACCATTCCAGTTATTTTTTACTGCTGATTCAGCAATCATGTCCCCCATGAGTGCACAGCGCATAGAGGCACCGCCATCTACCACTAATACTTTATCTGTACCATCTGTTGCCAATAACTCTTTTACACGTGAGTTATCTTCAAAGCACTTTACTGTTACAACCTGTCCCCCAAAAGTTTTACGTGCACCATAGCTTTGAAAGAACTTGCCATCCATTGAGGGAATTACAACCTGCAAGTCTTTTTCAGGGTTATCATCTAATAAATCACATGTTACAAATGGTACTGTCGACACTTTTATTCTCCCTTATCGAGTTTTCTGTATGCTCAGATTATCATATCGTTTAAAGGCTTCAATTTGCGTTAGCGCCGCTACGACCATCGTATGAGCCAATTGCTCCGCAGTGACAGGCTTATATTTGAATGGTTTTTGTAATTTATTCTCAATAAATTTAAATAGACTTTGCCCTAAGTCCTCAATAAGCCGTACGTCACTGCGTTTACCAATAAGTAAAGATGGTCTAAAGATAGATAATTTCTCGAGTTGTAGACTTTCAATATAATCTTCTAGTTGTCCTTTCACTTTATTATAAAAAATCGGTGAATTGGCATTTGCACCAAGTGCACTCACTAACAATAAATGAATATGTTTATCTTGTACCAAATCTGCCAAATGAGCATTAATTTCATAATCCACAGCGTAAAAGGCCTGTTTTGAACCTGCATTTTTTAATGTTGTTCCCAAACAGCTAAATGCATGGGTATAACCGTTCACATCTTCATCATTCAACATTAAGAAATCTTCTATAACCAGCTGATTAACTTTTTTATATGTATTAAGTAGTTGTGATTCTTTTCTTACCACAACAGTAATCGCTTCAAATTCTGGTGTTTGCTCAAGCTGTGCAACAAGAGCTAAACCGACAAGCCCTGTAGCACCTATCACAATTGCTTTTTTCGTACTTATAGTCATTTTTTATCCAACCCTCTTTAAGTTTGTATCAAATTTAACCTTTTCTTACGGTTTTAGCAGCCCCTAAAACCGCTTAAAATGCTCGCAAGACTTGACTTCACGGTGTCTATTCATCACAATATGGCACTTGTTTACGGGCTGGTGATGGTTACACCAGTTTACTGGATTGACCACAGCCCGCCCAGACCAACTTATTTTCAAGGAGTGCAAGAGTGGCAAACTCTGCTCAAGCTAAAAAACGTGCACGTCAAAACGTTACTGCACGTAAACACAACGCAAGCTTGCGTTCTATGGTTCGTACATACATCAAACGTACTTTAAGTGCAATTGCTGGTGGTGATCATGCTGTTGCTACAGAAGCTTACAAAAAAGCTGTTCCTGTAATCGACCGTATGGCTGATAAAGGCATCATCCACAAAAATAAAGCTGCTCGTCATAAGAGCCGTTTAAATGCTCAAGTTAAAGCGTTAGCTAACTAATTGAAGCATGTAAAAAAAGCCCTATTGGGCTTTTTTTATTACCTATCGTTTTTGAGCTTATAGCCCTGTGTTAAATTTGGCTACATTCAGCTCATAGGCCTTACCTCTCCAAATCCATTTTAATTTGCAATTTGGAAACTCTTCGCCTTCAAACCATACAAATAAGCCTTCCATCATTTCAGGCCAATCTTCTTTTTTAATTTTATTTTCACCAGAAATCACAGCAACAATCGCAGCAATAATAGTGTCATGACTGACAGCTAAACTAAGTCCACCTTGAGTTTTGGGATGAGTATGGTAAATAAGCTCTAGCACGTCTAAAACACCAGTAATGGGGTGTTTCATGCCGGGTAATGCATTATTAACAAAACTATTAATAAAACCCAAGGCGCCTTGTTTTTTAAAATAAGGAGCAGCTTGCTGTATATCTAGTACAAAGCTACCGGGTTCAACTAGTAGTCCTTGCTCAATAATTTCAATGGTATGCGTATTAGATTCGGGACTTACATCATCAGCCCCTTCAATCATGAGCGCAGCCGTATCGACACAACGTTGTATTGGACTTGAAATACAATGCTGGATAACACGATCTGTATTTTTAATTAAATAATTACCCCATGCCTGCGCAAGCTCACGCCCTTGAGGAGTAAGTTGGAGGTCATATCCTGCTAAACCCTGCCCGTCTACAAGTTCTCTTAGAGAATGGCGCGTAAATAAGGTCACGGGAGTTGAAGCATCGGGCAATAAATCAATTGCTTCAAACATACTTTTAGGCAATAAATCGAGTGCCATTGTTATCTTGTCATCTTTTTTCAATACTTTGCCACTATAACATGTCTGGCATAACTCTCAATCTATAACACCTGATTGGGCTAATGCTTCAAATGCTATTTTTTTGCTTTCCTGATCACGAAATGCGATAAAGCCCTTATTTAAAACCGTGTGTCTCTGGTTATATTCAAAAGGTTTTCCATCAAGAGTAAGTAAACCACCACCTATACTTTCTAACAACCCTTGACCAGAACTTGTATCCCATTCAGAAGTTGGATGGAATCGTGGGTAAATATCTATCTCACCTTCTAGCATCATGCAAAATTTATAGGCACTTCCTGCTTCTCTTCTAATAATATTATGTTCTTTTTCGATAGGCTGAATAAATCTTTGATATTTCGGATTTTTACTACCGTGACTAAGTCCTATTTGTATAGGTGCATCTGGTGAAGGCGAAGTTATCTGATATTGATACCACTGCTTTTGACTAAAACTATATTTAAAAGGTAAATCTTGCAGATACCCTAAATACACGACTTGTTCACATGGCACAGCAATAACTGAAAAGATTGTCTCTTTACCTTTAATCAAGCTTAGGTTTATCGTAAATTCATCACGCTCATGAATAAACTCTTTAGTTCCGTCAAGCGGATCTAACATCCAACACGTAGACCAGTCATGGCGAGCACTATAATCACTTTCTTCAGACAAAACAGGCAAGTCTGGGGTAACTTCTGCCAAGTGCTTTAATAAGAAAAGATTCACTTTTAAATCTGCTTGAGTTACAGGTGAATCGTCTTGTTTTTCATGAATAGTAAACTCATAACCCGCAGAATAGTTTTGATATTCTTCTAATAAAATCTGGCTTGCTTGTTCCAAAACTGGAAGAAGCTGATTAATCAGAGTATCTTGTGGGCGTGTAGTTGTTATAAACATAAATATGCTCTACATAGTTTCATTTCTATTATAGGTGAATTATGAACAATTCAATATTCGCCAACAGTTTGATTTACTAAAAAAGTAATTTATCTTAATGATTAGATGAACAAAACTTTGTATGCACACTATATAGTTAATATGAATAATGAGGATGTTAAAAAAACCATTATTATGTACAAAAAACAATCTATAAGTTATGAAAAATAAACAACTTAAATCAGATTCATCCATTTCCTTTTCATGTATTTCTTGCTATGTTCAATCACACAATAACAAGATGGAAGAAAGCGCACATGATGCTATATGGATATCATTTCTCGACAATAGAACGTAACTGGGAAGAACTTACTCCCTTAAATGAGTTCCTACAAACATTTGCAGATGATGATGGTGGTGTTTCAACAAGAGATAAAGAGTCACTTAAAGAAATTATAGCGAAATCTGATACAGCCTTGGCTTTAGCTAGAGAAATGGGTTGGGATGGGAGTTATACAGGTTGCCCTTATCTATTCTGGTTGCCAAACAAAAGTAGCCAGTCTTTTGAATATGGTTTTGTATTTAAACAGACCTCAGATAATACAACTTTTGTGATTTCGCCTATTGAATTGACCTATTTAGCTGAAGATTCTGAAGTACAAACATTAAGTAAAAATATTGAATAAATAATATAGGTTATTGATTCAAAGTTGATATCAATAACCTCATTTTATTTTAGATAGATTAGTCAAACATGCTTAACTGTGGTGTCGGTTTTATCACTTTTTCTTTTGGCACATGAGAGCATTCAAATTCTTCAACCGGAAAGCCTTCGATAAAGCTGGAAATATCAGGTGATTCTAAACTTAACCACTCTTCTAGTCGGTCATGTGGAATCACAATCACTGATCTTTTGACATCGCCTGGTTCGTGAAAGTCTTTCATCATGGGATGGTCTATGGCGTCCATCGTCAACATGCTTGCAGAACGAATAACCGTCTCATTAATTTTGCAAATTTCATAAATCGCTGCAATGAAAAAAGCTTGCCCATCTTTACGGCGTACACCCCATCGTTCCGGCTTATCATTTATATATTTACTTTCATAAAACTCGGTCACTGGAATTACCCCAAACTTACATTTAAGAGCAGCTTCTTGAAAACTCGGTTTTTGGAAAATCGTTTCATGACGGGCATTATAGGTATGTTTCGCTATGTTGGTATCTTCAGCCCACTTTGGAACCAAACCGAACATGACTTCACGCCATTCAAGACCTTGTGGTGATTTGAATAATAGTGGCATTGTTCCCGCAGGATAAACCTCTTCGGCATAGCTAAAGCCAACCACAGGCAACTGAAGTTGCTGTAATTGAGCAAGAGATAAAGGTTTAAAGTTGGCACACATAGCAAGAATAAAATACTCTATATTTACTTCTGTTATTTTATAAGCATTTAGGCAATAAACCAAATAAAAAGGCACTCGAAAGTGCCCTTAACGACATAACCTTACGCTTATGAAATGTGTTGAATCCCTTGAGGAATCGCCTGCAATAGACGTTTAGTGTAATCATGTTGAGGATGTGCATAGAGCTCATCCGAATTGGCAATTTCCACAACTTCTCCATGATTCATGACCATGACCTGATCAGAGATATACTTCACAACCGATAAGTCATGTGAAATAAAGATGTAACTGAGCCCGAACTCATCTTGTAAGTCTTGCAATAAGTTAAGTACCTGCGCTTGGACTGAAACATCGAGCGCCGAAACGGATTCATCACATATCAAAATTTCAGGCTTTAGCGTTAAACAACGTGCAATCGCAATACGTTGGCGTTGCCCACCAGAGAACTCATGCGGGTATCGATAATAAGCTTGTTCAGGTAAATTCACTCGTTCAAGTAAATTAAGCGCAATTTGTTTACGTTCAGCATCATCTTTACCAATACTATGAATTTGCATAGGCTCTAATAATATCTGCCCAATAGTAAAGCGTGGATTAAGAGAGGCATAGGGGTTTTGAAAAATGATCTGAATCTTTCGTTGATATTTGGCAAACTCTTTTTCAGTTAATGAAAGAATATCTTTACCTTCGATGAAAGCCTGCCCACCAGATGCCTGATGTAAGCGCATAAGTAATAGCCCAACAGTCGTTTTACCTGAACCTGACTCACCGACTAACCCCAAGGTTTTTCCTTTAGCAAGTTTAAAAGAAACTCCTTTAACGGCCTGAAACTCTTCTTTGCCAAATAGACCTTTACGGCTATAAAAGCTTTTCTTCAGGTCTTTTACTTCTAAGATGATTTGCTCATCCCCATTTAAGCCACGTTTGCGCTCGGGAATTTCTGAAGCATCAAAACTTTGTTCGACCAATATATTGTCTTCTTGACGCATAAAATCGCTTGTCACTGGTAAACGATAAGGTCGTTGTGACATTTGCGGGCGGCAATAGAGCAAAGCTCTCGTATATACATCTTTAGGTTGTTCTAAAACCTGTTCAGCAGCGCCTTGCTCTCTAATCTCACCATGACGCATCACAATAACTTTATCTGCAATTTCACCGACCAATGCCAAATCGTGAGTAATAAAAAGCATCGACATTTGACGGCGTTTACGCAATGACTCGAGTAAATCAATAATCTGTTTTTGGATGGTGACATCAAGTGCAGTAGTCGGCTCATCGGCAATGAGCAGTTTAGGCTCACACGCAATCGCCATAGCAATCATGACACGTTGTTGTTGACCACCCGAAAGTTGATTTGGATAGGCATCAATTTTAGTTTCAGGTGAAGGAATACCTACTTCTTTAAGCAACTCTAAAACGCGTTGTCGGGCCTGTTTACGGCTCAATCCCATATGCAAACACAACACTTCTGCAATTTGATTGCCAACCGTAAAAACAGGATTTAATGATGACATCGGCTCCTGAAAAATCATAGCAATATCTTTGCCACAAATTTTACGCATCTCTGTACGAGATAAGCTGAGCAAATCTTTACCTTCAAATATAATTTTACTTTGCTCATCAATTTTACTCTGACCTACAGGCAGTAAACCCATAGTTGCCAAAGAAGTAACCGATTTGCCGCTACCCGACTCACCTACTAAAGCAACCGTGGTGTTCTCTGGAATGTCAAAGCTAATTCCTTTTACGGTTTCAATATATTGTTTATCTTCACCTTTAAAACTTACTCGTAGATTTTTAACGTGCAATAACGGCGCATTCTTATTTTCATGTTCTGACATTAGGATTTCCTCTTATTTTAGTTTTGGATCTAATGCATCACGGAGTGCATCAGTAAACATTGAAAATGCCGTTACCAAAACAGCCATCGCGACAGAGGCCGCGACAAGCTGCCACCACTTGCCTAAAAGAAGTTCACTTTGTGCTTCATTTAACATGCTCCCCCAAGACACTACGCCTACTGGCACACCAAAACCTAAGAAACTCAAGATGACTTCAGATTTAATGAAAGACACCACCAAAATTGACATTTGGACCAAAGCGATATGGCTGACATTAGGGAAAATATGAATGAACATACGGCGGAAGTGTCCAACGCCAATTGCTTTAGCAGCTAGAACGTACTCACGTGCAGTATGTTTCATATATTCGGCACGAATTAAACGATAAACACCCGTCCAGCCCGTTAAACCTAAAATCAGAACAATGGATAAAATGCCTTTTTGTTGAAGTACGGCAGCAATAGCAAGCACTAATAATAAATATGGAATTGAGGTAAAAATGTTATAAAACCAGTTGAGAATATCATCCACCCAACCACCAAAATATCCAGAAATTGCGCCTAAAAGTGTACCGATGCCTACCGCAAGTAAAGCGGATATCACCCCAACAATAATTGATGTTTCAGCACCTTTAATAGTCTTTTTAAGGACATCTTGTCCCCATTTGTCAGCTCCAAATATAAGTGTGCTTTTAAGTTCACTTTGCTGATCAAGTAAATGTCCTCCCAGCTGCTGATCAATTGCTTTCATATCATCAGCTAAAGGGTCAACTACACCATAATAATCAATTGCACTTCCCGCACTCTTTTCTTGTTTAATTTCAGCCTTGAGTTGGTGAATTACATCTTTTAAAGGATCAACTGGATTTTCTGGTAACTCTTCTTCAATCGCTGCTTCATTTTGCCCTGCACCTGTTGTCTTATCTGCGCCTATAAATGTAGGTGGTGCATAACTTACTGCAACCTCTTTATTCCAGTCAGATGCAATCACACCCGTCATTGATAGAACCAAGATAATAAAATAAAGCAATACAATCACTAGCGATGACATTGCGATCTTGTCGGCCCGAAGACGACGCATGGCAAGTTTCCACAGGCCAGATGAATGAGCTTCGGCTTTTGTTTGTTGTTTTCTTTTTGATAAAACGCTCAGCATAGCCCACCTACTTCAACTGTACACGTGGATCAACCACTTTGTAGACCAAATCGGCAATCAGGTTAAAAATCATAGTTGCAGCGGCGATGTAAACTGTAATTGCCTTAATAACAGGAAAATCACTCCGCTCAACTGCAATAATCACCTCTCGACCAATCCCGGGAATACCAAAAAAACGTTCAATTAAAAATGCGCCTATGAGCAATGCAGGTAAAGTTGACATCACATCGGTAATAATAGGAATTGAAGCGTTCCGCAGTACATGTACACCTAAAATTCGGCTTTCACCTACACCTTTAGCACGTGCTGTTCGAACATAGTCCTGATTAATTTCATCAAGCACAAAGCTACGATATAAACGTAAAGTCGGTGCAATACTCACCACCAGCATGATTAGAATTGGTAGTAAGGCAAACTTAAATAAATTATCAGTAAAGCTATCGCTCCAGCCTTGTACAGGAAACCAACTTAGCTGATAAGCCAGAACATATTGAAAAACGATAATGTACACTAAGATGCTGATCGACATGCCGATGGTACATAACATCATGACCATACGGTCAGTTAGAGAACCACGTACAGCTGCAACAGCCAATGCCAAAATAATTGAAATAACCGTCTGTAAAATAGTCAGTGGAATTAAAAGCGTGAGCGATGGTCCTAATCGGGTTAAAATAATTTGGGAAACAGGTTCTCCAGTACTCCAACTCGCCCCATAGTCAAAAGTCAGTATTTGTTTAATGAAAATCCAGAGCTGAACGTAATAAGGCTGATCGACACCTAACTGCTTACGAATGTTTTCAATCTGCTCAGGATTAGACATCTTGCCCGCTAAAATATAAGCAGGATCGCCACCTACCCAGTTAAAAAGAATAAAAATAAGTAAGACTACCCCCAACATGGTTGGAATCATCTGCCATAAACGCCGAATAACATATGCAAGCATAGTGATAATTCCTTATTTAACCCGTTGTCCGGTAATTTCATTAAAGAACGCTTTGTTATCAGGTTCTCGGTCAAGGAAATCTTTAACTAATTCAGCTGCCGGTTTTTGGCTACCTTGTGACAAAATGGTTTGACGGTAACGCTGTCCAACTTGCGGGTTATTAAGGTTGTCCCCATAGGCAGAAAGCATGTCTAAAGCTAAAACCTCAGACCACATATAGCCGTAATAACCAGCTTGATAACCACCCATCAAATGCCCAAACTGCCCAGGAAACTCTGTTGTTGGTACATAACCTAACGCTGTAGCAGCTTCCATTTTTTGCCAATTTTCTAAAGGCTTTACTTCTAATGCATCGGCGGTATGTAATGACATATCGTACTGTGCATAAAGAGTTTGACGCGCATAACGCAAGCCGCGTCCATAGTTATGTACTGCTTTTAAACGAGCAATGAGTTCATCATCAACACGTGGACATGCTGGATCACAGTAATCAGCCACTTTAGATAAAGTCTCTTTACGGCGTGCCCACTCTTCATACATTTGAGACGGCGCTTCTACAAAATCACGCTCTACAGAGGTTCCAGACTGACTGGCATAACGTGTATTGGATAAAATGCCATGTAAGGCATGACCAAACTCATGAACAAAAGTTTCTAGCTCATCACTGTTTAAACCTTTACGGTTAAAATTGGTGACTAATGCTGAAACTGGTAATCGATTGGTTAAAGTGCTGCCACCATATACTCCCCAAACGGCGGCATGGCCATACTTCCCTTCACGAGGAAATTTATCCATATATAAGCCGCCAAGAAGCTTTCCTGTCTTTTTATCAACTACATCGTAATATTCAACTTCATCCTGCCATGCTTTAACTTTGACAGGTTTAAAATCAATACCATAAAGGTCAGATGAAATGGAAAATAACCATTTTTGAGAAGCTAAAGTGGGGAAATAATCACGAAGTTTTTCCTGATCAATCTGATATTTATTCTTACGAAGTTTTTCACTCCAGTAAGCTTCACTCCAACGTGTGATCTCGGTTTTTTCTAATGGCGTTTTTAAAGTTTGTGCTTTAAATGCACGGAGTTCTTCTACTTCTTTACGTTCAAGTGGTGCTACTGTTTTTTGGACTTCTGCTAAAAATTGATTTACAGCCTCAGGCGTTTTAGCCATACGGTCTTTTAAAACCCAATCTGCATAACTTGCTTTTCCAAATAACTGAGCAAGCTCATAACGCAAATCTATTGCCTGTTTAAGTAGTTTTAAATTTTGCTCAGTACCACGTCGAGTAAAGGCAATTTGATATCTTTTCCGAGCATCATCATTATCTGCCAACTCCATAAATGGACGATATTCAGGATATTCAAAACCTAATAAATAATTGCCTTTAGTATTTTTCTTTAATGCTGAAATATAACTTTGAGGTAAGCCTTTCATCTCTTCAGGAGTAAACTCAAGTTTTTCCGGATTATCTCGGACGTTACGTGCATATTCTTGTTCGAGTTTGGTCAACTCATCCAGAATGGCCTTCATTCGTGCACGCTTTACCGGTTCAAGTTGAACACCTGTGTCTTCAAACTGATCTAGAATATCTTGGCGGTATTTTTGGTCAATTGGGTCTGTTGTTTGTGTATTTTTAATTAAGTTATATAGCTTCGGGTTCTGAAATATATCAGTGTGAAACTGATTAATTTTAATTTCACAGTCTTCTGCTGCCTTACGTAACTTTGCATCTGGGTCTACATTACTATATAGACTTATCGGACCTGAGAAATCTTCAAAATGCGCAAAAATTTTATCCCATTTTGCCAATATAGGTGCCGCTGCTGCATTATCTTTAACAGGCGTTTTTTCAAAAATAGTAATCTGTTGTTGAATCTTTTTTAAATTAGCATCACACCATGCTGGGAGCTGTTGTGCTTTAAGTAATGGCAAAGTAGGACGTGTTGTCTCTGCCGTTGCAAACTGACTTATACCTATGGTCAACATACATAAAGTTGTCATTTTCAATGCATTATTTTTCATCATATCTCCAATTTTTTTCATTTAATGATTAGATTTAGTATGTGTATCGATATCAAAATACATCCACTCAGCATGTAAAATTGGATGCTTTTTATATCCGATGATTTGTGGTTGAGCCAGCATATTTCGGTAGCGTGCATAAGAGACCTGAACAGGCATATACACTTCTAATAAACGTGTCATTTTTCGATAAAGTGCATCTCTCTCAGGACCTGCTTGCATTTGTTGTGTCTGACGATATAACTGATCAAACTCTGGTGTCGAACCACAAGACCAGTTCGTCATATGCGTATTGGGTCCATAAAAATTCTGCATAAAATTATCCCCATCTGGATAATCGGCGATCCATGCAGAAGAACCAAACATACCTTCACATTGTTTTTGCGCTCGAATGAGGTCTGCAAAAAGCATGGGTTTAAAGACCATGCGAATATTTAAACTATCAAAGTTCTTTTTCCAAAGTTCAGCACTTTGCTGCCCAATGCTGTCACTGCGCGCCATATATTCAATGACGAGAGGCTTGCCATTTGGTTGTGTACGCCAACCTGAAGCATCTTTTTTATAGTGATATCGATCTAATAGTAAATTTGCTGCTTTAACAGAATATGGCGTGCTACTTCTATACTGTGGATCGTTACCCACTACCCCTGGTGGAACTGGAAAAACTAAACGTTGAGCATCATCATTTCTTACTAATTTAATTTCTTGATCTATTGAACGAGACATTGCTATCGCCCGGCGTAAAGCAATCTTTTCTTTACTCATTCCACCAACGACCGGATTCTTAAGATTCCAATAGATATAGCTAATTTCAGGATCAACAATACGAGATAGCTGGACACCTTCTTTAGCAAGTTCAGGTCTTAATTTACCGTCTTTAATTGCTTTTGCGACCAGTTGACCTTCAAGCTGAAATATATCAATTTCACCACGCTGAAATGCCAGCCATCGCGATTGATTTTCTTCCATAACCTGAATATCAATTGTGCCTATTTGAGGCATTTTTTTACCTTTAAGGCGTTTTACAATTGCCTCATCCTCAGGACTACTTGCAGCAAAGTTCCAAGTAAAACCACGGAAATCAGGATTCGCTTTTAAAACAATACGTGATGCTGGTACCCATTTACTGAGTACATAAGGTCCAGTCCCTACAGGATGGCCCATTACATAACCTGCTTTATCTTTATATTTTTCGATGACTTCACGTGCCACCGCACCTGTAGGGTCATGTGCCAGTAACAAAGGAAAGTTATAATCTGGCTTAACTAAACGAATCACCAAGGTATATCTATCTGGTGTTTGTAAACCAATAACTTTTTGGTCATAGTTAAATTTTCCAGTTTTATTGGCTGCATTTATTAATGCATTCATACCTTCAATTTTATTCTCTAACAACCAGCTATTTGGAGAACGTAAATTCGGGTCCAATAAACGCTTAAAAGAGTACGCATAATCATTGGCGGTTAATTCTCGTGGTTTACCTTTAAAAACAGGGTCCTGTGTAAAATAAACACCCTTTTTTATATGAATGGTATAGGTCAAACCATCGGCACTGACTTCTGGCAGGGCTGTGGCTATTTTCGGAACGAGTTTTGCTGGCCTTGCTAAGTAATCATAGGTATATAAAGTTTCAAATATTGAAGTGGTTACATGTGCCGAATATAGATCATGGATATAAGCTGGGTCGAAACCTGTTTCTGCTGTCGGGAATACATAACGTAGAATTTTATTGGGATCGGCTGGGCTTTTAGCATATAGAGCTGTAGAACCAGTTAATGCCATGCTAGCAAGTAAAAAACCGACACCACAATGCTTGAGCTGTTTTATTAAATTTTCAGTCATATTTATCTTTATCTAAAATTATTTTTTAACAGGGGTAATATCAAGATATTGCCAGTTCGTATTCATCATTGGGTGGGGTTTAAAACCCTGAACTTGTGGCCGTATCAACCAATTACGAATTCGCGTGACATGAATAATCCAAGGATTATCAGCTTCAATCTGGCGGTTAAGCTTTTCGTAATATGGTAGACGTTGTTGGGGCGGTAAATGAGTGGCTTTATTATAAAGAGCATCGTATGTTTTAGACTGGTAACAAGCATGGTTTCCCTGACCAGCATTTGGTCCATACAGTAATTGTGCAAAATTATCTCCCTCAGGATAGTCAGCAATCCATGCGCCACTCCAAATCATATATTTACATTGAGTTGCGGCTTTTAAGTTATCTGCAAAATTACTCACCTTAAAGTCAGCTCGAATGCCAATCGCATCCAGATTCTTTTTCCAGAGTTCGGAGTGGATAACTGAGGCCGAGCTATTTTCTGTATTAATTTTTAAAATTAAAGGTTTTCCGTTTGGCTGGGTTCTATAACCATCAGCACCTTTTTTATAACCATAATAATCAAGTAATTTATTTGCCAATAACGGATTGTACCCTACACTACTTTTATATTTAGGGTTATAGCCATTTACACCTTCAGGTATAAACATTTCTGCTCTAACTGCTTGCCCTTTATAAGCCTGTTTTATACTTTCTTTTTGATTGTACGATAAAGTAATTGCTCTACGCAGAGCTATCTTTTCCGGGTTAAAACCACCAATGACCGGATCACGCATGTTCATCATCGTATAGGTAATTTCAGGCTCTTTATATGGAAAGTGTTTAATTCCTCTTTTTTGAAAAGAAGTCTTAAGTTGATTTCCATCTAAAGCTTGAGGAACAGCATCTGCTGTAAGTCTGTCAAAATCTAATTGACCCGACTGAAAAGCTAACCACCGTGACTGTTGCTCTTCAATAATACTGACCACCACCTTGCCAACTTGCGGCATTTTCTTACCGCTCATTTCTTTAATAAGCTGGTTATCCCACGGCGTGCCTGTTGACTTAAAATTCCAGACAAAACCTCGATAATCAGGATTGGCAACTAATTCGACCTTACTTCTTGGAACATATTTACTTAACATGTAAGGTCCTGTACCAACTGGATGCATGCCAATACGATCACCGTAATAGTCAACAACCTCTTTAGCAACGCCACCAAAGGTAATATAGGCAAGAATATAAGGAAAGTTGAAGTCTTGGCGAGTGAGAGTAAATTGCAGAGTATAGCGATCCAGCGCTTTAAGCCCTGCAATTGGCACAGCATAATCAAATTTCCCTGTTTTTTTTGCTTGAGCTACAACTACATCAGCCCCTACCAATTTTCCATCCAGAAAAGAAACAGAAGGCGCTCTGTTTTTGGGGTCTAAAATACGTTTAATTGAATAGACATAGTCTTCAGCTACTAGCTCACGGCGCTTACCTTTAAAAGCAGGGTCCGCAGTAAAATAAATACCGGGTTTAATTTTAAATGTATAAACTTTACCATCTTGTTCGACTTTAGGCAGGCTTTCAGCCGTATAAGGAACTAACTGTACAGGACGAGCTAAATAATCATATTTGAGTAAAGGCTCAAATATGGCTTCCGCAATACTCGCGCTATAGAAATTAGTTGTCTTGACCATATCAAAGCCATCATCTGGGGCTTCATAGGCAACGTGCAAAATTTTGTTTGGTTGTGCTGGCGTAATTGCGTAAGCACAAGGGATTGATGTAATAGCCAGACTTAAAATGGCGAGCTTAAAAAATTTTAATTTCAAGTTCATACCCACGTAATTAGTTTTTTTAAAAGATATTATCCTTTTGAGTAACATCTAAATCTGCATAAGAAAAGTTCTTTTTCGACAGATAGGCCTATTTAGGTCTTAAAATTCACTTTCCTTTATCATCTTTTTTATTTGATCAAATGGAAAAATAAACTCAAATACCTAGAGTTTTATAACTATTGAATATAAAGCGAATTTCATGCCATTTATTAATATCCATCTTAAAATATTTTAAAATATTAAAAATTCATATTTTTATTAGATACTTAAAAACATTTGAACTATATAAATAAAAGTAACTTTTTGCCAAATATTATATTCATATAAGTTAATCATCTCACACCTTAAATGCACAAATAAAATACATTAAAAATTAATTATGATCCACATTAGAACCAGCTTACTTTACACATAATTTTTTAATAATTTATTGATTAATAATTAAATTGTAATCAAACCACATAACTATAGATATTATAACATTACCTATTCAAAAGCTCTAAAACGATACATTTTTATTTAATAAGCATGTGAAGAGTCTAGTAATGTATATTTTTTACACAAATAAATTTGAAACTTTTCGCCACCATCAAAAATTTTTCCAAATGGAAAATTTATTTTTATCTCAAAAAAGCTAAAGCACCCTACTCAACCATAATAAAATCAATATATATCAATATTTTGCATAAACTAAAAAAAGAAAAATATATAGTTGGCACTTGCTTTGCTTAAAAACTTTCCAGCAATATCGCTAACGACAACAAAAAGGGATCAAATCCACGATGAAAAAAAAATACAATGTTCGATCTCAGGTAACCCCCAAGATTGGCAAAACAATTCTTAAATTAAGCACCCTTAGTTTAAGCATGATGTGTCTTACCATGGCACAAGCAGCAGAAACAGAACAATCAAGCAATGATGATAAACCCGTCAAAGTTGTAAAAGTTGCTGTGACAGGCTCTTCAATCAAGGGAGTTGCAGCTCAAAGTGCTTCACCCATTACTATCGTAAAAGTCGAAGAAATTTTAAAACAAGGGGTAACTACCACTGAAGAAGCCTTAGCCAAAATTAGTGCAAACCAATCCAATTTTGTTACTGCCAGTAACGTGGGGGCAAGTAAAACAGCTGGTTCAGCGGCAAACTTGAGAGCCTTAGGTGCCAATAAAACACTTGTTTTACTTAATGGCCGTCGATTGGCTGCAAATGCCTATGATAGTGGTGTCACAAACTTAAATATTATTCCGCTCGCAATGTTAGACCGTATTGAAGTTCTAAGAGATGGTGCCTCTTCCATTTATGGAACAGATGCAATTGGCGGGGTAATTAACTTCATTACCAAAAAGCAATTTACAGGACTTAATTTAACCGCAGGCTATCAAAAACCAGAAGAAAAAGGTGGTGAACAACAAGACTACAGTATCTTTGGCGGCTTCGGTGATTTAGACGAAAATGGCTATAACGTTTTTGGTGTAGTGGACTATCGCAAAGGCGATGATGTTATGGCTAAAGACCGCAAAGTTAGTCGGCGCGGTGGAATATTACCTGAGTTAGGTGTAAATAGGACAAGTAGTGGCTCGTTTCCTGCTAATGTCCCAGGTTTAGGTAATCCCTATGCTTCCACAGGCTGTGGTAATAATCCTCTTAATAGTAACGATGATGGAACCTGTCGATACAACAGCCAAGCAGTGATTGGTATTGTGCCAAAAACAGAAGACATCTCAGCTATGGGCCGAGCTACTTTTAAACTGAACGATAACTTTAATGCGATTGCAGAGTATTTATATGCAAGAAGTGAAGTCACTACTTCAGTTGCGCCCGATGTATTTTTTGATCTGACGCTTGACCCTAGTAGTAAATATTATCCAGGAAACGGCATAACTCCAGCTTTAGCAGGCGCTAAGGGAACTATTCCTCTATATCTGCGTTCACAATCGGGGAATCGTATAAGTAACAGTATTAACCAATCACATAGATTGTTTGCTGGTATTGAGGGTGAAACTCATGGTTGGGATATTAATTCAGGCGTTACCTATGCGCATAGTAGTGCATCGGATGCTATCGTAAGTGGCTATTTAAACTTTGATAAAACACAAGAAGCTTTAAACAATGGTATTTTAAACCCATTTGGACCACAAAACCCTGAAGATGCTAATGTATGGAATGAGTTAGGAGTTGAAGGTAAATACTTAAAAGCCAACCTAGATACAACTACCGTTGATTTCACTGCAAGCCGACCTATATTTAAATTACCAGCTGGAGATGTTGGTTTTGCAGTTGGAGCAAGTTATCGTTATGAAGACTGGACTTCAAAAGTCGTTACTGATGTTGCTCGAGTGGCGCCTAGTACAGGTGTCGATCCTGATGAACCAGTAAATACTGGTGATCGTAATATTAAATCGGTATTTACCGAATTTCATATCCCACTTCTTAAAACTTTAGAAGCTCAAATTGCCGCTCGTTATGATGACTACAATGATTTTGGCGATACGTTTAATCCAAAATTTGCACTTCGTTGGGAACCCATTAAACAATTAATGTTCCGTACAACTTATAGCACAGGCTTCAGAGCTCCAACACTTTGGGAAGTTAATGGTGCAAATTCAATAACTAATACAGGTGCAGCATATGACGATCCAGTACTTTGCCCAGGTGGAGTTGTACAACCAGGAGGGCAAAAAGAACGCGATTGTAATATGCAATTCGACAGACAAAATGGAGGTAATAAAACTCTAGATCCAGAAGAATCAAAGTCTTTTACTGCAGGTTTAGTATTTGAACCAATTAAAAATTTAGCGTTTACTCTCGACTATTTCAATATTGAAGTCGACAAGCAAATTGCTACACTTTCGGAAACTGCTATTTTTAATGATCCTGTGAAATATGCAGACAAATTTGTACGTAATCCTGATGGCTCATTAGATTATATTATTACAACACAACAAAACTTAGGTGGAATTAAAACTTCAGGTTTCGACGTTGGCTTAAGTTGGGTTTCTCCAATGACTGCTACAGGTCGATTCGGTTTCAACATTGATGGTACATATATAACAGACTACAAATACCAAGCCGAGCCAGATGGAGAATGGATAGATGTTGCCGGTTCATATAGCGGCTTAGACTATCAATCTATTATTCTGCGATGGAAACATACTGCAAACCTAAATTGGAATTATGAAAACTGGGCTTTAAACCTGCAACAAAACTTCTCTCGTGGGTACCAAGATCAAAACGCTAATGACCAAAACCATAGAGTCAGCGACTATACAACATATAACATTTCAGGCACTTATAAAGGCTTTAAAAATCTAGAAGTGACCGCTGGTATTAAAAATATTTTTGATGAAGACCCTCCTGCATCTAATGTAATTGATAACTTTCAAATGGGATATGACCCACGTTACGCAGATCCTTTAGGACGTACCTACTTTGTCCGAGGTACATATAAGTTCTAAATGGTTGTTCTGCAAACATGACTTTAAACATCGTGTTTGCAGAACAAATACTCATTCTTAGCCAAACAGTCATTTAAAAAATTGTTTGTCTACAGTTTCAGGAGTAACTATGGGCATGACTTTTACAGACATAGAAAATAAATCTGCAAAGCGCCTTATTGGTATTGCCGCAGTACTTTTTCTGCATCTTATTGTTGCCTATATTCTGATGTCAGGTTTAGCAAACAATATTCAAAAACCAGCAGAAAAACCTGTGGAATTACAAATTATTCAAGATATTAAACCACCTCCTCCACCTAAACCGGAGGAGCCAAAACCTAAGGAAAAACCGCCTGAGCCACCTAAAATGGTAGAAAAAGTTGCCAAAGTTCCTGAGCCGCCTAAACAAGTAGAGAAAGTAGCGACACCGGTACAAAAAACGACACCAGTAGCTCAACCAACTAAAGTTGCTACCCCAGCTCCTGCTGCACCTAGCACCCCATCACCAAGTCCTGTTGCTGCACCAGCTCCAGTGGCAGCGGCCCCAGCTCCTAAACCAGCTGGCGTAACTCGCGGTGTTTCGGAAGGTTCTGCTGGATGTGAAAAACCGGAATATCCTCGTGAAGCACTGATGAATGAAGAACAAGGTACGGTGCGTATACGTGTTTTGGTTGATACTTCAGGCAAAGTCATTGATGCCAAAGTAAAAAAATCAAGTGGCAGCAAAACTTTAGATAAAGCAGCAACTAAAGCTTACAGCTTATGTACATTCAAACCAGCAATGAAAGATGGCGTGCCTCAGCAAGACTGGTATGAAATTGAATATCCATTCGTAATTGAATAAACAATTGAATTAGTAAGAAATTAAAAAATATTGGAGATAATATGATGAAAAAATCAACTCAACCGCTAGTACGTTTCGCTTCTGCAAGTTTAATCGCAGCTTGCTCATTACTTCCATTAAACTCGGTTTTTGCAGAAGAAACGAGTAATGCTCCTGTGGCAACAGCAACCGCTGAAGCTACTTCAAATGCAAATACTCCAACTCCACCACCGAAACCAGCAACAAGCGAAACTGTTAAAAACCCTTATGGTCTAGAAGCGCTTTGGCGTGAAGGAGACTTAGTCGCTAAATCCACCTTATTTATATTAGTACTAATGTCTATTGGCACGTGGTACATCATTATTTCAAAATTCTTACAACAAGCTAAAGTAAAACGACAAGGCAAAGAGGCAGAGAAAAGTTTTTGGGAAGCAACTTCACTAGATAATGCAGCTGATAATTTAGAACAAAGTAGCGCATATCGCTTTATTGCAGAAAAAGGCATTAACTCAACTAAATCGCACGGCGGCTCTTTACTTGAGCGAATCGATTTTAATACATGGGTGAGCATATCAATTCAACGTGCAATTGAAAAAATACAAAATCATTTAGGTGGTGGTTTAGCTTTCTTAGCAACAGTTGGATCAACGGCACCCTTTGTTGGTCTTTTTGGTACGGTTTGGGGAATTTATCACGCATTAACAGCCATCGGGATCTCAGGTCAGGCCTCTATTGATAAAGTTGCTGGTCCTGTCGGTGAAGCTTTAATTATGACAGCTATTGGTCTTGCAGTCGCAGTACCCGCTGTACTTGGTTACAACTGGCTAACTCGCCGTAATAAAGCCGTTATGGAAAATGTTCGTTCATTTGGTTCAGATTTACACGCAGTTTTATTAAGCGGAGAAATTAGTACCAATAATTCGGTTAATCGCAGCATTAAATAACGAGGAGCAAACGTTATGGGTATGAGTGTTGGTTCTGAAGATGACGATGAAATGATTGGTGCAATTAATACGACGCCTCTGGTTGATGTCATGTTGGTTTTACTTATTATTTTCTTAATTACGATTCCGGTAGTTACACATACGGTTCCAGTGAAACTGCCAGAAGAAAAAAATACTCCATATGCCACCACACCTGAAAATATTCAACTTTCTGTGAACAAGAAAGGAGATATTTTCTGGAATGAAAGCTATGTGCCTAATAAAGAAATATTGCTATCAAAGCTTCAAGCAGTTGCGCAAAAAAGGCCTCAGCCAGAAGTTCATATTCGTGGAGATCAACTTACTCATTTTGAGGCGATAGATCAGGTCATTAGTACGACCAAACAAGCTGGTATAGGCAAAATTGCATTTGTTACTACCCCACCAGCCTCCCAGTAATTATTTTAAGGAGAATTTTATGGGTATGAATGTCGGTTCAAATAATGATGACGATGTGATGTTAGAGGTCAACATGACACCTCTTATTGATGTCATGTTGGTACTTATTATTATGTTCATTATTACCATCCCTGCACCAAACAACGCGATTAATATTAATTTGCCAAACGGCACACCGCCACCAACAAATGAAAAGCCACCTGAAGTGATTGATGTAAGAATTGACGCAGCAGGTAAAGTTTTTTGGAATAACCAGCAGGTTTCAGACCGCACTGCACTAGAGACTTTATTTCAAAGTGTGGTTGCTAAAAAAGATCAAGACCAGATCAAACTTAAACCAGATCAAATGGCTGAATATAAGAATGTAGCGATGGTCATGGCTACAGCGCAGCGTTTAGGTGTCACCAAAATTGGAATTGTGAGTAATAGTTAAGTCATACATTTAATTTATTCTTTCAAATAAAAAAGCCTCCGAAGAGGCTTTTTTTTATGACAGGTTAAAATTAGTCACCTGTATAACCTTTTAACTTTAAACGAGCAGCATGAAGTAACGGCTCAGTATAACCTGAAGGCTGTTCACAACCTTTAAAGATGAGGTCAGAAGCTGCTTGGAAAGCAATATTAGTTTCAAAGTTAGCTGCCATTGGCTTATACAATGGGTCATTTGCATTTTGCTCATCAACAATTTTTGCCATGCGTTTAAGCACCTCTTCAACTTGTTCACGAGTCACGATACCGTGACGTAACCAGTTTGCAACGTGTTGAGAAGAAATACGTAATGTTGCACGGTCTTCCATTAAGCCCACGTTGTTAATATCAGGAACTTTCGAACAACCCACGCCTAAGTCAACCCAACGAACAACGTAACCTAAAATACCTTGGCAGTTATTTTCAAGCTCATTGTTGATTTCTTCTGCTGACCAGTTTGTTTCTGGTGCAAACGGAGGAGTCAATAAGTCATCTAATGACAACATTTCTTCAGCTTTCAACTGATCTTGACGTGCTTTAACATTCACTTGATGGTAATGCATCGCATGAAGTACTGCACCTGCTGGAGATGGAACCCAAGCACATGAAGCACCCGCATTTGGATGTGCAGCTTTAGTTGCCAACATATCTTTCATGCTATCTGGTTTTGGCCACATGCCTTTACCAATCTGTGCTTTACCTTGTAAACCAGTCTTCAAACCAATTGCAACGTTACGGTTTTCATAAGCAGCAATCCATTTTTGTGTTTTTACAGCTTCTTTACGAACAACTGGTGCAGCTTCCATTGAAGTATGAATTTCATCACCAGTACGGTCCATGAAACCAGTATTAATAAAGATTGTGCGGTCTTTTGCAGCAGCAATACAGTTTTTCAAGTTTACAGATGTACGGCGCTCTTCATCCATAATACCGATTTTTAACGATTTAGGTGGTAAGCCAATCGCTTGTTCAGCACGTTCAAATACCTCTACAGCAAACGCAACTTCTTCTGGACCATGCATTTTTGGTTTAACAATATACATAGAACCTTTACGAGAGTTCTTATTCTCGTTTTCACTACGGATGTCTGCAACTGATAACAATGGTGTTACCAATGCATCCATAATACCTTCAAAAATCTCTTCACCATCTACCAAAATAGCTGGGTTAGTCATCAAGTGTCCTACGTTACGAAGTAACATAAGTGAACGACCATGAAGTTTTGTAGTGCCACCAATTAAGTTTTTAATTTCGCGATCTTTATTTAAATCACGAACAATCGTTTTACCATTTTTCTCGATAGATTCTTGAAGCGTACCCTTCATTAAACCTAACCAGTTACGGTAACCTTCAACTTTTTCTTCAGCATCTACTGCCGCGACAGAATCTTCTAAATCCTGAATAGTAGTTACAGCTGCTTCGAATGTTAAATCTTTAACACCCGCTAAATCAGTTTGACCAATTGGGCTAGATGCATCAATTTCTATAATGACATGAAGACCATTACTTAAAAGAACAACTTCTGTAGGGTTCGCTTCTTCACCGTTGAAACCAACGAACTGAGCTTCATGAGCTAAACCTGTTTTTAAACCATCTTTCAAAGTCACAACAAGTTTATTTTGCTCAATCGCATATTTTGTCGCATCTGCATGTGAGCCTTGTGCAAGTGGGAAAACTTCATTTAAGAAGTTTTTAGCGAACTCAATCACTTTTGCACCACGTACAGGGTTATATCCTTTACCTTTTTCAGCTCCACCTTCTTCAGAAATTACATCGAAGCCGTAAAGTGCATCATATAAAGAACCCCAACGAGCATTTGCTGCGTTTAAGCTATAACGTGCATTACGTACAGGTACAACTAACTGCGGCCCTGCCAATAATGCAATTTCTTCATCAACGTTTTCAGTTGTAATTTGAAAGTCTTCAACTTCTGGCAATAAATAACCAATTTCTGTTAAGAACGCCTTATAAGCACCTAATTCAAATTTATTGTTGCGATGCCATTCATCAATTTTTGCTTGTAATTCATCACGCTTAGCCAATAATGCTTTATTTTTTGGGCTAAGATCGACAACAACTTGCTCAAAGTTCTTCCAGTAAGTTTCACTATCTAAACCAGAACCTGGTAAAGCTTCATTTTCGATAAAATCGTAAAGTTCTTTAGCAATCGCTAACTTGCCTTTTTGAATACGTGCAGTCATTGTCTTTCCTGAAGTTGCTACTTTTTATACCAAGAGAATCCTAGTATACCGATTTAAATTAAGCTGAATACTAATATCACATTCCTAAATAGTGAGCATTTTCCCTTGTAAGAATATTGACAAAGATAAATTTCTCTATATAGGAAATATTAAAATTCTAACTAGGATTCCCAACAATTTATTCAATATTTAAAGATACTGAAACTAGACTTTTTGTTAACAGACAAAAAATTTCACTATCTTATTTTTCTAAAGCGTATTTAGTTATATCAAACTTTGCAGCATGAAAAAGCATTATTTAACTAAATTTATCTATTTTTGTTGAAAAAAAAGCGCCCTATATAGAGCGCTTTTCATATCTATTTTTTATGCGTTTTTAGCTTCATCAATATAGCGATGTTCTGAATGCAAATATTCATCCGATTGCATTTCCAATAAACGCGAACGTGTACGTTCAATTTCAAAGGCTAATTTTTCACCTTGATAAATATCAATAATACTATCTTGCGAAGTTAAAAGTAATTTTACTCCACGATCATAAAACTCATCGACTAAGTAGATAAAACGACGTGTTCCTTCAGACAAGAAATCTGTTAAATGCGGAACATTACTTACCAGAACCGTATTATAGATATTTGCAATTTCGATAAAATCTGCTGGACTGCGTGGTTTAAAGCACAGTTCAGAAAACTCACACCACAACACATCTTCTGTATGTCCCAGAGTCTCGACCACACGATTATTAATCACAATCGGCTCTTGAGAATGAGCTTGTGTGTGAGTTAAAGCGCTAAAACGTTCCGCCATCCAGCTTTGGACTTCATTACTTAATGGTGATTTAAATAATTGAGCTTGTTTTAAGACACGTAAACGATAATCCACACCTGCATCTACGTTTAAAACAGTACAGTTCTTTTTAACCATTTCAATTGTTGGCAAGAAACGGTCACGATGAATACCATTTTTATATAAACCGTCTGGTGCAATGTTTGATGTAGCAATCAATGTCACGCCACGAACAAACAATTTTTGGAATAAATCACTCAAGATCATTGCATCAGTTACATTTGATACAAAAAACTCATCAAAACAAATAACGACTGCATCTTTATAAATTTGGTCAGCCACAATTTCAAGTGGATTACGTTGACCAGAAAGCTTGTTTAATTCTTTATGAACATGTTGCATGAAATGATGAAAATGCATACGCGTTTTACGACGAAATGGCACTGACTCATAAAATTGATCCATAAGCCAAGTTTTTCCACGACCTACTCCACCCCACATATAAACACCTTTAGGTGAAGTTTGGCGGCGAAAACGACGGAAAGCTTTTTTAGAGGCTTTATAACGGTTTAAAAGTTCTTTCCATACACGGTCTAATTCTTGCACTGCCTGTGCTTGCGCTTCATCTGCCATAAACTGGCCTGAAGCTAAAGCCTCAGCATAGCGTTCTGCTGGGGAAGAAGGTGAGAATGCAGTACTATGAGAAGATTTTAAATTTAACATATCGTTTTATTTCAATTTTAACTGATAGGAGTATAGCGAACATTTTGTTCAACCACATTAGCTTTTAGCATCAAGAATTACAACGATGACTCTTTGCCATATTGTCGAGGACTCTGCCCAAACCATCGTTTAAATGCATGATTAAATGCCGCTGGTTCAGAATAACCGAGTAAGTCGGCAATAACTTCTATTGAGTATTCTCTATATTCCATAAGCTTTAATGCCTTATTCTTGATAATTTGTTCACGAATTTGCTTATAACTCGTATTTAACTGTTGCAATTGATGCCTTAATGTCCTTTCAGGCATTTTCAATGCAAAAGCTGTTTCCGCCATGCTCGGGATAATTCCTTGTTGTAACTCAAGATAATCTTGCACACATTGTATGATATGTGGAGTTTGGTGATCTTGTTGATTTAATCTTGTTATTTCTGTAATACATTTTGATTCATAAATCCGATGTGTAATGATGTCCGCAGAAGGGATTTTGATTTCAAGCACATCCTTGCTTAGGCTAAATGCTGCATATTTACCATTAAAGTGCACATCATCGCCATAGTATGCAAAATAGCGAGATAAGGTCTCTGAATCCGTTGGTTTTTCAAATGGAAGTTCTATACGCATAGCGGGCATTTCTAATCCCATCATCATATAAATATCTTGAATAAATTTATAAGTTCCTGAAACTTCACATTGTGCCCGCAACTGTCCCACTTGAGTTTTCAAATCAACAGGCAAATAATTTAAGATGGTACGCTCATCCGTTTCATAAAGCCCTAAAGCACCGAATAAATGTGTAAGTCTTTGATATTTTATCCCTTTACTTAATGCAGTTTGAACATCATTACTTGTTACAAGCAACATAAGTAGTGGTCCGTAACCGGCCAAAGCATAATGCTGTCCAATGAATAGACCCTTTTCAGGCTCAACATTTTCGCTAATAATTTGTTGTATATCCCATTCTAAGCGATCATGAATTGTGGAGCTCGGATCTAAAGCATCAACCTTAATTCCTATACCAGCCAAACGTGAGTCGACATCAATGCCCGCATTGCGCATTCCTTGAATTAAATACATTAAACCAAGTATCGACCGTTTCATTCTTCTATCAATTTCCCTAGACTCAAATGTTTTACTATAAAGAAGAAAGAAAATTAATTGCCGAATCTATCAATTTTCACGTCGATACAATCATGTTTAAACTGATCAAAAAACGTTAGTCTTGCCTGCAATCCTCTTTTCAGCTTATGCAGGGTTTCCAATGCTAAACACAAAGCAAGATGCTATTCAAAAAACTAAAATCGCTATTATTGGTGCTGGATTTGGTGGCCTAGCAATGGCTATTCGTTTACTGCAAAATCAACAGCAAGACTTTGTTATTTTAGAAAAATCAGACGATGTCGGCGGAACTTGGCGAGAAAATCGCTATCCAGGTGCGGCATGTGATGTTCAATCTCATATGTATTCTCTCTCTTTTGCGCCCAAAACTGACTGGTCAAAACGCTATGCTGAAGCACCAGAGATTTTTCAATATATTCAAGATATTACAAAAAAATATAAGATTAAAAATTATTGTAAATTCAACCATGATGTAACTCATGTCCAATATGATGAAATGCGTCATGTGTGGACTTTAGATTTTAAAAATCAACCTTCGATTGAAGCTCAATTTGTTGTTTTTGCATCAGGCCCGTTGCATATCCCACAAATCCCTCATATTCAAGGCATCGAAAAATTCAAAGGAAAAGTTTTTCACTCTTCACAGTGGGAGCATGACTATAACCTAAACGGTAAATCAGTCGCTTCTATCGGTACAGGTGGTAGTGCAATCCAATATATTCCAGAAATAGCTGGAGATGTTAAACAGCTCTATGTATTCCAAAGAACGGCAGCTTGGGTAATACCACGTGATGAACGCAAATACTCTCGTTTGAGTAAAGTATTATTCAAATCTTCTAATCTTTATCGCCAAATTCATCGTAGTCGTCTTTATTGGAGTAATGAGTCGCGCGTTGTACCCATCGTTCAACCCCAAATTATGAAATATGGTCAAAAGTTGGCAGAAGCTTTCATTCGCTTCCAAGTGAAAGACAAAGAAGTAGCCAAGGAACTCACACCTGACTTTGTGATGGGATGTAAACGTATTCTTATTTCAAATAAATACTTCCCTACATTTAACCGTAAAAATGTTGAACTAGTAACAAATGGTATTCAAGAAATTAAAGAAAACAGCATTATCACTAAAGATGGTAAAGAACGATCTATTGATTGTTTAATTTACGGTACTGGTTTTATTACTGATCCACGTATTTACTTGAAACATTTCACTTGTATTGGACGCAATCAAGTTGAATTAAAACAGGCTTGGAAAGATGGTGCTGAAAGCTATTACGGCATTATGACTAAAAACTTTCCTAATCTATTTCAATTAGTCGGACCTAATACAGTACTAGGTCATAATTCGATTATTTTTATGATTGAATCTCAAGTAAATTACATTTTACAACTCATCCAACTTGTAGAAAAATCTGGACAAAAAGCAGTTGAGATTAAACCAGAAGTTCAAGATGCTTTTAATGAACGGGTTCAAACCCAGCTTCAAGGAACTGTGTGGCAAGCAGGAGGTTGTAGTAGCTGGTATCAATCTGCTGATGGAAAAAACTTTTCACTATGGCCCACCTATACATGGAAGTACTGGTTAGAAACACGCAAAGTTAATCCTAAAGATTACTTACTTCTAAATAAAAGCTCACAGAGCTATGCAGCTTAAGATGTTCAAGACATAATAGGTGGGTTAAAAACAATCCACCTTTTATATGCAATCTTTTTATCTCATTATTCAAATTTTTTTAGCACTTGCTTCCGGCTATTTTCTAGCACCCAAACTATCTTTAAATATCCAAAAGTTTATTTTTAAAATACTGCCCTATTTTTCTTATATTCTCTTAGCAAGTGTAGCTTTAGAATTAACGCTAGCACTTGATCAAATTGAGAACCCTTCTGCCATACTTCCACCGGCTATTATTATCGCTATTACAACATCTTTGGGTTCTTTCTTTATCTGTTTATTGGCTTATACAATTTTTGATAAACAAAGTGTCAAAGGCAAAATCTCACTTCAACTTTTTGTAAATGCTTTAAAAAATATTGCAAAGGCCTTTCTTGCTTTAGGCGTGGGTGTTCTATTAGGAGCTATCGCCACTCAATTCAATTCACATATGGCCTTTAATAGTTGGTATTTATTATTACTGTTTATTTTCTTAATTGGTATTGAACTTGCCTTCACTCATTTTAATCGTACGTGGTTAAGCTGGAAGATTTTAATTGTACCTTTGGCTGCATTTATCGGTTCATGTATAGCGGGTTTCTTTAACTACTTTTTGCTTAGTAAGCATTTTGCACTGAATGAAACGTTAGCATTAGCACAAGGTTATGGTTGGTATTCAATGTCAGGGATATTATTTACGCAATTACACTCGGCAGAACTAGGTGGTATTGCATTATTAACAGATTTATTTAGAGAAATTGTTGCTATATTTTTAATGTATACAATGGGATGGCGTTTTCCACGCCCTGCTATCTCAAGTGCTGGCGCAACGTCAATGGATGTTACCTTGGCCATGGTAAAACAGTCATGTGGTACACATTATGTACCACATGCCATGATGAGCGGCTTATTATTAAGCCTACTCGCCCCGCTATTAATTAGCTTATTCCTAAATTTTTAAGCAATTGAAGTAAGAATAGACTTCAACATTTCTGTTGGATTTTCTGCTTTAGTAATCGGTCGACCAATGACTAAGTGTGTAGAACCATCAAGTATAGCTTGCTTCGGAGTCACAATACGTTTTTGGTCGTCCGCATTTGAACCTTCCGGACGAATACCAGGTGTTACTAAAGAGAAGTCTTGTCCAATTAAGTCGCGAAGAATTTTAGCTTCTTGTGCAGAACAAACCACACCATCTAATCCACTGTCTTTAGTGAGTTTAGCTAAGCGTTTTACATGTTCTACTGGCTCAACATCTAGACCAATATCTTTTAAATCTTCACGTCCCATTGAAGTTAACACAGTAACCGCAATTAATTGAGTTTGATAGTTACCTGCTTTTAAGCGTTCTACACAAGTTTCCATCATTTTACGGCCACCAGAAGCATGGACGTTGACCATCCACACTCCTAAATCAGCTGCTGCACAGACAGCCTGCGCGGTAGTATTTGGAATATCATGAAATTTAAGATCAAGAAAAACTTCAAAGTTTTGTTCTTGAAGTTTTTTTACAACAGATGGGCCTTCATGAGTAAAAAGCTCTTTACCCACTTTTACACGACATAAAGTAGGATCAAGTTGTTCAACAATTTTTAAAGCGTCATATTGGCTTTTTGCATCTAACGCAACAATGATACTCAAGAGACTTTCTTCCATCATATAAAATCAGCATCATTATAATAGACAAGGCATCAAGTAATAAAGAAATGTATAAGGAAGGCTTTCAAATTTAGAGACAATAATTTTATGGGAACTTATTTTTAGAAAAATACAAAGAAGAACAGACTAATAAATTAAGGAATATACTACTCTTTACTCGTAAATAAAGAGTAGTGTTCGAATTATAACGGAGTAGAGTTTTTATCTTGGGGATAAACATCTAAAACGGTTTTTTCATGTCTTACATTTGCAGCGGCTTCTGCTGCTGCCAATTGAGCACTTTGAATCTGTTCTTTTCTCAAATGGTCAATATCTTTACGAAGACGTTTAATTTCCCAGCCTTTTTGAAATACTCTGAAAACTTGCACACCTAACAAAAGACCAACCACTGTTCCAAGCACCAATGTGAGTAGCAATAATAAGCCTAAACGCATAGCTGGAACTTGGGTAAATAACAAATCAACAGACAGCTCTGTTGGATTTTGCAATACAAGTGCTAAAGAATAACCAAATACAACAATAAGCAATGCAATTAAAATATAACGCATAGGCACCCCGCTTATAAATTTTTATTTATTTCCCGGACTCGTTGACTGCATCACGCAATGCTTTACCGGGTTTGAAATGTGGAACAGCTTTAGCTGCCACTTCTACTGATCTTCCCGTTTTAGGATTACGACCAACTCTTGGATCACGGTGGTGTAAAGCAAAGCTACCGAAACCACGGATTTCAATTCGATTATCAGTTGATAGGGCCTCTATCATTTGATCAATCATAATTTTAACCGCCTCTTCCACCAAAGGTTCAGCTAAGTGTGGGTTTTTCAGCGCAATGCGTTCAATCAAATCAGACTTATTAAGAGCTTCAGTAGTCATCTACGACCTCGTTATTTATTGCTACTCTATGTCGTTTGATAATAACCTGTTTAAATACAAAACGGTAGCGCAGTATGTTGAATACTAGGCTACCGTTTACAGTAATTTGTATAAAAAGTACAATTCCGTTACATGAAACTGTACTTTGTTAACCTATTACTTCATTTGAGCTTTAATCAAATCACCAATAGTCTTAGGACCATTTTCTTGATTTGTTGTTGCTGTACGCAAGCTAGCAACCGCTTCTTTCTCTTCAGCTTCGTCTTTTGCTTTAACAGACAAGTTGATAGAGCGAGATTTACGATCAACGTTGATGATTTTCGCTTCAACTTCTTGACCAACTTCTAAGAATTTAGTTGCATCTTCAACGCGGTCACGGTTGATTTCAGAAGCTTTAAGAGTAGCTTCTACTTCGTCAGCCAACTTAACAGTTGCGCCACGAGCATCAACTGCAGTTACAGTACCTTTAACTAAAGCACCGCGTTCGTTAGCAGCTAAGAAATCATTGAACGGATCGCTGTTCAATTGCTTGATACCAAGGCTGATACGGTTACCTTCAGCGTCTACAGACAAGATAACAGCTTCAACAGTGTCACCTTTCTTGTAACGACGAATAGCTTCTTCGCCTTGCTCGTTCCAAGAAATATCAGACAAGTGTACTAAACCATCGATACCGCCATTCAAGCCGATGAAGATACCAAAGTCAGTGATAGACTTGATAGTACCAGATACTTTTTCGCCTTTCTCATGAGCTTTAGCAAACTCTTCCCATGGGTTAGCACGAGTTTGTTTGATACCAAGGCTGATACGACGACGTTCTTCGTCAACTTCAAGAACCATAACATCAACTTCATCACCAATCTGAACAACTTTAGATGGGTGGATGTTTTTGTTAGTGTGGTCCATTTCAGAAACGTGAACTAAACCTTCAACGCCTTCAGCGATTTCAGCGAAACAACCGTAGTCAGTTAAGTTAGTTACACGAGCTTTAACGATAGAACCTTTAGGGTAACGGCTCATGATCGCTAACCATGGATCTTCGCCTAATTGCTTAAGGCCTAAAGATACGCGGTTACGCTCACGGTCAAATTTAAGTACTTTAACAGTAACTTCTTGACCAACTTCAACAACTTCTGAAGGGTGCTTGATACGTTTCCAAGCCATATCTGTGATATGGAGAAGACCATCAATACCACCAAGATCAACGAATGCGCCGTAATCAGTAAGGTTTTTGATTGTACCTGTAACTGTTTGACCTTCTTCAAGTTGAGCAAGTAATGCTTCACGGTCAGCAGAAGATTCAGCTTCCATAACAGCACGACGAGATACAACAACGTTATTACGTTTAGCATCAAGTTTGATTACTTTAAACTCTAACTCTTTACCTTCAAGGTGAGTAGTGTCACGGATAGGACGAGTGTCAACTAATGAACCTGGTAAGAATGCACGAACAGGACCGATGTCAACAGTGAAACCGCCTTTAACTTTACCAGAGATAACACCAGTAACGATTTCGCCATCTTCAAAGATTTTTTCAAGTTTAGTCCAAGTTTCAGCACGCTTAGCTTTTTCACGTGATAAAACTGTTTGACCCATACCGTTGTCAAGAGCTTCAACAACTACATCAACAGTATCACCAACCTGAACTTCAAGTTCACGTTGTTCATTTAAAAATTCAGCACGGTCAACAATGCCTTCAGACTTTAGGCCAGTGTCAACAGTTACCCAGTCGCTATCGATGTTTACAACAACACCTTGGATGACTGCACCCTTTTCAACGTTGAGGTTTAATTCACTTTCTTCAAAGAGGGCTGCAAAAGATTCGGTCATGATATACCTGATAAATTCAGCGGTCTTGGATCAGACAAGGCCGGTTTAGTTAAGTATCAACATAGTCTTTATAGACTGATCAAGCTATGCGTCAACTGATAATTCTATTTGCTAAATGGTACGGCTATCGACATAATCAACCATCAACTTAAATACCTGATCGATCGTTAATTCCGAACTATCAATGATATAAGCGTCTTTGGCTGGCTTGAGCGGAGCAACTTCTCGCTCCATATCTCTTTTGTCACGCGCCTGTATATTAGCTAAAATGTCGTTTATTTTAGCATCTAGGCCCATGCCCTGCAACTGTTTTACTCTTCGCTCAGCACGCGACTCAGCCGAAGCAGTCAGATAAATTTTTGCATTTGCTTCTGGAAAAATAGCTGTAGCCATATCACGACCATCTGCAACTAAGCCAGGTTTTTGTGCAAAAGCTCTTTGTCTCTCAAATAATGCCTGTCTAAGTTCAGGAATTGCCGCAACTTTCGATGCATATTCACCCACACGTTCTGTACGAATTGTTTGAGATACATCTTCGCCATCTAGAAAAACTAGAATACCTGCTGCGGAAGTTTCAAATTTAATATCTAATTGACGTGCATATTGAATACATTCGTCGAGTTGACTGTCTAATTTATCTAATAAATCGTGCTTATGTAATGACAACCCCAATAAACGATATAAGGCACCAGAATCGAGTAAGTGATATTGATAATATGCTGCAAGTTTTGCTGCCAATGTTCCTTTACCCGAACCACTCGGACCATCAATAGTAATAATTTGAACTGTCATTGAACTCTCACTAAGAAGCAACTGCTTTAGCTAATCTCGAAAAGCCTAGTGTAATGGCTAGTTTTAGCTGTGCAAGGATTAATTTACTTACCACTGGAGCTTTTGCCGTTAGCTCGATGCGATATGTAACTAAAGTTATGTATGGGGTGATTTCAGAAAACTCGATTCGACCTAAATGATGTTTAATCAAAGGATTGTCTATTAATTTATATTCAATCCTTTTATTTTCTTCAAGCAAGGTAATTTCTTCTTTAATTGGCTTGATTGGGCCAAATCCCATACGACGAACTGAACCTAAACCATCAGGTCTTTTAGAATCTGCTGAGTCTTTCACACGTACGACTTGTAATGGCGCAAAAGCAGTATTGTAAGTTGCATGTTTAGAAAGCAAATTAAATACGTCACTAAGAGGAGCATTAAATTCTTTTTTTACGGTAATTACATTACGCATTGAATATTCCTTATTAAAAAACATGGCAGTAAAATCGCGTTAGTTTGCCATAAGCTCGTGTTACTTTTTAATCATTTAAGGACGTTTTCTGTTGTTTTTCTTGTTTCTTTTGCTCGCGTCTTTGTTTGAAAAAATGGCTAAGTTGTTTGGCACATTTTTCTTGTAAACAACCTTGTTGAAAGGTAAATCTATGATTGTAATAACCATCTTGTAGTAACTGACGAGCACTTACCAATGAACCTGCTTTAGGTTCTGTTGTACCAAAAACCACATGTTTGATTCTTGCATGTACTAATGCACCTACACACATTGTGCATGGTTCAAGAGTGACATATAAAGTCGCATCGTCAGGTAATCGATAATTATTTAATGATAAGCATGCTGCACGGATAGCTTGAATTTCTGCATGTGCAGTTGGGTCTAACACACTAATTGGAGCATTATAGCCAGATCCAATCACTCGATTTTGGCTTACTACAATCGCACCGACAGGAATTTCACCCTGTTGTGCAGCTAATTCAGCTTGCTCGTAAGCAAGCTGCATCCAATATTCATCACTATATTCAGTCATGTATTTAGGTGATCACACCGTGTTGTCTAAGTAACGCATTCCAGCTATCTATTGAAGTCACTGGCGGGCAATCAGCTAATATACCTCTTAAGCTTAAGTCTTCACATGGTTTCCATTCTGGTGATAAATCTTTATCAACCAACCGTGCACGAACCCCTTCAACAAAGTCAGGATGACGAATTTTCCACTCAGAAATCTGAGCTTCTAGGTCAAACACCTCATCCCAAGAATGTATCTGTTTACCCCATTGCCACAGCAACCAAGTGATTGCCGCAGTACTAGGAGATCCTTTTTGTAAGTTCTCACTCGCTTGGCGTAACCAATCACTGCTCGCATCACGCAAGCTCACAATAGCTTGATAATCTTGTTCAAAATTAAAACCACGACAAACACTATGAATCACATCAAGTGAGTTTTGTAATGGACCTGCCGCAACCGGACGATGCAAACTATTTAAAGTATCATCAATTGCGCGGAAATCCCCAGCAGGATAATGAGCCCAATTAATATTTAAAACTTTTTGCAAAACATTATCACGCTGTGCTTCACAAATATGTGTTGCCCAACCGATGCTATATGCTCCAGCAGCTGTCATGATTGAACCAGTTAAACCAGTAAACAAGCCTATTGGACCACGATCTGCTAAGAAGCGGCTCGCCCCTACATCTGGATATAAACCAATATTAATCTCAGGCATTGCCAAACGAGAATATGGAGTTACTAGACGGAATGGAGCTGCCATAAACAGGCCCAAACCACCACCCATAACATAACCTTCGCCCCACACAACTACAGGCTTAGCATAATTATGTAAGAGTAAATCTAAAGCATACTCTTGCTGGAAAAACTTATTCGCTGTGTCTACTTCTTGATTTATAACAAGTTGACGTAATTTTCTAACATCACCACCTGCACAAAAAGCTTTTGGTGTAGTTGAATCTAACCAAATTGCTTTAACGCTCTCATTATCACGGAAATCTTCAAATACCCGTAATAATGCCGTTACGATTGATTCATCTAAAGCATGCAATGATTTAGGACGATTCAATCGTACTATACGCCAGCCGTTTTTTGCTTCTTCGACCACCAAGTCCGGGTGATAGTTATTTAGATTGGGAGAGTTCATCATGCGTCCAATTGCCAGTCTATGGGCTCAATGCCATGTTGTTTCAAATATTGATTTGTTTTTGAGAACACTTTGCATCCAAAAAAACCACCTCTATTTGCAGCAAGGGGCGATGGATGTGCGGCGGTTAAAACCAAGTGTTTATCTCTATTTATACGTTGTCCTTTGCGCTGTGCATAAGCACCCCACAAAATAAATACTACATGTTCTCTTTGCTCATTCAGGACATCAATAACTTCATCAGTAAATGCTTCCCAACCTTGCTTTTGATGGGAGGTTGGCTGTCCAGCTTCGACAGTAAGCACGCTGTTCAGTAAAAGTACGCCTTGCGTAGCCCATTTCGTTAAGTCGCCATGACGAGGAGCAGGAATACCCAAATCTGTATGTAATTCATGAAAAATATTACGTAAAGATGGTGGTAATGCAATACCTTTTTGAACAGAGAAACTTAATCCATTTGCTTGGTTTGGTCCATGATATGGATCTTGTCCAAGAATAACGACCTTCACATCAGCCAAAGGTGTCGTGTTTAGAGCACTAAAGATTTGTTTACTCGGCGGATATATTATTTTTTGTGCTTGCTTCTCTTGAAATAAGAAATCGCGCAAATTATCCATTTGAGGGCTTAACAAAAAAGGCGCTAAAGATATTTTCCAGCTTTCTTCTAATTGAACTTTACTGAGTTTATCTTGCTGTTGCTCAGTTAATTGCATTAATGTCATCCTAGATCAATTTTCAATTCTACAAATACTGTAAGTAATTCGATTTATACTTCGACTTGTAAATCAACTTGAGGATTATTAAATTTAATCCCATTTTTCAAGTCTTCATACATTTGAGGATTTGCCCACTCTATCTGAATTTGTTCTGAAAAAACAATTCCATCGAGACTTAAAATCCCCATTTGTTCATTTTGAATATCTTCAATAAAGCTTTGTGCATATCCAGTATCAGTCTCATGAACAATAACTGAATAAACCTCAACATCACCTTCCCCATTTTGAGTGAGGGTTGATTGTAAAACTTGCTGAGCTAGATAAAAGAAAATACGTGAAAACTGTTCGGCCGAAGGTGAAACAGGTAAAGAAATCCAACGAGCGCTAAAAGTCTGACAAGCATCAATGTATTGAGAATCATCTTTTTCCCAAAAACAGATTGCATGATCAAAGCTGTCAATAAGGTCTTTTATTACCCCTTTTAGAAGCCCAAAATCATAAACCATTTGTCCATGATCTAATTTCGAAGCTTTAAGCAATAATTCGACTTTATAGCTATGTCCATGAATTGATCGCTTACAACGATCCGATGTACAGTTACGTACAACATGTGCATTTTCAAACTTAAATAACTTACGAATTAACATGTGCCAAATCGATCATTCCTTCTAGGAACATTATTATAAAGCAAAAGACGAAAACTTCGCACCACTTTTCAATTAGAAACAATTAGCGAAAAGTATGATAAGACTTGTGAAGAAATATTGAAGATAAATATATAGAAAATTTATCTTCATTTTATTTAGTCATCAGAGAAGTTTCTAAATATGACTTTTTATCAACATGATAAAAACAAATAAACCAAAATTTTTCAATTAGTTAAATGGTGACATGTTTCTAGAATAAACATAAACCTGCTTATCATTACGCATTAGTGCACTTGTAAATTGTCTTTTCCGATTATTTAGCAAGACCTCAATTTGTGCTTGAAAAAAACTCGACTTTACATCTAACAAGCTATTCACTTCAGTTCTCTTTTGAGTGTCGACTGTTGAAAAAGCATTCAATTGCCATAATTCATCAACATTTTGAAAGAACTTTAAATTTTGTTGGCGCATCTGGAGCTCTTTTTCTACCGCCCCTAAATCTAATTTTGGATCAATACTCGCTAAAACTAATGGCGAGGCTGTATTAATATTCACTTTTGTACTTTCAGGTAATGCAGAAATATAAGGAGCAATTAAATCATATTTCTTACCGTCAAAACCTCTTACTAATTTTAACTCTTCAATACGATGAAATTTAGCATTTGAAGCTAAATAGCTAGGATCAAGACCTTCATAATAACTGCTTTCAGCACCCATAGGCCCAGATGGTTCGTCATCTGGATCTTGCCAATCAATAACTGCTTGACTTAATTCTGCTGGCAAGCCTACACGTACAAGTAATCGCTCAAACCAATTTTTAGCAGCTTCGTTTACCTTACCTTCATTCGTCGTCAAATTGTTTAGGTTAAATTTGCCTGAGTCATCCAGTAAACGTCCTGATACTGTTCCATCTTCTATTGGAAAAGGTGGCATCGGTTGTGCCCATGTTTCTTTTAAATGATCAATGCCACCAGCATTGTTTGCATCTTGAATTAATAATTCAGAAAAAAAAGCCTCTGCACTTTTTGCATAGAGTAATGACTGATTTTGACGCATCAAATAACCAGTATTTTCCATCGTATTGGTTTGATGCTTTGCAATAGAGGCAGCTAAAATTGTAGCCAAAGCAACCATAATTAGAATGGTGAGCAAAGCAACGCCTTGCTGGCTTTTTTTATAATGCAACACTACCCCACTCCTTTATTGGAGAGGGATAAATCGCCTTGATTTAAGCTATAAATCCACTCATAACTTACACCAGCAACTGTGAGTTGTACTTTTATTCCTTTCGGCAACTTTCTAAATTCTTCAGGTTTTGTGGGATCAATATTAATTTCTGGCCACTTTGTCACTTCTTGAGGCGTGAGTACCATAATTTGAAATTGTTCAACTTGGCTCAACAGCGTACTTGATAGTGGTTGCTCTCTGTTTGAAGTATTTAAATTACTATATTTAAGACGATAAAGCTTTTTTTGATCAGGATCATATCGATATTCAATACGCTCAAAAGGTGACACCCCTTGTTTTAAGGGATCCGTAACACCAGCCTTACTAAAGTGAAGAACTTGATTATCAAGTTCTAAGGCTGGACGTAGTTGCCCGCCTTGATTAGCCGATAAAGGTATAATTTGCAACGTATCACGTAAAATTTGTTGATAAGCATCTTGTAATTCGAATAACTGTACTTCGTGTTGTGCATTACGATCACGGACTTTTAATAAATAATCAAAGATCTTCCAACCCAACAAAGATAGAACAGCAAAAATTGCAATTGCGACTAAAAGCTCAACTAAAGTAAATCCTGAGCGAGGATTAACAAAGTGAAGCTTTGTCTGAGCGCAAGACGAAGAGCTTTGCTCGGAGTAACCTCTCATCATCTGCTCCGATCGTGCAGCAAGACGAGAAACAGGACTTCTCGAGCGAAGATATTTATTTTTTATCATTATTTTGCTTTCATTGGATAATTAAAAAATACCAAGTGGGTAATACCATTTTGAACTTTCCCTTTATCAGAATCATATAAGCTAATTTGCAAATCTACTTTCTGAACATTCGGGCTGACTGTAGATTCAGCAGATTTATCAATCTGCCAGGTTTCACCTTGCGAAGTAACTTGCTTACTTTGAGTACCTTGAAGCCACTCTTGATTTATCTCCATTAAGGCAACTTCATTCATTGCTACAAACTGAGCTTTTGTTCTAAGAATTGCATTTGAGGTAGATTGGGTATATTGCATGGCTACTTTAGTTAACGCGACGGCAGCTACCGCAAAAATTGCTAAAGCTACCATTACTTCTAATAGAGTAAAGCCTTTAGATTTCATTTATTTTACCCAAATGATCAATTTGTATTTCTGAACCAATTGGTTTTTGTTCAAAGTAAAACTGTATTTTAACTGTTTTAGCTTCACCATTTCCAAACCAGATTAACTGCGGAGCCTGCCCGCCCACTAAATCTGTATTCGTAGCTTTTGAATAGGTTTGACCATCTAGAGGTTGTACTGTAAACGATACATGTTTAGGCAATTGGCGCGTAGTAAATTCTGGGTATTTCTGCCAACGGTTTTTTAAATCTTGTACCTGTAATTTACTCTGATCGTGGTATTCATATAGCTCATAAGAAAATGGAGAAACGTCAGTTTCACTCATAGTGGATAGAGCTAAAACACGAGACTGATCAAGTGACTCTTTACCAATTTTATGTGCATCAAGCAAAAATAACTCTCTTGCTTGCATCGCTTTCTTTTGGTCAACCCCACCTATATTGAGTACAACAAGCGAGGTCATAATCGTCATAATAACAATCACCACCATCACTTCAATGAGGGTAAAACCTTTTTGTGATTTAGGAGGTGATTGAGATTTCATATCGACCTATTAAGCATATTGTTCAACAGTTTGTTTAGGTAAGGCTAATGCCTGATCAATATAAGCCACTCTTAAAGTGTCCCGTGAACCTAAATAGCGTTGGTAAAAACTTGAGTTGAGAATAGCTGCTGCACCATGCGTTAACGACCAAATGGAAGCCAGATAATCTCGAGTTGTCATATTGCTTTGAATCGATTCTAAATAGTGATCTGTCATGCGAATGATAATTCGTAATCGCTGTTTACGCACTTGATAAAGCTCATTAAAAAGGTGATGCACACCTTGAGCTGTAATCGAAAGTTTTTCCTCAATTTGATGAAATAAAACTGTCCGTTCAGGATGGTGTAAATGATGCAGCATAAAAAAGGCCAAATGTTCTGGAAAGGCCTTTTCAGTATCTTGAACCATTTCGAGTAACATACGCTCATTACGAATAATCAACAGCATGTACAATTCATCTTTACTTTGAAAGTGTTTGTACAAAGTTCCTTTTGCTAAATCAAGCTCAGCAGCCAAGACATCAAGTGTCATTCCAGCTTCGCCATTTTCTAGCAATAATTGCTCCGCAACCTGAAATATTAATACTTCTCTTGCTCGGAACTGAGCCTGACGATCCATCTTCACGCAATTACTCTCTTATATAGTTTCTATAACTTAAATCGCTTTTAGCAAGTTCTCAAAATTTTGTGAGGTGATCATTGCAATTTCCTCAACCGATTTATCATATACATCGCTGAGCGCTTTGGCTACATAAGGTACATATTTTGGTTCATTTGTTTTTCCACGGTATGGAACAGGTGCCAAATAAGGGCTATCTGTTTCAATTAAAAGCCGATCTAATGGCACTTGTTTAGCTACATCACGCAAGTCTTGTGCATTTTTGAATGAAACAATACCTGAAAAAGAAATGTAATAACCACAATCCAAAACAGCCTTTGCTGTTTCCCAGTCTTCGGTAAAACAATGCAAAATTCCATGGGTGGAGTTTTCAGCACGAATAATATCTACCGTATCATGCTTTGCTGAACGCGTATGAACGACAACTGGTTTTTTTACAGTTTTCGAAGCTTGAATATGTCTTGCAAAACATGCCTTTTGCTCTTCAACAAAATCTGTACTGTGATAGTAGTCCAGTCCAGTTTCACCCAGAGCCCATACTTTTTTCGACTGAGCCAATTCAATCAAGTATTCGGTCGTGGCACGAGCCATTGTATCGGCATCTTCGCAAGGATGAACACCTACTGTATAACCAACGTCTTCATGTCTCTTTGCAATCTCTGCTAGTGCAATGTGGTCATCAAGATCAACGGATATTGCCATAAATTTAGACACACCTTCTGCTCGCGCTGCTGCAAGCGCAAGGTCCAGATCGCCGTTATAAGGCGTTAAATCTAACATCGTTAAATGGCAATGCGTATCAACAAACACTTTTCTATCCTATTTGATTACATGGTATAACTTGGACGATCTAGAGACATACTACCAGCCAAAACTCTTTCTGCCTCAGCTTTATAGTAAATTCCCTTATCCCCACTTAATTGAATAGCAAAACCTTGAGGTTTAAATCCACTCTGCTTGTGCGATATCCAGATCACCTTACCAGTAAGAGGAATCTTTTGAGACTGCTCAGGCAAAGTAGCTAAAATGAAAATTTCTTGTCCCATTTTTACTTTTTGTTTTGATGGTACAAATAGGCCTCCACCTTGCACATATCCCATATAGCTTGCTTGCAAAGTAGCTTTATCAGGAATATTTACCTGAATAATCCCCCCCATTTGCGGCTGCATAATCTTCCCCTTAAATATTCATTAAAGTTATAAACAATTGATCTATAATAAGTTGACTTTGTACATTTTGCTCAACAAGCTTTTTTGCTTGTTGTAGTTCACTATAAATATTGAATAAGCTTTCTAAATCGTAATATGGACTTAATTGATCAAAATCTAAATCTGTATTTTTCTGCGGTTGATTTAGCTTGACACAAATTAAATCTCCCAACAAGTACTCAAAAAGTACGATAAAATCGCTAAAACTTAATTCTTTTTGCCATTTTCCTGAGAAAAATAAAGGCATACTTTTTTGAGCTACAATTTTTAGCCAGTCATTTAAGAAAATCTGTCGTTTAGTAAACCAATCACTTTTTGCAATTTCTATGGCTTGTAAAGGCATATCATTAGATAGACCAAGCAATAAATCAGGTTGTACTTCTGCAATTTCAGATAAATGCTCATTCAAATATGAAGTAGCCTGCTCATATGAAATGCGATCTAAAGCAAAGTGCTGCAATCGGCTACGAATAGTGGCTGGTAATTTAAGGTAGTGATCGGCTAATAAAATTAAAACAACACGCTCACCTGGTTCTTCTAAGGTTTTTAATAGCGCATTTGAAGATGCCAAGTTTAGAGCTTCAGCAGGTTCAATAAGAATAACGCGCCAACCCTCTCCTGTTTGTTGCACAAAAGGCAGTAAATCTCGAATCTTTTCGATTTTTATTTTTGCATTTTGCTTTTTATTTTCTTCATCTGTTGTGATATGGACATAATTTGGATGAGTATCCGATTTTAACCATTGGCAACTGCTACACTCACCACAAGCACCCTGAGGTTGCTTATTTAGACAAAGTACCCACGCCAAAAAATGCTTAGCAAAAGCATGTTTCCCACAGCCTTCCTTGCCATAGAATAATAGGCCATGTCCAATATTGGGAAACCTTGTTGTTAAGGTATCCCACGTTGTTTTCTGCCAAGGATAAACCATTGAAGTTACATTCGGATTCATTAAAAATTAACGCTTATTCAAAAGATTCGACAGGCATATTATTTAAGCGATCAAGATCAGCTTGAGTGTCCACACCAGGTGGTAAATTTGCTTGAGCAACAGCAATCGCAATACGATGTCCATTTTCTAAAACACGTAATTGTTCAAGACTTTCTAATTTTTCAAGCTTACCCATATCCCAGGTCACATATTCTTGCAATAAGCTCACTCGATACGCATATAAACCTAAATGACGAAATGCTTGTGTATGTAAAGTCGGTTCTTCATGTTTAGCTCCATCCCGATCATAAGGAATAGTTGCTCGGCTAAAATATAAAGCTTCATTTTGTTTAGACATGACGACTTTTACAATGCTATCGCGCTGAAATTCATCTAAGCTATGAATAGGCTCGCACAACGTCGACATTGAACAATTTGGTTTATCAACCAAAAGTTTTGCAACTTGCTTAACAAGTTGGGCTGGTAATAAAGGTTCATCTCCCTGAACATTTACAATAATGTCATTAGAATCCCAACCCTTAATGCGCGCAACTTCGCTTAATCGGTCTGTTCCTGATGGGTGATCAGGACTCGTGAGAACAACATCTATACCATCTGAACGGCAAATCTCAGCAATACGCTCATCATCTGTTGCCACACATAGATCATCAAAACCTTCGACTTTTTTGGCTTGATCCACTACACGTAAAATCATAGGACGGCCATGAATAAGCAACAAGGGTTTACCTGGCAAACGCGAACTTGAGAAGCGTGCTGGAATGACGATGTGTTTCATTTTTTCTTCCTAAGATAATTGGATATCAAGTTGTTGCAGTTGCTGCTTTAAAACCTGATAACACTCTACAGACAGAATAGCTTTAACAGGAACAACCCAAATAGGCTGTTTAAATTCTGGATATTTTTCAAGCAATGGCAATAATTTAACCGCATCTTTTTCAGTTGTAATAAGTGGCAGTTCATCATTAAAAATTAAATCATCGATTGAGTAATCATGATGATCACGAAACGCATGTTCTTGAAATTGTTTCAGGCCTAAACCTTTAAGTGTTTGATAAAAACGCTGTGGAAAGCCAATACCCACTACAGCATGATAATTACTTTGAGGATTAAAACCGTGTTCGGCCCTTTGCGAAGGATTGAGTAAATATGGCTGTCCAGTCTCAAGATGCATATTTAATTTTGTAGTTGGTTTATATGTATGTTCAATTACTGTTCCAGTTTCTAAACGCTCAATTGGCTCTCTCAAATATCCTTCAGGTAATAGTTTTTGATTTCCTAAACCTCGATTTTGGTCGAGTACAATCCACTCGATTTGTCGTCCCAATGCCCAATGCTGCAAACCATCATCACTAATAATTAAATCTAGTTGTGTTGATGCTAATAAAAGTTCTATTGCAGCCTGCCTATTAGGACCTACTGCCATTGGTACACTTGTTGATTGAACAATTAATGCAGGCTCATCTCCAACCTGAGTTGCTTGAGCACCCGAAGTAACCAACATTGGAAAAGGACCTGTACCACCATACCCACGGCTAATGACCCCAACTTTGACATTATGCTGTTGTAGATAATTCACCAGTTGTATTAATAATGGAGTTTTTCCACTTCCACCCACGGTAATATTACCAATCACCATGACAGGTACAGGTGGCCTATAAACTCTCTTTAAACCCACAGTATAAAAATTACGATTTAATAGAAACCCAGCACGATACAAACAAGATAATGGACGTAAAGCAATCAACCAACTCGATTGCTTATTCCATGCATTCTGGATCAGCTGGGCCAATGACATGCTTAGTTATCCTCAAAATTACGCTGATGTAATTGATAATAAGCACCATGTTTCTCGAGAAGCTCTTTATGAGTACCTTGCTCAACGATTTGTCCTTGATCCATCACTACAATACGATCAGCATTTTCAATTGTTGATAAACGGTGTGCAATAACGATTGTTGTACGATCTTGCATCGCTTCATCAAATGCTTGCTGAATAAAATGTTCAGATTCATTATCGAGAGCACTTGTAGCTTCATCTAAAATTAGAATTGGAGCATTCTTTAAGATTGCTCGAGCAATTGCAATTCGTTGACGCTGACCACCAGATAGGTTTAAACCTTGTGCGCCTAAAACAGTGTCATAACCGTTTGGCAAATTCATGATGAAGTCATGTGCATAGGCTGCTTTTGCCGCTGCATAGATTTTTTCATCTGATGCACCTTCCAACTGACCATATGCGATATTTTCACGAACAGTACGGTTAAATAATATAACCTGTTGATTTACCATTGCAATTTGCGTACGCAGGCAAGAAAGTTCAATATCATTAATTGGCAAATCATCTAAATAAATTTGTCCACTCGATACTTCTTGGAAACGTACCAACATATTAACTAATGAACTTTTACCAGCTCCTGAACGACCAACCAATGCCACTGTTTGACCTGGGAGAATATCTAAAGAAAAATCTTTAATAGCAGCCACATCATCAGCATAATTTAATGTCACATGATCAAAACGGATTGCCCCATTTAATTTAGGTTTCAATTGACCGTTATTTTGCTCTTCAGGTAAATCTAGTAATTCGAAAACAGAATGAGCTGCTGCTAAACCACGTTGTAACTTTTCATTAACATCAGTCAAGCTTTTAACAGGTTTTGCTAACAGGCCAGCTGCAGTAAGGTAAGCTACAAATTCACCAGCACTTGTATTACCTAAAATCTGAGGTCGTAAAGCTAACCATACAATAAGGGCCATAGCACAAGCCATTACGACCTGAACAACTGGACTATTCAGGTTTTGCACAATCACCATTTTTAAACCACGTTTTAAGTTCTCTTCCGATGACTTATAAAAACGTTTTTGTTCAGATTCTTCACCAGCAAAAGTTTTTACTACAGCATTACCATTAATACTTTCCTGAACAACATGGTTCACATCACCCATTGTATCTTGAACTTGTAACGAAAGCTTTCGCATACGTTTCGAAGCTTTACGTACCAATACACCAATTACTGGTAAAAACACAAAAACGCATAAGGTAAGACGCCAATTGGTATAGAACAGATAGCCTAATAGTCCAATAGTAATCATCCCATCCCTAACAATGGTTCTTAATGATTCCGAAGAAGCAGCTGTTAGCTGTTCAACGTTATACATAATTTTGGCGGTAATATGACCAGATGAATTATCTAAGTAATATTGTGCTGGGAGTTTTAAAAGTTTCGCATAAACTTCCTGACGAATACTAAAAACTAAACTACGGGAAATCACCGCAGTATAGTAACCGCCCATAAATAGGCCTAAGCCGCGGAAGAATACTAATAAAATAATTAATAACGGGAACCAATCCAAATCTGCTCTACTACTGTTTTGGATTGCATCAATAATAAATTTAATCAATTTAGCAACGGAAACTTCTGTTGCTGAGTTAATACCGAACCCGATAAGTACTAATAAGGCCACGCCCCAATAAGGTTTTAAATAGGCTAAGAGACGCGTATAAACCTTAAAATCTTGATTCACTCAGAAAAACCTCTAGAAGGAACTTTGGTACTAATATTGATGTTAACAAAACCGAGTTGTCCTGCCACATCCATAACGCGAATTACATCCTGATGAGACGCTTTGGCATCCGCAGCAATGATGAACATAAAGTCACGGTGCTCTTGAGCAACTTGCTTAATTGCAGTACTCAGATCAGCAACCTCTTTAGATGAAAGCGCTTGACCATTCACAGCATAATGACCAGCAGAGTCTACCACGACTTCAATTTTATGATCGTACTGTTTTGGTGGAACACCTTGTGCATCTGGTAATGTTAAATTGATGCGACTTGGCTGATTAAAAGTGGTCGACAACAATAAAAAAACCAAAATGAATAACAAACAGTCAATCATAGGCGTTAAATTGATATGAATGTCTTCAACTTGAGAACGTTTAAACTTCACTTGGCATCCACCTCTTAACCAACACGGCGGTGTTCAGCTAAAGGCGAAGAGCGCTTATAGAACAATGAAGCATGAAACAAGGTCGATTGCTGTTCTAATTCAGCAATATAATCTTGCACTACTCTTTGGAAATAGCGATAAGCAATTAGAGCAGGAATTGCAATTAACATTCCCACAGCTGTAGTAATTAATGCTTTAGAGATACCAGGGATCATTAAACTTGGACTACCAGCCGATCCAAAATCAATCACAAGAAATGATTCAATAATTCCCACCACAGTGCCAAGCAATCCGAGTAACGGCGCTACAGCACTTAAAGTACCCAAGAAATTAATATTTTTTTCTAAATAGGAAATTTCTTGAGAAGCTGCAACTTCCATTTGCGCACGAGCAAATTGCTCGCCCTGTTCGCGATGCTCAAAGCCTGCTTTTAAAATGTGTCCCAATGCACTATTTTGCACTTCTACATTTTGTTCTAAACTTTCCACTATATCTTCAGCTCTTAAAGAGCTCTTACCGCTTAATGCTTCGGGTAGAACTTGTGAACGTCTTAACCGAACAAAACGTTCAATACTGATCGCAACAGTTAAAATTGAGCATAAAATTAAAGGCAGCATCAACCAGCCACCCGCTCTCACAAGTTCCCACATATGTTCTTCCCCAAGAATATAAAATTAGAAATACATGACCCAACTGCAAATTATTCTGGCAAGCAAATATTTAAAATGCCATCTAACTCATCCAAGGTATGGTAATGAATAACAAGTTTACCTTTACCTTTTTGGTTATGATCAATTTTTACATTAGCGCCAAAACGCTCTGATAATTTCTGTGTCAATTGCTCAATATCTGGTGCTACAGGTGCTTTTTCCTTTTCCTGCTTAGGCTCACTTCTATCACGCACCAATTGCTCTGTTTGACGAACGGACAATCCTTTCTCGATTACAATTTTAGCAACTTCTAATTGATCTTTACCTTTCAAGGTCAAAATTGCTCGAGCATGTCCCATATCGAGCTGCCCTTGCTGCATGAAATCTTTAATATCATCAGCTAAACTCAATAAGCGCAGTAGATTACTGACAGTAGTACGTGCTTTACCAACTGTGTCAGCAATTTCTTGATGACTTAAACCAAATTCATCATGAAAGCGTTGTAGAGCTATTGCTTGATCAATTGGATTTAAATCTTGACGCTGAATGTTTTCGATTAACGCTAATGCAATTGCAACCTGATCATTTAAGTCACGAACAATTGCAGGAATTTCAGTTAAGCCCGCAAGTTGAGCTGCACGCCAACGACGCTCACCCGCAATGATTTCATATGGATGTGTTTCATCATCAACTGGACGGATTACAATAGGCTGCATCACGCCATGTTTTTCAATAGAAGATGCTAACTCTTGTAAATCATGCTCATGAATAAAACGACGTGGTTGATATTCACCACGTTTCAGTAAATTCACATCAATTTGCTTTAACTGTCCGTGGTCTAACGCCTGTGCTTCCAGTTGTAGTTTTTCTTTTTGAATTGAACCAAGTAATGCATCTAAACCACGTCCTTTAGCCAATCCGCGTTTTTTGATGCTCATACTTTACTTCCTTTCTTCACTTTACTTCTCTTTAACATCTCAGCTGCAAGATTTAAGTATGCAACTGCACCTTTAGAACTTTTTTCGAAATAGATAACAGGCAACCCGTGTGCTGGTGCTTCTGCTAAACGAACATTTCGTGGAACAACAGTATCATAAAGTTTTTTACCGAAATATTGCTCTAGTTCTGCAGATACATCACGTGTTAAAGCATTTCGTGCATCGTACATCGTACGTAATACACCAATAATTTCTAAATCAGGATTGAGTGCTTTTTGAATACGATCAATAGTCTGAGTTAAATCAGCCAAACCCTCTAGCGCATAATATTCACATTGCATTGGAATAATTACACTATCTACAGCCGCCAAAGCATTGACAGTAATCAAACTCAAACTTGGAGCACAATCCACAATGATATAATCAAATGAGTTTCTGATTTCATTCAAAGCATTCTTTAGAATGAATTCACGACCTTCCTGCTCTGCGATAGCGAGCTCTACACCTGAAAGCTCTCGATTAGAGCCTAGAACTTTATATCCAACTTCTGCTTTTTGAATGGCTGTTTCAATTGGAACTTCGCCAAGAAGAACATCTGTAATTGAATACAAAAGATCGTTCTTTTGAATACCAGACCCCATCGTAGCATTACCTTGTGAGTCCATATCTACAAGTAATACACGTTTTTTTAATACAGCTAGAGACGCTGCAAGATTTACTGCAGTCGTTGTTTTACCAACACCACCCTTTTGGTTTGCAATCGCAATAATTTGAGCCATGGTAACCTTAATACTTTTTATTTAGATACGTTGAAGTAAAAGTAAATGACGTTGTTCATCAAGTCTTGGTACGCGCAGTTCAATCACTTTACATGAAAAGTCCTGCTTGAGCTGCTCAATTTCCTCAACTGGCACTACACCTTTCATCGCTGCGATTATACTGCTCTGATGAAGGTATGGCTGAGCTGCATCTACAAAGTCCGTTAAAGAAGCAAAAGCTCGACTTGTTATGACGTCAAACTGGCCAAGCTCATCAATTGTATCTTGATTCTCAACACGTGTTTGCACTGCCACAACGTTACTCAATTTAAGATCAGCAATAAATTGCTTCAAAAAACGAATTTTTTTACCATTAGAATCTAAAAGAACACATTGGCGTTGTGGCTGACAAAGAGCAATAATCATGCCAGGCATTCCACCACCTGTACCCACATCAAGCAGTCTACCTTCAGGTAAGTCATTTAAAATACTTAGACTATCCAACAAATGCTTCACTAACATTTCTTTCGGATCACGAATTGCTGTCAGATTATATGCTTTATTCCAAAGTACCAAAGCATCTTGATACTTTAACAATAATGCCAAAGCTTCATCGCTAAGCGATAAACCTAATTTTTGACTACCCTGTTGTAACTCTTGAAAAAACGGATGCATAAACAGATAACATCTAAGTAAAATTTAAAACAAAGTATACCCATTTATGCATCGTGGAACACTAGTTAACGATTAGGGATTACACACTTAATCGTAGAAGCCTTCACGAATTTGCAAATCTAGCTCTAATAAACGCTCAGGCGTTCCCACATCTACCCATGCACCTTTAAGCTTTTCACCAGATATTTTTTGATTGTGCATCGCTTGCTTCAACAGTGGAGCTAAAGGACGTTTACCTGGTTCCAATCCATCAAAAAGCTTAGGATGGATAACAGACACACCACTAAAAGTGAGGTTCTCACCCGTCACATCTTGATCAAATGTAAAAGTGCGTCCATCCAATAATGTAAAGTCGCCTTCAGGATGCTGTTTAGGGTTATCAACCAATACAAGATGTGCTAAATCATCATTTAACTTAATATGGGGTAGAGCTTCAAAATCCATTGTGGTCCATACATCTCCATTCACCAGAATAAACGGATCCGTTCCAAGCAGTGGCAAAGCATTAATAATTCCACCCGCTGTTTCTAGCCCCTCATCCTCTCGTGTCCAACGGATATCTACACCAAATTGAGAGCCGTCTCCTAAACTACCGATGAGCTTATCGGCCAACCATGCAGAATTGATGACAATTTCGGTCACACCAATTTTCTTAAGCTTTTCAATATGCCACACAATTAGCGGCTTACCACCAACCTCAAGCAGAGGCTTTGGTGTATATAGCGTAAGTGGACGCATACGATTACCCAAGCCAGCAGCAAGAATCATTGCTTTCATTATGCTGCCACCTCATAGCTACCATATTTCTCGATAAATTTAGGCATCACTATGTTATTTATAAATAATATAAATTCTTCAAGTTCAGCGTAACCACGGCTTTCTTCGAGTAAATACCACATGACTCGCGGCAAGTCTTTTAAGTATCCAGACTTACCATCACGCTCAAACAAACGAACAAAAATGCCAAGAATTTTAATATGGCGCTGAATAGCCATTAAATCTGCATCACGCTTGAACTGCTCAAAACTGCGGTTCTGCTTGGCAGATTCAGGCAATAAGTCATAAAAGGTTCTAAACCATTGATAAACATGCTCAGCATTCCATTGAACATATGCATCACGTGTAATCGAAATTAAGTCATATGTATCAGCACCAATAACAGCATCTTGGAAGTCGATTACTCCAAGTTCTAGTTCATTTTCAATTTTCATCAGATTACGACTGTGAAAATCTCGGTGTACAATAACTTGCGGTTGGGCTACTGCGGCACGAGCCAAGAACTCAAATGCGTCATCAATCGTTTTTTTCTGCTCAGCAGTCGGCTGAATAGCAAGCGATGGCAACATCCAGTCTGTGAGTAACTGCATTTCCGACATTAATTTTTCGTAGGAATAAGCTGGAAACTGGTTAGTCCCATCAATAGATTGCAATTGAATAAGTTGTTTAAAACTTTGTTCATAGTATTTATCGACTGTTTCATCATTTAATAATGTAGACAACAGCACATCACCAAAATCTTCCAATAACAGAAAACCTTGAGCCAAATCTTTCGCGACGATCTGAGGTACGCGCACACCATGGCCTGCAAAAAATTCGTCAATGGTCACAAACGGAACACAGTCTTCTTTTTCTGGAGGGGCATCCATGAGCATATACGTTTTATTTTGTAACTGGATCCGTGCATAACGTCGGAAGCTTGCATCACCTGCTAAAAAAGCGATCTTAAATTGATCATTTTTAAGAACAGATGTAAGCCATGTATATATCAATTGTTCACGTTGTGTATTCATTTGCAATAAAATCTAAAACAAGCTGAGATTTTTGAAGGGTTAAGTGTAGCCACTTATAAACTTTTTCTCTATGATGCGACAATAATTAATTGTGAATTAGCATACTTGGTTAATGAGACAATGAAGCATCAGTTTAAATTTAATCCTTTAGCGACAGCTATTTTTACGCTCTTATGTGGCTCCATACAATCAAGTTATGCTGAGTCAGCTGATGTTGTCTCCAATATAGACAATAATCAACTTAAAGCGAGCATCAAAGAAGCCTACCCGGGTCAAGAATTCTTTCAGCAGTACTATGTTGATAAATCTGCACCTGAGGCCCAGCTTCGTGACAATAAATATTTAAGCTCGGCATTTTGCCAGGGTACTTGGGTTACACCGATTAACCCACAGACCAAAGCCTTAGATGCTGATAAGACGACTTCTGTCGTTACGGCTAATTATGGACATTATAATCCTGCCGGCGACTCAGTTTTAGAAGGCGATGTTGTTATTGATCAGGAAGGACGCACAGTTCGTGCTGACAAGGTTACGATTGATAAGACCCAAACCTTTGCACACGCACAAGGCCGAGTACAACTCGCTCAAGGCGGGTTACTTTCACAGAGTGACGAAATTAATTACAACCTAAAAAACCAGACTGGTAATTTAGAAAATAGTTTTTATATTTCTGAACAGCAACATGCTCATGGTCACGCAGGGAAAATCGAAAGAACATCACCAAATGTCATGGTTCTTAACGATGCGACCTACTCGACTTGTCCACCGGGTCAAAAACCAGGTTGGAAAATTCAGGCAAATAAAATTGAGTTAAATCAGGAAACTGGACGTGGTACAACCCACGGAACAAAACTATATGTTAAAGATGTTCCTGTTCTAGCAATTCCCTATTTTAACTTCCCAATTGATGATCGCCGCACTACAGGTATTCTTAATCCACAGTTTGGTTTCTCAAACGATGGTGGTGTTGAGCTTTCTGTTCCGGTTTATTTAAACCTTGCACCTAACTATGATCTAACACTTACTCCGCGCTATTTAGCAGACCGCGGTGCAATGTTAAAAGGTGACTTTAGATATTTAACCGATGGCTTTGGTGCGGGTGAGATGTGGGGTGGCATGTTGCCATCTGACAAAGAATATGATGATAAAGATCGTAAAGATTTCCATTTCTTACATAACTGGAATATCAACGATCAATGGTCGACCAATCTAGAGTACAACTACGCTTCAGATAAAGACTATTTCTCAGATTTAGATAGCAGCCCTAACTCTAAAACAGACTTAAACTTACGTAGAGCATGGGAGCTTAACTATCAACACGGTATTCCGGGTTTAAAAGCTCAGCTTAAGGTCGAAGATTTCCAGACACTTGACCCTGACATTGCCGATGTTGATAAGCCTTATGCACGCTTACCACAATTCTTATTGAATTATGTCACGGGTAATCCATTAGGTTTACAATACGAATTTAATAACGATACCGCATACTTCAAGAAATCAATTAATGATGATTCTGCTCAGGAAAGTAGCGGTACACGTATCTACAACCAGTTTGCAACACGCTACAACTACCGTACACCAGCAGCATTTGTAATCCCTGAAGTTTCAGTACGTTCTATTCAAACATTCTACGATAAAGACAGTATCGCATCTCAAGGTCTAGATGGCGGTTCTGAAAATAAATCAGTGGTTGTACCTCAATTCACATTGGATACTGGACTGAATTTTGAACGTGAGGGCAAGTACCTACAAACACTTACCCCTCGTGCGTTTTATGCATATGCTCCATACAAAAACCAAGACAACTATCCAAATTTTGACTCAACTTCAGCATCAGTAAGTTACGATCAATTATTTAACCCTTACCGCTTCTACGGACATGACCGTCTTGAAGACAACAACTTTCTATCACTTGGCGTAAGCTATAGCCTTTTTGACACAGTCGGCTTAGAGCGTTTACGTGCAAGTGTTGGTCAAAGTTATTATTTTGAAGATCGTCGTGTGACATTAAAGCAACAAGATGAGATTGATACTGAAAGTAACACTGGTCCAGTTGTAAGTTTAACAAGCCAGTTAAACCAAAACTTCACCATTGCTGCTAACTCAGCATGGATGTCGAATGGTGACAATGCTCAGCGTGATTTCCAAGTTTATTATACTGGAGATAAAGGAAACCTATATAACTTAGGTTATTTCTACCGTAAAGATATTGCAGGACGTCAAGATACTTACGATCAGGTTGTTGCATCGTTTATACAACCAGTTAAAGATAATTGGCGTATTATGGGCCACGTACAATATGACATGGACAATGATGTTGCCCGCGAGATATTACTAGGGGTTAACTATGAGTCATGTTGCTGGGGCATTTCTGTCTATGGTCGCTCATACTATAACGATCTAGATGATCCAAAATCTCCAGATGTTAGTGAAAAACGTGCCATTATGGCCGAAATTACGCTAAAAGGTTTAGGTGGTTTAAACAATAAACTCGCGTCTTTACTTGAAAATCGCGTTTTAGGTTTTAACAAAATTAATCAATCTTGGACACAACGTTAATGAAGACAAAGCATCTTAAACAGTTTTTTAAAGCAACTACCCTTGCTGCCCTAATCTCTTCATCAATGCATAGTTTTGCCCAACCCGCTGATGAAGTTGTGGCAATTGTGGACAATAGCGTAATTTTAAAAAGTGATCTTCAACAAGGGATGGCTGAAGCCGCTCACGAACTACAAGCACAAAAAAAAGAGGTTCCCCCTCAGCAATATTTACAATTTCAGGTGTTAGATCAACTCATCTTGCGTGAGGCACAACTTGAACAAGTTAAAAAATATGGCATCAAACCTGATGAAAAAAGCTTAAATGAAGCAGTCTTAAAAGTAGCAAGTCAATCTGGAAGTAAAAGTTTAGAAGCTTTCCAGCAAAAGTTGGATGCTATGGCACCAGGAACTTATGAAAGTTTACGTGGCCGAATCGCTGAAGATTTAGCGATTAGCCGTTTGCGCCAACAACAAGTCATGTCCCGTATTAAAATTAGTGACCAAGACGTAGAAAACTTCTTGAAATCACCTCAGGGACAGGCTGCTTTAGGCAACCAAGCACACGTAATTCATATGCGTATTACTGGTGATAATCCGCAGGAAGTTCAATCTGTAGCTCAAGAAGTACGTTCGAAGCTTGCACAAAGTAATGATATAAACGCATTGAAAAAACTTTCAACTGCAAATGTCAAAGTTGAAGGTGCTGACATGGGATTCCGCCCACTTTCAGACATTCCCGCCGAACTTGCAGCCCGTATTACCCCATTACAAGAAGGTCAAACAACCGACTTAATTTCAGTACGTGATGGTGTACATGTTTTAAAACTTATTGAACGCAAACAAAATGAGCAAAAAGCTTTAGTACCTCAATATCAAACTCGCCATATTCTTATTCAACCGTCTGAAGTGGTTAGCCTTGAAAATGCCAAGCAAATTATTGACAACATCTATAAACGCTTAAAAGCTGGCGATGATTTTGCAACTCTTGCAGCGACCTACTCAAATGATACAGGCTCTGCGCGAGATGGCGGCAGCTTAGGTTGGGTTACTCCAGGCATGATGGTGCCTGAATTTGACAAGAAAATGCAGGAAATTCCTGTCGGTGAAGTCAGCGAACCATTCCAAACTCAATTCGGTTGGCACATTTTACAAGTAACTGAAAAACGTGAAAAAGATATGACTCATGAATATCAAGAGCGTATGGCACGTCAAATTTTAGGTGAACGTCAATTTAATACTGAAATCGACAGCTGGTTGCGTGAAGTGCGTGCGAATGCTTATGTAGAAATTAAAGATCCAAGTCTAGACAAAAAGAACTTACAAAAGTAAGTCTTTTGTCTTCATTAAAACCTGCGCTCATCGCAGGTTTTTTTATGAATAAAATTCACTTAATAAAAAACCGGTTATAAATAACCGGTTTTTTTAAATTAAACCCTAACGGGAATTATTTATAACGATCAACCATTTTCTCTAAAGAAATTGGACGAATCTTGTCAGCATTTCCAGCTGTACCAAATGCTTCATAACGATCGATACAAATTTGCTTCATTGTATCGACTGTTTTAGCAAAGTATTTACGTGGATCAAACTCAGATGGATTCTCTGCCAAAAATTGACGAATCGCACCAGTTGAAGCTAAACGTAAATCAGTATCGATGTTGATTTTACGCACACCGTGTTTGATTGCTTCTACAAGCTGCTCAACAGGTACACCATAAGTTTCGCCAATATTACCGCCAAACTCATTGATTACCTTTAACCATTCTTGCGGAACAGAACTCGAACCATGCATTACAAGGTGAGTATTTGGTAATGCCGCATGAATTTCTTTAATGCGGTCAATTGCCAAAATATCTCCTGTAGGTGGACGCGTAAATTTATACGCACCGTGTGAAGTACCAACTGCAATTGCTAGTGCATCAACATTTGTATCAGCAACGAACTGAGTCGCTTCTTCAACAGAAGTTAAAAGTTGTGAGTGGTCTAGCACACCTTCTGCGCCAACACCATCTTCTTCACCAGCCATACCAGTTTCAAGGCTACCTAAACAGCCAATCTCACCTTCGACAGAAACACCACATGCATGCGCTAAAGCAACAACATTACGAGTTACATCAACGTTGTATTCGTAAGATGTAGGGGTTTTACCGTCTACACCTAATGAACCGTCCATCATCACCGAGCTAAAGCCAAGCTGAATTGAACGCTGACAGATATCAGGGCTTGTACCATGATCTTGGTGCATTACCACTGGAATATGTGGCCATTCTTCAATTGCAGCCAAAATAAGATGGCGTAAGAATGGAGCGCCTGCATATTTGCGAGCTCCAGCTGATGCTTGAACAATTACAGGTGAATTGGTTGCATCCGCGGCAAGCATGATTGCGCGCATTTGTTCTAAGTTATTTACGTTAAATGCTGGTACGCCGTAGTTATGTTCAGCAGCGTGATCCAAGAGCTGGCGCATTGAAATGAGTGCCATAATATCCTCCCAGGTAGTGCGGGTTATTCTACCCTTTCATTTATTTCAATTCAGCAACAAATCACAGTATTTCAAAAAAAATCCCCGCATATGCAGGGATTTTTTAACAAAAAACAACAAATTAATGTGTTTCTGAAGCAGCAGCCTCACTTGATGCACTACCTTCAACCACATCAGTATTCTTTTCATCTAAAACTGGCTTATCAATCGCATCAATTGCTGCTTGTTGCTCAGGCGTTACTTTTTCAGAAACAGCAGTAGAAGCTGCTGATTCTTGTCCAGCCTGAGATGCTTCATCTTTCTTAGCACAAGCAGTCAACATCATCGGTACAATTAACACAGCAGCAAATGTAAGCTTTAAATTCATCACTATTGTCCACAGTTGGTGATTTAATGCTCGCTATTTTATTGCAGATATATGACAGTTTAATGACCTATCCATGAAAAAAGGGACTGGCAACCCAACCCCTTCTTCTTTTTAGATAACAGTATTAAGCGCGCTCAATTAAAACCGCAACTGCTGGTAAAGTCTTTCCTTCAACAAACTCAAGGAAGGCACCGCCACCTGTAGAAATATAACCAATTTGATCAGCAACGTTATATTTATCAATCGCAGCTAAAGTATCTCCACCACCAGCAATAGAGAAACCAGCAGATTCAGCAACAGCAAGCGAAAGTGCTTTCGTACCTTCACCAAACTGATCAACTTCAAATACGCCTACAGGACCATTCCAAAGAATCGTTTTTGATGTTGTTAAAATATTTGCAAATGCTTTAGCTGTTTCTGGACCAACATCTAAAATCATGTCGTTTGATGTTACATCTTCTACTTTCTTCACAACTGCTTGCGCTGCTGCTAAAGAACCCAAGAAATCTTCAAAGTTAATTTGCGAAGCATTCGCAACTACCACATCCGTAGGAAGTGGAACACTTACTTTAGCTGCAATTTGTTTTGCAGTTTCAACCAAGTCAGATTCGTATAGTGACTTACCAACATTGAAACCAGCAGCTGCCAAGAATGTATTTGCAATACCACCACCAACGATAAGTTGATCACAAATACTAGAAAGTGAGTTTAGAACATCAAGTTTAGTTGAAACTTTAGAACCTGCAACAATTGCAACCATTGGTTTTTCAGGAGTTTGCATTGCACGGCCTAGTGCATCTAACTCAGCTGCCAATAAAGGGCCAGCTGCTGCTACAGGAGCAAAACGAGCAACACCTTCAGTAGACGCTTCTGCACGGTGAGCAGTACCGAATGCATCCATTACAAATACATCGCATAATGCAGCATATTTTTGTGCAAGCTCTGGATTATTTTTCTTTTCGCCATGGTTAAAGCGTACATTCTCAAGCAATACAACTTGACCAGCTTCAACTTCTACGCCATCTAGGTAATCAGTTAACAATTTAACTTCTTGACCCAATACTTCTGTTAAATAAGCAGCGACTGGTGCAAGTGATTGTTCCGGCTTTGGTTCACCTTCAACAGGACGACCTAGATGTGAAAATACCATCACTGCTGCGCCTTTTTCTAAAGCAGCTTTGATCGTTGGTAATGCTGCACGTAAGCGAGCATCACTAGTAATCACACCATTTTTGACAGGAACGTTTAAATCTTCACGAATAAGGACGCGTTTACCTGTTAAGTTAAGGTCAGTCATACGCTGAAAATTCATGTAAAGCTCTCTTTATGATTTTAAAAACGCGCCAATTTTAAATGATTACATCAAAAAAGGTTAGTTTTTTTGCATAAAAGCTGTAGAAAGCCTGAGTTTTGATTATGATAGAGATAGTCATTTGATATTTCATCCATTATGTCTATTCATCCAGATCCACAAATCAATCGTTTAAATGTTTTAGGGGAACCTTTAGCAAGCTGTTGTTTCGACCCTATTACTGGCTATTTTAGAAATGGTTTCTGCCACACAGCAGTAACAGACCTTGGTCAACATACCGTATGTGCGCAAATGACCTCTGATTTTCTAAATTTTTCACAAAAAATAGGTAATGATCTTATTACCCCGTTACCAGAAGTAGATTTCCCTGGCCTAAAACCCGGTGATTTCTGGTGTATCTGTGTAACCCGCTGGGTAGAAGCATATCAAGCAGGTCAAGCACCTCCTATCAAAATACATGCATGTCACCAAGCTGTATTAAGCTATGTACCTTTAGATGTTTTAATGGAATTTGCAGTGTAATGGTTCAGCCACAAATTATTTTGGCGTCAAGCAGTCAAACACGTAAAGCCTTAATGGATCGCTTAGGGATTAACTATATCTGTGTGAGTCCTGACATTGATGAGAGCCCTCGCAATGAAACCCATGCCGATGAACTTGCGAAAAGGCTAGCTTTCACAAAAGCTCAAGTGGTTGCTGCACAAAACCCACATGCAATTATTATTGGTTCCGATCAAGTCGCATGGCGAGAACACGCTCCTAACGACTTTATTGGTAAACCAATGACCACTGAGAATGCCAAAATACAGTTAGCAGAAAACTCAGGTCGAACTGTCTTCTTTAGTACGGCACTCAGTGTGCAATGGCTTGATGGGAATTTTGAGCAAACGCTTGTTGAACATTATCAAGTTAAATTCCGAACCCTAACTCAAGCTGAAATTGAACGATATATTGCATTAGATCAACCACTCCATTGCGCTGGTAGCTTTAAGTGTGAAAGTTTAGGAATTAGTTTGTTCAAAAAAATGACTGGCCTAGATCAGACGACACTTATGGGTTTACCCATGATTCAACTTTGCCATATTTTAAGGCAGCTTGGTCTACAAATTCCTTAATTTTAGATGTTTTTATAAATAGGTTATTTCCATGACAGAACCTTTAGCAGTTTTAGGCGGTATTACTGCCGAACAATTTTTAGCAGAATATTGGCAGAAAAAACCTTTACTAGTACGTAACGGGTTACCAGAAATTGTAGGTCTTTTAGAACCCCAAGATGTGCAAGAACTTGCTTTGGAAGAACATGCGAGTGCCCGACTCATTCGCCAAAAAGATAAAAATCCAAATGAATGGCACGTCAAGTCTTCACCTTTAACCAAGGGTGATTTTCAAAAGCTCCCAAAACTATGGACGCTTTTAGTACAAGCTGTAGATCATTATTCATTTGATCTGTCTGAACTTTGGAAAAAATTTCCATTTATTCCTCAATGGCGCCGCGATGACATTATGGTCTCCTACGCTCCTAAAGGTGGCTCAGTAGGAAAGCATTTTGATTTTTATGATGTGTTTCTAGTTCAAGGTCATGGACATCGTCGCTGGCAGTTAGGACAAATGTGTGATGCAAATACTTCCTTTGTACCAAATCAACCATTAAAACTCTTGCCAGAAATAGATGTACAATTTGATGAAATTTTGGCACCTGGTGATTTACTATATGTTCCGCCTGGAATGGCACATTATGGCGTTGCTGAAGATGATTGCCTAACGTTCTCATTTGGCTTTCGCATGCCAAACGTTGCAGGGATGATGGAACGTATTAGTGATCAATTTTCAGCTAGCACTTTATTGCAAAATCCTGTTGTCGACATCGCACGCAAACAGATGAGTCAAGTTGGTGAAATTAATGCCTCTGAACTTGGCTACTTAAAAGACTTAGTATTAGCTCAATTACAAGATTCCGCAGCACTTGATGCCGCTATCATGTCTTATATGAGTGAACCTAAATATCCGGATAATATTCCAGAGGCTGATGAAATCGAAGCCGATGACTTGAAGGAAATTTTGCACGAAGGTTACGAGGTTCTTTTAGAGCCAGCCTCTCGACTACTCTATACAGAAAAAAGCGGAAGCCTAAACTTTTGGGGAAATGGTGAAGCGCTATTTATAGTTGAGTCCTTTGAGCAAAAATTAAAAGCAATTGCTAATGGAGAAAGTCTAGCTTTCGATAGCCAATTTAGTGATGATGAAACGCTAGAAAACGTTGCTCACTTGTTAAATGAATCTATCCTGATGCTTTTACCTCCTGCAGAGTAAACGTCTTAATAAAAGTAGACTTTTTCATGAGCGTGGAAAAGTCTACTTTTTAAATTAACAACCTATATTCAAAATAAACTCGATTATTGCTCATTAAATTTATCTGCAAATCCTTAAATAGCGCGTAATCAAAGTTATTAAGCGTAAGAAATCTTGAAATCAAAATTAAAAATAGAAAATCTTATTATTAAAGAAATAGCATACCTCTTACTTACTTTTTCCTTAAAATCTAAACGATACCGTTTAAAAAAATAATATCTTTTTTCTATCAATAACAAACAATACCTTGTAAAATTAAAGGTCCAGATTCTCATTAATACAGATCACATTTCAAGCAAATAGCAATTCATTTGTGAGAGGCTAAAAAAATATGTCGAAAAAAGATGACATTATTAACACCGCATTAAGACTTTTTAACTCGTATAGCTATAATTCTATAGGTGTAGATCGCATCATTAATGAATCTGGTGTTGCAAAAATGACTTTCTATAAGCATTTTCCATCAAAAGAAAAGTTAATTGAAGAATGCCTACTTCTACGGAATACGCTTTTACAAAATTCGCTTACTTCTGCTTTATCACAACATGATGAGTTAGATCCTCTCGCGAGAATTAAAGCAGTATTTTTATGGTATTCCGACTGGTTTAATAGTGAAGATTTTAATGGCTGTATGTTTCAAAAAGCTTTGGAAGAAGTTTTAAAACAGTATCCATCAACACACCAACCCGCTACGTTGTATAAAGCTTGGTTGACTCAACTTATGCAAAATCTTCTTAATCAATATGATGTAAAAGAACCAGGTCCTTTATCTTTATTACTCGTTAATATATTGGAAGGTATGACCATTCAAGCTCAGGTCGAACATGGTTCAATAAAAATCTATGATTATTGGAATCGGGTTGAAAAGTTAATCGACTTTGAAAGAGCAGCTTAAAAATAAAGCGTGATGTTCTTCTTCTTATATTAATGTTCTTCTTATCTATCACGCTGCGTCTGAAAGTCATTTTGGTTCTAAATTAGACGTTTTTTTCGACCCTACCGAACCAAAATATACAGACCTGTCTGTACAAAACAGATTATATATTTAAAAAATAAAAACTCAATCACTTTTTATGATTCCTTTAAAGATAAATTAGATTTAACTATTTATCCGAGTGAAATAGCAGTTATTTCATATTAACTTCAATTCACTTATACTTAACAATTAAACTTATAACACAATGCAACACTTTAGACACAAAAGAACTACAAACAACTGTTTTTAATTAAAAATACTACTTATTTATCAGTTCCCCTTATATTGCTTTTCAACAAAAACAATTGGATTGATTAGTTTTGCTACATTCATTTCTGCAAGATCAATCTATACTATGCCCGCTATATTGATATAGGTATAAAGTATGAAAGATGGACTCCAAATTGAAGAAATGAAAAATGCGGCTGATTCAGTCGTTGGAATTCTCAAATCTTTGGCTAATACAGATCGTTTATTAATTTTATGTCACTTAGCTTATGAAGAGCTAAATGTCTCACAAATTGAAGAGAAGACTCAAATTACACAGCCCACTCTTTCACAACAGCTTATGATGTTACGTAAAAGTGATGTTGTATCAACTCGTCGCGATGGTAAGCAAATTTTTTATTCTATTAAGGATGATAATATGCATTCAATTTTAAATACGCTTCACCAACTGTATTGTGCAAGTAAATAAAATCTTTAAATTATAAATTTATAATAATAGTAGTAATTTCCTGAAATATGCGATTTTTCAGCTTGAAAGCTTAGAGTCTAGTCCAAGCACAAAGTTTTGAAAATTCGCGTAGCTTTTCCAAAGTTTTACTTACCTCTTTACTCTTTTAAAATTCATTTCTCTGTAGTTTATCGGATACTTGCACAGCTTTTTGATCTAATTAATTTTTCAATGAGCATTTAACAAACAAAATCACCAATTATAGATTCCCATATTTAAAATTAATCAAAATAAAAACAATGACTTAATATTACCAATAATTATAAAAACTTATACTTGCTATAAAAAAGCTTAAGATTCACAGCACTTAAGTATAAAATACTCCGCTTGTTCAACCTTTAGCCATGATTAGGTTAATAAGGCCTTTATATGCTTGCATTCTTTTCTCGATTAAGCTTAGTCACTAAGATTATTATCGCCATTATTCTAGGGATAGGCGTTGCATTACTATTTCCGAACGTTACGCCTTATTTAAGTTTATTTGGTGAGCTTTTCATTAAAGCCTTAAAATCGGTTGCCCCTATTTTAGTTTTTGTATTGGTGCTTTCCTCTATTGCCAACTTCCAAGTAGGCCATAGTGCAAATTTACGCCCAGTCTTACTTCTATACGTAATAGGTATGTTGCTAGCCGCTTTTAGTGCTGTTATTGCAAGTTTATCTTTTCCAAGCACTCTTTATCTCAACACGGTTTCTCATAATAATTTACAAGCACCAGGAAGTTTAGCTGATATTTTAAAAAATCTGCTTTTAAGCTTTATTGCGAACCCTGTTCAAGCAATTAGTGAAGCAAACTTTATTGGTATTTTAGCTTGGGCAATTGGTTTAGGTTTAGCCATGCGCCATAGCTCAGACACCACAAAACAAGTGATGCAAGATGTTGCACATGCTGTCAGTGCTATTATTCACAAAGTAATTGCTTTTGCACCAGTCGGTATTTTTGGATTAGTTGCAGTGACTTTTGCAGATGCTGGTCTCGCGACGCTTGAAAGCTATGCACACTTATTAGCGGTATTACTAGGAACAATGTTATTTGTTGCCCTCGTGGTTAACCCTATTTTGGTAGGCTTAACAATCCGCGGCAATCCATATCCATTAGTTTTTAAATGTTTAAAAGAAAGTGGTATTACAGCATTCTTTACACGAAGTTCTGCAGCCAATATTCCGGTTAACTTAGATCTGGCTGAGCGATTAGGTGTTAATCCATCTACAGCAAGTGTGTCTATTCCACTAGGTGCGACAATCAATATGGCTGGTGCGGCAGTGACAATTACTGTACTCACACTTGCAACTGTACATACACTTGGTATTCATGTTGATTTAGCTACAATGGTTATTTTATCAGTTGTTGCTACAGTTTCAGCATGTGGTGCATCTGGTGTTGCGGGTGGTTCTTTACTTTTGATTCCAGTAGCATGTAGTTTATTTGGTATTTCAACCGAAATTGCTATGCAAGTTGTTGCAGTGGGTATGATTATTAGTGTATTGCAAGACTCTACAGAAACAGCGCTTAACTCTTCTACGGATATTTTATTTACCGCAGCTGTAGATATTCGCTCTAAACAAGCTTATTAAACACATGCCATTTCAACGTCTACCAAACTGGTTCCAACTCGGAGCCTTTTTACTGGCATTCAATGCCGGAATGATTAATGTATTAGGGTTAATTACCCTTTTGCATCAATCTATTTCACATATGACTGGCAACGTTAGTATGCTAGCTATGAGTTTGGTAGAGTGGCAGCCGAAACATATCATTTTCTTGCTTCTAGTAATTATTTGTTATGTTTGTGGTTCATTTTACAGTGGTTTTATTTTAGGCAGCAGTCACTTTCGATTAGGTCGTCGCTATGGCTTACCTTTGAGTCTTGTTGCCTTATTCATTTTTCTTTGTTGGCTATTACTACCTTATTTTCCACGCTATGGATTATTATGGGCTTGTACAGCGATGGGCCTACAAAATGCGATGGTAAGCCATTATAAAGGAACCATTATTCGAACTACCCATCTATCTGGTGTTTTAACAGATATTGGTTTAGCCCTTGGATACAAAGCTCGAGGCTTACCAGTAGAAAACCGACGTATTGTTTTACACTTACTTATTTTTACAGGTTTTCTGCTTGGTGGGATACTCGCAGCACTAGTACATCCGTATTTAAAGTTACAAGCATTTTTATTGCCAGCAACTTTAAGCTTAGTCTTAAGTATTTCTTACTGGGTAGTTTATCTCTATAGCCCTTCAACTTCACATAAGGATTAAGTCATGGTTAAAAATGCCTTACAAGCACAGCTACTGAAAGCTGGGTTAGTGGATAATAAAAAAGCAAAGAAACTAACAAAACAAGCTCACCATGAGCAACGTATCGGTCAAAGTGATGAACCAGCAATCAAAGCAAATATTGAAAAAGCTCAACAAGAAAAGTTAGCTAAAGATCAGGCTTTAAACTTAGAAAAACAACAACAGCTTGAGGAAAAAGCCCTCAAAGCATCAATCATTCAAATGATTAAACATCATAAAATTTCAAATACTGATGGCGATAGTGTTTATCAATTTATTGATGAGAGTAAGATCAAGAAGGTATATATTTCTCAGCAAGTATATAATGCACTTGTTACCGGTAGCTTAGTCATTGCTAAAGACCAAGATCAATACGCTTATTTGCCAAAAGCTTTAGCTGAAAAAATAGATCAAAAAATGCAAGGTTTCATTTTAATGAATAATGCTGAGAAAAATGAACAAGCCACTGATGAAGAAGATCCTTATGCAGCGTATGTTATTCCTGATGATTTAATGTGGTAATACATACAAGGGCCTTTATGATGCAGATATAAAGGCCTTTTTCGATTTGGCTTAAAAAGTATTAATTTAACAAACGTTCAAAATATTAAGAAAAAAATACTTAAAGAATAAATTCCTTCACCACTTTATCTATTAATCCCGATATAATAAATCATAATTTTTAAGTCCTCGCGACAGTCTTGAATATTTCTTCAGACATCCAATTTTTACGTCATGTACTAATGAATGACGTACAAAGTAATCAGTTCATATGTATTTACACATGCTCAAAAGATCAAAAACCTAAGTAATATTGATCTAACTGACTTTCTGTAAATTTAATTGCAAAAACTTAATTAAGTGGCTTTTGTCTTAAAGGTAGTAATTCATGCTGAAGTGGTTTGAAAAACTTGTAGATCCTTACCCAACAAAAGGTCTGGATGAACCTTTACCAACTCGTTTTTTCCCATTTGTCTGGCAAGCGACAGAAGGCTTACGCCCATACTTATTCTTACTTATTCTTTTTACAGCAGGTGCTGCAAGCTTTGAAGCCTTACTTTTTTCAAAGATTGGACAACTCGTGGATTGGTTAAGTAAAAGTCATCCTGAAAGTTTTTTAAGTCAACATGCAGCTGATTTACTAATTTTAATTAGTGTTTTATTTGCTAATATCTTTTTCGTAAATTTTCAATCTATTATTAAACATCAGATTTTATATAGTACTTTTCCAATGCGTTTGCGTTGGCGTTTTCATAATCTGTTATTGAAACAAAGCTTAGATTTTTTCCATAATGACTTTGCTGGAAGACTTTCTGCAAAAGTTATGCAAACTGCCCTAGCAGTCCGTGAATTCTGGATTATTTTGGGTGACATGTTAGCGTATGTGGCTATTTACTTTATTACGGTTAGCATTGTCCTTGGGGCTATTTCCCCTATTTTGTTAATACCACTTTTAGTTTGGTTAACTTTATTTCTCTTAAGTGCATGGTTCTTTATTCCCCGTTTAAGTAAAGTTTCTCAGCAACAAGCTGATGCCAGAGCAGTTATGACTGGCCGCATTACTGATGCTTACACCAATATTCAAACTGTTAAATTGTTTGCTCATGCGGGACGTGAGAGCCAGTATGCCAAAGCATCAATGAAAGAGTTTATGACAACAGTCTATGCTCAGATGCGTTTAGGCACTCTTTTTGAAATAAGTATCAACATGCTATCAGCTGTTTTATTTATTGGCGTTATTGGCACGTCAGTTTGGCTATGGACTCAAGGCTTGGCAGCATTAGGTGTAATTGCAGCGACTACTGCCATGATTTTAAAGCTTAATAGTATGGCTGAATTTATGATGTGGCATATGTCCGCGTTATTTGAAAATGTCGGAACCATTCAAGATGGTATGCAGACATTAGGTAAAAAAATCAATATTCAAGACAAACCAGATGCAAAAACTCTTGAAGTTGCCAAAGGTGAGATTGTATTTAAAGATGTGAGTTTTGCTTATAACAATAAAAATGTAATTGACCACTTCAATTTACATATTAAAGCAGGTGAAAAGATTGGTATTGTTGGGCGTTCAGGTGCAGGTAAATCAACTCTAATCCAACTGCTTTTACATTTTTATCATATTAAAGACGGTGAAATTTTAATTGATGGCCAAAATATTGAAAATGTGACTCAAGATAGTCTAAGAGCCAATATTGCCTTAGTAACCCAAGATACGTCTTTATTACATCGCTCAGTGGCTGAAAATATTAAATATGGCCGTCCAGATGCATCTGATGCCGAGATGGAGAATGCTGTAAATAAAGCTAAAGCAGCCGAATTTATACCTCAATTGGTTGACTTAAAAGGTCGTAATGGATATCACGCCCAAGTCGGTGAACGTGGTGTAAAACTTTCTGGTGGTCAAAGACAACGTATTGCTATCGCACGTGTATTCTTAAAAGATGCTCCTATTCTCATTTTAGATGAAGCAACCAGTGCACTAGATTCAGAAGTTGAAGCAGCAATTCAATCCAGTTTAAATGACCTGATGGTTGATAAAACGGTTATTGCAATTGCACACCGATTATCTACTATTGCACAAATGGACCGTTTAATTGTTCTTGATGAAGGTCGAATTGCTGAGCAAGGAACACATGAAGAGTTAATTGCTCAAAATGGAATATATGCACAATTATGGAAACGCCAAACAGGCGGTTTCCTATTTGAACAAAAAGTTTTACAGGGTCAAGATTAATGCTTTATTTAGAAGATTTGAAAATTGGTGATCGTTTCATTAGCCGTGAATATGAAATCACCTTAGATGAAATCAAAAAATTTGCAAACTCCTATGACCCTCAAACATTTCACACAGATGAAGAGCAAGCTAAGCATGACCCTATTTTTCAGGGGATTGCTGCAAGTGGCTGGCATACGTCAGCCATCACTATGCGTTTATGGACAGAATGCATGCCTATTCATGGCGGCCTAATAGGTTCTGAATCTAGTCTACGATGGCCACGCCCTACTCGACCTGGTGATAGAATTCATGTTGAAGCTGAAATTTCAGCTATCACACCATCCAAAACAAAATTAGATCGTGGTATTGTTAGTTACGTTACGCAAGCCTTAAATCAACATGGGGATGTTTTACTTATTTCAACAACAAAAATTGTTGTCTTTAAAAAAATGTTTAAAAATGGTTGATATGATTGTCTAACAGTTTTTATAAACTCAGATTATATTTCATGACAATATGTGTAAGAAATGCATGTGAAAAATTGATGAGAGCAATGGAACGCATATGAAAATTACCTCAGCTCGTCAAGATCAGGGTATTCCGGGTGTCTATGGCTTATTGCTATTAGATGTTGTTTCACGTTGGGGATACAACGACGAAACATTATTTGCTCCATTTCATCTTACTAGCGAGCAACTGGCGGATCCTGACTATCGTATTTCTACACCAGTAGCAAATGAACTCGTAAAACACGCGCTTAATTTAACTGGCGAAACTACGTTGGGTTACCATCTTGGTACTCAAATGCGTATTTCAATTCATGGCTTCATTGGCTATGCAATTATGACAGCCAAAGATATTACAGAAGCAATCGCTCTTGCAGCCCGCTTTATTCAGCTACGCTTACCCTTTTTACAATTATATTTCTCAACTTTTGGGCCCAAAGCAACCTTACAATTACAGTGTGATATTGAACTTGAACCTTTACGTACAGAAATCGTTTTAGGTTTAACCATTGGTATTATGAGCATGGCTAAAGCGATTACTGGTATTGAAGATTTAGCTGGTGATGTAGATTTAGATTTCCCAGAACCAGTAGGTTTTGACAAATATAGAAATAAGCTAAGCAGCACAATTCGCTTTAACCAACCTCATTTAATTTCAAGTTTCGATAAAAAATATTTAGGAATTAAATTGGTTAATGCTGACCCTATCGCAAGTCAAGTTGCTATTAATCAGTGCGAAGCTGAACTATCCGCTTTAGGTGAACGCCGTCGTTTAGCAATGCGAGTTCGTGATATTTTAAGTAATTCTGAACAACATTATTTAAGCATCGAAAATGTAGCTGAATGTCTACATATGTCTGATCGAACACTCAAACGTCAATTAGCAGCGGAAGGAACATCATTTTCAACTTTAGTTGATGAAGTACGCTATCGACATGCAACATCTTTACTTTCACGTACAGATTATAGTCTTGAACAAATTGCTGATGAACTTGGCTATTCGGACGTTGCAAATTTTAGCCGTGCTTTTAAACGCTGGAGCGGCCGCAGTCCGAGCAACTGGCGTAAAGACCCATACTTATAATTTTTAAAACTATTGGACACAAGCTTAAGGAGTTACCATGAATCATCCTTCGGAACTGAAGTATGCACGTACACATGAGTGGGTAAAGATTGAGGGTGATCTTGTTATTACAGGGATTACCGATCATGCACAAGATGAACTTGGCGATTTGGTTTACGTTGAAACTCCAGAAGTTGGAAGCCAAGTTACCGCGGGCGAACAAGCTGGTGTAGTTGAATCAGTAAAAACTGCCTCTGATATCCATGCTCCTGTTTCAGGAACTGTAGTAGAAGTAAATACTGACCTTGAAGATGATCCTGATTTTGTAAATGACGATCCATACGGTAAGGGTTGGATTTATAAAATCAAACCAGACAACATTGCCGATGTTGAAAAACTTTTAACAAATGCAGAATATGAAGCTGGCCTATAAAAGATAGTCATAGCTTTTCATATTTAATAAAAACCAGTTTAGTCTTAAACTGGTTTTTTCTTTATCTATTCAAATTCACTTTTATGAATCGGTGACTTCTATAACAAAGCTTGTTGTATTCTCTGGCGCAGGAATGAGTGCCGAAATCGGTGACTTCTATGACAAAGCTTGTTGTATTCTCTGGCGCAGGAATGAGTGCCGAAAGTGGAATTAGCACTTTTCGTGATAGTAATGGTCTATGGGAAAATTACGACATTCAGCAAGTTGCCACACCTGAAGCATGGCAAAAGAACCCCGCTCTAGTTCAACGCTTTTATAATGAACGACGTAGAAATATTTTAGAATCTCAACCCAATTCAGCTCATCAATATATTGCCAAGTTACAGGACTATTTTGACGTACAAGTTATTACTCAAAACATTGATGATTTACATGAACGTGCCGGAAGTTCCAACGTTTTACATTTGCATGGAAACATTCGGTTAGCAAAAAGTTCTGGCCCTAATGCACAATTTACAACCCAGTTTTATGACATTAACGGTTGGAAACTAGACTTAGAACATGACTTTTGCCCAAATGGTTATCCCCTTCGTCCACATGTAGTTTGGTTTGGTGAAGCTGTACCTGCTTATGAGGAAGCAATTAGAGTCGTGCAAAGTGCAGATATTTTTATTGTAATCGGCTCCACATTAAGCGTATATCCAGTTGCGGGTTTAGTTCATGAAATTACAGCTCAATGTAAAGCATACTATATAGATCCCAAAGCAGATCATAGGCGTGTTCCTCACCAATATAAATTATTAAAGATGTCAGCGACTCAAGGAATGCATGAACTTTTTGAAAATTTAATCAATTAATTGCTATTTTTAAGGATTAAATAAATGTAATTTGAATAAAAACTACTATCTTTTAGATAAAACTTCCTAACATTGTTCTAATTTTGCTCAATAAAACTTTATCTCCTAACCATTTTGTAACTAGATTTAGAGTTATTTTTTTGAAATATTTTTTATTCTCCCCAAAATTTAAAAAAAACAAATATTAAAAAATTATAAGCTAATGATTAATATTATAATTTTTCTCTTTAAAAACCCACTTATTTTAAGTTACACAATGATACAAAAGTACAATATAAAAATAACAGAGTAAAAAAAATCTTTTGTGGTTGAATCTCAACCTCTTGAATGCCGTACAAGAAAACAGCGACCTGGATTAGGTTACAATCACGGATTATGGATATAAGGACACACATCCATCATGAGTTATTTTGATCCCACCCTCATCATGTTTATGGTGTACATCGTAGCAATGGTACTTATTGGCTTATTTGCCTACCGTGCTACAAGCGACTTCTCCGATTATATTCTCGGTGGTCGTAGTTTAGGCAGTTTCGTTACTGCGTTATCCGCAGGCGCATCAGACATGAGTGGCTGGCTACTCATGGGTTTACCTGGAGCGATTTATCTTTCTGGTCTATCTGAAGCGTGGATTGCAATTGGTCTAATTATCGGTGCTTGGCTTAACTGGCTACTGGTTGCTGGTCGATTACGCGTTCATACTGAAATTCAAAACAATGCATTAACTTTACCAGATTATTTTACAAGCCGTTTTGATGATCAGAAAAAAGTACTTCGCATTTTCTCTGCCGTTATCATCTTGGTTTTCTTCGCTATTTACTGTGCTTCAGGCATGGTAGCGGGTGCCCGTTTATTTGAAAATTTATTCGGCATGTCATACAACACAGCCATTTGGCTCAGTGCTATTGCAACCATCAGTTATGTTTGTATTGGTGGATTCTTAGCAATTAGCTGGACTGATACATTCCAAGCTGGATTGATGATTTTTGCTCTATTGTTAACACCAATTGTGACTTATCTTGCAATCGGGGACACAACTCATTTTGTTACCCTCATTGAAACTGCTCGTCCACATGCATTTAACATCTTCTCAGATTTTGGGGTGGTAGCAGTTTTATCCTCCATGGCATGGGGCCTCGGTTACTTTGGTCAACCCCACATTCTTGTACGTTTCATGGCGGCTGATTCAGTAAAATCTATTCCTGCTGCTCGTCGCATCGGTATGACGTGGATGATTTTATGCTTAATCGGTGCTGTAGGTGCTGGTTTCTTCGGTATTGCTTATTTTGAACAACACCCTGAATTAGCAGCAGTTGTGAGTAAAAACCCTGAAACTGTATTCATGGAATTGACTAAAATTTTATTCAATCCATGGATTGTGGGTATCATTTTGGCTGCAATTTTAGCTGCCGTTATGAGCACGCTAAGCTGTCAACTTTTGGTATGTTCAAGTGCTTTAACTGAAGATTTATACAAAGGTTTCCTCCGTAAGAATGCATCTCAAAAAGAACTCGTATGGGTCGGTCGTCTCATGGTTCTTGCCATTGCTCTTCTTGCAATTTTTCTTGCAGGGAACCCTGATAGTAAGGTTCTTGGTCTTGTTGCTTATGCATGGGCTGGCTTCGGTGCAGCGTTTGGTCCGCTTATCATCTTGTCATTGTTCTGGAAACGTATGAATTTACAAGGTGCTTTAGCTGGTATGATCGTTGGTGCAGTTGTAGTAATTGGCTGGAAAAATCTTTTCGCAAGCACAGGTGTTTACGAAATTATTCCAGGCTTTATCCTTGCATTTATTAGCATCATTGTTGTTAGTCTTTTAACTAAAGCGCCAAATACTACGGTAACTGGGCGTTTTGAAAAAGCAGATGAACTCTACAAAGAAAGTGTATAAGTTATTGAAATAAATAAAGGGGCTTCGGCCCCTTTATTTATTCTTGGTTTTAATTTTAATTTTAGAAGTGTCTTTTACCACTTGCATGACTGGATAACTACGAGTCTCTTTGACTCCGGGCAATTGCCACAACACCTGCCCAGCAATGCGTCTAAATTCCTCCATACTGCCACTGCGTAATTTAATTAGAAAATCAAAGCCACCACTCACCATATGGCATTCAACAATTTCCGGATAGTGCACCACAGCATCAATAAATTCATCTAAAACGTTAGGTGTCGTTTTATCCAGTAATACCTCAACAAACACCAGAAAATTAGCATTTAACTTAACTGGATTTAATTTAGCTTCATATCCTAAGATGAATTCATCTTTCGTTAATTTCTGAACTCGGGCCATCACAGCTGTTGGAGATAAATTCACAAGTTCGGCCAATTTACTATTAGAAATTCGCCCATCTGTTTGAAGAATATCCAAAATTTTTAAATCAGTGCGATCAAGGCTTAATATTGGGCCATTCATTTGAATTTTCCTCTAAAAAATGGGCTAAATATAGTGAGTTATTCGGTGTTTCTTCTGTAATGATAAATTATCTAAACCTCTCTACTCAAGATCTTTGTACGAGAGTCGGTTGGCGGAAACAGATATGAACACAATGGATACTTTTCATCAAATGGATAAATCTCACCAAGGCTATATCACCGAATTCAACGATAAAAGTGAGTTTGAACAACGCATCAATACAGCTTGGCGACGTGCTGAACCAGAAGCTGTAGAAGAGCTATTACAAGCTGCTGCGGTATCTGATGATTTAGATCATAAAATTTATGACCTAGCTTTTAATCTTGCTAATAATTTACGTGAACGCAAGACCTCTTCGGGTAAAGCAGGTATTGTTCAAGGGTTATTACAAGAATTCTCTCTTTCTTCACAAGAAGGCGTGGCACTCATGTGTCTTGCTGAAGCTTTGCTTCGTATTCCAGATTCTGCAACACGTGATTTACTTATTCGAGATAAGATTAATCAAGGTAACTGGAAAGAACACGTTGGCCAAAGCAGCTTAATGTTTGTAAATGCTGCGGCATGGGGCCTTATGTTAACTGGTAAGCTTATGGAAACTCCAAAGCAAACCAGTCTTTCAAGTGTACTTACTGGCCTTTTAGCACGTAGTGGTCGTGGCATTATTCGTAAAGCTGTTGACGTCGCAATGCGTATGATGGGTGAGCAGTTTGTGACTGGTGAAACCATTGAAGAAGCTGTAGACCATGCGAAAGTACTCGAAGACAAAGGGTTCCGTTATTCTTACGATATGTTGGGTGAAGCAGCCTTAACCGAACATGATGCTGAACGTTACTTTAACGATTATACGCAAGCTATTCATGCAATTGGTAAAGCATCTAATGGTAAAGGCGTTTATGATGGCCCAGGTATTTCAATCAAGCTTTCTGCTTTACACCCTCGCTATCAACGCGCGCAAATTGAACGTGTTCATCAAGAGCTTTACGGCAAAGTATTTGAACTCGCTCTTTTGGCTAAAAATTACAATATTGGTTTAAATATTGATGCAGAAGAATCAGAACGCTTAGAAATTTCGCTTGAATTACTTGAACGTCTTTGCTTCGAGCCAGAACTTGCAAACTGGAAAGGTATTGGCTTCGTTATTCAAGCTTACCAAAAACGCTGTTTCTTCGTGGTTGATTATATTATTGACCTTGCTAAACGCAGCCAAAAGCGTCTCATGATCCGTCTTGTAAAAGGTGCGTATTGGGATAGCGAAATTAAGAAAGCGCAAATCGAAGGTATGGATGACTACCCTGTCTTCACTCGTAAAGTACATACCGATTTATCTTATATCGCTTGTGCTAAAAAATTACTTGCAGCGCCAGAGTTCATCTATCCGCAATTTGCTACTCATAATGCTCAAACATTGGCAACGATCTATCATTTAGCTGATCCAAGCAAATATTATGCTGGTCAATATGAGTTCCAATGCTTACATGGCATGGGTGAACCGCTTTATGAGCAAGTTGTTGGTCCACGTGAGCAAAATAAATTAGGTGTACCATGCCGTATTTATGCACCCGTTGGTAACCATGAAACGTTGTTAGCTTATTTAGTACGTCGTTTACTCGAAAATGGTGCGAATACTTCATTCGTTAACCGTATTGCTGATAAGACACTTAAAGTTGAAGATCTTATCCAGTCTCCAATTTATGATATTCGTCATGCAGCTAAGCTTGAAGGTTCAGTTGGTTTAAAACATCCATCAATTCCTCTACCTTTAGATATGTACGGAACACTTCGTAAAAATTCTAAAGGTTATGACTTAGCAAATGATGCTCCACTTGCAGCTCTAGATAGCACAGCTCAAGAATTACGTAATCGTATTTGGCAAAGTCATCCATTACTGGCAAATAACGATTCATTAGAGCAAGGTCATTCTGTTGCAATTACAAACCCAGCACAAAATGATGAAATTGTTGGTTATGTGCAAGAAGCTGATCTTAAGCATGTCGAAATCGCTCTTACTGCAGCTGAACAAGCTCAATCAGAATGGTCAAATACGCCTAAAGAACAGCGTGCTCAACACTTAAAACGTGCAGCTGACCTAATGGAAAGTCGCATTCAAGAATTGATGGTTTTACTTTGCCGTGAAAGCGGGAAAACTTATGCCAATGCCATTGCAGAAGTTCGTGAAGCTGTAGATTTCCTACGTTACTACGCAACTCAAGTTGAGAATCTTCCTGCAAATACAGCTATTCAGCCTTTAGGTACTGTACTTTGTATTAGCCCATGGAACTTCCCTCTTGCGATTTTCTCTGGCCAAATTGCTGCAGCATTAGTGAGTGGTAACTGTGTTATTGCTAAACCTGCTGAACAAACACCATTAATCGCAGCTCAAGCAGTTCAGATTTTATGGGAAGCTGGTATTCCACATGGTGCTGTACAGCTACTTCCTGGTCGTGGTGAAACAGTGGGTGCTCAGCTTAGCCAAGATAGCCGTATCGATGGCATCATGTTTACTGGCTCGACTGAAGTTGCAAAAATTTTACAGATAACTGTTGCGAAACGTTTATCTGATAATGGTCAATCTATCCCTCTCATTGCAGAAACTGGCGGTCAAAACGCCATGATTGTGGACTCCTCAGCTTTAACTGAACAAGTTGTGCTTGATGTTGTTAGTTCTGCTTTTGATAGCGCGGGTCAGCGTTGCTCTGCTTTACGTATTTTATGTGTGCAAGAAGACAGTGCTGCAACCGTTATTAAAATGCTTAAAGGTGCAATGCAACAGTTAATTGTAGGTAACCCTGCAATTTTAAAAACTGACATTGGTCCTGTTATTGATGACGAAGCAAAACAGACGATTGACCAGCACATCCAAAAAATGAAGTCTAAAGGCTACCCTGTACATCAGTTGATGTTTGGAGCAACAAGCCAAAATGAATTAGATAAAGGAACTTTTGTTGTACCAACAGCAATTGAACTTCCTAATCTTGATGACTTACAACGCGAAGTTTTTGGTCCAGTTTTACACATCATTACCTATAAGTATGGTGAGCTTGAACAACTCATTTCACGAATTAATGCCAAAGGTTATGGTTTAACAATGGGTCTACATACCCGTATTGATGAAACCATCCAAACAGTCATTCAACATGCTGAAGTGGGTAACCTTTATATCAACCGTAATATTGTTGGTGCTGTTGTTGGTGTTCAACCATTCGGTGGTGAAGGTCTATCTGGTACAGGTCCAAAAGCTGGCGGTCCGCTTTACATGTATCGCTTAATGCAACATTGTTCAAACAAAGTATTGGCAACACCATTTGCCATGAAGACTGAACAAACTGCTTTTGAAGGCTTTAACCGTGAGGTTTATCAGAGCTTACAAAATTGGGCGAAACAGCATTTACCGCAAGCTAATCGTGATATCGAACCATTTGGTGTTGGTAAATTCTATGAGTTACAAGGCCCTACTGGGGAAAGTAACCAATATATTATTTTGCCGCGTCATCGTGTGCTTTCAATGGCAGACACTGAACAAAATCAATTGCATCAGTTGCTCGCAATTTTTGCAGTAGGTAGCCAAGCAGCAGTAATGCCAAATAGTCCATTATTGGCAAAATACAAACAAACTTTGCCAAAAGATGTGCTTGCAGCAATTACTACGGTTAAAAATATTACATCAGATGATTTTGATGCAGTTTTACATCATGGTAACCGTGAAGAAATCTTCTCATTACAGCAAGAAGTTGCTAAACGTTCTGGTGCAATTGTTGGTATTACCCATGTTGAGCCGAATGAAACTATTCCACTTGAGCGTTTAGTGATTGAACGTGCGATTAGTGTGAATACAGCTGCGGCTGGTGGTAACGCAAGCTTAATGACAATGACTGATTAATCGATAATTTTCTAAAAAAGCCCAAATATCAGTATTTGGGCTTTTTTATTTAATAAAGTGATCTATTCTTAAATATATAAATTTTATCAAATCGAGATTTTCATAATGGTCTTTTTAGAACCAGAACAATATCAACAAAGATGCGTTCAACTTTTTAATTCGTATAAAAAAGATATTTCTACACTTCTACCCTTTGCCAAAATTGAACACATTGGTTCATCTGCAATACCTAATGCAATTTCAAAAGGTGATCTAGATATTTACGTTGAAGTTAAACCTGATCAATTTGAATTCGCCATAGCGCAGTTAAAAGCAATTAATTTTATGGAGAAGCAAAATACACTAAGAACAGATGAGCTTTGTATGCTCGAATCACTCAACAACGATGATGTGGCATTTCAAATTGTAGTAACGGATTCAGTATTCACATTTTTCTTAACATTTAGAAATAAACTTATGGATTCTCCAGCTCTAGTCAACGAATATAACCAGTTAAAATTAGAGTGTAGCTATTTAGACCATGACCAATATAGAACAATAAAAGCAGATTTTATTAATCGCATTTTGAAACATCCTTAATTTTAACGCTAGTCTTGCTTATTGATATCTAGCTAAAATTGGCTCCTGTAACCCCGTTTTTTTTGATACCATTCACTATTTGATTCTGTCTAAATTTTCTTTGTCTATGACCTCTTCTTATCATCAACAACTTCAAACTAAAATTGACCGCATTACTGCCCAATTTTCTGAATTTACTCCACCTACATTAGAAGTGTTTGAGTCACCTGAACAACATTTCCGTATGCGTGCTGAGTTTCGTATCTGGCATACAGAAAATGACATGTTCTATGCCATGTTTGAACGTAACGATAATGACAAGCAAAAAACAGTTGTACGCATTGATGAGTTTCCTATTGCGGACCAAAGCATTAATGATTTAATGCCAAAACTTTTGGAAGAACTCAAAGCGGAACCCAAGCTTTCTAGCCGTATATTCGAAGCTGATTTCCTCGCTACACTTAGCGGAGAAATGTTAGTTACCTTAATTTATCACCGTAAATTAGATCAAGAATGGGAACAGGCAGCTAAAGCACTTGCTGAGAAGTTAGACATTAAAATTATGGGCCGCAGTCGTGGCCAGAAAATTATTATTGGCGATGATTTCGTCGTTGAAGAATTTGAAATTTTAAACCGTTCATTTAAATACAAACAAATTGAAAGTAGCTTTACTCAGCCAAATGCACAGGTTTGCAAAAAAATGCTGCAATGGGCATGCGATGCGGCAGAAGGATCGAAAAAACACTTATTAGAGCTTTACTGTGGTAACGGTAACTTTACTCTTCCGCTTTCTTTAAAGTTTGAACGCGTTTTGGCAACAGAACTTGCAAAATCCTCTGTTTATGCTGCTCAATGGAACATCGAACAAAATCAGATTGATAATATTCAAGTAGCCCGTCTTTCAGCTGAAGAATTCACTCAAGCTTATCAAGGTGAGCGCGAATTCCGCCGTCTACAAGAAGCAAATATTAATATTCAGAGCTATGATTTTGATACCGTATTTGTTGATCCACCACGTGCAGGGATTGATGATGAAACTTTGAAATTATTACAGGGTTTTGAACGTATTATTTATATTTCATGCAACCCGGATACATTGTATGAGAACTTAAAAATATTAGGTTTAACTCACCGTATTACTAAGTTTGCATTGTTCGATCAATTCCCTTATACGCATCATGTTGAGTCAGGTGTATTACTTGAGAAGATTTAAACAAAATCTTTCATTGTAAAGTTTTAAATAAGGAGGTTATATACCTCCTTATTTTTTAATGTTTTTTATTTAACTATTTAAATTTTAAAAAAATATCAAGTCATCTATCTGTCATAATTTCGTTTAACTCGAGCATTCCTATCGAAAATTCTTGAGTTCAATTGGTGGTTTTATCACTTATAGAGACTTGTATTTTATTTTAAACTGGCTATATTTCGATCTATGTTAAGTTGTATATGAAGGCTCTATGAGTTTTTGGCAAAAGCTGTTCTTAGCAGATCAACAGCATAACGAGCATAAAAACCAAACTGCTTGTGTTGAAAATGACTGCTCATGTAAAACAAATGAACAACTTCTAAGTGCTCTTGCACTAGCAACAGATGAAGATGTCATTAAGGGAATAAAAAAAGTTCTTATTTCCCGTGGTTATAGCCGAAAAGAGTTAAATGAACTCACTCAAAAACCATCTATTCACTAATAAAAAAGCCAGTCTTGTACTGGCTTTTTTATATTTCACTTTACTCGACAATCTATCTGATTAACCGAACCCACCATTGGCCCTATTTCAAACAATTGATCGTTACGTTTGTTTTTTGGAATATATAAACTAGAAATAGAACCATCAAGATATAAAGCCTGCTCTACCTCAAGATTTCTTTGAAAGAACTGAGCAAATCTGTAGAAACTCACGCTATTTTTCGATATTACAAAGTAGAGCTTATTATTTCGAATACCCACGCCATTACGAATTTTGTTCGATTGAGAGTCTGGTAAAAAAAGGGAGTTTATCTTCCCATCAATAACTAACATCGGGCCAGATTGTGTCGCATACTCAACGTTCAAATCGCGTCGACTATATTGCTGTGTTGTTAAAATAAAGGCCTGTTTTTTATTCCAACCTAGCACACCATTCGGCTGTAAAAAGAAATTTCCCAATCCTTTATTTTCATTTAATGGCTGAATTACTTTAGCCTGTTCAACATACAGCCCTACTGGAGAAAATCCCGGATGAAACATCCCTGCATTCATTGCAAAAGAAAGATGCTCACATCGTTTTAAATTTTTCTGAATATTATTAAAGCTTTTGTAATACTGTTGATTAGTGGAATTCTTAAGAAAAAGACGCAACTGTTTTAAATTGCTAATTGCAATCACATCATATTGATCGCCCTCCGCCGTTTTAAGTTGCTGATGTTCTATGGCATAGACAGACTGAATCAAAAGACCATATATCGTTAAGCACCATATCAACCATTTCATTTAGTGTCCCCAAGCATGACATTTTTCCTTCATATGAAATCTTTAAATTATATACAATAAAGACAAATAGATTAGGTATGTACCAAACTCATTCATTCGACGTAATCAATACACTCCACATGACTGATATTGGTTATAATGTTGGCAGCTTTCAATAAAAGCCATTTACACTTTATTGGATCAGCGTAAGCATGCAACAACCGAATAAGCGCTACCCCCTAGGGGCTCATCTCATCGTAAAACATCTCGGCTATAGCCATCATGGTATATATGCTGGGAGAGGTCGAGTTATCCATTATTCAGGCTTAGCGCATTTCATCAAAAAACGCCCAATTGAAATCACTTCAATAGATGCATTCTCGCATGGCAAAAAAATACACGTTCGCTCTTATGACAAGCCGCGCTATAAAGGCAAAGCTATCGTGCGCCGCATGCGTTCACGTATGCATGAAAACAATTACCATCTAATTATTAACAACTGCGAACATTTATGCAGTTGGGCAATTACCGGAATTGAAAGTAGTACCCAAGTTGAACGTATGATGCACCGATTAACGACCATCGGTTATGTAAGTTCAATCATGAGCTATATGAATGGTATGATGCTTACTGTCGCAACCACATGTTTTGCTCTTGTTCTTTATATTAAGAAGAAATTGCGTGATCAAGCAAAAATGAAGGTTCCTACTTACCAATTCCTCAGAGAAAAATCTGAAAAAAGGAATATTGATCCTTCAGTCCCTTTAATATTTATAGATCCCGATAAAAAAGAACCAATTTAATAAAAAAGCCCTCATATTTGAGGGCTTTTTAGAAAACTTAAAACTTATTTTTTAGCTGCACTAGCAGCAGTTGCTTCAGTGGTAATGTTTACAGTGATTTTATCACCTACATTCGGCACATAACTTCCTAGACCAAATTCAGAACGATTGAATGAAGTTGTAGCATTAAAACCAATCGCTGGAACTTTCGCCATTGGATGCTCGCCTTGCTTATTTAAAACAGCATCAAGTACAACAGGTTTAGTTACACCTTTAACAGTTAAATCACCAGTAATTTTAAAGTGCTTTTTGTCTTTAGTTTCAACTTTAGTACTTTTAAAAGTAATGTTTGGATATTTAGCTGCATTAAACCAAGCTTCTTCTTGGAACTCTTTATCCAAAGCAGGAACGTTTGTATTTACGCTGCTTAAAGGAATAGTTACATTAACAGATGAGTTTGCTGGTTTAGCATTATCAACTTTAATTACACCTTGGATATCCGAGAAGTTAGCGCTTGGAGTAGAAAAACCAAAGTGATTCCACGAGAAAACAGTAGCTGTATGTGTTGAATCAATTTTGTAATCAACTGGCGCAGCTAAAGTAACTGAACTAGCCAATGCTACTGCCAAACCGAAGCTTAATGTTTTAAGATGCATTTTTCGTATCCTTTATTGATATAGTCGTTAGTGTATACATCAAGTAATTTAATTCACTATTCTTTATAAAACGATATGTTTCATCCATGCAACAATAAAAGCGTTACAGTTATTATTTAAAAACAATATTATAAAGTATAGGTACTATCGTACCGTGTCTGGACTCTTAAATTAATTCGTTTTTATTTCGATTTTTGATTAATAATAAGGTAAAACATGACTAACACTGCTCAAGCACAAAGTACTTCTACTCCATATCGAGTAACTCTTACCGATCCTTCAGGTCACCAATGGTTTGCTGATGAACCTACCGATAAAGGTGGGCAAGATACTGCACCAAACCCAGTTCAAATCTTACTGTCTGCTTTAGGTGCTTGCACTACCATCACATTAGAGATGTATGCGAATCTTAAAGGTATTAAGATTGATCATGTTCAAGTGGACTTATCATTAAACCCAAATGGTGAGCCTGAAAAAGGCCAAAATAATATTGAACGCAAAATCACACTCAAAGGTGAATTCACGGAAGATCAACACAAGCGCTTATTAAAAGTTGCTGAAAACTGCCCTATTCATAAATTACTGACGTCTCAAATTAATATTCAAACCGAACTTAGCATTTAATCTTCAAATATAAAAAAAGCGCTCCATGAGGAGCGCTTTTTTACACTACTTTAATATTTAAGCAGTTAATTCTTTTACTGCCGTAACAACAGCTTCAGTTGTAATACCAAAGAATTGGAACAAGTCTTTTGCTGGTGCAGACTCACCATAAGTTGTCATACCAATTACTTTGCCATCAAGACCAACAAACTTCCACCAGTAGTCAACATGAGCAGCTTCAACTGCAACACGTGCACGGATATGAGCTGGTAATACAGCTTCACGATATGCAGCGTCTTGTTTCATAAACTCTTCTGCACATGGCATAGAAACTACACGCACACCATCAAGTTGAGCATAAGCTTCCATTGCTAAAGAAATTTCAGAACCAGTTGCAATAATGATTGCTTTCAATTCGCCTTTTTCTTGAGCAAGAACATAACCACCCTTTGCAACATTTTGAATTTGTTCTTCAGAACGTGCTTGGAATGGTAAGTTTTGACGAGAGAAAATAAGTGCTGTAGGGCCATCTTTACGCTCTAGAGCAGATTTCCACGCAGTAGCAGTTTCTACAGTATCAGCAGGACGCCATGTATTTAGGTTCGGTGTACCACGTAAAGAAGCAATTTGTTCGATTGGTTGGTGAGTTGGACCATCTTCACCTAAACCAATTGAGTCATGTGTATAAACATGAATTACACGTTGTTTCATCAATGCAGACATACGTACTGCATTACGCGCATATTCCATAAACATTAAGAATGTTGCAACGTAAGGAACAAAACCGCCATGCAATGCAACGCCATTCGCAATTGCAGTCATACCGAACTCACGTACGCCATAATATACGTAGTTACCAGCTGGGTTTTCTTGAATACCTTGGCAACCTTTCCAAAGCGTTAAGTTAGAACCAGCTAAGTCAGCAGAACCACCTAATAATTCAGGCAATAAAGGACCAAATGCTTGTAATGTGTTTTGGCTCGCTTTACGTGTTGCGATGGTTTCGCCTTTCGCATTTGTTTCACGAATGAAAGCATCTGCTTGTGCTGCAAATTCAGCTGGTAAATCACCGCTAATACGACGAAGTAACTCAGCTGCTTCAGTTGGATATTTTGCTTGATATTGTGCAAATACCGCATCCCAAGCTGCTTCAGATTCAGTACCTTTTGCTTTCGCGTCCCATGCAGCATATACATCAGCAGGAATAACGAATGCTTCTTCTTTCCAGCCTAATGCTTCACGAGTTAAAGTAATCTCATCTTTACCTAATGGCGCACCATGACAGTCTTCTTTACCTTGTTTATTTGGTGAACCTAAACCAATAATCGTTTTACACATAATGATTGTTGGTTTTTGAGTTTCAGCTTTTGCTTCGATTGTTGCTTGACGAATCGCATCAGCATCATGTCCATCAACACGAAGAACTTGCCAACCATAGGCTTTAAAACGCTCTTCTGTATCATCGCTGAACCAGCCTTCTACTTCACCATCAATTGAAATGCCATTGTCATCATAATAAGCAATCAATTTACCAAGCTGTAAAGTACCTGCTAAAGAACATACTTCGTGAGAAATACCTTCCATTAAACAGCCATCACCCAAGAAACAATAAGTAAAGTGATCAACTACTTTTAAATCATCTTTATTGAACTGAGCAGCTAAAGTCTTTTCTGCCAATGCAAAACCAACAGCGTTTGCAATACCTTGGCCTAAAGGACCAGTCGTAGTTTCAATACCTGGTGCATAACCATATTCAGGGTGACCAGGAGTTTTTGAATGTAATTGACGGAACTGTTTTAAATCTTCAATTGAAAGATCATAACCTGTTAAATGAAGCAAAGCGTATTGCAACATTGAACCATGGCCGTTTGATAAAACGAAACGGTCGCGGTTTGCCCATTGTGGGTTAGTTGGGTTGTGATTTAAAAACTCGCGCCAGACGACGTCAGCAATATCTGCCATCCCCATTGGAGCACCAGGATGCCCTGAGTTTGCCTGTTGCACAGCATCCATTGCCAATACACGAATTGCATTTGCAATACGACGTTCGTTTAAAGGGGTCGTCATAAGATCAGAATCCAATTTTAATAGATTGATGAAAAGAAGAAGATGAATAACAATTCAATGCCGCTATATTGTCTTAAAAAAAAGGCTGAGGGTAAACCCCAACATAGTATATTTCTTTATTTTTAACCGTTTCTTGGTTACACAAAAATCATTTGGACCTTTAAGTTATACAAAACAGTGCTCATTTTCTTAAATACTGCTTCCCTATACGAACAGACCGTTCTATTAGACTTTGATATATAGATAAAATATTTTGAAATCTCTATCTAGGTCGATCATGTTTCTTTTCTTTAAAATCCTACTTGTAAGACATAATCTTTTTGTTAATTCATATGTCTAAAAAGTACTCTAATAACTTGTTATTAAAATACCAATACTTTAAATAAACATTCTTTATATCAATTTTACTAATACACTTATCAATTAAAACACAGTATAAATGAAACAAATTCATGCTTTTTGGTCAGTATGAACTGGTCCTTAAGCTCAAGTCGATGTAACATATTATGTCTTTTGAAATAACCAAGATAGGACTTTCATGCGCGAGTACGCTGTTTTTACCTCGGAATCTGTAAGCGAAGGTCATCCCGATAAAATGGCCGACCAAATTAGCGACGCTATTTTGGATGCAATCTTAAAAGAAGACCCATACGCACGTGTTGCATGTGAAACACTGGTAAAAACAGGCGCTGTTGTACTTGCTGGTGAAGTTACAACGACTGCTAATATTGATGTTGAAGCTGTTGTTCGTAATACTGTTAACGGTATTGGATACCACCACTCTGATCTTGGCTTTGATGGATCAACATGTGCTGTAATCAATATGATTGGTAAACAATCACCAGAGATTGCACAAGGTGTAGACCGTCAAAAACCTGAAGATCAAGGTGCCGGTGACCAAGGTTTAATGTTCGGTTATGCAAGCCGTGAAACAGATGTTTTAATGCCCGCTCCGATTTCTTATGCTCACCGTTTAATGGAACGTCAGGCTGAACTTCGTCGCTCAGGCACACTTCCATGGTTACGCCCAGATGCAAAAAGCCAAGTTACTTTTGCATATGAAAATGGCAAGCCTGTACGTCTAGATGCAGTTGTTTTATCTACTCAGCACGATCCTGAAATTACTCAAAGCCAGCTTAAAGAAGCTGTTATTGAAGAAATTATCAAGCCGATCATTCCTACTGAAATGTTCCACGCTGCGACTAAATTCCACATTAACCCAACAGGTATGTTCGTTATTGGCGGCCCTGTAGGTGACTGTGGTTTAACAGGTCGTAAAATTATTGTTGATACATACGGTGGTATGGCTCGTCACGGCGGTGGTGCTTTCTCTGGTAAAGATCCATCTAAAGTTGACCGTTCTGCTGCATATGCAGGCCGTTATGTTGCAAAAAATATTGTAGCAGCTGGCCTTGCTGACAAATGTGAAATTCAGGTGAGTTACGCAATTGGTGTAGCAGAACCTACTTCAATTTCAATTAATACATTTGGTACAGCAAAAGTTTCTGATGAGTTGATTATTCAACTTGTTCGTGATCATTTCGATTTAAGACCGTTTGGTATTACTCGTATGCTGGATCTTATTCAGCCAATGTATAAACAAACTGCGGCTTATGGCCACTTTGGTCGCGAAGGATCAGATACTGCATTTACATGGGAAAAAACTGATAAAGTTGAAGCTCTTAAAGATGCTGCTGGCCTCTAATATAAAGTCATAAAAAAGCCCGCCAATGAGCGGGCTTTTTTACAGTTCAAATTTCATAATATGTAGGGTTTACTCTTCTAGCAACCATCCTTGATGCCATATCATTTGTAGCTCTGATCAAAATTTATTGTCTTGTGGTTTTATCATCCTGATTTAATACATCAAGTAATGTTGACTGCGTCGGAGTATCTTGATGATTCTGGACATAAATATGGACAACTTTAAATACAACGACAACCGCTAGACAAGCCATCACACAAAACATCCACAACCCATACGGGCTTCGAATATGTTGCGAACCACAATATGGACATGATTTATCAGTTGATGCCACAACTTTGTCGCAACACGCACAATGGTATTGATATAGCATAGGTAACCCTCCTTCCCTCATTTCAACCGTTGTTTTTTTAATAGGTTTGCTGCATTTTTAATTTATACATCCTTTATATTTATCCTATGTGAAATGAAAAGATAATTCAATCTGAATGAACAATTGAGTCAATTAAAAAATATTATTAAAATACAAAAAGATAAGTTAAATATTATTTTTTTGGCAATATTTTTCTTATTTTGATATTTTGCCAAATTTGCTAAAATAAGCGAATAATCTCACATTTTAGGCAAATGCATGTCTCATACACAGCTGATTAGTAAAGGTGGCTTTCGCGAAAGAGCAAACCGAAGTCGAGGTTATCAACAATCTGAAAACAAGCAAACCGCTCTACCTTCAAATAAATATCAACCACAGTCGAAACCACAAGAAGATACTGAATTAGAAATAGACGATAGTGATTCATCTACTTCGGTTTCTCAGAATCAATAATAATTTTAAAAATAAAAAAAGCTTAAACCTCATGGGTTTAAGCTTTTTCATAACATAATTACTTATTAATCTTTATTTTTATGCTCAATTTTTTTGTGGTTTGGAGTAACATCTCGCGCTTCGCCATCAATAATGTTTGAGTCATGGTATTGGCCTTGACCACCACCTTGCTGATTCTGCATATCTTGCATTTGACGCATTAAATCAGCAAATGGATTTTGTCCTGAAGCATTACCGCCCATACCACCCATCATTTTATTCATCATGGCTTGTTGGCGTTTTGCAAGAGTTCTCATCGCTATGTTACGAAATGCAGTTTGAACACCAGGAATCAAAATTAAAACAGCCAAAACATCAGATACAAGGCCTGGCAACATTAATAAGAAACCTGCAAAAGCGTAAGCAAGTTTTTTAGTTACAGTTGGGTCACTACCTAGCTGGCCTGTCATCTGCATTTGCTGTAATTGAGGCATAATACCAGCAGTACTTCTGCGAATAAGCCCCAAACCAATAAAGAAAGCAATAATGAACCAAAAGAACACGTACCATCCACTGATGAACTGTGCTACGCCAATCCATACGGCAATTTCAACAATCGCGCCCAGAACTACAATAAGAAGTAAATTCATGTAAAACTTTATCTATCTCAAAAAGAAAATTCATTGCAGTTCTATTTGACCTAACCCTATTTAAGTTTCACATAAGGATTAAGCATTTCTCTTAACTCTGATTGTTCTGTCTATTTTCTAAAAAATTAACAAGAACTATCGCATGGGAAAGAGTCTGCAATACTGGAGTACATTTGATTTTAACTCGATAAAAACAAACATGCTTTCTTATTAATGAGTGCTGTATCAGGTTTATCAAGTGCCACTTCAATCAGATTTTAAATTTTTTACTCTATTTGAGCGAAAAACTCTTCTAAAAAGAACATATTTAGTCAAAAAAGGTCTTATTTACTTAACAAAGTTCAGACTGTTCCTTTATTTCCGCTTTATCTTTAGAAAACTTTAAAAGTTCCACTAACATGTAGATTTCCCTAAATAGCTTACATTTTACCTATCTAAAGTCAGTTCTATCCAAGTTAAATTAATTAATAACACTTCACAAATTAAACTCAGTCAAAGCTATGTATAAAAAAGTCCTTGTCGTTGCAACAGCTACTCTATTTTTATCTGCCTGCTCTTCTAACACGGTAAAACAACATCAAATACATTCTATTTCCGCCAATAAAAATTCAGAAGAAATTAAATCTCTGTTTGATCAGGCACAGACCACAGGAGTTTTAGTGGTTAAGCGTGGGCAAACCGAAGAAATTTATGGCAATGATCTTAAAAGAGCATCAACCGAATATGTTCCCGCCTCTACCTTTAAAATGCTAAATGCTTTAATTGGACTTGAACATCATAAAGCAACGACAACTGAAATATTTAAATGGGATGGGCAAAAGCGTTTATTTCCTGATTGGGAAAAGGACATGACTCTAGGCGATGCTATGAAAGCTTCTGCTATTCCAGTTTATCAAGAACTAGCTCGTCGTATTGGACTTGATCTTATGACTAAAGAGGTAAAACGTATTGGTTTCGGTAATGCTGATATTGGTTCAAAAGTAGATAATTTTTGGCTTGTCGGTCCACTTAAAATTACACCTGAGCAAGAAACCCAATTTGCTTATAAATTAGCTAATAAAACTCTTCCATTTAGTAAAAATGTACAAGAACAAGTCCAATCAATGGTGTTTATAGAAGAAAAAAATGGACGTAAAATTTATGCTAAAAGTGGTTGGGGATGGGATGTTGAACCACAAGTCGGCTGGTTAACCGGCTGGGTCGTTCAACCGCAAGGAGAAATTGTGGCATTCTCGCTCAATTTAGAAATGAAAAAAGGAATCCCTAGTTCTATCCGAAAAGAGATTGCTTATAAAGGATTAGAACAACTCGGCGTTTTATAATTTAGGCTCTATAGCCCTGTTTTTATTTCATCATAAACCGGGCTATTTTCTTAAACTTGAGATTGAGCTTTATAATTTATCCATCAACTGGCTGCTTTGGCGTATTTAAATTTAACTGATAAAAAGCGGCATCTAACCATTGTCCAAACTTAAACCCGACCTGTTTAAAGGTACCTGCATAGATAAAGCCCATTTTTTCATGTAAACCAATGCTTGCCTGATTGGTCGCATCAATACAACCAATCAATACATGTAGCTCAGCCTCTTGAGCACGCCTAATCAACTCTTGCATTAAAATTTTGCTTAACCCGCTGCCACGATGCTCATGATGAATATAAATACTATGTTCAACAGTATATTTATAGGCAGGAAAAGCCCTGAAAGTTCCCCAGCTCGCAAAACCCAACAACTTGTTTGTTTCGTCAATAATACCAATCACTGGAAAACCATTTTCTTTTTTAACTGAAAACCATGTTTTCATTGAGTCAATTGAGCGCGGTACATAATCATACAGTGCTGTAGAATTAATAATTGCCTCATTCAGTATCTCTAATATAGCCGCTGCATGTTCTGCTTCATTACAATCAATTAAACGAAAATTAGAATTGAGGGAATAGATCATAAAGATTCCTTAAAGGCAGATATGAGTTGACTAGAGACGACTAAGATATAGCGAGCGACTTGAGCTGAATTATTAATGTATATAACAGGTTGGTTGAGTTGCATTGCTAAGCAATCCCCTTTGCTTAAAGCATAAGAAGAATTATCTAATTGAATATCAATTTGCCCTTCAACCACCCAAAGTTGCTGTTGTACAACATTAGAGGTTTCATTAATTTCATAAGTAATTCGTGACTGAGGCGGAAATTCAATTTCAACAATTTGAAATGGAGACTTCCAATTTGGAGGAGAGACTTGACGGCGAATATATCCTGTTTCAGGGTCTTTCCATTCTGATTGTTGAATACGCCGAACCATAGGTTGTGGTGACTGATTATTTTGTGAAGTAGCGAATAGCTGAGTTAAAGGAACCTCTAAACCATTTGCAAGCTTTTCAAGGACAACCGCTGTTGGACTTGCCTCACCTCTTTCAATGAGTGAAATTGCAGAACGGCTTACCTGACATCGGGTAGCAAGAACATCTAGCGTATATCCACGCGCTAGACGTAGTTCACGTACTTGCTGCGCAATGCGTATATTAATATCTTCCATCTGCCGACAGACTTTAATTCCAAAATTATAGATAAGTATTCCATTAAAATAGAATTACATCAAATGATTTTAGAAAATATAAATTGGTTTAATAAAAACCGAAAAATAACCATTCATCACAGCATTCTTTAAATTACTCATGCATAACCGTTTTGGCTATGTAACAATACCTACTGAACTATTTATATAAGTCTTCACATGGCATTGATTATTGGTATTGACCCGGGTTCACGCTTAACAGGTTATGGAATCATTGAAAAAGATGGTAGTAAACTGCGTTTTGTTGATGCTGGTACAATCCGAACTGAAACTCAAGAAATGCCGGAACGCTTAAAACGCATTTTTGCTGGCGTCGAGCGAATTGTGAAATTTCATGGTCCCACTGAAGCTGCGGTTGAGCAGGTCTTTATGGCTCAAAACCCAGACTCTGCTTTAAAACTGGGACAAGCTCGTGGTGCTGCCATAGCCGCATTAGTGAATTTAGATTTACAAGTTGCAGAATATACTGCCCGTCAAATTAAACAGTCTGTCGTTGGTTATGGTGCCGCAGATAAAGAACAAGTACAAATGATGGTCATGCGGTTACTTAACTTGACGATTAAACCTCAATCCGATGCAGCCGATGCTCTTGCTGCCGCTATTTGTCATGCTCATGCATCGGGAAGTATGAGTAAACTTTCTGTCCTTAATGCCTTAGGCGGTATGGCACGTGGACGAAGCCGCTCTAGCAGCCGTAGACGTTAAAACTTTCTTACTTAGTTCACTACTTGAGTAATTGTTTCATTCATTTGATAAGCCTGTAAACCACGCATACCTTGTTTTGCAAGTTCATCACCTGCTTGAGCATGAAGGGTAACAATCTCATGTAATGCAATTGCTTTATGGAACTGAGCTTTTAGACTTGCAATCATTCCAGCTAATACATCACCCATTCCACCAGTTCCCATACCGGCATTACCTTCGGTACAAATATACAAATTATCCTCTAAAATTAAGCTACCCGCTCCTTTAAGTACCCATTGACCCGCATATTTATGTTGCAAAGCATAAATTGCAGCAATTCGGTCATTTTCAATTTGTGCTGTAGAGGAACCAAGTAAGGTAGCAGCTTCTCCCGGATGAGGCGTCGCATAAACGTGTGCCCCCAATTTTTCAGGCTGCTTGGCAAGAAACCATAAAGCATCTGCATCTAAAACAGTTTCTAGGTGTGTACTCTGATTTAACAAATTAAACCATTGCTGATAAATTTGCTTTGCCCAATCGTCACGGCCTAGACCCATTCCAAAACATACTGCATCAACTTGAGATAAAATCTCTCTAATACCATCTTCATCTAAAGCATTAATATCACGGAGCATAATATTAGGTGCCCGTGACAAAATAGCTTGATGATGCTTTTGATGACAAATCACGGTCACCTTACCTGCACCTGCATGAAAAGCAGCCTCAGCAGCCATAATGACAGCGCCACCCATTTGCTCATGTCCACCAACCACTAAGACATGACCATAGCTTCCTTTATGGCCAAAAGCCAAACGTTTAGGAAGCTTAATACTTGTCGGTGTCAAATAAGCTAATGGTTTCAGCTCTTCATCTATTGGAATTAAATTAACTAAATGAACTTGCCCCACATATTCTTTACCTTGACCTGTAAATAATCCAGCTTTAAGCCCTAAAACAGTAAAGGTATGATCAGCTCGTATTGCACAAGGTAAAGCACAGCCTGTATTTGCATGTAAACCACTCGGTATATCAATCGAAACTTTTAAACCAGATTGTTCATTAAATTGTTGAATAGCTTGTTGCCAATTAGTATTTAATTCACGTTTTAAGCCTATGCCAAATAGAGCATCAATATGGCAATCGAATGTTCTTTTAATATCAAAATCTGAATGAATTTGAACTTTCTTTTCTATAGCAAATTGCGCTGCACAATGTAAATCGTTTGATTCCCCCAATTGAGCTGCAAATATTTCAACGTGAAATCCAGCTTGTTTTAGATAACTTGCTATAAAGTAGCCATCACCTGCGTTATTGCCTTGCCCGCACCAAACAGCAATATTATTAATGCTACGATCTTTAAAAAGCTCGATGAACTGCTGAGCGATTGACCAAGCTGCTTGTTGCATTAAACCTAATGAGGAGTTTTGTGCAGCAAACCAACGCTGCTCCCATGCTCGAATATCATCGCTATGGTAAACTACCTCCTGCATATTATTATCCTCTTGCATTTTGGTTTATGACATCTTCCGACACATCACGCATTGCAGTGCAACAACTTGATCCGCATGAATTAAAAGCATGGATCAAAACTCAAGCATTAGACTTAGGTTTTGCTGATTGTGTCATTGCCAAACCAGATGCTCAAGAGCAAATGCCGCGTTTTTTAGAATATCTAGAACGTGGTTATCATGCAGACATGACCTATTTAGAAGAAAATCTAGAAAAACGAGCCGACCCTACATTATTAGTTCCTGGCACAAAAAGTATTATTTGCGTTCGTATGAACTATCTTGTGGAATCTCCAAAACCTCGATATGTACCTTTCGAACCAAATTCTGCGATTATCGCCCGTTATGCACGTGGCCGCGATTACCATAAAGTCATGCGTGGCAGATTGAAAACTTTAGCAACACGAATTCGTGAAAAAGTCGGTGATTTTGAATCTCGCCCTTTTGCAGATTCGGCTCCTATTTTTGAGAAATCATTAGCTGAAAGTGCAGGAATGGGTTGGACAGGTAAGCATACTTTACTCATTCACAAAAAGTCTGGTTCTTTTTTTGTATTAGGTGAGCTATTTACGTCACTCGATTTACCTTTCGACGAACCTGCAACAGCACATTGTGGTTCTTGTAGCGCTTGTATTGATATTTGTCCGACGCAAGCGATTGTCGAGCCTTATATGCTAGATGCAAGACGATGTATTGCTTATTTAACTATCGAATACAAAGGAATTATTGCTGAAGAATTACGTGCAGGGATTGGTAATCGAATTTTTGGTTGTGACGACTGCCAATTAATTTGTCCATGGAATAGTTTTGCCAAAACTGCGTCCATTAGCGATTTCAACCCTAGAAATGGATTAGGCAATATTAGTCTACTGGATATCTGGCAGTGGGATGAAGCCACTTTTTTAGCCAATACAGAAGGTAGCCCTATTCGTAGGACGGGTTATCAGTCATTTAAACGTAATATTGCTATCGGATTAGGAAATGCTCCTTATTCAAAAGAAATTGTAGATCAGCTATACAAAGGCAAAAATTTACATGACGAAATCGTCAATGTGCATATTGATTGGGCAATTGAACAGCAACTCAATCAACTTCAGCTATCAAATTAAAAAAATGATGTTTTTTGCCCTATAGCTTTAATACGAATTCTGTATGATTATGTGTAGTGAATTAATGCCATCATCATGGATATGACAATGACTCTACGTAATGATTGGAATCGTGAAGAAATCCAAGCTTTATATGAACAACCTTTTTTGGATTTAGTTTTCAAGGCTCAGCAAGTACATCGTGAGCACTTCACTGCCAATTCGATTCAGGTCAGTACCCTTTTATCTATTAAAACGGGTAAGTGTCCTGAAGATTGCAAATACTGCTCACAATCCGCACATTACGAATCAAAATTAGAAGCAGAAAAACGTATCGCTGTAGAAAAAGTGATTAGCGAAGCAAAAGCTGCAAAAGATTCAGGTTCGTCTCGTTTTTGTATGGGTGCTGCTTGGCGTAACCCACATGAGCGCGATATGCCTTATGTTTTAGAAATGGTACGTGAAGTAAAAGCGTTAGGTTTAGAAACATGCATGACTTTAGGCATGCTTAACCAATCTCAAGCAGAACGTCTACAAGTTGCTGGTTTAGATTATTACAATCACAACCTAGATACATCTCGTGAGTACTACTCTCACATCATTAGTACACGTACTTTTGATGATCGTTTAAATACCCTAGATTATGTTCGCCAAGCTGGTATGAAAGTTTGTAGTGGCGGTATTGTAGGTTTAGGTGAAAGCCGTGATGACCGTGTTGGTTTATTGCATGAACTAGCTACCTTGCCAATTCATCCAGAATCAGTACCAATTAACATGCTTGTTCCAATTGAAGGAACACCTTTAGCAGATGTTGAAAAGCTTGATGTAATTGAGTGGATCCGCACTATTGCCGTTGCACGCATTATTATGCCGCATAGCTATATTCGTTTATCTGCTGGTCGTGAGTCATTAAGTGATTCAGATCAAGCATTAGCATTTATGGCGGGTGCAAACTCATTATTCTCTGGTGATAAATTACTCACCACACCAAATGCAGGTGAAGGTAAAGACCAAGCATTGTTTAATAAACTAGGCTTAACCGCAGAAAAACCAAAACCTACAGTTGCTGACTTATCAGTAAATGCAATGAGTGCATAACTGAGTGCAGTAAAATTAAAAAGCCCTGATTTTCAGGGCTTTTTAATTTAAACAGAAGTAACTAAAATTCCGTAAGTGGCATTAAGAAATGTCCCTACTCGAATAATGTCTTTTCCTGCTGCATGTGTTACAGACAGCTCTTGGCTCAATACATCAAAATTAAAAGAATCAAAAACATCTTGATGGTGTAAGAGCCAAGTCACTGTATCTGCTATCTGATCATCCGCAATATAAGTTAAGGCCTTAAAGTCTTTACTCATAAATAACTCTTAAAAATAAATTTTATGAATTTTATATGAGTTCACTCTACCTTAAAAGAAAATCTAAGCTGCTTTAGGATTCACTAAAGAACGACCTGACAATAAGCTTGTTAAAGCTTGCGGTGAAAATTCCAAAGAAAGTACATGATTCTTGAGATTAACAGAGTGCTTACTAATCAATGGAAGTAACCCATCTTCTGTTTCAAAGACGTATTCATCTGCAATATTTAAGATACCCTCAAGATTAGTTGTACTTGAAGCAAGATCATGACTAAAGATGTCATAAATCGTTTGTAGGTTAAACGTTGTCTGCTGCTCCGTTGGGTGCTTAATCAGATAATCCTTTAAAAACAAAACTAGTTTATGAGCAAAGAAAAAGTAATTTGGTTTATAGCTATACTTCATAGTATTCATGGAACGGAACTCCAGATTATCTTTTATTGAATTACAACTAAAACAGTAGGAATTGAATCTTAAAAAATTCTTAAAAAATAAATTTATTCACAAGATAAATTAAAAAATAATTTTATTATTAAAAAACATATACTTAAACAAATAAAACACACTTTTTTTAGTCAAAAATATTTTAATGTTAGATTAATTTAATAAAATACAAATACTTAAATATTACAAGTTTTTTAATTCTATTTTAAAAATGAATCACAAAGTATTTTACCAATTGATAAAAAATATATTTCAAATATATTTCAAATATATTTCTTTATAAAAAAACTGATCAAAATATATATAAATATAATGTTTTTCTTGTTTTTTGGTTGAAAAGTGATATATTTCCTTCGCCTTACTTAAGCAGAATAAACTTGCTGAAAAGTAATGGATTTTCTTTTAAAAAACTATTCTGGGGATTTTATGAAAAAGTTTATTTTTATAGCGGCGGTTTCTCTCTTAAATATAACAAATGCACAAGCTGCAGATGGCACAATTACTATTAATGGTCTTGTTATGGATAATACTTGTACTATTGATACTGGAGATAAAAATCTAACAATTAATTTACCTACAGTTTCAGCTCAAACTTTAAAAAATGTAGGTGATGTGGCTGGTCGTACTCCATTTCAAATTAATTTAACGAACTGTGCTTCTGCTGGTAAAGTAGCCACTTATTTTGAACCGGGCGCTACCGTTGACTTTAATACTGGTCGTTTATTAAACCAAGCAACCTCAGGTGCAGCAACAAACGTGAATATCCAGTTGCTAGGCAGTAATAACGCTGTAATTCCTGTACTTGCTACAAGCACGAATAGCACGCAGATCAACTCGCAATGGGTAAATGTTTCAGCAGGCGGTGATGCTGACCTTAATTATTATGCTGAATATTATGCTACAGGTGCTTCTACTGCTGGTACGGTAACATCGCAAGTAAAATACACAATTATTTATCAATAAAATTAAAACTGAAGCTTCTATTTCTAAATAGAAGCTATCTCCTATCTATTATTCATTATTGAGAATATGGCTCATGCTTTTTCGTAGTCGTAAGTTTTTTTGGGGATTAGTTTGCCTACAGGTAGCACTGACTACCACAGGTCATACTGAAATTGTTTTGCATGGAACTCGTGTCGTTTATCCTTCAAATGCACGTGAGATCACACTACAACTCAGCAATAACGGCACAGCTCCGTCTCTTGTTCAAGCTTGGATTGATGATGGAAATGCAAAATCAACTCCCGATGAAGCAAATGTGCCTTTCATTATTACTCCCCCGATTTCACGAGTAGAAGCAACTAAGGGCCAAACTTTAAGAATTACAGCTCTACCTAATTCTTCTCAATTAAGTCAACAACAAGAATCCATTTTCTGGCTTAATGTTTTAGATATACCTCCTAAACTCGAAGGAAAAACTCAACAAGACCAAAGTACCCCAATTTCTAATAATTTTTTACAGCTCGCTGTTCGCTCAAGAATTAAATTCTTTTATCGCCCTATAGATCTAAAAGAAAATATTGAACAGCTAAGTGAAAAAGTTCAATGGAAAATAAATGATCAATATCTTGTAGTAAAGAACCCGACTCCCTTTTTCCTCACTATCACTTCTATTTTTCAAGGAACTGAAAGCCATAAAGCAGACTTGTTACAACAAGGTTTAATGGTTGCCCCTTTTTCTGAAGATAAAATAAAACTTAAAAATAAAAATGTATCAGATATGCGCTTTGTATATATCAATGATTACGGTGGAAGAGTTGAGCATCCAATAAAGTTCTAAACTTACTGTATTACTAAAAAAACCTAAATACCTATCATGAATAGGCTCTAAAACTATGTCTAAATGGTTTATACCTTATATATGTTTAAAAAGCCCTTTTACTTGTTATGTGGCCTCAAGTATTGCGTTATTTATACCTTTGGCAGCATATGCACAAAATAATGTTGATGTTTCAGGTTTCTCAAAAGCAGAATTTGATAGCAATTTTTTAGTAGGTAATGCACAAAAAATTGATATTGGTCGTTTCAAATATGGAAACCCCATCTTAGCTGGTGAATATAGCTTAGATGTCTATATTAATGGTCAATGGTTGGGTAAACGACGCATGCGCTTTAATGCCAGCTCTCCTAACGTAAATGCTGAAACCTGTTTTACAGAAACCATGTTACTAGAATATGGTGTAAAAGCTGATGTGCTTAGCCAACATTCTCATACATCCTCTCTTTCTTGTGATGCACTAGGTCATTGGATAGATAATGCTTTTTATTTATTTGATAGTTCTCGTTTAAGAATTGATATCTCTATCCCCCAAGTCACATTAGAAAAAAATGCACAGGGCTATATCGATCCACATCTTTGGGATCGAGGAATTAATGCAGCTTTTTTGACATATAACGCGACTGCTTATCGAATAGTTAACGAACAACATGAAAGTGCATATGCTTTTATGGGAACTAATCTCGGAGCAAATTTAGCGAGTTGGCAATTTCGCCATAATGGACAATGGAAATGGCAAAGCCAGTCCAGCTCTCAATCCAATAATTCTTCTTATACATCAACAAATACATATGTACAAAAGGCCTTTCCCCAGATTCATGGTGTTGTGACTTTAGGCGATTATTTTACTAATAGTGATTTTATCGATTCTTTACCATATCGCGGTGTAAATATTTCAAGTGATGACCGAATGCTTCCAAACAGTATGCTCGGTTATGCTCCCAGAGTGAGAGGTTATGCAAAAACCAATGCGAAAGTCGAGGTTAGGCAACAAGGCAACTTAATTTATCAAACAACAGTACCGCCCGGAAACTTTGAAATTAATGATCTTTACCCAACAGGATTTGGAGGCGAGCTAGAAGTTTCGGTAATTGAATCTAATGGCGTAATTCAGAAATTCTCTATTCCCTATGCTTCTGTCGTCGAAATGCTACGCCCGCAAATGAGTCGATACTCTTTCACTTTAGGGCAATTTAGAGATTCAAACCTTGGCCTAAATCCTTGGCTAATACAAGGTAAATATCAACGAGGAATTAATAATTACCTCACAACTTACAGTGCAGTTCAAGCAACACAACAGTATCTCTCACTCTTACTAGGTACAGCTTTTTCAACACCTATTGGAGCGATTTCTTTTGATGCAACCCAGTCAAAAACTGAGTTTGATCATCAACCTAAAAGGACAGGACAAAGCTATCGTTTAAGCTACAGTAAGTTATTTTCCCCAACAAATACTAATTTAACATTAGCGACTTATCGCTATTCAACAGAAAACTACCTCAAATTGCGTGATGCAATTTTAATTCAAGATTTACAAAAGCAAAATATTGATAGCCTTTCCGTAGGCAAACAAAAAAGTGAATTTCAGATTACTTTAAATCAGGTGCTTCCAAAGCAATGGGGAAATTTCTACCTAGTTGGTTCATGGATAAATTATTGGAATCAACCCAAGACCAATAAACAGTTCCAATTAGGTTATAGCAATCAATTTAAAGATTTAACTTATAGTTTATCTGCAATGAGCAGCGAGATTACCGAAGCTGATGGGCGGGCTGGCCAAGATACTCAATACCTAGCGTCCCTATCCTTTCCCTTAGATTTTAAGAAAAATTCTCTAACTTTTAATAATGTTATTGGTGACGACAGTCAGATTTTAAGCTTCAGTGGCTTTTCAGGAAATCGCTTAAACTACGGCGCATCAATTTCTAATCAGGACCATGATCAAACCAACTTAAATATTAATGGTACCTATAAAACTAACTATACAACACTTGGTGCTTCATTCAGTCATGCAGATTCATACCAACAAGAAATGCTTAGCTTGAGTGGTAATGTTGTTGCACATTCTCAAGGAATTTTGTTTGGGCCAGATCAAGCCCAAACCATGGTGTTGGTCTATGCGCCGAATGCTACTGGAGCACAAGTCGGTAATACACCTGGGCTAAGTATTAACAAAAACGGATATGCCGTTATTCCGTATGTTACACCCTACCGTATGAATGACATTAGCCTTGACCCGCAAAATATGTCTACACAAGTTGAGCTAGCTGAAAGTAGCTTACGTATCGCCCCTTATGCAGGCTCAATCACTAAAGTCCAATTCTCAACAAAAAAAGGTTATGCACTTTTTATTAGTACAACAACATTGGATGGTTCACATCTACCTTTTGCCGCACAGGTATATAACCAGAATAACGAAGTAATAGGCATTGTCGCACAAGGTAGTCGCATTTATTTACGAACACCCTTAATCCATGACCGTTTATATGTGAAATGGGGAAATACGAGTACTGAAAAATGCGAACTTGAATACGATATAGCGGATCAAATAAAGCATAACAACCAACCAATTATTATGACAAAGGCAGTCTGTAAATGAATAATATTTTTAAAAAAATTGGTTTTTTAGCGGTGAGTCTATTTGCTTATAACCATACAAATGCAAATTGTACTTTAAGTAAAGGATTTACCACTGTCGATATTCCAATGACGATAGGTAAAATCGTAGTAAAACCAAACGATCCAATAGGAACGATCTTACAAAAGAATACTTTTACAATATCTCCTAATAATTCTACCGCCACTTGTAATCGAGCAAGTGATCAAATTATTGCAGCTCTCCCCTTAAATTATCCAATTAGTCCAATAGGCAATAATGTTTATGCAACCAATATTCCAGGTATTGGAATTCGTCTTTATCGCGAAGCAGCAGATGCTTCAGATTTTTCAGGATATTATCCTTATAGACGTACATTAACCCCTAATCAAACATATACACTTTCCCCTGGATATTTTGTTATGGAAGTAATTAAAACTGCCATGACAACGGGTTCTGGAGCACTAGTCGCAGGCCGTTACAGTACTTATTACGTATCAGGACAACAGAATCGCCCATTTTTAACCACTACCGTATTAAGTAATGCCCCTATTCTTATTGCATCTTCATCTTGTGAAATTCAAAGTGGTGTAGATTCGCCAGTTCAACTCCCAACCGTGATGAAATCAGCCTTTAGAGCGATTGGGTCAACCCAAGGGGAACAGAATTTTAATCTATCGATCTTATGTAATGGTGGCGAAAACAACTCTGGTATCGCTACGAGCAATACGATCAGCTTAAGTTTTGATTATAATTCTGATACCTCCAATAATCAGGTGATTAACAACAGTGCTGCAAATTCAATAAAAGCTAACGGTGTTGGTGTTGAACTGTTATGGAATCTGAATGGAGCAAATAATCCGATTCAAAAAGCAACCAAACTCAATATAGGTAGCGTGAGTTCCAACCAAACTGTTGAATATGATATTCCTTTAACTGCTCGTTATTATCAGACCGCTACCAATGTGACCGCAGGTGAGGTTAAAGCCACAGCGACGGTGACGATTCAATATGATTAATATTCTCTATAAAACTACTAATCAAGTAAGCTTAATACTAATAAGGGAACTAAAAGGCTAATTTTTAGAACTTTGTAGTTCTATTAAAAAATCACATAAAAAAATGCTCATAAGCAAAAATAGCAAATGAGCATTAGTGATAACCACTTAACCTGAAATACAAATTGTGGGAAATAGATCACAATTTGCATGACTATAATTTCAAAAAACAGCTTAAAGATCAAGTCTTTTTTTTAACAAATATTCTAATAACCAACATAACATATTGTTTTAACTAAATTAAAAAAATAAATTTAATTCATGAGCACTATTTTATAGTGTTTCTAAAGAATTATCATTCTATTAATTAATAAAAACTTAATTTTAAGAAAAATTAAAATTCACTCACTAAGCCTAAAAAAAATAAAAATCCATTTATTTTCATAAATTTAGATTAAAACCATAAAAATTAAAATTTTAATGAATTACATAATTTATAATAAAAAAAACATAAATAAATTTAGAATTCCCCTTCAATTACAAATAATATCCTTAGACTTTTTATCAGAACGTAACATGCTCATTTTTTGGAAAATATTATGTATCTTATTACTAAGTCTAGGCGCTACAAGTATAGGTTTTGCGATTAGTAAGATCGATCTTTTTCTTTTCTTTATAGGTTTACTTTTATTAACCTGCTTTGTCTTAGCTTTAAAGCAAGCACGTGAAGATGCTGGTTTCTTTCCTGATAATTAAAATATTATGAATTTTTAGGATATAGCATCAATACTAAAATCATGATTGAATGCGCCATATAGTCTATAGGGATGGTTGTAATCAAAATATGTCAAAAAGTTCTTCAGATGCTGGAATTTTTTTATTGATGACTTATCAGACTATGCAAAAGATGGGTTTAGATGCCGCATCTATTTTTGCAAGTGTAAATTTACCCAATCAACCACCCGATAAAAATATTCGTAGAGATAATTCTACCCAGCAACGGTTTTGGACAGCGGCTGAAAAAATTAGCCAGGATACAGACATTGGTCTACATGTCGGTAGGCAAATGCCACCCTTCAGAGGCTTGGTAATTGAATATCTATTTTTGAGTAGTTCAACTTTCGGTGAGGGTTTGCAACGTGCTCTAAGATATCAGGCCATACTTACAGATGTATTTGACCTAAAATTAACAGTTAAAGAAGATGAAGCAATATTATCTGGTTTTGAACATCCCGTAAGACATTACCTTGAGTGTGGAATTGGTATTTTTCTTAATTTTTTTAAATATATTACAAATAACGAGTTTAGACCTAGTCAAATTACTTTATCTTATCAACAAGGTGCTTCAGCTAGCGATTATCAAGAAGCTTGGAATTGTCCCGTAATTTTAAATACAAATCAAGGCGCTATAATTTTTCCTAGTGCGTTATTAAATAAAACATCACCAGCAGCTGAACCTGAATTATTAAAAATTCATGAAACAATTGCTGAACAACAACTATCAACTTTAGAAAAACATCAACTTGTTTATGAAATTGAGCGCTTACTCAGCAATGGGCTACTCGAATCGGGAGAATTCGATCAAAAATTTATTGCTGAGAAATTAAATCGTAACCCACGTACTCTGCGTGCTGATTTACAAGCAATAAATACCAATTATGAGAAAATTTTAAACCAACATCGGGAAAAACTTGCTAGACGCTTGCTAGCACACACCCAAGAAACTATTGATCAGATTGTTTATTTGACCGGTTTTTCTGAACCCTCAGCATTTACACGGGCTTTTAAACGTTGGAGTGGTGAAACTCCAAGCGCATATCGCCAGCGCAAACAAAAACAGTCAAATTGATTCTAAAGGCAATTATTCTGCTGCCTATTAGGTCAAAGAGATAAAACTTCCTTCTTTTAGAATAGCTTTAAATTGTAATTGATGAGAAGTGATTAATATGCTCGGACTCCCTGTAGGTATTTTCGTTGCAAATGGTCTTGAATGGTACTTTCATAAAGTTTGGTTACATGAATATCCAAGTCAGTACCGTAATAGTCCTTTTTTCACCCATATCGCGCATCATAAGCGTGCTCGTTTAAATGGCTTTCAAGATGAAGGTTATGCCGAATCAATGTTTAAAAATGCTGAAATGTATAACGAAAAAACAGCTCTGCTTGGGTTAGCTGGGGCCGCTACTATTTTTTTACCTGTAGCACCCTTTTTTACTGCCGGGCTTTATTATGGCTTATGGAATTATTGGCGTGTACATTCAAAGGCTCATTTAGACCCAGAATATGCAAAGAAACGTATCCCTTGGCACTATGATCATCATATGACGAGCAATCAAAATGCTAACTGGTGCGTTACCAAACCTTGGTTTGACTATATTATGGGAACTCGGGTCACGACAGAAGTGTCTCAAACTGAAAGTAATCCTTTAGGTATCAAATTACCAAAGTTGTTAGAAAAACCGATTAATTTTGCTGCTCGACGCATACTTGCCAAATCGTATACCAAGATTGATTTAAACTCCGATCAGGACCAATCTAATTTACGTAAAGGAATAGAAGTTAGTTTGTCTTAAAAATTTATCCAAATATAAAAGCTGCGGACTCCAGCAGCTTTTATATAAATGGATCGCAATTAAGAGATTAGACTTTAAAAGGCTCAAAACAAGACATAAGAAAATCCATTACTACTCGGATAGCTGGACTATGCCGTAAATCTTCATGTGTAACTAACCAAATTTCAGCACTCATCGGATAATCATCTTGTAATCTAACTAAATTGCTAAGAGCGCCTAAAAAATCCGGTAAGACCGCTAAACCCACTTCTCCACATGCAGCTCTCCACTGTAACTCAGGATGGTTGGTCACCATTATGGGTTCTTTATGATCTAATCTTTCTTTTAACTTCTGCTGTTTTTGACCATGTACTCCCCCTACTTCTACACTAATCCATTCATAATTTTCAGGAGCTGTTGAAGCCAAATAATTTGGACTAGCATATATTCCAAAGGGTATTTCCCCTACTTTACGAGCTACTAAATTTTCATCTTTAGGACGGCCAAATCTTACCGCAATATCAGCCTCACTATGTTGTAAAGAAACATAATGAACATCACCGAGCACGCGCAATTTTAATTGAGGGTAATAACGATAAAATCTGCCCAGATGAGGCATGATGAGATGTGCCGCAGTTAAAGGAGGCATACTAATAGAAACACTTCCCATCACCTCTTGCTGACCAGCCTGAGTTAAACGTTCAATTGAAAAAGTTTCTTCCATCATACGAGCAACCACCTGTGCAAGACGTTCACCATCAGGAGTTAGGATGTAGGTACGTGGTCTACGATCAACTAATTTAAGTTTTAAGTTTTGTTCTAGCTGGGCAATTCTTCTAGATACAGTTGCATGATCTACTCCCAATTTTCGGGCAGCAGCTGACAGTGACTTTTCTTCTGTAAAAACTGAAAAGTAATGTAAATTTTCCCAATCGATCATTGTGCAAATTTTCACATTAGAAGTGTATTAATATGGAATTGTACACCTTTATGTAATTGCCCAGAATAAAACCTTTCTTGATGGGAGCCTGTCCATGAACAGAACGGTGGCGTATGCCTATGCTGGTGTTGTCTTAACAATGTTTTTTTGGGGATCAGCATTTAATGCAATGTCTTATATTATTCAACATATGCCTCCGCTATCTGCTGCATCTGAACGGTTTTCAATTGCAAGCCTAGCCTTACTTCTGATCTTTTCAATAACAGGCCAACTAAGATGGGCAGCCTTAAGCCAGAATTTAGTTATCTATCTTGTGATTGGGGTAATTGGAATTGCAGGATTCAACATAGGCTGTTTTTACGGCTTAAAAACGACATCTGCCGTGAACGGTGCTCTAATTATGGCAACTACACCGTTAATGACTCTATTAATGACAATCATGTTAGATGGTGAAAAACTTACTACTACTAAATTTTTAGGTGTTTTATTCGGTTTAAGTGGTGTGTTACTTGTGATTAGTCAGGGCCATATAACAACTTTACTTCACCTCAAAATAGACATTGGAGATCTATTTATATTATTGGGTGCATTTGGATTTTGTTTCGCAAATGTACTGTCTCGTCGTTATGTAAAAAATGCTACGCCGCTAGAAACAACGACTTTTTCTATGATGTTTGGGGCAATAACACTTGGTTTGTTAAGTGTGATATTTGAAAATCCTCTTTCAGCCATTGCATCTGCACCTGTAAATGCACATTTAGCCATGGGATATGTGGTGATCTGCTCTACCATGATTGCTTATTTATTCTGGTTTAATGGTATACAAAAGTTAGGTGCTGGCCGCGCTTCGGTATTTTTTAACTTTGTACCCGTATTCAGTATGATAATTGCTCTGCTTGCTGGGCAGACCCTTAATATCTGGCAGTTAGTAGGAACAGGTTTGGTGATGCTTGGTGTCATGAGTAGCGGAGGTTTTTTAAAAATTAAAAGCACTCCACTTATAGCAAAACATTGTACAAAATAAGAAATATGCTGCTACATTAAAATCTACTATTAATATGTAGCAGCATTTTCAAATATAAAATAAAAATAATCTCTTTAAGTTCTTATATTTTCAAACATATTCTTAACTTTGTAATGGCTTATACAAAAGCTCATCTTAATTATTCCGTTGTAACAAATACTGTATGTTTCTTTAAAACTTAATAAAAGATTGCCATATATAGTTTTAAAACAACCAAAGGAGATATTAAAATGAAGCTGGATTTTACAACAATTGAAAAACAAGCCAAATTGCTACAAGAAGAGCAAGAAAAGATCGAGCAACGAGATCATGAATTTCAAGTTGCTTTAGATAAGCACAGGGAGTCCCTGAAGGGTTTATTTAAAGATCTTTTCTCTGATCTAGAGGTTAAGACAGAAAATGGAGGCCACTTTTGTGTAAATTTTGGTGATTTCAAAATTTCTTTATTGATTGAAACTGCTAAATTTGAAAATGGTGTTCCTGTAAAATTAAACTCGGTAAATCCCGTTATTATTAAATGCAAAAAAGATAAGCCTATTGCAAAAGCACAGTTTACTGATGCAACACAATATCTAGATAACCATTTAGAAACTCCAAATTATCAATATTATTTTAAGCAAGAAGATAAAACCCAACTCGTGCAATTTTCTGAACTTCCTACTTATTTCCAAATCGTTTTAGATGCTAACGCATAAAGTTGAGCCCTCTATAGAGGGCTTTTTTATATATTATTTTTCTATTATTCAACTTTTTAAAAAATAAAATTCGTCAAATACTTTTTCTATTTATCTATGAATTATTTAAGCCACTTTTAGCTTTTACAGCCTCAAAAATTGTTTGATTATTCTTTAAATTACTTGTATATACATGTTTGTATTTGTTTGTACAAAGATTGAATTAATAAAAATAGAGTGAACTCTTAAAGGACAAGGAGAGTGAAATGGACTCATCGGCTGAGAAAGCAAATAGTAGTTTTATAGAAAACCGAAGCATTGATTTTATTCCAGAAAATGAAAGACATGGCGGAGTATTTGCTCAACTCACCCTCTGGTTTGGTGCTAATTTACAAATCACAGCCATTGTGACGGGTGCGCTAGCAGTTGTATTAGGTGGGGATGTTTTTTGGTCTATTATTGGTTTATTCGTGGGACAGTGTTTTGGTGCTGCCGTTATGGCACTACATGCTGCCCAAGGTCCTAAACTTGGCCTTCCTCAAATGATTTCAAGCCGTGTGCAATTTGGGGTATATGGTGCTTGTATTCCAATCATACTTGTTTGCCTCATGTATATTGGCTTTACTGCAACTGGAGAGGTATTGGCTGGTAAAGCAATTGCACATCTAGCACATGTCAGTAATACAACTGGTATCTTAATTTACGCATGTTTAATCATTATATTTGCAACGATTGGATATCGTTTAATTCATTTGGTAGGCAAAGTAGCCAGTATTATTGGTTTGATCGCTTTTGTGATTATTTTGACTCAAATTTTAGCACTTTCTGATTTTTCTGAACTCTTAGCCGTACGTCATTTTAGTTGGTCTTCATTTTTGTTAGCAGTTTCACTTTCTGCTTCTTGGCAAATCTCTTTTGGACCTTATGTTGCAGACTATTCCCGTTATCTTCCAACTAAAACATCTTCATCTCGTGTATTTTGGGCCGTTGGTTTAGGTTCTCTATTGGGTTCACAAATTTCTATGAGCCTAGGTGTTTTGATTGCTCAGGTAGCAAACGGCAATTTTGTCGGAAATGAAGTTCAATATGTTGTGGGTATGAACCCAATTGCCCTAGTCGTGACCTTTTTATATTTTAGTATCGCTTTTGGCAAAGTTACTCTGACCACCTTAAATGCTTACGGTAGTTTTATGTGCATTGCTACTGTTTGGAATAGTTTCAAATCGACAAATCAAATCTCAAAAATAACAAGATTACTCATTGTTCTTGCTATGGTTGTGATTTCGACTTTTATTGCAATTATAGGTGAACATACTTTTTTAAGTGCTTTTAAAGCATTTATTTTGTTTTTACTTACATTCTTTATTCCATGGAGTGCTATTAATCTGGTTGATTACTACTTTATCTCTAAAGAAGAATGCGATGTAGATGCGCTCTATGATCCAAATGGCAAATATGGCCGTTGGAATCGAATTGGTATCACGTGCTACTTTCTTGGTATTTTGATCCAATTGCCATTTATTGATAGTAAATTTTATACGGGACAAATTGCTGCAATGTTAGGAGGGATCGACTTATCATGGCTGGTAGGACTTATTTCTACAGCAGTGATTTATTATATTTTCGCCAAGAAAGCTCAACTTAAGTTTTCAAAACAGTTAGTCATTGATCAAATCAAATAATTAAACTAGAGATAAGCTATCAAAGTCACACACCTTGATAGCTTATTAAGCTGATTTAGTGACTATTCTTGCAATGCTTTAGCTTGTGCCGAAACAGGCAGTCCAAATAACTTATCAAAGCTCCAATTAAATATAAAAGTATAGATAGGAATAATGATAATAAAGGCCACATCTAACCAAAAAGCAGCAATCAGAGAAATATCCATCCACCATGCAATAAGAGGAATCAAAAACAAAACTAAAGTAAGCTGGAAACCAATAGCATGTCCAACTCTACGCTTAACTGTACGAACATTACTGCTTTGTCTAGCCTCCCACTTCTCATATAAAATATTGTAGATAAAATTCCAAGTTACAGCGATGGTCGTAATCATGACAGAGAGTGGTCCTGTATGTTCAACACTATCACCTGCCAAAATCGCTAAACCTACTGATGAAATAATCATTCCGATGACTTCATAAGCAGAAACATAGACAATTCGACGCTTTACACCTTGCATAATAGGCAAACTCTAACTAATTCTTTATATTTTAATTTCAGTCAAAATCATATATAAAGTTAATAGCTTTCAGTTCTACTGATATCAAAATGAATTTTAACAGCGAAAATATTGAACTCTTTATTACTGTACTAGATACAGGATCTTTCTCTGCAGCCGCCCGTAAACTAAATCGAGTCCCCTCAGCAGTCAGTATGGCGGTTGCTAATCTAGAAGCAGAATTGGGTTACACCTTATTTGAACGCACTCCACGCAAGGTCATTCCTACACCTACCGCATTAGCTTTGGAACCTCAAGCACGAATTATTTCTGAACAACTTAAACTATTTAGTACTCATGCCCATGAACTTTCTTTAGGACTAGAGAGTAAATTACGTATTGGTGTGGTCTCAGATGTAAATACAAAACTATTATTTTCTTCAATAAAGAAGTTAGCTGATAAATTCCCCTTACTAAATATAGAGGTTATTACTGCACCTCAAGATGACATCCTTAATTTACTTTATAGGGAAGAAATTAGTCTTTGCTTAGCTGGTTCAGACCTGAATATAAAAATGCGTGAAAATCTACAATTAGTAATGACTGAAACAGTTGTTGCTACTATCTCGTCTAGTCATGCTCTTCTACAAGAAAAAACAAAGCATTTTTCTATTGAAGAGTTAATCAATATTAGACAAATTGTAGTGGCGAGTAGCGACCATGAAATGACTGATTCTCGATCAATTATTGGTGCTATGTACTGGAAAACGAATAGTCTACAAACAGCAATTAATATGGTTGAAGCAGGACTCGGTTGGGGAAATTTCCCCTTATCATTAGTACAAGAAAAAATTGATCAAGGTCATTTAGTTCTTTTAGATTTTAAAAATACTAAAAATCATTTACCTCTATCCATTTACTTAATTTGGCTTCAAGACCGCCCCTTATCTAAAGCGGCTCGAGAACTCATTCAGATTATTCAAGAAAATTTATAATTTCTTATACTGTAGCTATGAACACACATGATCTTTCTATAGATTTATTCCTGATTATATATACTTACTTTTAAAATTTAGATTATTGCTCTAACCTATTTTCTCTATATTACAAAAAGCAAGAAGCCTACTTTAAAAAGTAGGCTTCTTACTGTATTTCAGGACTAAGCAATAGTTTTTTATTTTGGGAAAATACATTTGTACTTTATTAAAACCTAGCATTTTAGTCAAGAATAAATTCAATAAAATACAATCATTTGTATCGAGCGTGAAAGTAGTCACACTTTAAGTTTTGTATAGAAAACACATGAGAAAAAGAAAGAAATTTCAATTAAAAAATTTCCAATTCTCCAACTAAAAAGTTCTAATTTTTTAATAAAATCAGATAAAGGTCTTAATTTGAAGGAAGCTCACTTTGCTCCCTTGTTTTTTGTATTTCTTCGTTAAAACTTATGGATTTTTTTCCTATGCGCTAAACAAAATTAATTTCATAAATATTATCTTTGTATTACTAGTTTTTTGAAAATTAATTAGAATATCTGATTTTGATCAGTTGAAAAATTACTTACCTTCACTAGATTTATTACAGTACCTATTAGAATGCAAAGAATAACTTTGATTAGAATGATATAGAATTGACTGTGATAAGAGTACATCATTCTATAAATAGGATTTTATAAAGTTGTACGTTTTCTAAATATTTAGCGTAGATAAATATTTCTTAAATTAAGTTTATTTAGAATATTCTATAGTCATTATTGAACAAATATTTATAAATTCTGTGTAAGACATAAATGTATAAATTATGTTTGTAATCTTTTTTAGCAAACCCATATTGATCACATTTTAAGCAATATTCAATCAACCTGAATTTGATTATTTTTCAAACAAAAGATGTTTTAAAAGAGTTAACTAAAACCTAATCACTATAAACTTCTGATTGGCATAAGTTCTAATTGATCGATAAATAACTAAGTTCACTTTACTCATGAAGTACTCATACGCTAGAATCACTCTCGCTCGTAATATTTAACCAAAATAACACAATATTTTTAAGGTCTAGTATGCACCTAGTTTAGAAAATGACTTGTGTTTGATTAAAAAATTGATTAGTATTGCACGCACTGAAAGGCCTTGAGATTTAAAGCTTTTCTGACTTATAGGGCCTATAGCTCAGTTGGTTAGAGCAGCGGACTCATAATCCGTTGGTCCCGTGTTCAAGTCACGGTGGGCCCACCAAATTCAAACCTCATAAACTAAAAAGTTTATGGGGTTTTTTTAATGCTTATCTAAATAGAATTCGTTTTACCGTTATAAACAATATTCAAAATTTAATTATTAAAATGTAAATTTTATTTTATCTTAAAATTTTAACTGCTTTAAAATACGTTTTTCTAAACTTAATACTTCTATTTCTTCTATTAAGCTAAGATTCTCTTCCGCATAAGCTCTGTATGTTCTAATTGAGCATCCCAAAATTTTTCCCATAAATCACAATACTCTAAGCATAACTTTTCGATATAGTTATAATCTTCTTCTGTACAAGCTTGCATTAAGACATACCATAAGTCTTCTTCATGATCATCATCTGCGGCTTCGGCACTTTCATCTTCAGAAATACCATGCACATGATAATAACCACCACCCTCTACCTCTAAACCTACAGCTTTAGTCGCTTTACGTAACGGTGGACTATAAAGAATCACCTCTTCTTCTGCGACTGCTAATAAGGCTGAAACAGCTTTATAGTCATCATAAGCATTTTCTAAAAACACTCTAACTTGATCTGCAATTTCAGTCGGCTGATAAGTCAGACGATCTTGTTCTGTAATACCAAAATCATTTAATACGTCTTCAAACAAAGGATAGTGAGCATATTCAGGATTTCCCTGATAATAACCATCTTTGTCTAAACCTGGACGAAATCCAAACTCATCAAAAATATTTAGGCTCAAAAGAAAGCGCGGAAACATTTTCGCACCGGCATGCAATCTTGGCTCTAGTTGTTTAGTTTGAAATTGGGCCATGAGCAATGCATCAGTAAAAGTTTGTACAATTGCATGGCGGTATTCTAAGTGTATTTTTTTTAAATTTTCTTTATTAATTTCTCCGTTATTTAAAATATCAATTGCAGGATGATGTGACACCGCATGTTTAGCAATTTTTTCTCTTAATTGGGTCAAAAAGTCTGAATTTTTTTCCCATAGTTCAGTAGAAATGCTTTGCTTCATCCCTGCGAGTGCTTTCTTTCTAGGATTATTAAAATTCTCAAATTTCTTAGGCATATCTACTCTCATTAAACTTATTGAAGCCTGATCGATTTTTACATATTTTATTATGAAAACAATGACTTAAATTAATATTTAAATATGTTCCTTTATCAATCCATATTAGAATTAAAATCGTACGAAATCAAATAGAAAATTAAAAAAAACTTATGTTAATGATAATCATTATCACAATATCAACTTGAATCCAATCCCTTTTTTTATTATGATCGTTGATATTAAAATTTTAATTTTTCGATTAAGTTATAATTAGTTCTAACTATATGGAATAGTAATGTCAAAAAAAGAAGATATTATAAATACTGCTTTAAATTTATTTAATCAGATTGGCTACAATGCAACTGGTGTTGACCGTATTATTGCTGAATCTAATGTTGCAAAGATGACCTTTTATAAATATTTTCCTTCAAAAGAAAATTTAATTATGGAGTGTTTGCAACATAGAAACTTAAATATTCAAAATTCAATTAATGAACAATTAAATTTACGTGAAGATGCTAACCCGCTTGAGAAAATTCATATTATTTTTAATTGGTATATTGAATGGATCAATAGCGAAACATTTAATGGATGCTTATTTAAAAAAGCATTTATTGAAGTATCTAAACAATATACTTCAATTCGTGAACCATTTTACGAGTATACAAAGTGGTTAACTCATTTACTACAAGACCAGCTCACTCAATTAGGTATAGAAAACCCAACTCCCCTTACTCATATCATTATTTCTATTATTGATGGGATGATTATTGATGGAACAACAGATAAAAAACTAATTAACGCTGAAAAAATTTGGCAGTATATTGAGTTTTTAATTAATGAAGAAATACCTCAACAGATTTCTTAATTTTAAAATTATCTAAGTTTATTATGTTTAAAGAAAAATAAAAAAGAACTTTTTAAATCTTCAAGCTTAGATAATGTTCATTTTTAATTGGCTACTTTAGCTTTCATAATTTTTCTAGGCTTTTTTACAAACTCATATTAGAATCCTGCAAATTTATCACCTTGCACTGATCTATGAAAAAATTTCTAGCTAACTCTATCTTTAAAGCTGCTGGTTGGACCTATAATGTAGATCCTAAAATTCTTGAAAAAAAACAAGTTATTATTGGATTTGAACATACCTCAAATCTAGATGCAGTGCTCTCTATTGCTCTCTTCCAAATTTTAGACATTAAGATTCATACTTTAATAAAGAAAGAACTTTTTAAGGGTCCTCTTAAACCATTTTTAGAAAAACTTGGTGGTATTCCCGTTGACCGCAAAGCGAGTAAAGATATTGTTTCTCAAATGGTTGAACAATTTCAAACTCATGAAACTTTTAACTTGGTGATTGCTCCTGAAGCTACTCGTGCGAAAGATGGCTCAGAACGCAAACCTATCCGTACAGGTTTTTGGCATATTGCGAAAGCCGCTAATGTTCCAATTGTACTCATGTATGCCAATGCTCGAAGCAAACAAGGCGGGATTCTAGGTAAAATTTACCCAACAGACTTACAAAAAGATTTGGAAACGATTAAAGAGCTATATGCGCAATTTGACATAGATGTCAAAATTAACTAGATCAAATTGGATTTGATTCGGCCTGATCTCACTCATTAGGCCTTAAGGTTATTATTCTTATTCAATTGGCTAACAAAACGCAGGGCAACAGTTTTCAACAAAACCAAGCCTATGCTAATATTCCAGCACTTTTGCATTTTCTTTTTTTGGAGTTCACGTCCATGGCGGGTCATTCTAAATGGGCCAATATTAAGCATCGTAAAGCGAAACAAGATGCAAGTCGCGGTAAAGTTTTTACTAAATATATTCGTGAAATTGTGACTGCTGCCAAACTTGGTGGTGGAGATGCTGCTAGTAACCCTCGTTTACGTGCAGTAGTTGAAAAAGCACTTTCAGTTAATATGACACGTGACACCATCAACCGTGCAATCCAACGTGGTGCCGGTGGTGAAGATAATGATGATTTAAAAGAAGTAACTTACGAAGGTTATGGTGTTGGCGGTGTTGCTGTTCTTGTTGAGACAATGACAGATAACTTAAACCGTACAGTACCAGATGTACGTCACTGTTTTAGTAAAACAAATGGTAACCTAGGAACTGCGGGTTCTGTTGCTTATCTATTTACTAAACGTGGTGAAATTACTTTTGAAGATGTTTCTTTAGAAGACAAAATCATGGAAATTGCTTTAGAAGCTGGCGCTGAAGATATTGAAGTTTCAGAAGATGAAATTTTAGTAATCACTTCACCAGAAACTTTTGGTGAAGTTCAAGATGCTCTAACTGCTGCTGGTTTAAAATCTGACAATGCAGAAGTTGTTATGAGTCCATCAACTAAAGCTGAAATTACTGATGTCGACCAAGCAAAACAAATTCTTAAAATGATTGATATGTTTGAAGATCTTGATGATGTACAAAACGTTTATACTAACGTTGAGTTCACAGATGAAGTTTTGGCTCAGCTTGATGCCTAAATCAAACATTTGAATTGAAAAAACGCACCATTTGGTGCGTTTTTTTATAGTTTATTGAGTAAGTTATAGCAGTTAAAAACATTATATTTTTTAATCACAAAGCTCGAATGCAGCGCAACAACATTATCAATTTTTCCAATACGTCTTAATAAAATTTCACTGTAGTCATCCATGTTGCGTGCTACAAGTTCTAAAATAAAATCGGCACTTTGCCCTGTCACAAGAAATGCATTGGTCACTTCTGGAATTGCTTCTATTTCAGAAAGAAACTTATCAAATGTTTCGGTGTCATGCTTACTCAGTGACACTTGCAATAAAATGTGTAGGGTAAATCCAAGTTTACTAAAATTAATTTCCCTTTTGAGCTGCCCCATAACGTTGGCTTCAATCAGATGCTTAATCCGGCGATGCACAGAACTGACTGACAGATTGATCCGTTCTGAAAGTTCATTCAAATTTAAGTCTTCATGAGACAAAATTTCTAGAATTTGTTTATCAAAACGATCTAACTCCATTGTTATCTCCAGCCAGAATTTTACAGTAAGGACAGTATACCCTATACAACTCCCCTGCATTTAAAATACAAAGGTTTAAAAATAGCTAAAACGTTTATTCCTTTTACATATTTTATTGAAGACGTGCATTTTAACCGTGCAAATAATGGAGTATATGGCGCATTTTAGAAAGTCAATTTCATGCTCTCATTTATTTTTTCAATATAAGATCTTACTCGCCCCATTATTTGAATATAAGCCAATGATAATTATAGAAATTTTACTATTTTTCTAAATTCTTAAAGTTGGCATTATTATTGTTATGTATTTGCAGGAAAATTTTTTATCCATGTCGGGGAGTTCCTGTGAATAAGATCAAAACACTCGTGCTAGCAATGAGTTCTTTAGGCGCAATTAGCGTGACGATGCCTGTGCATGCCGCTACAGATGCTGAAGTTAACGCCTTACGTGATGAAGTAAAGGAGTTAAAACAACTCGTCCAGAAACTATCTGATCAACAAAAGACAACTTTGTCGGTTAGTGCTCCAACAACAATTCCCGTAGCACCAGCTACTCCTACACCTCCTGTATCAAAACCAGGCTGGATGGCTATGACCGATGGGCAAACCCAAGTTAAGCTTTATGGTAGTGTCCGCGCAGATGCAACCTATGACTTTAAAGGTTCAAATGGTAGTATTTCAAATGGCGCTAACTATCCATTAAATAAAGATGATCCGAAACAAGACTCACTAAATGTATCTGCCGCAACTTCAAGAATTGGTCTAGACATTACTCGACCTACCCAATACGGAGATTTAACCGGTAAAATTGAAGCCGATTTCATGGGTGGAAATGGCGACAATGGCAATGGTACCTTCCGCGTTCGCCATGCCTATATGTCTTTAGGTAAATGGTTAGCTGGTCAAACCACCTCACCTTTTGTAAATACCGATACATCACCAGAAACAGTAGATTTTAATGGCGCTATTGGTACAGGTACTACACGTACAGTACAGGTTAGATACACTCAGCCAATTAATGCACAACAGAAAATATTAGTTGCCTTAGAAGGCGGTGATGTTGAAAAAGCTGGTAATGCTGCCGGTGGAAGCCGCTTTCCTGCTTTAACAGCACGATATGATTTCAAAACTAAAGATAACAAAGGCTTATTACAGTTACATGGTCTTGCCCATGAAAACCGTGTTGCTCCCAAAGATAGTGCTTCAGAAGAAAAATTCGGTTGGGGTGTAGGCGTTGGTGGTAAATATGATTTAACACCTCAAGATAGCGTGGTTGCTAACTACTATCATGTTAAAGGAGATGGCCGCTATTTACTTTATAGCAACTCAGCTTATGCCTATGACACAACAACTCAGGATATTAATCTAGGTGAATTTGATAGTGCTGTTATTGGCTATCAACGAAAATGGAGTCCTATCCTCCGCTCTACTTTTGCAATAGGTGGTATTCAATACAAAGATGATAGCATCTATGCAAATAGCAATTTGACCAGCACCAGCTATAACAAAGAAATTTATAATGCTTTGGTCAATTTAATCTGGAATCCGGTTAAAAATATTGATTTAGGTGCAGAATATACCTACGGCCAACGAGAAACTTTTGCAGGCGATAAAGGTGATTACTCTCGCGTCAATTTATTAGCAAAATATAGTTTCTAAAATTTGGATGTAAAAAAAAGAGCCTTTCAAAAGGCTCTTTTTTATTAATGGTATTAGTGCATGGCTTGAATTTTTTCTAAAAAGAGCTTCGCGCGCTCGTGGCGAGCATCTAAATTATCAAAGAATTCATGCGTTGGACAGTCTTCTAAAATCTTACCTTCATCCATAAAAATTAGACGGTTAGATACTCTTTTAGCAAAACCCATTTCATGTGTCACACACATCATGGTCATACCTTCATGTGCAAGTTGCACCATTACTTCAAGTACTTCACCTACCATTTCTGGGTCAAGTGCAGAAGTTGGTTCATCAAACAACATACAGATTGGGTCCATGGACAAGCCCCGAGCAATCGCTACACGTTGTTGCTGGCCCCCAGACAATTGACCTGGAAACTTATCTTTATGTGCAAGTAAACCTACACGCTCTAAATATTTCAAACCTTTTTCACTAGCATCGGCAACTGAACGCTTTAACACTTTAACTTGAGCAATGGTTAAATTTTCCAAAACAGTCATGTGTGGAAAAAGTTCAAAGTGTTGAAAGACCATTCCTACGCGTGAACGGAATTTAGCAAGATCCGTTTTTGGATCTTTCAGAGAAACTCCATCAACAATAATATCGCCTTGTTGAAATGGTTCTAACGCATTTACTGTTTTAATGAGTGTTGATTTTCCTGAACCAGAAGGTCCGCAAACAACAACGACATCACCTTTTTCAATACTCGTCGTGCAATCTGTTAAAACCTGAAAATCACCATACCATTTAGAGATATGTTGGATGTCTATCATTGGCATTTAAAATCTCCAATTAGCGAATGATGGCAATTTTTTGCTGTAAGCGTTTGACTAATTGTGACAGCACAAACGAACTACAGAAGTAAACTACAGCGACGATTAAATAGAATGTTGCTTTCGTTTCAGGACCATATGTATTGGCCAATGTATCTGCACGACCTAAAAAGTCTGGTGCACTAATCACATAAACTAATGAGATATCCTGAAATAAAATAATTGTTTGAGTTAACAATACTGGGAGCATGTTACGAAAGGCTTGAGGTAAAACTACATAGCGCATTGATTGACCATAGGTAAAACCTAGCGCATAGCCTGCATTGACCTGACCTCTTGAAATAGACTGAATTCCGGAACGTACAATTTCCGAGAAAAATGCAGCTTCAAAAATAGCAAAAGTCACAACACTTGAAAACAATGGTCCCCAATACGTATCAGATTGAAACTCAAATATTTTTGGCAACAAAAAGTAGAAAATAAAGATCACCTGAATCAGTGGAATACCCCGAAACAGATCGACATAAAATTTTGCGAAATTACTTGCGATGGCATTGCTTGATAAACGCATCATTGCCAATGGGGTTCCGATTAGGATACCGCCCATCATGGCCAATACAGTCACGGTCAGGGTAAAAATGAAACCTTCTTTGAGTGCCGCGATGACATCAGGGTTATGTAATAAAGAAAAATCCATAATTACTTCCCTCCTGAGCCTAAGCCAGGCACAGCCATTCGTTTCTCAATCCATGCCATGATAAATTTAATACTATAAGTAATAATTAAATAAACAGGCGTAGATAGAATAAGAATAATGATGTCCTGAGAAGTTTCTTCCCGCATGGTTTTTGTATAAGCGAAGAAGTTCAAAACACTCAAAGCATATAAAACAGCCGAGTTCTTGAAAACGTTCATTGCTTCAGAAGTAATCGTTGGCCACACTGTACGATATGCAACAGGTAAAATAACATAACGATAGCTTTGTGCAGTGGTAAAACCCATTGCAGAAGCTGCAAACTTTTGTCCACGAGAAACAGTATTAATACCAGCACGTATGTGTTCAGATACACGCGCAGCAGTGTAGAGACCTAATGCAAAAACACCAATAACCGCAGGTTGCTGATTTAAAATATTTTTCCACCATCCACCTGCAACAACGTCCCCACTACCTGCACTTAAGCTGTCCGGTAAGAATTCCGGAAAAACAAATGCCCAGAAGAATAGCTGTACAATAAGTGGAATATTACGGAAGATTTCAACGTAACAATTGCCAATAAATGCGAGAGGTTTGTTAGGTAATGTACGAATTACCCCTAGGAGAGAACCTAATAAAAATGCGATAAGAAAGGCTATAACAGCTGTCCAAACCATAGTAAAGACGCCTGAACCTAACATTTGTAACCATGTGGGCGCTTCAGCATGAGCATTGTAGCTTGTACTACCAATTGCTCTACAGACTGATTCTGCCCATGCGGCTTTATCGACACCATATTCATTAGACTCCGCACAGAATATAGTCCAGTTTAGCGAGCCGACTGACATGTTTGCCCCTTAAATGAATATCTTTAGGAAAATAGACCGCTTAAGCAAGTGAGTCTCACTTGCTTAAGTAAATTTAGGACAAAAAGATCTTGTTAGATCCCTGCATCTGTTGGGTGCGCTTTTAGTTTTTTATAAGATGAACTTTGTGGCATGTTCAAATTTGTATTTTTTGGTGGAATTGGCGATAAGAACCACTTTTTATATAAAGCGTCCATTTGACCAGTTTTCCATAAATTATTTACAGTACGATCTGCAATCGCTTTAAATTTTGGATCATCTTTAGCAAGCATAATACCGTAAGGTTCAGATGAAAGTACTGGTCCTACAATTGCAAATGCCTTAGGTGTAGAAGACTTGGCAACCAAACCAGCTAAAATATTATCATCCATTACAAATGCGGCAGCACGGCCAGATGCCATCATGGCAAAAGAGTCTGCATGATCTTTACCATAAATATTTTGGACATTAATTGACTGACCCTTTTCATTCATCTTGATGTATTTATCAGATGTTGTGCCTTGAGTTGTTACAACTGCCTTGCCATTTAAATCTGCCAAACTCTTAATGCCTGAGTTCGCTTTAACTGCCATACGTACTTCTGTCGCATAGTAGTTTGTTGAGAAGCCCACTTGTTCTTGGCGTTGCTTAGAGTTTGTGGTCGTACCACATTCCATATCAATATTACCTGCTAAAAGTTCAGGAATACGTGTCGATGAAGTTACTGCCTTGTATTCAACTTTTAGCCCAGGCATTTTCAATTCTTTTTTAATGTCATTTGCAAACTGGTTACAGATATCGACTGCATAACCTACTGGTTTACCTGCAACAACATATGAAATTGGGTCAGAAGATTCTCGGTGGCCAATAACGATTTTTCCGGTACTTTTAATTTTAGCTAATGTATCTGCTGCCTGAATTTGAGAAGTAGCGCCAACCGTACAAAGCATAAATGTTGAAACAATGAGAGAGGTTGCAGAACGTTTCATAAGAACTCCTTGATGATCATTCTCTCTATTTATCTATAGAATCATTCATATAGAGTAATAGAGTGATTTATTATTAAATTGCAATTATCGCGCCAACTTTTCCAAGTAGGACACATCCATTTGCTTCACTTATTTTATTCAGTCTGTTTTGCAGAGTTAATACCTTTAAAACTGCTAACATGTTTCTACTTTAATCTATGTTTTAATCTTCTGTCTATTATTAAGCTCATCTATTTACACTTTAATGTGGCAATTATTGATTACAATGTAAACATATGCACAATAAAGTGGCTTAACTTCAGCTAAAAACTGTTTTTAAAAAAATTGTATTTTGTGAAAAAACATAAAAATTAAAATTATTAAGTATTTAGACTAAAGTTGAATAATGAGCTAAATGAAGAAATTCCCACAGCAAAATAATATATATAAATGTTTTAATAAAAAGCATTTAGAAAATTGATAGTAATATTTAAGTTAATAACTGACCTTAGAAATATTACAAAAAAGCCCTGATAAAATCAGGGCTTTTTATAAAGTTTAAATTCCTCGCCAATCTACGCGTGCGTTTCTTTCGGTTTGATATATTCTTAAAACATATTGGCCTAGAGGTAAATCAAGCAAATATTTTTGATAATTGCTCCATTCCTCAGAAACCTCTTCTGCTTCTTCACGCTCCCATGGCGTGCCTTTCACCTCTAATAGTGGTGCAAGCATAGAACACACAGAAATATCAGCTAGACTTAAGCGATCACCCACCATATAACGTGCCTGATTTTCTATTAAGCAGTTATTGAGTTCATTTATGAGTTCATCCATACGCTCTTTGGACTGACCCACCAACTCCTCTTCAAGTTTATAGTTCTTCTTTACAAGGGTTTTGAGAAAAGGCTTCGATATTTTCTCAAACTGGCGTAAATAGCCTTGTTCACCCATCATAATTTCTAAAGCATGGTCTCCTTGCGCCAATGTATGAGCTAGAGCCCAACGGCGTACATGTATACCAAGCTCATCAGCTAAACTATCAATTTTCAGAGTTTGTTGTCTAAGTTGCTCATCACGACGCAAAAGCGCATGTTCTGGGTAGGTATCATCCAGATAAAGTGCAATCTTGGTTGATTCAGCAATCCATTGATGGTCATCTTTCAAAATTGGCAATAAATTTTGGCCTGTTTTGAGTTGCGCAAAAGCACGATGAAATCCTGGAATTAAGTTATGAGCCACATAATCAAGTTCTTTATGGTCTAACAACCAGCGAGCTTTCTCACAATAATGGGACAAAGGAAACTGATACAAAACCCGCATAAAATCTCCACGTTTATTTTTATTTGACTATTTGTACAAAAATGGTCGATGGTAAGTAGATACTTTAGAAGCTATTTTTATTTAAAACAATGGATATTGTGCTCATTTTTTGCTGACAGTTAGGTCTATATTTTTTATATCTTTTTTTACCGTACTTATAGCTCTTTTTCATATTAAAACTAATTTTATTATCAGCTTTACGCATAAAAACCATAATTTATTGATTTATAAATACTTTTAATATCTTTATTTTTCCATTAAAAATCAAAAAAAATGCTTTGCACTTTATTTCATAAGCTGAGCATAAGTCCTCGTTTAGTGGAAAAATATTTCTTTTGTAAGGTAATGACAGCAATACAAGGTGTCATTATGTCTAATTCTCTATCTAAAACGACGGTATACGTCCAAATCATTCAAAATGATCAACAAGCGATTAATGCTGCTTATCAAGTAGCTGATTTTGCTTTAGAGGGTCGTAATACACGTGATCAACAACGCTTATTACCGTATGAGCAAATTGAAAGCTTTAGCCAAAAAGGGTTAGGCGGAATTCGCATTGCAAAAAAATACGGCGGAGCTTTTGTTTCCAATAAAACACTAGCTCAAGTTTTCCGTATTTTAAGTAAAGGTGATGCGAACGTTGGTCAGATTCCACAAAATCAGATTAGCCTTTTAAACCTGATCGAAATTATGGGCACAGAACAACAAAAACAATTTATCTTTTCAGAAATATTAGCTGGTAAACGTCTTGCCAACGGTGGTCCCGAACGAAATACCCATGACTCAAAAACTTTAGAAACCACACTTACCATTGAAAATGGCAAATATATTTTAAACGGTGAAAAGTTTTATTCGACAGGTACAAGTTTTGCACATTGGCTCGCAATTAAAGCGGTTCATCCTGAAGGTCATGTAGTTTTAGTCATTGTGAATCGAGAGGCTCAAGGTATTGAAGTCATTAATGACTGGAATGGCTTTGGGCAACGTACTACAGCGAGTGGTACAGTTAAATTAAATAACGTTGAAGTTGATCCAGATCTCATTTTTGATGAACGCTTATTAACTAAAGCCCCTACTTATCGGGGTGCTTATTCTCAGTTATTACAAGTTGCAATTGATGTAGGGATTGCAGAAGCTGCTTTTGACGACACTTTATCGACTATTCATAAAGCACGTCCAATTATTGATGCGAACGTTGAAAAAGCCAGCTTTGAACATTACACCCTGCAAGAGGTGGGTAAGTTAAATATTTTGCTCGATGCTGCAATTTTATTGCTTGATGAAGCTGCTGAATATTTAGATGAACTTGACCAACTTCAAACTGTGACCGATGAGCAAGTTGCAAAAGCTTCAATTTTGGTCGCAGAAGCAAAAGTCTATGCCAATGACGCGGCTCTACAAATCTCTGAAAAATTGCTGGAACTAGGCGGTAGCCGTTCAAGTTTAAGCCAACATAATTTAGATCAACATTGGCGAAATGCCCGTGTACATACATTACATGACCCTGTTCGCTGGAAATTACATGCCATTGGCAATTATTACCTTAATGGTCATTTCCCTGCCCGCCATGCTTGGATTTAAGGAGAAATTATCATGACTTCATATCAATCGGTTCAAACGAAACAAACCTCGGCATCTGGCCAAGCACACATTATTCAAAATGATGCTGAAGCTTTAGAAGTTGCAAAACAGTTTGCTGAGCAATTTAAAAAAACCGCAGTTGAGCGAGACTCTAAACGAATTTTACCGTATACCGAAATCGATGCTTTAAGCCAATCAGGGCTTTGGGCAATTACAGTGCCAAAGCAATATGGCGGTGCCGAAGTTTCAAGTCATACTGTTGCTAAAGTGATTGCACTTTTAAGCGGTGCAGATGGTTCAATCGGACAAATTCCACAAAACCATTTTTACGCTTTAGAAGTATTGCGCAATACAGGCACAGAAGCTCAAAAACAACGTTTATATGGCGAAGTGTTAAATGGCACTCGCTTTGGTAATGCGCTTGCTGAGTTTAAAACCAAAACTTCAACTCATAAACAAACCAATATCCGTCCTCACGAAAATGGGTATTTGATTCAGGGTGAAAAGTTTTACTGCACAGGAAGTTTATTTGCTCACCGTATTCCAACCTTAGTTTTAGATGATGCAGGTCGAGAGTATCTGGCATTTGTAAAAAGTGGTTCACAAGGTCTAAAGCTTGTAGATGACTGGTCTGGCTTTGGACAGAAAACCACAGGCAGTGGCACAGTTAAATTTGATCAGGTTTTTGTAGATGCGGATGATGTTATTCCTTTTGATACTGCATTTTTACAACCAACCTTAGTGGGCCCTTTTGCCCAAATTATGCATGCATCAATTGAGGTAGGCATTGCACGTGGAGCCTTTGAAGAAAGCTTGCAAAGAGTGCATCAAGCCCGCCCATGGATTGACTCAAATGTAGAAACGGCCAACCAAGATCCTTTAACGATTTATGAATTAGGACGCATTGCCGTAGATGTACGAGCAAGTGAAGTGTTATTAAAGCAAGCTGCGCAATCAATTGATGTCGCAAAAATTGAAACCACGCCTGAAAGCATTGCAAAAGCTTCAATTGATGTGGCCAAAGTACGTGCTCATAGTAGCGATACAGCTCTCAAAGCATCGTCTAAGCTGATTGAACTTGCTGGAAGCCGTGGTAGTCAGTCACAAGATGGTCTAGACCGTTTCTGGCGCAATGCACGTGTGCATACGTTGCATGATGCTGCACGATGGAAATATTACTTTATTGGGAACTATGTGCTTAACGGTGTTCTACCACCTCGTCGGGGGACATTGTAATGGCTGATTTTAAAGCGAAAGAAATTTTACTAAATGCTTTTGATATGAACTGTGTTGGACATATCAATCATGGCTTATGGACACATCCACGTGATGAATCACACCGTTTTAATGAGTTGAGCTATTGGACAGAGCAAGCCAAAACCTTAGAAAGTGGTTTATTTGATGGTTTGTTTATTGCAGACATTACAGGTGTGTATGACGTCTATCAAAACGGTATAGATCTCACTTTAAAAGAGTCTATTCAACTTCCAAGCCATGACCCATCCACACTCATTTCAGCTATGGCGGCAGTCACTCAAAATTTAAGTTTTGGGGTCACTGTGAACTTAAGCTATGAGCATCCGTATCAATTTGCCCGCCGCTTTGCGAGTCTTGACCATTTAACTCAAGGTCGTATTGGCTGGAATATCGTGACAGGTTATCTAGATAGTGCAGAACGTCTAATTGGCCAAAAAGGTTTAAAAGACCACGATGCTCGCTATGAACAAGCCGAAGAGTTTTTAGAACTTTGCTACAAATATTGGGAAGGTTCTTGGGAAAACGACGCAGTTAAAAAAGATAAAGCACGGCGCGTTTTTACAGACCCATCCAAAGTACACACCATTCACCACCATGGAAAGTATTACCAGAGTGAAGGTGTGTTTCAGGTGTCTCCTTCTATGCAACGTACTCCCACTCTATTTCAAGCAGGCGCTTCACCCAAAGGTATGCAGTTTGCTACTCGTCATGCTGAATGTGTATTTATTGGCGGCGACAAACCCGAAAAAATTCGCGAACAGGTGAAAAAGATTCGTGCTCTTGCCGAACAGCAAGGCCGTTCAGCGGATGACATTAAAGTCTTTGTTGGCATAACCGTTGTTGTTGCCGAAACACATGATCTGGCTGTACAGAAACTTAATGAATATCGTCAGTATGCAAACCCTGAAGCTGGCTTAGCGCATTATGCGAGTTCAACTGGTATCGACTTAAGTAAATTTACCGACGATGAAGCGATTCCTTACCAGAAAAGTAACAGTATTGTTTCGATTACAGAAAAATTTAAAGAGCAACAAATCACAAAAAATGATTTAAAAGCTCAGCATGTTTTAGGTGGTCGTTATCCCCTCATCGTGGGTAGTGGCGAAGAAGTTGCTGAATACTTAATTCATCTTTTAGATGAGACAGATATTGATGGCTTTAATTTGACACGTACCGTTGCACCAGAGTCTCACCACGACTTTATTCGCTTGGTCATTCCTGAGCTACAACAACGTGGTCGCTATAAAACTGCATATAAAACGGGCTCTCTGCGGAACAAAATTTTTAATCGGGGTGACCAATTACCAGAACAACACCCTGTTCAAGCGTTCCGATGTAGTCACTATAACAACAGCAAAAAACTAACAACAATTGAAGAAATAACCGCTTAAATTTGGAGATAGACATGGCTCAAACAGCCTCTAAAAAATGGCTAGGTGTAGGCTTAGTCGTTGTAGTCCTTTTTGTTGCTTTATTCTTTTGGAATAAACACCGTCAAAGTGGCTCAAATGAACTTGTGATTGGCATTAGCCCACCATTTGCAAAAACCTTACAAGCTGCTGCCGATGAAGCAAAGCAACAAGGCTTAAATGTGAAACTGGTTGAGTTTTCTGATTGGAATACACCAAACATTACTTTAAATCATGGGGATATTGATGCGAACTTTTTCCAGCATCAGCCTTTCTTAGACAATGCGATTAAAGAAACTGGATTTAAATTAAAGGCATTTGCAGTAGGTGCAGCATCACATGTGGGCCTTTATTCAAAGAAATATAGAAGCCTTGATGAATTGCCACAAAACGCACGTGTAGTCATTCCAAATGATCCAGTCAATCAAGGTCGTGCCCTACTACTTTTACAGCAAGCTAAGTTAATTACGCTTAAAGATTCAAATAATCATTTATCTGCACTTAAAGATGTTGTTTCAAACCCTAAAAACTTGCAATTCATTGAGGTTGAAGGACCACAGACTGCCCGTGCAATTGATGATGTTGATTTGGCTTTTGGCTACCCACATTACTTGCGCTTAGCAAAAACAGCTGATCCTGATAGTGCACTTTTACTAGATGACAATACCAATAAACGTTACGCGATTTTGTTTGTGGTGCGTGACGACTATCAGGACAAGGGCGACAAATTAAAGAAATTTGTTGAGATCTATCAAAACTCGCCAAAAGTTAAAGCTGTGTTAGATGCTGAGATTGGGCCAAAACTTTGGTTCCCTGGCTGGAAATAAGGAGAATGACCATGGTGAGTTTTGGATCACAAGTTGATTTTTCTCTACCTCATATCAAAATTCGTGGTTTAAATAAGTTTTATCAATCGCAGGGTCAAAAGCTGCATGCTTTAAAAGAGATTAACCTTGATATTCCTCAAGGTAAGATTTTAGGCATTATTGGTAAAAGTGGTGCGGGAAAATCTTCCCTACTCCGCACTTTAAATGGTTTAGAACAAGTGAATACAGGCAGTATTCATATTCATCAACAAAACATTGCTGAATTGAGTCATGCCGAGCTTATTCAAACTCGCCAACGCATTGGAATGATTTTTCAACATTTCAATTTAATGTCTGCAAAAACGGTCTGGGAAAATGTGGCATTACCCTTAAAAGTTTCCAATTACAACAAAGCAGATATCGATGAGCGTGTAAATGAAGTTCTAGCACTAGTAGGCCTTGCAGATAAGTCTGGTCATTATCCATCACAACTTTCGGGCGGACAAAAGCAACGTGTCGGTATTGCACGTGCACTTGTTCACCACCCAGAAATTTTACTGTGTGATGAAGCAACCTCAGCACTCGACCCTGAAAGTACCGCCACTATTTTGGCTTTACTTAAAAAGATTAATCAAGAACTTGGTCTAACGATTGTACTCATCACTCACGAAATGCAGGTCATTCGAGAAATTTGTGATCAAGTCGTGGTGATTGACCAAGGTGAAATTGTCGAGGCTGGACAAGTTTGGTCCGTATTTTCACGACCAGAGCAACAAATTACTCAAGAATTATTGAACCTTGAGCAGATCACTCTGCCTTTTAAAATCACTCCACTCCCCGATGAAGATTCGACTCATATTATTGTAAAACTGAAATATGAAGCTGAAGCACATCAGGTTCCAGATATTCAAGAACTACTTGCTAGATTTAAAGCACCCGTCAATTTATATCAAAGTCAGGTCGATACCATTCAAGGGCACATTATTGGCTCACTCTTAGTCGGCATTCCTAACGTAGAAATTGATCTTTCATCTATACGACAAGACGCATCAACTGCAATTGCACAATTTGAGGTACTTGGCTATGCACGACCAGCTCATTGATTTATTAATTACTGGAACTGTAGATACCTTACTCATGGTAGGTGCATCTGCGTTTATTGCTTTTTTAATTGGCTTACCGATTGCTGTTGTTTTAGTCAGCACTTCTGAGCACGGCATTCATCCATCACAAAAAATTAATCAGGCTTTGGGTTGGGTCATTAATATTACTCGTTCTGTGCCCTTTCTTATTTTAATGGTTGCACTTATTCCGCTTACTCGCTGGATTGTAGGTACAAGTTATGGCGTTTGGGCAGCCGTTGTTCCATTGACGATTGCTGCTATTCCCTTCTTTGCACGTATTGCAGAAGTCAGCTTACGTGAAGTCGATCAAGGCTTAATTGAAGCTGCACAAGCCATGGGTTGTAACCGTAAACAAATTATTTGGCATGTGCTTTTACCAGAGGCTTTATCAGGTATTGTTGCAGGCTTTACTGTGACTACTGTGACTATGATTAACTCCTCTGCGATTGCTGGTGCTATTGGTGCAGGTGGTCTAGGAGACATTGCTTATCGTTATGGCTATCAACGTTTTGATATGCAAATTATGTTGGCTGTCATTTTTGTGCTCATTGTTTTAGTCATGTTAGTACAAGCGACTGGTGATGCATTAGCCCAGCAACTTGATAAACGTAAAGTTTAAACGCAATACAACCCTGCTCTAGCCATGACTTTGTCATGGCTTTCATGTAAAATCAGCGACAATTTTTAATTTACACATTTGTGAGTGGTTTTCATGGGTTTTAATTGCGGTATTGTTGGTCTGCCAAACGTAGGGAAATCTACCCTTTTCAATGCATTAACGAAAGCAGCGATTGCAGCGGAAAACTTCCCTTTCTGTACCATTGAACCAAACACAGGTATTGTTCCTGTACCAGATCCACGTTTAGACAAACTTGCTGCGATTGTTAAACCACAGCGTATTTTGCCAACTACAATGGAATTTGTGGACATTGCAGGTCTTGTTGCTGGTGCATCAAAAGGTGAAGGCTTAGGTAACCAATTTCTTGCCAACATCCGTGAAACTGATGCGATTGCTCATGTTGTACGTTGTTTCGAAGACGAAAACGTAATTCACGTAAATGGTAAAATTGATCCATTAGACGACATCGCAACTATTAATACTGAACTTGCGCTTGCCGATCTTGAAACTGTTGCTAAAGCAATTTTACGCTTAACTAAAGTTGCTAAAGGCGGTGACAAAGAAGCTGTAGCAACTAAAGCAGTTTTAGAAAAAATCCAACCGTTACTTGACGAAGGTAAACCAGCTCGTGCGGCTGATTTGTCTGATGACGAACGTAAATTAGTTCGCGGTTTTGGTTTAATGACTTTAAAACCAACTATGTATATTGCAAATGTTGCAGAAGACGGTTTTGAAAATAATCCACATTTAGATGCAGTAAAAAAACTTGCTGCGGAAGAAAACGCAATTGTTGTTCCACTTTGCAACCAAATCGAAGCTGAAATTTCATTATTAGAAGATGAAGATCGTGCTGAGTTTTTAGAAGCAATGGGCATGGAAGAACCAGGCTTAAACGTGGTTATTCGTGCAGGTTATGCACTCTTAGGTTTACAGACTTATTTCACTGCTGGTGTACAAGAAGTACGTGCATGGACTGTAAAAGTTGGTGCAACTGCTCCTCAAGCTGCTGGTGTGATTCACACTGACTTCGAAAAAGGCTTTATCCGTGCTGAAGTTGTTGCATATGATGACTTCGTACAATACAACGGTGAAAACGGCGCTAAAGAAGCTGGAAAATGGCGTTTAGAAGGTAAGACTTACGTTGTTCAAGATGGCGATGTAATGCACTTCCGTTTTAACGTTTAAGTTAAAGCTTAAGAAAAAGCCCCAACATATTGGGGCTTTTTTATATTTAATGGTTTAAATCCATCATCTCTCGTTTACTACGCGCTTCTTGTAAAATACGCGTATGCAAAGGCTTTCTAAAACCCAGCATAAATATAAATTCTGCCAATACAAATAATGGTCCTATCGCAAGTCCTATCACATCATCCACAAAAGCTGGTTTTTTCTTTTCAAAATAATGTCCCACAAACTGAAAGACCCAACCCACCACAAAGAAACCAATACTTGCCGCTAACCATTCTCCAAAAGATAACTGTGCAATTTGATTCGCTAGTGGATACACAGCGACTAAAAGAATGAGCATGAGTAAACTAAATACTTTATCTAAAATAAAATAATAAATCGTACTAGCTGCAATCAACAGCATGGCTAAAGTCAGTTTAAAACTACCAATATCAACCCCTGCTCTGGCTGTTAAACATAAAATTGAAAACACGATGAGCGGAATACCAATAAAATGCGTCAAAATATTTTTATGATTTAAGTGGTAAGCCGCATATTTGCTAAGTTGTTGCTCCAGATTCGACATGAGTTGTTCCCTATTCATCTATCTATAGTCATACTGTACAAATAAGGAAAACTTAAAGTTGTCAGCTATTTGACAAAGTAATGATTTTTTCATGGATGGGCTGATATTGGATCTTATTTATATTAATCGACTAAGAGAAAATACATGGTTTAGTTTGCTTCCAGAAGCATTCCAAAACTTTATTCTAGAGCATGGTAAGCAAAAAACCTTCGAAAAAAACAATTATGTGTTCCGCGCCCAAGATGTGTTTGATGGTATTTATACTGTGCTTGAAGGCTCAATTAGCTTAGGTTATGTCGACGTAAATGGTAATGAAGCACTTTCTGCTATTGCTGAGCCAATTATGTGGTTTGGTGAAATATCGCTGATTGATCATGAACCACGTTCGCACGATGCGATTGCTTTGAAAAAAAGTACCGTTCTGCATATTCCTGCAAAACCATTAAATGAATTACTCAAAGACAATCCATATTACTGGTATTACTTTGCTCGTTTAACTAGCCAAAAACTCAGGTACGTTTTCTTAGAACAGATTGCTATCCAAACACGCAGTATTTCTCAAAGGCTTGCTCAACGTCTTCTATTCATTTTAGAAGGATATGGGAATCATATTCTTATTCAAGATCATCACATCCATATTTCTCAAGAACAATTGGCAAATATGCTGACCACATCTAGACAGACGATCAACCATGAGTTGAGCCTGCTCGAAAAACAGAAAATCATTAAAATTGCTTTTAGAAAAATTGAGATTCTAGATATTGAGAAATTAAAAGTAGTTGCTCAAGCCCATTCCTAATCTTTGCACAACCAGCTATATGACAAAAACTTAAAACCAAATTAAAAAAATAGATAACGCTGCAAAACAACACATTGTTCAAACTCTATTTCACAAAATAAATGTTTTAAAGCAGATATTTTCATTTTACACTCAAGCTGAGCAATAATACTCAACAAGGCGCTGATTAACATGAAAAAATTATCAACAATTCTTACAGCTGGCGTATTGGCTATGTTAAGTGTTTCGGCATTTGCATGTCCAAAAGGAACTCAATTACAAGGTGGTACAGGGCCAAATCATAAGGGCGGAAAATGTGTTGCTGCACACGGCAAAGCAACTGCTAAAAAAGAAGCAGTAAAAGCAAAACAAGATGTTAAAAAAGATATGACTGAACAAAAGCATGAAGCAATGATGAAATCTATGCATGCTCAACATGAATCACAGCAAATGACTCATCAAATGAAACAAGATGCAGTGAAAACAGCAAACACAGCTAAAGCTGCGGCGAAGCCGTAATTAATATTCACTCATTATCGTTTTAAAAGCAAAAAAGCGAGATTGATCCTCTCGCTTTTTTATATTTATAATTTTTTATTTTGGGGATGTGTTTCCAAGATTTGGCGTATCGATCGCATCCTTACATTGGGCTTTATCTCGCTCATAATCTGCTTGTTTCTTAGCAACTGAATCATTATTTTCAAGCGTTTCGCGTGCCCACACATCTAGACTCGTTAAAGCTTTACGACAAAGTGCATATTTCCCTTCTGTCACGGAATCAGTCATTTTCACATTAATACGCCAGTCTGTACTCAATTGACGTAAAGGTTTGCGAACTTTGTCATCGATTTGACTCAGCTGTTTTTCATAAACCAAATGCTCAACAGTATTAATCAATGTCCATGCTTTTTGAGCATAAACAGTTGCGTCATTGGTCAGTTTAGGCGCTGGCTTAATTTCTACTTTTTTTTCTGCCTCATGATTACCATTGTCACAGCCCTGCAATGTAAAAATACCTGCACTCAACATGGCGATATAAACTAAACGAATCTTTGCGTTGAACATAGCAAACTGCCGATTAAACATTTCGGCACTATGCTATTAAATTCGGCTACAATACTCAATCTTTCAAGTATTTTTATCATTTGGTTTATTGCCAAGGTGTATTGTGTCCGAACAACAATTGATGCCTGCCCAAACGGCAACTTTTTGGCAAGGCGCCAAAGATAGTCAAGCTATCGTATTTACCTATTTACCTGTTTCTTTTGCCTTTGGCGTTTCTGCATCTCAGTTTGGTTTTACACCATGGGAAGCTTTTTTCCTATCTTGTTCAATGTATGCTGGAGCTAGCCAGTTCTTGGTTGTCGCGCTTTTGGCTAGCGGTTCATCTATTTGGTTAACTGCATTAACAGTCATTGCACTTGATATTCGCCATGTCCTTTATGGACCAGCTTTATATAACCTGATTCCAAATAAATTAAATCTTAAAAAAACGGCGGTATGGGCTTGGGGCTTAACCGATGAAGTTTTTGCAAGTGGAATGATTCAACTTTCACAACGCAGACAACAATGGTCTGAGTCTTGGATGCTAGGCTTAAGCCTATTTAGTTGGATGGCTTGGGCAACTGGCTCATTGCTAGGCGGATTATTTGCAGATCAAGTCACTCATCTTCCAAAGTTTTTACAAGCAGCCTTAGACTTCTTACTACCGGCTTTATTTTTAAGTTTTTTATTAGCAGCATTTGAGCGAAAGCATAGCCTTGTAGTTGCTGTATCTTTAGTTGTTTCAGCGTTGTCCTGCTATTGGATTAACCTATCTGCGGCTATTTTTATTGGTATTCTTTCAGGTATTTTAGCTGGCTTGTTTAAACATTATGTGCTGAAACAACAAGAAGAGGTCGAAGTTTAAAATGAATCTAGAGATTATTCTGGTTGGCATCATTGTTGGTATTGCCAATTTCGCCTCACGTTTTGGACCATTCTTTGTTATACAGAAGCTACAAGGTACACAGCAAAGACGCGGTTCAATCTGGCTAAAAATTGCTTTGGGAAGCATTGGTATCTCTGCAATTAGCGCTATGCTTGTGGTTGCAACTCTTCCACCACTCCTTGAAACCCCAGATAAAAGCTTAGCGATGCTGATCGGTTTTTTGGTTTTAGCAGGTCTTTATTTTAAATTTAAGAAAATTGTTCCGGCAACGTTAACTGCCGCAATTGTTTATGGCCTGATCTATACATATTTACCTTTATAAATAGATAAACTGATCTTCCTTATATAAAATAAAACCTAGCCAGAAGCCTTTAAGATTGAAACTTCTGGCGTAAAAATCTAATTTTTCAATTGTTTAAAAAGGTAACCTTACTTAATAGAGATAATAATGTCACAAGTTAAAATTTACGCAAATGAACAAACGATTATGCAGTATCGAGAATTACTTTCGCATGCAATCCATCAAGCGCTGATTGAAGAATTGAAATATCCTATCGAGAAAAGATTTCAACGTTTTATCAGTCTTAAGCCTGGAAATTTTATCTATCCTTCTGACCGCAGCCAACACTACGTTATTATCGAACTCTCAATGTTTGCAGGACGTAGCGCAGCCACGAAGAAACAACTCATTCAAACTTTATTTCGGAATATTCAAGAACAATGCAAAATAGCTCCGCAAGATATTGAAATTACGATTTTTGAAACCCCTAAAGAAAATTGGGGTATTCGCGGCAAAAATGCAGATGAGTTACTTTTAAACTATCAAGTTAATATCTAAAAAATGACATCTTAATTGTCCGACAAAATTAATTTTTTTATGTGTGATAAAGCTTAACTCCCTCATAAGTTCTGCTATGCTTAAAAAAATAATTTTGTCAGGATGATTCGCATGAGCGTGACACTCGGTACCCCACTTCAATCTTCTGCATTTAAAGTTTTATTGTTAGGTTCAGGAGAGCTTGGCAAAGAAGTTGTAATTTCTTTACAACGTCTTGGTGTAGAAGTACATGCAGCCGACCGTTATGATCATGCACCAGCCATGCAAGTTGCACATTTTTCTTATGTGTTAAATATGGCTAATCCAACTGAGTTAAAACAACTCATCGAGAAAATTAAACCGAATTTAATTGTTCCAGAAATTGAAGCCATCGCTACAGAAGTTTTGCTTGAAATTGAAGCGAGCCAAACTGCCACGATTATTCCTTCTGCTAAAGCTGTAAACCTGACCATGAACCGTGAAGGCATTCGTCGTCTTGCAGCTGAAGAACTTGGTTTACCTACTTCTGCTTACCGCTTTGCTGACTCACTAGAAAGCTTCCGTGCTGCTTGTGACGATATTGGTTATCCAAACTTTGTAAAACCAGTCATGTCATCTTCAGGTAAAGGTCAGTCTCGTGTAAAAAGTTTCGATGAAGTCGATGCTGCTTGGGAATATGCGATGCAAGGTGGTCGTGTTAACCAAGGTACGGTCATCATTGAATCTCAAATTGATTTTGATTTTGAAATTACATTACTTACCGTTCGTGCTAAAAATCCTGAAACTGGCGAAATTGAAACTCACTACTGTGACCCAATTGGTCACCGCCAAGATGCCGGTGATTATGTAGAAAGCTGGCAGCCTCAACCAATGACTGCGGCTGCACTTGAAGAAGCAAAACGTATTGCAAATAAAGTGACAACAGCACTGGGTGGTTGTGGTATTTTTGGTGTAGAGCTATTTATTAAAGGCGACAAGGTCTGGTTTAGTGAAGTTTCACCTCGTCCACATGATACTGGCCTAGTGACTTTAGCATCACAATTTCAAAGCGAATTTGAACTGCACGCTCGTGCAATTTTAGGATTGCCAGTAAATACAGCTCGTCATAGTGTTGCTGCTAGTGCAGTTATTTATGCTGGTGTAGATGCCAACAATTTAAGCTACAGCGGCTTAAATATGGCATTAGCCAACCCACATACCGACTTACGCTTGTTTGGTAAACCAGAAGGTTTCAAACGACGTCGTATGGGTGTAGCAACTGCTCGTGCAGAAAATACTGATCTTGCTCGTACTTTAGCGAAAGAAACCGCTGATCAAGTAAGCGTAAAAACCAACTCTTAATATTTACTTTTTGGTAGACCCATTTTCATGATCAATACATCGCCATTGCTGAACTACGTTACAAGCCATCATGATATTAAAGCCATTAATCAATGGCGAACGGATGTAGAAAAGCAATTGCAGGATTCATATGAAAATGGGCAATCTATCCGGGAAGTCATTAAAGCGCGCTCAGACCTCGTTGACGAAGCACTGATCTTTTTATGGAAACATGCCGAACTTGATCAGACAGGGCTAGGTCTTTTTGCTGTAGGTGGTTATGGGCGCCGTGAAATGTTGCCCTATTCTGACGTTGATATCATGATTTTATCGGAACATGAAATTAACGAAGAAAATGAAAAACGCATTTCTACATTCATTTCCTCTTTATGGGATGTTGGCAATTTCAAACCCGGCATTAGTGTTCGTACTATTCAAAGCTGTGTTGAACAAGCTGCTACCGATTTAACTGTTGCAACTACACTTATTGAAGCTCGTTTAATTACCGGTAATAGTCAACTTGCAAAATGGCCACGTCGTATTGTTTCACAAACGTGGACAGACAAAACATTTTTTGATGCAAAAATGGCTGAACAAGCTAAGCGTTACCACCAACACAACAACACTGAAAGCAATTTAGAACCCGACATTAAAAATGCACCTGGCGGTATTCGTGATATTAACCAGATTGGCTGGATTGCTAAGCGTCATTTCCGCGTAAACCGTATTTATGACTTAGTTCATTTAGGTTTTATTTCAGAATTTGAATTAAATGTTTTAGAAGAAGCTGAAAGTTTTCTTTGGGAAATTCGTCACCATTTACATCGCTTAGCGAAGCGTGATGAAAACCGCCTTCTGTTCGATCATCAAAGAGAAATTGCGGCTCAATTTGGTTACGCTCGCCAAGAAGGTCAGCCTGTAAACTACGGTGTCGAGCAGTTCATGAAACGCTACTACCGTACTGCCCAACAGGTTTCAACACTCAATGAAATGTTATTGGCCTATTTTAGCGAATCAGTTATTACTCCGCGTTTACCAAATTACGAACGTAAAATTGAAGTCGTTAATGACCACTTTAAGATTGTCGACAATAAACTTGCCGTACAGCACCACAAAATCTTCGCAGAACATCCAAGTGCTATTTTAGAACTATTCTATATTTTGGCTAATCGACCAGATATTGAAGGTATTCGCGCTCGTACTTTACGCTTACTTATTCTTGCTGCAAAACGTATTAACCAAAATTTTCGAGATAATCCTGAGCATCAAGCCCTATTTATGTCGATTATTCGCTCGCCCTATCGTCTATACGATACTTTGGTAGCGATGAAACGATATGGTGTTTTAGGAAACTATATTCCAGCCTTTGGTCAGATTATGGGCCTTATGCAATATGACCTATTCCATATCTATACAGTCGATGCTCACACATTATTATTACTGCGCAATTTAAACCGTTTTAAAGAACCAGAATTTGCTAAAGAGTTCCCTGTTGTAAGTTCTGTTTTCCAGCGTCTTGCACGTCAAGATATTGTGTTTATTGCTGCATTATTTCATGACATTGCTAAAGGCCGCGGTGGAGACCATAGTGAACTTGGTGCAGAAGATGCGATCGAGTTTGGACGTGCACACGGCTTTACAGAGCGTGAATGTAAATTAATTGCATGGCTCATTCACAACCATTTGCTCATGTCGCTAACTGCTCAGAAAAAGGATATTTCCGATCCGGATGTTGTTAAAGATTTTGCCGAAAAACTTGGCGATATGGAGCATCTTGATTATCTATATACTTTAACAGTGGCAGATATTAATGCGACGAATCCAAAACTGTGGAACACATGGCGTGCTTCGCTTATGCGTCAACTTTATACACATGCCCGTGACGTCATTCGTACAGGTTTAAGCCGTCCTGTTGACTATCAAATGCTAATTGAAGACACCAAATTTGCAGCAAGTGAATTACTGGTGAATAATTTCTCATTGGCAGACGTTGAAAAAGTATGGCAAGAACTGGGCGATGAATACTTCATTAAAGAATCGGCAGATGAAATTGCGTGGCACACTCAAGCAATTTTGAAACACGGCGATAATCCAGAGCCATTAGTACTATTACGTGCTCACCGTAAAGCTGCCCAAGATGCCGTGCAGATCTTTATATACACGCGTGATCAACCCAACCTTTTTGCAACGACTGTGGCAGTTTTGGACCGCATGAACTTAGACGTTCAAGATGCAAAAATTATCACAGCAAGTACCGCATTTAGCTTAGACACCTATGTTGTTCTCGATCGCTTTGGTACATTACTAACCGATCCTGAACGCGAAGAAACTGTTAAAACTGCATTGGTGAAGGCGCTTAGTCAGCCAGACCAATATCCGGGACTTATGCAACGCCGTATTCCACGTCAGCTACGTCACTTCGATATTGAAAATACAGTTGACGTAACATTGAATGAAGCGTTACAGCAAAACATGGTTGAAATTTCAACACTCGATCACCCCGGCTTACTTGCACGTGTAGGTGGCTTATTTATGATGCAAGGTTTAGACATCCATTCAGCTAGAATTGCAACTTTAGGTGAACGTGCAGAAGATATTTTCTTTGTCACGAAAAAAGATGGAAAACCGTTAAATAACGAAGAGGTTAAACTCTTCTCGGAAAAGCTTAAAGCTGCATTAGATGAAGCATCTAATCAAATTTGTCAGCACTGAAACTCAACTACTTGGTAACTGTTTAATGAACTCTAGCTTGTCGTTATTGCACCCATATCCATTTGAAAAGTTAAACCAGCTTTTTAAGGATACTACTCCTGCTAACCTTCCCTTGATCCCTCTATCAATTGGTGAACCAAAGCACCCAGCACCAGAGTTTGTTAAACAGGCAATTATTGACAACTTCAATCATCTATCAACTTATCCAAATAGCAAAGGCTTACCTGAGCTTCGCCAAAGTATTGCAGACTGGCTCACTAAGCGCTTTAAACTTAATAGCATTAGTGCTGAAAACCACATTTTGCCAGTATCTGGTACGCGTGAAGGGATTTTCTCATTTGTTCAGGCGCTCATTAACCGTGAAGATGCTCCGTATGTGGTAATGCCGAATCCGTTTTATCAAATTTACGAAGGCGCAGCTCTACTTGCGGGCGCAAAACCTTATTTCATCAATTGCACCGAAGAAAATGGTTACTTAGGTGATTTTGATGCTGTACCCGCAGAAGTATGGGAAAAAACTGCCCTTCTTTTTGTATGTACGCCGGGCAACCCAACTGGCACTGTGCTTTCTAAAGAACAATTCAAAAAGCTAATCGCGTTATCTGATCAATATAATTTTGTTATTGCTTCTGACGAATGTTATTCAGAACTTTGGTTCGAGCAAGCACCTACTGGTTTATTAGAAGTATGTGCAGAACTTGGTCGTGATGACTATAAAAACTGTATCGTATTTCATTCACTTTCTAAACGCTCAAACTTACCGGGTTTACGCTCGGGTTTTGTAGCGGGTGATGCAGAATTATTAAAACCATATTTGCAATACCGTACCTATCATGGTGCAGCAATGCCTGTTCAACATCAGCTTGCATCAATTGCGGCATGGAATGATGAAAACCATGTTGAAGAAAACCGTAAGCAATATCGTGCAAAGTTTGATTTATTTCAAAACGAACTAGGTCACTTATTACCTCTGCAAAAGCCAGATGCAGGTTTCTATTATTGGTTAAAAGTCGATAACGATGAAACTTTTGCCAAGATGTTAATGGAAAAAGCCCATATTAAAGTTTTACCGGGTCGTTATTTATCTCGTGACACAGATCAAGGTAACCCTGGGGAAAATCATGTACGCATGGCTTTAGTCGCCGATTTAGCACAATGCGAAGAAGTGGTTAAGCGTTTGAAAGCAATTCTTTAAGCATAGATAAGTTGTATAGCCTTCACGATTATTTAGCATGAAGGCTATACAACCGACATTAACTATAAGCAATGAGTAAGATTGCAAAACATATAAAAGCCAGACTAGAACAATAATATAAGCCTATCGCTGAACGTTTAATCTGTTCTAGAACTCGATTTTGAAGCAATAGCCGAACCAACAGTAAGTTCCAACCAAGTACGACTCCAGTCATCCACGTACTCATCAGAAATTTTTGAACTAAACTAAATTGATGCTGAATAAGCAGCATTAAGCTACTATAAAACATAATATTTTTTGGATTAAGAAGACTAGATTGTATTCCCAACATTAAGCTCTTAACTTTATCCTGATGCTGATACTCTTGATCAATCAAATCATTTTTTTCAGTAGCAAAAGTTAAGGTGCCAGCCCGAGCAGCCTTAAAACAAAGATAACTCAAATAAACCAAATACCCTGCCCCAAGCCACTTAAGTACTAAAAGAATAGTCGTACTCAAATTTCCAAGTAACATAAATCCAAACATACATGCCATTAAAATCAAGGCATTGCCAAACGTAATTCCTGCAATGACACCATATGTATAGCGCGAACCCTTTTGCAAAAGACTGGTGAGAATAAGAAAAAAATCAGGTCCAGGAGATAGCAGCGCTAAAAAGTGAGTAAAGGCGATAACTAAAAAAACTTCCATAACGATTTCATCTTTAAAACTGTATGGAATAGCTTAAAAATAGAGAAAAATAATTTATTGTAAATTATTGCGCAGCTGCGAGTTGGAACTGACGAGGAGTGATTCCAGTATGCGCTTTGAAGGCTTTATGAAAATGGCTCTGATCACTAAAGCCCAAATTTACTGCCAACTCCACAAGCGAAATCCCTTGTTTCAATTGAGCTCTGGCTTGATTAATCTTTAAATTAATTTGAAATGCATGGGGTGTTAAGCCAACATTGGCTTTAAATAGACGAATAATTGCATATCGACTAAGACCCACCTGCAGTGCAAGCTCTTCTAGAGAAATAAATCGTTCGGATGATTTAATAATATGAATTAAGTCCAAGAAGTCCTCATACAAATATTGAGTTTTCTGTATTTCTTCTAATATAAAATGAGGTAGTAACAACTGAGTAAGGCAATAGATAAGCGACTGTTCTTTTTCAAGAATCAATTTTTCAGAATCAAATAAAGTTTCATTCATACCAGAAAAAGCCTGATATAAAGACTCATCTTTAATAATGAGAGGTCTATGCTGAGGTAAATTTAAATCAAAGCCCTCTTTTTGAAATTCAGCGTACCATTGATTAAGCCAAGATATATCCAGATGCAACATCTGGTAACTCCAAACCTGATCAGGTAATGGATTACAAGAATGTTCTATATGAGCAGGTACAATGACTAAGGTACCAGTAGAAATCTTTTGTGCTGTACCAAATGAACTTTGAAAAACGCTATTCCCTTCATCTATAGCTCCAATAGAAAATGTTGGATGACTATGAGACTTATAACATGTTCGACTAAAACAAGATCTTCTGGCTTCAACATAAGGCATTCGCCCATCTTGCCAAAACTCAAAAGCTTGAGGAATAGCGTTCATCGAATTCATTAACTTGCTAATGCTTTTTCAATATCAGCTTCTAATGCTTCTGGTTTAGTCGTAGGCGCATAGCGATTAAGCACTGCACCATCTTTCCCTACCAAGAATTTAGTAAAGTTCCATTTAATCGTGCTGCTTCCTAAAATGCCTTTAGCTTCACGTGTCAAATATCTAAAAATCACGTGAGCTTCAGGGCCTTTTACATCTACTTTCGCAAACATCGGGAATTTCACCCCATAGTTGCGCTGGCAGAACGTACCGATTTCTTTATTGCTACCCGGATCTTGCCCACCAAACTGGTTGCAGGGAAACCCTAAAACTTCCAAGCCTTGATCTTTATATTTCTCATAAAGCTTTTCAAGGCCAGCAAATTGTGGTGTAAAACCACATTTACTTGCAGTATTTACAATTAGTAAAACTTTACCTTTGTAATCAGCTAATTGCTTAACTTCACCCTCTAACAGTTCAGCTTCAAACTGATAAATATTACTCATGGATAGGTTTCCTCATCATTTTTTTCTTGTGATTTAAGTTGTAATGATGCCGAGTTTACACAATAGCGCAAACCAGTCGGCTGTGGTCCATCTTCAAAAACATGCCCTAAATGGGCTTCGCAATCATGACAAACAATTTCTGTTCTGACCATACCATGCGATAAATCGTCATGTTCTTCAATTGCAGTTGGCTCAATCGGTTTAAAGAAGCTAGGCCAACCACAACCACTGTCATATTTAGTATCTGATGAGAACAATTCTGCACCGCAGCAACGGCAGACATAGGTGCCATGTTGCTTAGTATTCCAGTATTGCCCCGTAAATGCAGGTTCAGTGCCCTTTTGTCGTGTGATCCGATACTCTTCTGGTGATAACTCTCTTTGCCATTCCCGGTCTGTTTTATTGACTTTTCCCATGACATGCACCTTTATTCTGAAGTAAACATTTCTGATGATTGAGTTTTATATTTACGCCATTCCTCGCAAAAACACTAGTCTCTGAACGTAAAATTTGTTGGAATTTAATCACCTAAGCAATGGAAAGCAAAAGGTAAGCAAAATTCAAAATTAAAAGTAAGCAAATTTATATTTTATTTTCTTCCAAGGAAGCAAAGATGGTGCTATTCTTGTTCGGCACGGTTGTATAGGACAAAACATGTCTCAGAAAAAAAGTGTGCTTTTCCAGCAACTATTACCAGTTATCAAACAGTATCAGCAATCGGGCTTTACCCATGAAAAAATTGTTGAATTACTAAAAGATCAACACGATCTGAATTTGGTAACAGTTAAAACATTTAAAAGTTATTTATACCGATATGCAAAAGTGAATCCAGCTATGTCTAAAAATACTGCTATCCTCCAATCCATGCCAACTTCTCGAGAAATAAAGAAATCATCGAAGCTTGAGCATGTTTGTTATGACATTCGCGGACCAGTATTACGAGCCGCCAATGAAATGGAAGAGCAAGGACATAAAATCATCAAGCTCAATATCGGCAACCCTGCTCCGTTTGGTTTTGAAGCTCCACAAGAAATTATTAATGACGTTGCTTTAAACCTACCAAATGCGATTGGTTATGTTGACTCAAAAGGTATCTTTCCAGCACGTAAAGCTATCTGCCAGTATTATCAACAAAAAGGCATCCTAAATATGCACGTGAATGACGTGTATATTGGTAATGGTGTGTCTGAACTTATTGTAATGGCGATGCAAGGCTTGCTTGATGATGGCGACGAAATGTTGATTCCAATGCCGGATTATCCGCTTTGGACAGCAGCTGTTAATCTTTCAGGTGGTACAGCAATTCACTATAAATGTGATGAAGAAAATAGCTGGTATCCAGATATTGCTGACATTGAAAGCAAGATTACATCGAATACTCGCGGTATTGTCATCATTAACCCGAACAACCCTACTGGTTCAGTCTATCCACGCCATATTCTTGAACAGATTGTAGTGCTGGCAAAAAAATATGATCTAATTTTATTTGCTGATGAAATTTACGACAAAATTATTTATGACGGCATTGAACATGTTTCAGTAGCCTCATTAGCTGGCGACCAGCTTTGCGTATCTTTTAATGGTTTATCAAAAGCTTATCGTATTGCAGGTTTCCGTTCAGGCTGGATGGCAATTACCGGAGATAAAAGCCGCGCTGCTGACTATATCGAAGGTTTAGATATGTTGGCGTCAATGCGCCTATGTGCAAACGTTCAAGCTCAATATGCGATTCAAACTGCTTTAGGCGGTTATCAATCAATTAATGACCTGATTCGTCCAGGTGGTCGTTTGTACGAACAGCGTAATATTGCTTGGGAAATGCTAAATGAAATTCCTGGCGTAAGCTGTGTAAAACCAGAGGGAGCAATGTACTGCTTCCCTCGCCTCGATCAAAACATCTATCCAATTGAAGATGATGAAAAATTAATGCTTGATTTGTTACGTGCAGAGAAAGTGTTACTGGTACAAGGTACGGGCTTTAATTGGCCAACTCCAGATCATTTCCGTGTGGTTTTCTTACCGGCCGAAAATGAATTACGAGAGGCAATCACTCGTTTAGGTCGTTTCTTAGCCAATCGTCGTTAAAAAAATGCATATCAAAAAAGGCATCTTAAATTGGATGCCTTTTTTGATAATTTTATTTAACTAATTTAAAAAAAGAATAATTACAAACACTTCCACGCTTTCATTTCCCCCAAAATAAAACATTGAATTTAAATAACTTTTATTAAAATTTAATTTATTTAATCTTTAAATTCTGTTTAACAATTTATTTCTATATTTTTTACCATACGTTTAAATTTGTGCGTAATTTCACATTTCGCCCAATCTTCATTATGCAAAAAATGCATGGATCAATATTTTTTTGCATTTCACACTGCTTCAAAATCGAGCAACAATCCCCCTCCATAACAACATCACCATATTCGATTCGGTTAAAACAGATACAGGTATCTAGGAAGATAAAATCGGTAGAACGACCGGACTGAACTAACAAGGAAAGCTTTCAATCATTCAAATCCCATCAAAGAATGATTGAATCAAATGGATAGAGGTTCATATGAAGCAAAAGAAATTGCTCAAGTATATTGTTATTGCTATTTTACTTGGCGTACTGACAGGTTGGATTTGTCACCACTTCTTCAATGAGGGCGAACAACTCAAACAGATCGCTTCTTATTTCAGCATCGGCACAGACATCTTTTTACGCCTCATCAAAATGATTATTGCTCCATTGGTATTTGCCACAATTGTTTCAGGCATTGTATCAATGGGGAAATCTACATCAATTGGTAGTATCACACTCAAGTCAATGACTTGGTTCATTACTGCTTCGTTTGTATCGCTTGCTATCGGAATGGGTTTAGCAAACTTTTTCCAACCTGGTGCAGCTCTAGATTTAGCACTACCAACAGCTCAACAACTTAGTGGCGCTTCTCTCCCAGCGACCACTGGCTTTACGCTGCAATCATTCTTAAGTCATGTGTTTCCACGCAGTATTGCAGAAGCAATGGCAAATAACGATATTTTACAAGTACTTGTTTTCTCAATTTTCTTTGGTTCGGCACTCGCTTTTGTAAATCAAGGCAACGAGAAAGGGTCTGTTATTGTTCGTTTGACTGAAGAACTTAGCAAGATCATGTTCCGTATTACTGATTACGTCATGATGTTTGCACCTTTTGCAGTATTTGCTGCAATCGCTTCAGCAATTACAGTACAAGGTTTAGGCTTGATTGTTGACTACGGCATTTTAATCGCTGAGTTCTATTTCGGTCTTCTGCTACTTTGGATCATTTTGTTCTCTGTTGGTGCAATCGTACTTAAAAAAGATATTTTCCGCTTAGGTAAACTCATTCGTGAACCTGTAACTCTTGCTTTTGCTACAGCTTCAAGTGAATCGGCCTACCCTAAAGTAATGGATGCACTCAATAAATTTGGTGTACCTAAAAAGGTGACTAGCTTTGTATTACCATTGGGTTATTCATTTAACCTAGATGGTTCAATGATGTACACCACGTTTGCGGTACTCTTTATTGCTCAAGCTTACAACATCGATCTTAGCTTCACTCAACAAATCTTAATTCTGCTAACTCTAATGGTAACAAGTAAAGGTATTGCAGGTGTATCACGAGCTTCAATTGTAGTTATTTCAGCAACACTCACCATGTTCCATTTACCTGAAGCTGGTATTCTTTTATTGCTTGGTATCGATCAGTTCCTTGACATGGGTCGTACTGCCACAAACGTAGTAGGCAACAGTATTGCTACCGCTGTTGTTGCTAAGCTTGAAGGCGAAAAAGTAGCAGATACTGAAGAGCTACCAGAGCCTGTATTAATTAAATCAACTCAAGAACAAACAACCGCTTAAGTTTCTCTTTTCTCCCACTCTCCCAACTTAAGAGCAATTTTATATGACCTTATAAAATTGCTCTTCTTTTTATTCTAAAATTAAACAATAAAAATTTATGTGTATTTCTATATTAAATAATGAACTAAATAATGTATTTTCACTCCTATTAAATTTTCTTAAAATAAACCTTAAAAAGAGAATAAAAACCACCCAAACAGAATCTATATTCTTAGAAATAAACATCAATTGATTAATTTTTAATTCATTTCATTACTAATTAATTATATTAAACTATTGAAATTATTATTTAGTTTAACTATCAAAAAATCCATATAATTTTATTAATAAATAATATTATATATAATCAATAACATATAAATACCAAATGGTAAATAAAAACTATATCAAACCCATTATTTTTAAATTTTATAATAGTGATAAAATTATTTACCTCCTTTATATTAAAAACAAAAAAAATTAAGATAAATTAGAAAAACTTAATAGATTTTTTATTTTATTCATGATATTTATTAACGCTAAATAAAGGCAATGACTAAGCAATTGTTGATGAAACAAAATGCTATTCAGGGATGCTTCTTATTCAAACAAGTTACGAATATGTTTTACATGGTATGTGTTTTGCTTAGGAAAAGCTGACATATTCGACAAACTTTTTTACTTTCGTCACTTCATAAGGATATTTTCGATGTTGACTAAAACTGTTAAATCTTTAGGTTTAGCGATGGGCTTATTGGCCTGCTCTCTCCCACTTTACGCAAAAAATAATGTAGTTGTTGTAGCCACTGGCGGTACTATCGCGGGTGCTGGCGCAAGCTCAGCAAACAGTGCAACCTATACTGCTGCAAAAGTTCCAGTTGATGCCTTAATTAATGCTGTTCCACAAATCAAAGATTTGGCGAATGTCACCGGTATTCAAGCATTACAAATCGCTTCTGAGAGTATTACTGATAAGGAATTATTGGAAATTGCTCGTCAAGTAAATGAACTGGTAAAAAAACCATCTGTTAATGGTGTCGTGATTACTCACGGTACAGATACTTTAGAAGAAACAGCGTTTTTCTTAAATCTAGTTGTTCACACTGATAAACCTATTGTACTTGTTGGTTCAATGCGTCCTTCAACTGCTCTTTCAGCAGACGGACCACTTAACCTTTATAGCGCAGTTGCTTTAGCTGCTTCTGATGATGCAAAAAATAAAGGCGTTATGGTTCTTATGAACGACTCTATTTTTGCAGCGCGTGATGTCACTAAAGGCATTAACATTCATACAAATGCTTTTGTTAGCCAATGGGGCGCTTTAGGTACGTTAGTTGAAGGCAAGCCATACTGGTTCAGACAATCTGTAAAACGTTTTACAAATGCTTCAGAATTTAATATTGAAAATATTAAAGGCGATGCACTTCCAACTGTACAGATCGTTTATGGTTCAGACTCTATGCTTCCAGATGCATATGAAGCGTATGCAAAAGCAGGCGCTAAAGCGATTATTAATGCAGGTACTGGTAACGGTTCTGTACCAAAATATATCGTACCAACTTTACAAAATCTTCACGACAAGAACGGTATTCAAATTATCCGCTCATCACGTGTTCCACAAGGTTTTGTATTACGTGATGCAGAACAACCTGACTCTAAATATGGTTGGATAGCAGCACATGACTTAAACCCTCAAAAAGCGCGTATTCTTGCTGCATTAGCTCTTACTAAGACTAATGACGTTAAAGAAATTCAACGTATGTTCTGGCAGTACTAAGTTTTTCAACCAGCTCAAACCTTGGTGTTTGAGCTGGTCATATTTTATAAAAATAATGTCTTTTATATTAAAACTGTACAATAGATGTTCAACTCATTCTTCTTAAATAATAAAATCCTTAACAGTTTGCCAAAATATTAACCATTTCCTTTTAACTTTGCGTGTTAAACTATGCTTCGGTCGCATTAAGGATTGGTTTATGCAGTTTGTTCATCTAGGTATTTATACAGAATTTTCGATTACAGAGTCGATAGTTCGCATACCTGACTTGGTCAATGCTGCGGTTAAAGACCAAATGCCTGCGTTGGCATTAACTGACCTCTCTAATCTCCATGCGGCAGTAAAGTTTTATAATTCTTGTTTAAAAAAAGGCATTAAGCCTCTTTTAGGTAGCACAATTCGCCTTGATGATGCTCAACACCGTGCAACCTTACTTGCAATGAGTGATGTCGGGTGGAAAAGTCTAACCGAAATTGTTTCACGCGGTTTTATTGAAGGACAACAGCTCAGTATTCCATGTGTACAAAAAGAATGGATACTTGAACAGCATCAAGATATTATCGTTTTACTTGGTCAGCATAGTGATGTTGGTCAGATGCTTTGCTCATCTAACCCGCAAAAAGCAGCTCCTCTTTTAGAAGCATGGCTCGAAAAATTTGGTAATCGTGTTTATCTTGCTTTAACACGTACCGACCGTCCCGGTGAAGAAGACTTTATTCAAGAAGCAACTAAGCTTGCTGCACAATATAATATTGGTGTAGTTGCACATAATGATGTGCACTTTGTAGAAAAAGAAGATTTCGAAGCACACGAAGCACGTGTTTGTATCGCTGATGGTTATGTACTAGCAGATAATCGCCGTCCACGCATATATAGTCCTGAGCAGCACTTTAAAACCTCAGATGAAATGATCGAATTGTTTTCCGATATTCCTAGTGCTATCGAGAACACCTATCATATTGCTAAACGTTGCAACGTTAAACTGCAACTCGGTACTTACTTTTTACCTGACTATCCAATTCCAGATGGTTTTACCATCGACACTTATTTTGAACATTTATCTAAAGTGGGCTTGGAAGAACGCTTAAATTATCTTTACCCTGTTGAAAAACGTGGCGAAGACTGGCCAGAGATTCGTAAGCCTTACGATGAACGAATTGATTATGAAGTTGGTATTATCCTGAAAATGGGTTTCCCTGGATACTTCCTCATCGTCATGGACTTCATTCGATGGGCAAAAAGTAATGGTGTTCCTGTCGGGCCAGGTCGTGGTTCAGGTGCAGGTTCATTAGTCGCCTATAGCTTAGAAATTACTGACCTTGATCCTCTTCGTTACGATCTGCTCTTCGAACGTTTCTTGAACCCAGAACGTGTATCGATGCCTGACTTTGACGTCGATTTCTGTATTGCCGGACGTGACCGCGTTATTGATTATGTATCACGTACTTATGGTCGCGAAGCCGTTTCACAAATTGCAACTTTCGGAACCATGGCAGCAAAAGGTGCAATCCGTGACGTTGCACGTGTATTGGGTAAATCTTACGGTTTAGCTGACCGTATTTCAAAAATGGTGCCTACCAAACCACTCGGTGTGGACTTAGCCACCGCCATTGATATGGAACCTCAGCTTAAAGATATTGTGACCAATCCATCTAACCCAGATAACGACGATGCAAGCGAAATCTGGGAAATGGCATTAAAGTTAGAAGGTATAACCCGAAATACTGGTAAACATGCCGGAGGTGTAGTTATTGCACCAGGTAAAATTACCGATTTCTCGGCTGTACTTTGTGATGCAGATGGAACAAACCGTGTTGCTCAATATGATAAAGACGATGTAGAAGCAGCGGGTCTGGTCAAGTTCGACTTCTTGGGTTTACGTAACTTAACCGTTATTGAAGACGCGATTCAAAATATTAATAAAAACCGCGACAGTAATGATCAACTCAATATCTTGCATGTTCCTCTAGACGACGCTAAAGCCTATTCTGTCTTTGCCGATGCAAATACGACAGCGGTATTCCAGTTTGAATCCGTCGGTATGAAACGGATGCTTAAAGAAGCACGTCCAAGCAAATTTGAAGAAATTATTGCGTTCGTATCCTTGTATCGTCCGGGTCCAATGGATCTGATTCCTGACTTTATTCACCGTATGCATGGTGGAGATTTTGAATATCTCCATCCTCTTTTAGAAGGTGTATTAGAACCAACTTACGGGATTATGGTTTATCAGGAACAGGTGATGCAGACTGCACAGATCTGTGCAGGTTATACGTTAGGTGGCGCAGACTTATTACGCCGTGCAATGGGTAAAAAGAAACCCGAGGAAATGGTCAAACAGCGCCAAATCTTCTTAGAAGGTGCTGCTGAAAAAGGGATTGACGAAAGTACAGCAAACCATATCTTTGACTATATGGAAAAATTTGCAGGCTATGGTTTCAACAAATCTCATGCGGCTGCTTATGCCCTAGTTGCCTACCATACTGCATGGTTAAAAGCTCACTATCCTGCTGAGTTTATGGCAGCGGTAATGACATCGGAAATGCAAAACACGGACAGTGTTGTATTTTTGATTGATGACTGTCGAAACAATAATCTCGAAGTCTTACCACCATCAGTCAACATGTCGACTTATCACTTCCATGCAAGTAACGATAAAACGATTGTTTACGGTTTAGGTGCAATTAAAGGCGTCGGCGAACAAGCAATGCAGTCAGTTATTGACTCTCGTCGACAATTTGGTCCTTATACAGATCTATTCGATTTTTGCCATCGTATTGATTTGAAGAAAATTAATAAGCGTACTCTTGAAGCTTTAATTCGCGCGGGTGCACTCGATTGCTTAGGAATTGAACGTGCAAGTTTAATGGCACAATTGCCTGAAGCTGTGCAAGCTGCTGAACAAGCTCGTAGTAACCGTGAAAGCGGAATTATGGATTTATTTGGTGAGGTTGAAGAAGTTCAACGCAAGCCAGCTAAACCAGTAAAACCATGGAGTGACGAAGTTCGTCTCAAAGGCGAAAAAGATACGCTTGGTTTATATTTAACGGGTCATCCAATTGATGTTTACCGACAAGAACTCAAAGCTTTTATTCCTGTAAAACTAAACGAAATTACTGCGACGCGTCGTGGTGTTACAACGGTTTATGCAGGTTTGGTCATTGATGTCGCAAACTTCCCGAACCGTGTGGTTATTGTACTTGATGATGGTACGGCACGTATTGAAGTCAGCTGTAACCATGAACGTTTCCAACGTTTTAAAGATATTGTGCAAGTTGAACGTGTTGTAGTTTTCGAAGGCGAAATCTATGAGCGAGAAGGCTTTGATCGTCCAATGGGACGTTTAACCAAGGCTTTCACATTAAATGAAATAAGACAAAAACGTGCTAACAGTATTCAAATCAAATTAACAGAAGAGTTCATGCAGCCAACATTGGCAAAAGATCTGCAAAACATGATCTTGCCATTTTGCAATGTAGATATGCATCAACATATCACTCTACAATTACAGATTGATCAACCCTATGCTCAAGCCGAACTTCAGCTTGGTCCGCAATGGAAAGTCGCTCCTCTAGATGAATTACTTGCTAAACTCAGAGATTATTTTGGTAAAGATAATATTTATATTGAATATCAAGTAAAGTCGAAAGCAGCTAAAGCAGCAGACCCTGTTCGTCCACATGCTGTTGCCCCTCCTCCTGCGGGTATGTCTATGGATGATGCATTGGATTTATACCAAAGCGAAGTTTCTCAATATTCGTAATTTCTGGAAATCTTATGAGTTCGTTTGACCACACCACAGTGTCAAAACAATTAGCACAAGTGCGTATTGTCATGGTAAATACGACTTTACCTGCCAATATTGGTAGTGCTTTACGTGCCATGAAAACAATGGGACTAATTAAATTAGTTCTCGTAGCACCAAAAACATATCCTCATCCAGATATACAGGCACTTGCCGCTGGTGCCCAAGATTTATTTGAACATCTTGAGATTGTAGATACCTTAGAAGATGCGATTAAAGATTGTCATTTAGTATTTGGAACAAGTGCTCGTAGTCGCACCATTCCTTGGCCTTTACTTGATGTGAGACCTGCAGCTAAAGAAGCTATTAAGGCAACATCTCAAGGACAACAAATTGCTATTGTTTTTGGCCGTGAAGACCGTGGCTTAACAAACGAAGAATTAGCACTGGCAAATTATCATTTAACCATTCCTGTTAATCCGGACTATGGCGTATTAAATGTTGCGCAAGCAATTCAGGTTGTATGTTATGAGCTTCGCATGTCTGCTCTTGAGCAAGAGCAAGTCGAGCAGAATGTAGATGAAATGCCATTAGTTCAAGGCCAAAGCATGCAATGGGATGAACCTTTGGTGACTCAGCAACAAATGGAAGAGTTTTATCCTCATCTAGAAAAAATGCTGACTGAAATCGAATTTTTAGATCCAGAAAATCCACGTTTATTACCTTTACGCTTGCGTCGTTTATTTGGTCGTATACAATTAGATCGTATGGAATATCATTTACTTCGCGGTATTTTTAGTCGCGTACAAGCTTTAACAAGTGGTAAATGGAAAAAAGCATTATCTGACAAGGAGGATCAACCCAATGCTTAAGCAGCTTAAAGAAGATATAAAAGCTGTATTTGCGCGAGATCCTGCTGCCCGCAATACACTCGAAGTTCTTACCACCTACCCTGGCATTCATGCAATTATGATGCATCGTGTCGCGCATGAATTATGGCAAAAAGATTGTAAAGGTGCAGCTCGCCTACTTTCTTCATTTAGCCGTTTTGCAACTGGAATTGAAATTCATCCTGGCGCTAAAATCGGTAAGCGTTTTTTTATTGATCATGGCATGGGTGTTGTGATTGGTGAAACTGCTGAAATTGGTGATGATGTTACGCTTTATCATGGTGTTACCTTAGGTGGTACCACTTGGAAAACTGGTAAACGCCATCCAACTTTAGAAGATGGTGTTGTTGTGGGTGCCGGTGCGAAAATTTTGGGTCCATTTACTGTAGGTAAAGGTGCCAAAGTCGGTTCGAATGCTGTAGTGACCAAAGCTGTTCCTGCTGGAGTAACTGCTGTAGGAAACCCTGCTCGCTATATCTATAAAGATGCCGACAAAACTAAAGATAAAGATGAAGAACGTCGCCGCGATTATGCACAAAGTATTGGTTTTGCCCCATATGCGACAACTGCTGATCAGTCGGATCCTATTTTAGAAGGTATGCGCGTTTTACTTGATCGTATTCAGCACAATGAAACGCGTATGAATAATTTATGTCAGCGTTTATCAGAGCTAGATCCTAGCTTCAAAAAGGAAAGTCAAGATGAACAACCTTTTAGTGATGAAGAGCTAAAAATTCTTGAAGAAGTGCGTCGTGAATGTGGGGCACAAAACAAGATATCAAAAACGTAATATTCTTGATTCATAATGTAACACGCTTACTCTTGCATGTCGGTTTAGCTTTTTCTAGACTTGTCACTACCAAATCTGACTTTACTAAAATGAACGGAAGATCCTATGAATTTTAAGCCTTTGGCATATATCATCCTTGCGACTTCAAGTTTAACAGCTTGTACAATGGCACCTGTAAAACAACAAAAAATTGAGCCTTTTGTTTTCAAGGAACCAGAGCTTACTCCTCCTTTTTATGCGTTAAATCCTTTTAACTATGATCAACCGCCAGCATTTGAAGTTGCCTTAAAAGACGCTGCTGCACAGCCAGTAACCAAAATGGTTGTTAATCGTCAAGATGACCCAACTAAACAGCTTACTCTCGACGTCAATAAATTGATTGTTCCAACTGTAAATAATTCACAGCGTTCAATGAAATATGCTGTTTTAGCTGGTGAAAATGAAATTGATGTTACAAGTATTGACGACTTTTTACAGTTAGTAGAAGGCAAAGCTCGTCACTACCCACCTCGCTTTACTGATCGCCAAGAACGTAAAGGTTTCGAAAGTAAACTTAAAGAAGTAACACAACAACTTGATACACTTGCTGCAAACCCAAATGCATCATTTGATATTTTGCTTCGTGCTTTCAAAGCAAGTGTTCTTGCGCGTAATCTTGATTTAGGTACCGTTCATACCACTAGATCTTTAGAATATGCTCAAAGACTTTTAAAAATTAGCCCAGATGATGCAGAAACGAACTTCTGGTTTGGTTTCGGTTTATCTGAAGGTGGTGGTCAACGTGAAGCCATTCCTTACTTAGACAAAGCAATTAAAGGTAATGTTCAAGAAGCATATCTAGCTGCTGCAAATAACTATATTGCAATGGAGCAAAAGAAAAACGCGATTCAAACGCTCAAAAATTATAAAGTAAAATATCCAGATGAAGCTGAAATTGCTGATCGTTTAATTCAAGAAATTGAAAAACAAGGTCGTTGGAATGTATGGCAAGTATTGACTAACCCTGCTATGTCTCCTGCTACCTCTACTGCAACATCTAAAAAATAAGCTTAGTGCTTCAAAAAGGGCTGTTTTGACAGCCCTTTTTTGTATTTGATCATTTGAAAATTACTTTAAAATTTGTATGATCTACCTACCATTGAGCCACTATATTTTGACCCTAATGTTTTCAATAAAAAGAAACAAAACACTGTTGACGGTCATGCTACTCGGTTCAATTCTGAGTGGATGTCAGGTCGTAAATGTTAAACAGCAAGCTTTAAATGTAACCATTGCAAATGAACGTAATAGTATTCTTACGCAAGATAAACTCAGCGAAGCAAGCCTGAATGTTTTATCTATGTCTGGTCAGGAAGCTAAAGTTTGTACAGACACCCCTGAAACCTGTGTAAATCAACTCAAAAACCTTCCTCAAATTTTAGATGAACAATTTTTATCTGCTGCAAGCGAGATGTACCTCGCAAAAGCAATGGCCTTATCAGATACCTCTGACTGCAAAGTAAGTAGATTTACCAAACATAAATCTGAAGAAGAACAAAAGAGTATCCAGAATAGTTATGATAACTGCTTAGACCAGCAATTGAATTTATTAGATAAAAGTATTCGTTATAGCTACGCTTATCTTTTTGCAACGAAACGCTTACCTGCCGACCGTATTTTTGATAATAGACAAGTTCAAATTCGCGACTTCTATAATCAAGCAATTGCCAAAATGGTCAGTGTTTATGATTTAAGGCACCCCAAGAAAAATGTGGTTGAACCACAAATTCACATTGGTAAAAGTGTTTACACAATTGACTTTGAGTTTCATAGACAGTTAACAGGTCAAAAATTAGAAAAATTAATTTCAAGTTATAACTTAAATTTTTCAGGATTAAGAACCATTAACCGCCGCGATGGTTTTGGCTCTGAATTTGTAGCGGTTTTTCCTAGTTCAGGAAAAGAAGATATTAATGAATATATTCTAGACCCGCTTAAATACAATTATAAAAATGGTGTTAATCCCAATATTCATCATGCACGTTATTTAGCTGCAACTATTGTCGCTGAACCAAAACATGCGACCACTGTTGAAGAAATTATTAATAATCCTGAATTCATAATTCGAGTTTATGACCCATATCGGACAGATAATATCAAGGTAGCTGGTAAACAATATCCTCTGGCTGCTAACTTTTCAGCGCCTTATGGACTATGGCTGGCCGAAAATAACTTAGGTGTGGCAGCTTATTTAAGCCTGATTGACCGCGATCAGCACTTAACTATGCCGCACCTCTACATGCTTGAACCGTATAATCCAAATAAGAAAATTATTGTGTTAGTCCATGGTTTGGCAAGTAGCCCTGAAGCTTGGATTGCACTCACCAATGATGTTATGGGTGACACGGTTTTACGAGACAATTACCAAGTTTGGCAAGTCTTCTATTCAACCAATATGCCAATTTTGGAAAGCCGTTTCCAAACTTATGCCCTTCTTAAACAAGCTTTTGGTTCTTTGAACCCAAATGACCCTGCTGCACATAATGCTGTTCTTGTGGGCCATAGTATGGGAGGTATTATTAGTCGGTTACTGGTTAGTGATGGTGATATTACTAAGCCTGCTTTAGATTTGATGACGATTCGTCAGCAAAACCGTTTCAAGAAACATCCAATGGTTACTGAGCGATTGCAAATGCATTCAATCAATAATTTTGATCGTGCAATTTTCTTAGCTTCTCCTCATCGAGGTACAGATTATGCCGATCGTTGGTTTACGTTAGCTGCACGTAAAATTATTCGTTTACCGGGTGCATTTTTGTCGGCTGTAGCAACGTCTCTCACCACTGAAAATTTAGATGTTAAAGATTTCTTGGGTAATATTGATAATGGTTTGATTCAAAATGGTCCAAGTGACTTAAGTCATCAGTCTAAATTTATGGAACTTACAGAAAATATTAACCCGCACCAGGGGTTAGTCTTCCACTCTATTATGGGGAATATCACCAAGAGCGATGATCCAAATGTGATTACTGATGGTATTGTTCCTTATAAAAGTGCTCATTTAGAAGGTGCCAAGTCTGAGAAAGTTCTTCCGGGTGGTCATTCAATCCAGCTCACTCCACAAGCGGTACTAGAATTGCGTCGTATTTTACGAGAGCATTTAGTCGAACACGGTTTATATAAACCATAAAAATAAAAAAGAGCCAAAGGTTATCCTTTGGCTCTTTTGTTTTGAAATTAAATTTTATTGCCCAGAGCGGATGATGTAATCAAACGCAGAGAGTGATGCTTTAGCACCTTCACCTGTCGCAATAATGATTTGCTTGTAAGGTACAGTCGTACAGTCACCTGCAGCAAATACACCTTTGACATTGGTTTCGTTGCGATCATTCACAATGATCTCACCACGGTTAGTTAACTCAACTTCACTGTCTTTTAAGAAGTCAGTATTTGGTAATAAACCAATCTGTACAAATATCCCTGCAAGTTCAACTATATGCTCTTCATCAGTCGCACGGTCTTTATATTTAAGACCAGTCACTTGTGAGCCATCACCCAACACTTCTGTGCTTAAGGCATTCATAATCACAGTTGTGTTTGGCAAGCTATGCAGTTTGTTTTGCAAAACTTGGTCAGCACGTAGTTTTGTATCGAACTCAACCAGAGTCACATGTTCAACAATACCTGCAAGGTCAATCGCAGCTTCAACACCTGAGTTACCCCCACCAATCACTGCAACACGTTTGCCTTTGAATAATGGACCATCACAGTGTGGGCAGTACGCAACACCACGGGTACGGTATTCTTGCTCACCCGGTACATTCATTTCTCTCCAACGTGCACCTGTTGAAAGGATCACAGTTTTCGATTCAAGTTTGGCACCGTTTTCAAGTTCAACTTCAACCAGACCGTTTTCAGTTTGGTTGGCACCTGTGATTTTGCTCACACGTTGCAGGTTCATGATGTCGACATCATATTCACGAACATGCGCTTCCATCTCGGCAGCAAACTTAGGACCTTGAGTCTTTTGCACAGAGGTGAAGTTTTCAATATCCATGGTATCCATGACCTGACCACCGAAGCGTTCAGCTACGATACCCGTGTTAATGCCCTTACGTGCAGCATAGATTGCTGCTGTTGCACCCGCAGGTCCACCACCAATCACCAATACATCAAAAGCATCTTTGGCATTGAGTGCTGCTGCATCTTTCTCGGCAGAGTTAGTGTCGAGTTTTGCCACAATCTCTTCAAGCGTCATACGACCTTGACCAATGTGTTCATTGTCTTGGAACACCATCGGTACAGCCATGATTTTGCGTTGTTCAACTTCGTCTTGGAAGAATGAACCATCAATCATGGTTGCTGTTGTGTTCGGGTTGTAAATCGCGATCAGGTTAAGTGCCTGTACCACATCCGGACAGTTATGACAGCTTAATGATACAAACACATCAAAGTTGGCTTTGAGGTTTAAACCTTTAATCTGGTTAAGCACTTCATTTGACACTTTAGGTGCATAACCAGACACCTGTAACAGCGCCAAGATCAAAGATGTAAACTCATGGCCCATTGGTAAGCCAGCAAAGAACACACGAGGCTGTTCACCTGTTTTAGCCACACCAAAGCTTGGGCGACGTGTATTGTTGCCATCAAAACGGGCAGTCACTTTGTCAGAAAGCTCAGCGATTTCTATTACAAGTTCTTTAATTTGAGCTGCTTTATCTGATTGATCTAAAGCAGCCACTAATTCGATTGGACTTTCTAAACGTTCTAAATAAGCTTTTAATTGAGTTTTAATGTTTTGATCTAACATCTGTTTTTTACTCCAATGCATCCAAATTCTTTCAATAGATGCATAGTACGTTAAAACATAAAATAGGTAAAACAGTATGTTTTTATATATTCAATCGATTTTTTAGATTTTATTATTATTCACTTCAAATCAAAAAAAGCCAACCTGAACTCATCCCAGCGCAGGTCAGCAAACTGGTTAAACTAGAGTAAGACCACACCAAATACAGCCCCAGCAATCAGGACATGCAAGGGATGCACTTTTTTAATTAAAGATAATAAAGTTGCAATGACTACCATAATAATAAGTAAAGTATTTATTGCCGCTGCCTCAGAAATAATCCACGCACTGGCAAGCACTGTTCCCACAGTGACAGGTTGTAAAGCAAGCTGTAAAACACGGCGCCATTTCTTATCTTTAAATTTTGACCAACCTCTCATTACAAACACAGTAATAATCGATGAAGGTAAAAATTTAGCAGTAGACGTTACTAGTAGACCTGACAATCCCGCTACATGCCACCCTACCAACGGTACAATCATCATGTTTGGACCAGGAGCTGCTTGAGCCATGGCAAATAATGCACTAAATTCTTGTGCTGTCATCCAATGGTGAATATCAACTACTTGGCGTTGCATCTCAGGCAAAATTGTATTGCCGCCACCAAATGCAATAAGAGACAATTGGGTAAAAATGATGGCTAAAGTAAGTAGAACTGCTCCCATTACACACGTCTCCAAATAATAGTTGAATAAAGTGCCAACAAAATCAGCATAGTCAAAAGCAAGGAAATTTTTAGAAAAGCAATGCTAACAATTGCTGCCACAACAACACACATTGCTATTGGGTTACGTAATAATGGTTTCAACATTTTCAAACCAGTTGCAACCAGAAGCCCAGCTGCTGCTGCTCCCAGCCCTTCAAAAAGATGCTTAACCATAAGGTTGTCTTGGAACTGCTCATAGACATAATGTAAAAGTACAACAATTATCGTAGGCGCAAGGATCAACCCAATCAGTGAACTCACCGCGCCACGGACACCGCGAAACTCCATGCCAATCGCAACAGATAAATTAATGATATTGCCGCCCGGTAAAAATTGACACAGACCCAGTAACTCAGTGAATTTTTCAGGACTTAGCCACTGTCGTTGCTCTACAACGACTTTACGAGCCAAAGGTAATACACCACCAAATCCGATTAAACCTAATGTTAAAAAACCTAAAAACAGTTCTGTGCAAGTCGGTACGGTCTCCTTCTGCACAGCAATCTCAACATGGTTCATTTTCGTTACTTTTCACTTTATCTGACCAAGATAGAATGCTACTTTTATGATATATCTACAAATGCTTTTATTTTCATTAACCATACCCTAAAGGTATTCCTATGCTAGATTTATATAAGCTTCATGCCTTTGTGGTGGTGGTAGAAGAAAGAAATATCACGCATGCCGCAAACCGATTATTTATTCAACAGCCGCCTTTAACGCGTTTACTCAAAAAACTTGAAGAAGAACTCGGCACACAGTTAATTATTCGCCAGCCTCGTGGCATTGAACCGACTGAAGCGGGCTTAGCCTTATTTAAAGAAGCACAACTTTTATTAGAACATGCCAAACATATTCCAAAATTAGTCCAAGATGTTAGCCAAGGTAAAACTGGACAACTCAATATTGGTTTTACGAGTTCCGCAGGTTTGCATCCGCTTATTTCATTAGTATTGCGGTCATATCGAGAAATATATCCAAAGGTACTAACCAAACTTGAAGAAGCAGGCAGCCAAAAACAATTAGATCGATTAATCTCAGAGAAACTTGATATCGCTTTTTTAAGAGCACCCATCAGCCGTGATATTGGGCTAAAGCATCTTCATATATTAGATGAGCCAATGGTAGTGGCATTGCCTATGGGTCATCCACTTACACAAAAAGAAAAAATTAGCTCAAATGACTTATCAGATGAGAATTTTGTTTTATACCGCCGCTCTTCTGGACAAGGTTTATATGACAATATTTTATATAGTTGCTATCAGGCAGGTTTTAGTCCACGCATTATTCAGGAAGCACCACGTCCTACCGCAACATTAAATTTAGTTGCTGCTGGAATTGGTATAACGATTGTACCAGCCTCAATGCATAACTTTTGGGAACATGAAATTGTATATCGCGAGTTTGATGACTCTATAAAAATGAATGCTCCTATTTACTTGATTATAAGAGAAAATGAGAATTCAGCCAAAGTTTCAAACTTCATTGAACTATTACAAAAACTATTACCGACAATTGCTTAGTCTAAAAAATACTCAATAAAAAGTGCTCTAACTAGAGCACTTTTTGGGATAAAACTTTTTATTTTTGATTGACTCGTTTTGATAGCTCTTCTGCCGATTCTTTCCGCTCCGAATAGCGATCGCTCAGGTACTGTTTTTGCCCACGTGTTAATAAAGTGAACTTATAGAGTTCTTCCATTACATCAACAATTCGGTCCAAGTAAGAGGATGGTTTCATACTGCCATCTTCTTCGAACTCTAAAAAAGCTTTAGCAACAGAAGACTGATTTGGGATGGTAATCATGCGCATCCAACGTCCTAAAATACGCATTTGATTCACGGCATTAAAAGACTGTGAACCACCGCTAACTTGCATAACGGCTAAGGTTTTACCTTGTGTTGCACGTATTGCTCCGCCAGCTAAAGGAATCCAATCAATTTGAGCTTTTAAAATTGAACTCATTGCCCCGTGACGCTCAGGCGAACACCACACCATACCTTCTGACCAAGCCAAAAGTTCCTGTAACTCTTGTACTTTTGGATGATCAGTTGCTGTATCTTCGGGTAAAGGCAAACCTTTAGGATGAAAAATTTTGACTTCGGCACCTAGGTATTCAAGGATACGCCCAGCAGTTAGCACAGCAAAACGGCTATAAGAGCGTTCACGATTCGAACCATATAACAATAAAATACGGGGTGGATGTTCAAGCTGCTGTGCTTGTATTTGTTCGAATGTAGGCTTATCCAAAAGGTTAAGCTCTACATTTGCTAAATCATTATTAGAACTGTTCATGTGAGAAATACTTTTTCTTTAACCAAAGCGAAACTGAAACGAGTGAAATTAAAACCGGAACTTCAACCAATGGTCCAATTACTGTAGTAAAAGCAACCGGAGAAGCTAAGCCAAATGTTGCAATTGCAACTGCTAAAGCGAGCTCAAAATTGTTACCCGCTGCGGTAAATGAAATGGCAGTCGTACGTGGGTAGTTATTCCCCATTCGTTTACTCATAAAGAAGCTGATAAAGAACATCACCACAAAGTAAATTGTTAGTGGGACAGCAATCAGTAATACATCTAGAGGTAAACTCACCACATCGCCACCTTTTAAACTAAACATGGCAACAATAGTAAAGAGTAAGGCGATTAGACTTAACGGGCTAATTTTTGGTAAAAACTTGGTTTGATACCAACTCAAACCTTTTGCCTTAACTAAAACTAGACGAGTCAAGAAACCCATTAAAAATGGAATACCCAAATACACCAATACAGCATGGGTAATGGTCCAAAAATCGACATTAATGACTTGTCCTGCCACACCAAAGTACGGAGGCAAAAAGGTTAAGAATAACCATGCATAAGTGCTAAAGAATAAAATCTGGAAAATACTGTTAAATGCAACCAAAGCTGCAACATATTGGTTATCCCCACATGCCAAGCCATTCCACACTAAAACCATTGCAATACAACGTGCTAACCCAATCAGAATCAGACCCGTCATATATTCCGGATAGCTATGTAAAAAAATAACCGCAAGAATAAACATTAAGACTGGAGCAATAATCCAGTTTTGTATTAAAGACAAAGCGAGTGTTTTCTTATCTTTAAACACTTCTGGCAAAGTTGCATAGTCTACTTTTGCCAAAGGCGGATACATCATTAAAATTAAACCAATCGCAATTGGAATATTAACGTTATCTACACTGAGCTGATTTAAAGACACTGATGCTTGAGGAAAGAAAACACCAATGGCTACACCTAAAGCCATAGCAATAAAAATCCATAGCGTTAGGTTTCTATCTAAAAATGATAGCTTAGATTTGGCCATGTTATTCTCTTTAATCAATATGCGAGATTTGGTTAATTTCATTAATAAGTTGCGAACGGCTCAAATGTGCAACATCTAATGCAAATAAAGCATCTAAACGGCGGTTAATATGATTTACAGTATTTTGGAACGCTTTGAGTTTTTCTTCTTTTGGTAAGTCGAGATGTGACGGGTCACTTAAGCCCCAATGAGCCTTAATTGCGCCACCTAAATACAATGGGCATGCTTCTTGCGCTGCTGAGTCACAAACAGTGATTACTACATCTGGTTGATATTGCTCGCAATCATCAATCGTTTTACTCCATAAGCCATCTGTAGATAAACCTAATTTTTTAAGGGTTTCAATCGTTAACGGATGTACCTGACCAGAAGGTTTGCTGCCCGCACTATAAGCTTTCCACCCTTCTGGTGCGCGGCTATTAAATAAAACTTCTGACAAAATACTACGGCAACTATTACCCGTACATAGGAATAGAAATTTCATGATCTTTACTCACAAAAGGTAGAAATAGACCCTAGCTGACAAGACAATGGTTTCATTGCATCGTCATCTTGCTGCGCCAAAATATTCAAAATGTTGTTTGCCCAGATCGGCAGTTCAGGATTAACGCTGTAATACACCCATTGCCCCTGTCTTGAATCAAGAAGGATGCCATGGGTTCGTAATAGGGCTAAATGTCGGGAAATTTTTGGTTGGCTCAACTCAAGCTGTTCAGTTAGCTCGCAGACACAGATATTTTGTTTGCTCAGAACTAACTTAAGAATGTTTAACCGAGTTTGATCAGAAAGACATTTAAAGAAATCGACTTGAGTGATCATATTTGCAGCCACTTATATTCGTTATTGCAAATATACGGATATCCATATATAAATGCAATATCTTAATTCAATGAATAATTATCATGGCGGAACTAGTGAAGATTTACCATAACCCAGCATGTGGCACATCACGCAATACATTGGCGCTTATTCGTCATGCGGGGTTTGAGCCTATCGTTATTGAATATTTGCAAACACCACCCAGTAAAGATGAACTGATTCAACTTATTAGGGATTCAAACTTAACTGTACGTGAAGCAATCCGAAAAAATGTTGATCCCTATAAAGATTTAGAACTGGAACAAGAGCATTGGACCGATGAACAGTTAATTGATTTTATGGTTCAGTACCCAATTTTAATTAATCGTCCATTTGTGGTTACACCCAAAGGCACACGCCTTTGCCGCCCTTCTGAGGTGGTATTGGACATTTTAGATTCACAAAACTTAGGCTATTTTGCAAAAGAAGATGGTGAAGTCATTATTGATGAGCAAGGCCGTCGTATAAAATAATTGAAGACACACATCAATATAAAAAGCTAAATGGCACAACACCATTTAGCTTTTTTGAGTGAAACGGGTTAAAAATAAGACTTAATAAAAGGAAGAAGTTGCTCTCCGACTACCATGCCCAATAACCCTACTAATGCAACAAGAGGCGGAGCCGGTGACTTAACATTTAAAACATAATATAAGACACCAACGAGCAGCCCTACAGCCAAAGATAACAAGTACATTTTCATCGTACATACCTTAGGGAAGCAAGCCATTTAATGGCAGGTTCCCATACTGTTTTATTTAAAATGCAAAACAAGAACACCCGAGTGCACCCCAGAAAGATTTTTTATCTTTATCATTTACAGGAACATCAAGCATCCATGAGTGGCTATGTCCATGCATGCCACAACTGCTAGCACATTCACACAATGCACTTTGTGACTGTAATGATTGATTCGAAGGTGCATTACGATTTTCGGATAAACGCCACTGACCACCAAAGCGTTTTACTGGCGACCATGTTGGAGATGCTGGTGGTAATGGCGGATCATCTTGCTTAAACTCTGCACCTGCATAGACCACTTTTCCGCCTAAAACAGTGAGTACAGACTCAATCCACTGGATATCTTCTGCTTCAACCTTAAAGTAGTCATCGGACAGCACAACTAAGTCGGCAAGCTCCCCTGCGATGAGTGAACCTTTGATATCTTTTTCACCTGAGAACCAAGCCGAACCTTTAGTCCAGAGTTTGAGTGCCGTTTGTCGATCTAATAGATTTTTTTCATCATATAAAGGTAAACCACCAACTGTTTTACCAGTACTTAGCCAATACAAACAAACCCAAGGGTTATAGGATGCAACACGGGTCGCATCTGTGCCCGCACCCACAGGAACACCGAGTTCTAGCATTTTCTTGACGGGTGGCGTTGCTTGAGCAGCTTCGGCTCCATAGCGTTTTACGAAAATCTCACCTTGATATGCCATACGGTGTTGAATGGCGATACCACCACCCAACGCACCTATACGTTCGATATTACGCTCAGATACAGTTTCGGCATGGTCAATAATAAATCGGGTCGCAAATGGCTGTTTGGCATTTACTCGCTCGAATACGTTGAGTAAGCGATTAATACTTTCATCATAGGTTGCATGAATACGGAATGGCCATTTCTTGTCAGCTAAATGTTCAACAATGGCTTCGAGTTCACCTTCCATTTTTTCTGGCAAATCAGGTCGTGGCTCATAGAAATCTTCGAAGTCACCCGCCGACCAAGTCAGGTTCTCACCTGCGCCATTCATTCTAAATAATGCATCACCATCGCCTGGAAATGTCATTTCTGTCCAACGGCGATAATCATCAAGCTCTTGGCCTGCTTTTTGAGCAAATAGGTTATAAGCAATTCGAACCGTCATTTGATTTTGGTCATGTAATTGCTTAATCACATCATAATCTTCAGGGTAATTTTGACCGCCGCCACCTGCATCAATTGCAGAAGTAATACCTAATCGGTTCAACTCACGCATGAAATGACGAGTTGAATTAACTTGATCTTCAACTGGCAATTTCGGCGCTTTACCTAGGGTCGAATATAAAATCATAGCGGATGGCGTTGCGAGCAACAGACCTGTTGGCTCACCTTTTTCATCACGTACAATTTTGCCACCTGGCGGGTCTGGCGTGTCTTTGTTAAAGCCTAATACATCAAGCGCAGCTCGGTTCAACAAGGCACTGGCATATAAATGTAAAACAAAGACAGGAGTATCTGGCGCAGCTTTATTAATTTCTTCTAAAGTCGGTAAACGTTTTTCGGCAAACTGGAATTCAGTCCAACCACCTACTACACGCACCCATTGTGGAGCTGGCGTATTATCTGCTTGCTCTTTGAGTAAACGTAGTGCATCTGCAACGGAAGGTACACCTTCCCAGCGCAGCTCCATATTGTAATTTAGGCCACCACGAATAATATGTAGATGACTGTCATTTAGACCCGGTATAACGCGACGGCCATTTAAGTCTACAACTTTGCTGGTTGGTGTTGCGAGCTTCATAACCTCATCATTTGTACCCGTGCGTACCACTTTACCGTCTGCAATCGCAATTGCTTGTACTTCGGGATTCTGAGGATCTAGTGTTGTGATTTTACCGTTTTTGAGTATGAGGTTTATTTCGGTCATTCTGAACTCCATTCTTGTGAATTATCGTTCTAAAAAATAAAGGCATATCTGTATTAATATCACTTAAATATTGAATACTAGACATGCCTTTACCTAAATCAGTACTGTTTTATTTTGCAGGAACTGGTGCAAGTACTTCGTGTTTTGAAGTTGTACGTTCAGGCGCCTTATGTACCATCGTATAGGCATAGTCCACACCCATACCATAAGCACCAGAATGTTCGCGTACAATTGCCATAACTGCATCATACGTATCACGGTGTGCCCAATCACGTTGCCATTCGAGTAAGACTTGTTGCCAAGTTACCGGAACAACACCTGCTTGAATCATACGTTGCATGGCATAGTCATGTGCTTCTTTCGATGTACCACCTGACGCATCTGCCACCATATAAATTTCATAATCGCCTTCAAGCATGGCACCAAAAGCAAAAGTGTTATTGCACACTTCAGTCCACAAACCTGAAACAATCACTTTTTTACGATTATTTTTTGCAAGCGAATCACGTACTTTTTGGTCATCCCATGAATTCATTGAAGTACGTTCGAGTAATGGAGCATCTGGAAATACATCTAAAAGTTCTGGATAGGTATGGCCAGAGAAGCTTTCAGTTTCAACCGTAGTAATGGTGACAGGAATATTGAATGTTTTAGCTGCTTTTGCCAATCCTACCGTATTATTTTTTAATACTTGGCGGTCTATTGACTGTACCCCAAAAGCCATTTGTGGCTGATGATCAATAAAAATAACCTGACAATTTGTTGGTGAAAGTTGTTCTAAAAGTGACTTATTCATGGGTAAACTCCATTATTCCTTATGAGTAATGCATTAAAATTGCTTACTGGTCATTATCAAAACAGATAAAAATGTAAAAGCATAGACAGCAAATCAGCACGAATCTGTATGCTGTATGGATACAATAAAAACAATGATTGCTTTTTAATTTTTATAGTTTAATCATTGATATATATTTTTTTAACTTTTGCTTATCCATGGATCGATTAGACTGTATTTCCACTTTTGTAAGTGTCGTAGAACATGGGAATTTTAGTAGCGCAGCCAGAGCACTCGACATCTCTCGTGACTTAGTGGCCAAACGTGTTTGCTACCTCGAAAATGACCTGAAAACTACACTGTTAACCCGAACCACAAGACAGATGAACCTCACCTCTTGTGGAGAAAAGTTTTATCAGCATAGCAAAGTCATTTTAAGTGAGTTTGAATGGGCTGCCTACGAAATTAGCTATAATCAACAGTACCCAGAAGGCGAACTCAAGCTCAATACACCAATGTCTTTTAGTAATATTTTTCTTCAAAATATCATTTCAGATTTTATTGAGAAATATCCCAGCATCAAAATTGATTTATTCATGACTGATCAGCTATTAGACATGAATAATAATAAATTTGATTTAACCATTCGCGTAGATGGCTCTCCTCCAAACTTAGCAAATAGTAAAATATTAAATACCTATCAGCGCTATCTATATGCAACACCTGAGTATTTTAATCAACATGGACTACCAAACTCATTAGAAGAACTTAAAGAACATAAGTTTCTGATTTACTATCAAGATAGCCGACATAAAAAATTGATTTTTCAAAAAGATCAGAAAGAAGTGTCGTTCAATTGCTTCCCAGTGATGACCTGTAATAATGGTGAATTATTATTAGATATGTGCCTAAAAGACCACGGCATTGTTTTTCTTCCAGAGTTTATTGCTGAACCTTACTACAAAGAAGGCAAATTACAGAAGTGTTTGGAGGACTACACCAGTCACCCCCTTCACTTATATGTGACATGGCCAAACCGTAAAATTCTATCGAAGAAAGTAAAACTATTTATTGATTTTCTGACGCAACAAATCATTCCTATAAAATAACCAATCTGGGCCTTTTCCATAGGAAATGGCCCATTATTTTCAGTTAGTTTCAATTTTCTTATTTTTAAATAAATTTAATAAATTTTGCTCTGCTGTTACTGTGCTGTCTTCTTCAACAAATGTCGTCGCGTAGTGTTCTAAATGCTCTTCCATCAATTGAGTTGCTCGCTTTTCATCGCCTTGCTCAATGGCATCTAAAATTGCACGATGTTCATCTGCCGAACAATTAGTATGTTTGGGAATTTCATATAACCCAATTAATAACGAAGTTCTGGCAATAAGCGTCTGCAAATAACTGGTCATAATCGTATTTTGATTTGCTTCAATCAGCTTTAAATGAAATTGCCCAGATAGCTTAATCCACTCGGCCCAATTGCCAGCTAAACGCTCATGAGACTCTTGATCGACTAAGCCTCTAAGCTCACTAAAATCTAGGCGATGTGACTTTTGAGCTAGCTTTTTTACAGTAGCGATTTCAAGCATGCTACGTGCTTCAAAGACCTCTTTTGTTTCATGAGCACTATGTTTTGCGATGAGTGCTCCACGATTGGGCTGAATTTCGATGACCTTATCATGTGCAAGTTTCACGAAAACACGTCTTAACACTCCTCGTGTTACACCGAATGCTTCACACAAAGGTGCTTCAACTAAACGTGCGCCAGGTGCGAGTTGTCGATTTAAAATAGCATCTACAATAGCGTTATATATATGGTCATCAATTTCATCATTGCTCATTTCTACGGCTTTTTTTGGTGCATTCGATGGCATTGATTTCTCCATTTTTATTAACGCCCCCTCTTTTTAAAACTTTATCTAATGACAGTAGTGTAAGTTTAACTTAAGCATTTGGAAATATTTCTCTCACTTTCACAACATCTATGCTGAGCTAATCAATTCAATATTTGATCTCTAAATAACTACTTATACACCTAAATTTACTTAGTTTTTATAAAAAATTAAGCACTCCTCATTTTATAAATTTGTCTCTTCACATCCAAAATTCATACCAGATTAAATAACTCATGAGCGCTATTTCCTAAATTTGGCATAACTTTTGCTCAATTAAAATTGTGCACAATTTAAATATCACATTGTACACAATTTTAATTTCATTCTTTTAGACAGAAAAACAATGCTGCTGAAAGTGTCTCCATCTTAAGGAAGTGAGTGTTCAAGATGAATAATACCGAAGCAATAATTAAACCTTCTTATGATGCAAAACTGACAAATCAAGACTTGGCTCCTTTAAAAAAGCAAACATGGGGCGCTTATAATATTTTTGCTTTCTGGATGTCTGATGTTCATAGTGTCGGCGGGTATGTCATGGCTGGGAGCCTTTTTGCACTTGGGCTCAATAGCTGGCAGGTACTTCTATCTTTACTCATCGGTATTGCCATAGTTCAGTTTTTTACAAACCTGATTGCCAAGTCTAGCCAACAAACTGGTACGCCCTATCCTGTTATTTGCCGCGCAACCTTCGGTGTGCTTGGTGCAAATATTCCTGCCGTTATTCGTGGTCTTATTGCTGTCGCGTGGTATGGCATTCAAACCTATTTGGCCTCAAGTGCTTTCTTATTGGTCATTTTAAAGTTCTTTCCAGAATGGTCGGTCTATGCCGATGTTTCAACTTATAGCTTTCTTGGACTTTCCTATTTAGGATGGGTTGGATTCATGCTGCTTTGGCTACTGCAAGCGATTGTTTTTTGGTCTGGCATGGACAGTATTCGTAAATTCATTGACTGGGCAGGTCCAGCTGTTTACATCGTAATGTTTGCGATGGCAGTATGGCTCATCTGGAAAGCTGGATGGCAGAATATTGATTTAAACTTGAGCGGTGTTCAATACGACGGTTTTGCGGTTGTACCAGTCATGATTGGTGCTATTGCGCTTGTTGTCTCATATTTTTCAGGGCCTATGCTGAATTTTGGTGATTTCTCTCGTTATGGCAAAAGCTTTAACGCGATTAAAATGGGTAACTTTCTTGGGCTACCGATTAATTTCTTAGGCTTTTCTTTACTTACTGTGGTGTGTATTGCGGCAACGCTTCCAGTCTACGGCAAGCTCATTACAGACCCTGTCGAGATGGTTGGAAAACTGGATAACACCTTTGTGGTGATTTTAGGCAGTTTAACCTTAATGATTGCCACCATCGGGATTAATATTGTCGCTAACTTTGTTTCTCCAGCGTTTGATTTTTCTAATGTCTCACCGAGTAAAATTAGCTGGCGCATGGGTGGAATGATTGCAGCCGTGGGTTCAATTTTTATTACGCCATGGAATTTATTTAATAACCCTCAAGTGATCCATTACACCATTGATATTTTAGGTGCATTTATTGGTCCACTTTTTGGTGTATTGCTCGCCGATTTTTATCTCATTAAAAAACAAAAAATCGTGGTAGATGATTTATATACCTTAGATACCAAAGGTTCATATTGGTACAAAAATGGTTATAACCACTCTGCCTTTTATGCCTTAATTCCAGCTTCATTAATTCCTATTCTCTGCGTACTTTTACCACAACTCTCTGGGCTGGCTAATTTCACATGGTTTATTGGGATGGGATTCGGTTTTGTCATTTACCGGTTTCTTAACCAACCGCTTGCCCATGCTAAATCGGCAATGACTAAGGCAAAAGTACAATGAAAATTAAAATTATTAATCCTAATACCACGCAAAGCATGACTAACAAAATTGCTACATCAGCAAAGATAGTTGCAGGTTCTGATACTCAAATTATTGCAGTGAGTCCTCAAATGGGCCCTGCAACGATTGAAAGTTATTATGATGAAGCCCTAAGTGCAGTAGGTGTGCTGGAGGAAATTCGCCAAGGTGAACATCTAAGTGTAGATGCTTATGTTATTGCCTGTTTTGGTGACCCTGCACTTTATGCTGCCCGTGAAATGACTTCAGCACCTGTTATTGGGATTGCAGAAGCAGCTATGAGAACTGCGAGTTATGTTAGTACTGGTTTTAGTGTGGTCACAACCTTACAACGCACTGTGAATATGAGCTGGTATCTAGCTCATCGCTATGGGGCTACACCATTTTGCAAAAATGTTCGGGCTTGTGACATTGCAGTTGAAGAATTGGAGCTTTCTGACTCAGATGCTTATCGAACCATACGAGATGAATGCAAAAAAGCACTAGCGGAAGATAAAAGCGATGCGATTGTTTTGGGCTGTGCAGGCATGAGTGATTTATGTCTAAAACTACAAAATGAATTGGGAGTGATTGTTATTGACGGCGTTGCAGCAGCAGTTAAACAAGCTGAAATGTTAGTCCAGTTAAATTTAAAAACTAGCAAAGTTGGTGATTGGGCCTCACCTCCTGTAAAGAACTACACAGGCATATTATCAGGATTTGGAATGCGCTAAAGAGTTATTGTTTCAATTCCAGCTCAAAATTCAGAGTTGGAATTGAAACAAAGAATAATCAAAAGAATTAAGTCTCTGCTAACTCTGGCTTTTGTTCATTTTTATAAAATGGCACATCACCGTTAATAGTTGCACGGTGCATGATGCGATGGGCATCGCCATAATCAAATAATGCTTTATGTTGCGTACAACGGTTATCCCAAATCGCGACATCACCATCTTGCCATTTCCAGCGTAAATGAAACTTCTCTTGAGTTGCATGTTCAAACAAGAAATTAAGTAACTGTTCGCTTTCTTGTTCAGCTAACTCATTAATTTGAGTGGTAAAGCCTTCACTTATAAACAACAAAGGCTCACCTGTAACCGGATGGGTACGCACCACGGGGTGAACCACTGGCGGATTACGCTTAAATGTTTGCAAAAGCTTTTCTCGCTCTTCTTCGTTATGAGCAAAACGTTCAAGTGGAAAAGACTTACGAATATCGTGTGTTGCAGTTAAGCCACGTAATTTTTGCTGTAACTCAAGCGGAAGCCCTTTAAAAGCTGCGGTATTACTCGACCACAAGGTGTCACCGCCTACAGGTGGAATTTTAATGGCTTGTAAAACACAGCCCAAAGGTGGGGTCTTACTAAAAGTCACATCTGTGTGCCAAAGCTCATTGTCACGTAAATCCTGTTTCCAACTGTCGAGTACCATCACTTCAGGCACCTCTTCAATAGAAGGATAAATCGGGTGCACATGTAAAGTGCCGAAACTACGTGCCAAGTCAGCTTGTGCTTGTGGTGCCAATTTTTGCTTTCGAAAAAAAATGACCTGATGATCAAGTAAAGCCTGCTGGATTTGTTGCGTCGTGTGTTCATTTAACGCATTCAAATCGACATCATGAATAATTGCGCCAATGGTAGGCTTGATCACTTCAATATTTAAATTTGCTACGACTGTATTCATCTTCTTTACTACAACTGCTGACCATACCAAGGAGAAAACTGTTTTTGTAACCAACGTAAAAACAGCTCAAAACTAACTGCGACAATCGCAATCACAATAATGCCCAGAATCACCGTATCGGTAATTAAGAACTGCGCTGCTGATTGCACCATAAAACCAATACCGCGATCCGCTGCAACCAATTCTGCTGCAACTAATGTTGACCAGCCCACCCCGAGACCAATACGAATACCTGTAATAATATGAGGTAAAGCGGTTGGTAAAATCACATGCCAAAAGACTTGTGACTGACTTGCCCCTAGCGACAATGCCGCACGCTCACGATTAAGCTGATGGCTTAACACACCATGTGCACTACTAATAATGACAGGCGCCAAAATCGAGAAGAAAATCAAAAGTACTTTTGTGGTTTCGCCAATACCGAACCAAATTACGAGTAATGGCAAATAAGCTAACGGTGGAATTGGACGTAATAATTCAACCAAAGGGTCTAAAACAGCGCGAACCCATTTGTTCAGGCCCATCCATAAACCCAGTGGTACACCAATCACCACGGCAGCGATCAATGCTAAAAATACACGAGAGATACTGGCTGCTAAGTGTTGCCACAAAGTTGCCTTCATAAAGCCTTCTTGGCTAACCGATATAAATTTTTGCCATACTGCCTGTGGACTCGGTAAAAATAGTTCAGGTACGACATGCAAAGCAGTAATGAGAAACCAGAGTGCAACTACACTCCCCACACTAATTATGCTAACTGCCAAAGTGTGGTGCTTTTCAAAAAATGACGATAGAAATGAAGCATTTTCTGTTTGCACATCTGGCTTAAGTTTTAGGTCTGCTTTGTCATATTCATAGACGTTATCTTTAGTGTTCATGTAGGTAACGCCTCCTTACCGCTTTGTTTTTGTGCCCTTAAACTTTCAAATAACTGTTCTCTGAGCTGAATAAATTGAGGGTCTGATTTAATTGAGCGAATAGATTCGCCCTGACGATATCGTTGAGCAAAATCGAGGTGTAGAATTTCTACAATTTTGCCCGGATGGGCGGTCATCAGAACTAACTGATTGCTGAGCAATAATGCTTCTTCAATGTCATGTGTAATTAAAAAGAAGCTTTTATTTTGTTGAATCCATAAATCGAGCACTAGCTGCTGCATGTTTTCACGCGTAAAAGCATCTAAGGCGGCAAAAGGTTCATCTAATAAAATAAACGGCGCGTGACTGATCAAAGCTCGGGCAATACCAACACGTTGTTTCATACCACCGGAAAGTTCCCAGATATTGGCTTTTTCAACGTGACTTAAACCTACAATTTTTAAAATTGCGTTTACTTGTGCCTCAATCTCTGCACGCTTTAAACCTTTTAACTGTAAAGCGAAGCCAACATTATCTGCAACATTCAACCAAGGCAGTAAGGCGTGATCCTGAAACACGACAGCACGGGTTACATCTGGTCCAATTACGACTTCATGATTTACAAGTACATCACCAGAACTTGGCTTTTGAAACCCTGCCAAGATATTAAGCAAAGTTGTTTTGCCACAACCTGACTCACCTAAAATGACAGTTAAAGAACCTTCTTTAATGGTTAGGTTAATGTCGTGTAAAACTGGCTTTTGCTGTTTAGGAAAAGTCAGATGAATATGTTTGGCTTCTAATACACTCATGACAACTCCTTAAGGCTGCAAAAATGAAGAGTTCACATTGCCTTTATAATCGGCTTTCAGTTGATCGACCTTACCCTGACCTTTTAAGAATTTCGCTGTATCAAAAATATTTTGTGCAAATTCACCATCTAACGTTTGTTTTTGCTGAGCGTGGTCAAGGTAAATATTTCCACTTAATAAAAGCGGAATATCTTTTGGATCAGAGCCTGTGAGCTGCGCAATTTTTTGTACGTTATCGGCATCTTTAACGTAAGCGGCTGGGTCTTGATTATATTTTTCAAGCTGCTCAAGCGTAGTTCGGACAAAAGCTTTTAAGAAGTCAGGATTTTTCTCTGCAAAGTCTTTACGTACTACCCATAAATCATAAGTTGGAGCGCCCCATTCACCGACTTGTTTTGAGTCAGTTAAGACTGTGCCAGATGCTTTAGCTTTGCTTAAAGCAGGTTCCCACACATAGGCAGCATCAATGTCACCACGTTCCCAAGCAGCTGAAATTTCAGGTGGACGCAAGTTAATAATTTTTACTTTATCTTCTGGAATATTCCAATGTTTCAGTGCAGACAAAAGGCTGTAATGTGTGGTTGAAACAAACGGTACAGCAATGGTTTTGCCAATTAAATCTTGAGGGCTTTTAATCCCTGATTTATTACTCACCACGAGTGCTTCAGATGCACCAAGTTTTGAAGTAATTAAGAATACTTCAATCGGTAAATCACGGCTGGCCGCAGCAGCAAGTGGGCTTGAGCCAATATTGCCAAGTACGACATCGCCCGAGGCAAGTGCATTAACTACGTCTGAACCCGCATCAAATTTTTTCCACTGGATAGTCCGCTGGCTATGTTTTTCATAATCCCCATTCGCCTGCGCCACTTTGCTTGGGTCAACCCCAGTTTGATAAGCAATCACAACGGGTTTGTTGTCACGAACTGAAGCACTTGTATTATTGTCTTTTTTATTTTGCCATACGATAAATGCAACAATTGCGACTACTACAATTGCTGTGATAATCAACGGTTTGGTCTTCGTGCTCATAATTTCATGATCTTTCAATAATATAAGCTCATGGTATTCAGCCGGCTTTATAATGAAAAATAAAAAAATATGAGTTGCTTATCTAATTTTTATAAATAACTTTTACTTATAAGTTTTTATCTTTTGGTAAAAAGCAAATTTTAAGCAATCATATAGATTAGCGGTAAAATTAAAATACTTATATATCAATAATTAAAAACGATATTCACAAAAGATAAGATGAGAAAAGGCTGACATACCTACTCTAATTATTTTATCCTACTCATTTCGTCATTTTTATTTTTTGCTTATCGCATCCAGAGTTTTGCATCTAATTAATTTTCATTCTTTTATATAAAGTTAAGATTTTATTATCTTTTTATCTTAAAACTTCTGCAAATATTAAGATTTGGACAAATCTTTTTCTGGTTTATACATGACGCAAATTTAATTTTTATTTTTAAGAGGAGAAAAATTCTTTTGTTTAAACATTCTCAATTTTTGAAAAAAACATTAATTACAGCGTCTTTAATTACATTTAGCCTCTCAAGTCATGCGGCTCTCACCTTTGGTAATGCTGAAGAAGGTCAACTTAAAGTAAGTGGTACTGTTCGAGCTAAATATGTTTATGATTTTGACTCTGATCCCACGACCAGTAAATTTTCGTTTAATGACGCGGTATTATGGCTAGATTACAACTCCCCGAAATGGATTGGCCGCCTAGATTATCGGGTTTATGAATATTACGGGCGTTTAGGCGATGCCAATTGGCTTACCGATGCGTGGTTGGGTTATAAAATTAATGACAACAGTAAAATTATTGCTGGCTTAAACCCAGTTCCTTTTGGCTTGGGCCGCTTTTGGGGAAATACTTATTATTTAGGCATTGCCAATAGTGCAGGTTGGGAAGATGTACATAACCTTGGGGTGAAATATGATTTCAATGATGGAATTAATGAAGCACAACTCGCCTTTTATCCTACCGATGGTGGCACCTATAGAGGTAAAAGCAAAGACTCGAGTCGATTTAGTATCAATCCTGTCAATGCGGATGACTCAGTACCACAAGGCACCAATACCAAAGAAAAGAACTCCATTGTTGTTCGCGGCGCTCATACCTTTAAAAATGTATTAGGCCAAGAAAATTTCTCTACCCAACTGGGCGCCTCTGCATGGTATTCCACCATTGAAAATAAACGTTCAGGACAAGATGGAGATCGCCAAGTCTATTCAGTTTTTAGCAATACCAATTATAACCAATGGAATTTACAGCTTTTGGCTGGTTATCAAGACATTGATAATGCCGACACTGAATTTAAAGATCATCTGACTTTGGGCGGTTTCGATTATTCATTTAACTCGGCAACCAAAGGCCAGATTTATTCAGCCGAGCTCAGCTATTTATTTCCTCAGCAGTTTGGCCCCATTACCTCTGTTCGCCCATACCTAAACTATAGTTCTTATCGAAAAGAGCAAGATGGCTTTAAAGATTCAACCCGTTTTATTCCCGGCATTGCGTTTAACTATCAAAAATTGACAGTACAAGCCGAGTTGCTGGTGGGTAAACACGATCCATATCTAGGAGACAGTGAAGGCCTTGCGGCTGGTGGAAGCAATGATAAATGGAATAAAAAAGCGTTTGTAATTTTTGCTTATTACTTCTAACTCGAAAAACAAAGGCCAACAGATGTTGGCCTTTGTTTTTATCTAGATATCTATTTTTACTCTAGTCGATTACTGGTGAATTATTGAGAGGAAGTTCTGTTTTATCTTCATCAATCACATCGACATCTTGGGCGGTAGGCTCAAACTTAATCAGCAGCCCAATCACAATTAAAGGAATAAAGGCAAAGATAGAAATAATCAGGTAAACATCAGTTTTATATCCCGCCATCCAGATCGGTAAAACAAACAAAGCAATTGCTTGAGCAACACCAGTTACCGCACGGTTAAAGCCAACTCCAACGCCACGAATCGAAGCTGGATAAGCCATGGTTGGATAAACCATCATTTGTGCCCCAGGCCCAAAGCCTTCGGCAAAAAGCCAAAAACCTAGCATGCCAATTGCGGTATAGAGTAAAAAGCTATTACCGGGTTCACCAATGAATGCCAAAGCAATGAGGGCTATAAACTGGAGTAAAAAGCCTGTGAGCAACACATGACGAGATTTAAATCTGCTAGCAACAAATACGCCTAACAACCCACCCGTAAATGCAAATAGTAGATTGAGTCCGAGCGTTGTAGTAATCGTCGTCAAGACATCAGTATGAAAGAAACGCGTTAAAATAGAAGGTAGAAAGAAAGCAATGGTGGTGTACTGAAATGCCACCGAAATGTGAATCACAATTGCCACAATCGTTCTTGGCAAATAGGTTTTATTAAATAAAACTGCAAAACCCTCGCGCTTTTTCTTATCGCTAGTTCTTTCTACTTTTTCAACTGTAGCGACTGCATGAATCGCATAGGACTCTTGTAGAACTTTAGCCGCACCTTTTAAATCGCCTTGGTTTGCAAGCCAAATGGGTGATTCAGTTAAATATTTACCGCGAATAAAAATAATGAGTAACGCAGGCACTGCTCCAAAAATTAAAGATGCTCGCCATAACCAGTTGCTATGCTCAGGGGGTAAAAGAAAATAAAGCGCCAGAACTAGACCAAAACATACCGAAGAAGCGGCATACCACATTGGGCACCATGCGGCTAAACGTGCTGCTTTGTTGCTACTACCGTTAAATTTGGAAAACTCGGATAAGTATGACATTGCCACAGGCAAATCAATACCGACACTAATTCCCATAATAAATCTGGCTAAAATCAAAACCCAAACATTTGGTGCAAAGCCTGCGACAATTGCCGCAATGACAAAGAGCACCATGTCCGCCATAAAGACCCGATAACGGCCAATTTTATCTGTCAGCCAACCACCAATCAGGTTACCAACAATGGTTCCGCAGACAATTGCTGAAGCCACCACCCCAGTCATCACAGGGCTTAAAGAAAACTCTGAGATAACTTGCTCAATACCAAAGGATAGCGTTGTTAAATCATAGGCATCAATAAACACCCCAATCAATGCCAACCAAATAACTTTATTCGATTTACCCTTCCCTGCAAATTTGGAAATTAATTGTGAAACATCATCGGGAGATTTAATTTCATAACGATGGTTATGATCGAGTTCTTGTGTGCTCACTTAATAATTCCTGAATTTTAATAACAGGAACAAAATAATGATTATTCACATAATACAAAAACAAATTAATCTGATTTTTTAATCTAAATTATAGAATTATCTTTTCTTTATTAACTCAGCAGTAAAACCGATATAAAAATACAAAATAAAAGCTGGTATTTAACCAGCTATTTATTTAAAGGTTTTGCAAAATATTAACTCGCCTCAGCAAGTTTTAATTCCTTTAGATTACGATATTTTGCACCGCGGTGATTTTCAGGTAAATATGGCCCAGCACCAAATAGTTTTTCTCTTAATGTTCCTTGTGCATACGACGTTTGATATACCCCTCGTTTTTGCAACTCTGGCACAATAAACTCAACTACATCGGCAAAGGTTTGATGAGCCAAAATGTAGGCAAGGTTAAAGCCATCGACATCGGTATCTTCAACCCATTGTTGTAGAGCATCCGAAACGGTTTCTGCCGAACCCACCAATACTGGCCCATTACCGCCTAAGCTGTTCCAGTTTGCAATTTCTTCAATGGTCCAAACACGTTCAGGGTCTGCATTTACATAAGAGTCCAATAAAGATTGAATCGCATTGGTTTGAATATATTCAACTTTGTCTGTTGGCTGGTATTGTGAGAAGTCCACACCTGACCAGCCAGATAGCAATGTTAAAGCGCCATCGTAGCTTCCATAGCTTTGATATTCTCTAAACTTAGCCTGAGCTTTTGCATCGGTTTCATCAGTGACAATCGATAAAAGTGCATAAATTTTAACTGAGTACGGGTCACGGCCCTCTTGAGCCAATTTTTGGCGAATACCCTGTACCACTTTTTTAGTGGCAATTTTAGACGGCGCTGCTATGAATACGCACTCGGCATTTTGACTAGCAAACTTCTGCCCGCGTGAAGATGCGCCTGCTTGGTAAAGTACTGGCGTTCGCTGTGGTGAAGGTTCACAAATATGGATGCCCGGTACAGTAAAGTATTTACCCTCGTGCTGAATTGGATGCACTTTTTTATGGTCAGCAAAGATACCGCTTTCACGGTCACGGAGTACCGAACCTTCTTCCCAAGAACCTTCCCAAAGTTTGTAAAGGACTTCTAAGTATTCATCAGCAATATCATAACGATTGTCATGATTAACCTGGGTTTTTAGGCCCAAATTTTTCGAACCACTTTCTAAATAAGACGTCACGATATTCCATCCAACTCGCCCTTTGGTTAAATGGTCTAGCGTGCTAATACGTCTAGCAAAAGGATAAGGATGTTCAAAAGAAATAGAGGTCGTGACACCAAAACCCAAGTGCTTTGTGACTGCTGCCATCGCAGGCACAATCTGTAGCGGATCATTGACTGGAACTTGTACTGCACCTGTTAAGGCATGTTCAGCACTTTGATGATAAACGTCATAAATACCAAGCACATCTGCAATAAAAATACCGTCAAAAAAACCACGCTCAAGAATTTGTGCTAAATCTGTCCAATATTCTAAATCTTTATATTCAACAGATCGATCTTGAGGATGTCGCCATAATCCAGGAGATTGATGGGCAATACAATTCATTTCAAAAGCATTAAAACTAATTTTCTTAGTCATAAAATATCAACCAGCATTTTATTTAATTTTCATACTAAAGCAATTTTTATGTTTTCTTTATAATATAAACCCCAAACAAAATATGATTTTATTCTAATAGATTTTTATAATTTAATTTAAACAACAAAAATAATATTAAGCCGCTAAAAATAGCAGCTTAATATCTAAAACTATAATTTATTGCTTAGCAACATTCCCTATTCGCCATTGATACGGTGGTAATGTGCCGTTTACACTAAAATCACCGATAATTCGATTTTTAAATACTCTCGGATTATGTGAAGATAAAGTTCGTACATTACGCCAGTATCGATCTAGGCCTAAATCTTTGTCTGTTGCAGAAGCACCTAAAGCATCAAATAAAATTGTAGAAGCATTTAAAATTAGATCGGTAATGACCGTTTGAGACTGCGCACTTTCAAGTTCGGCAAGCGCATTTTGCTCTTCTTCAAGCTGCTCATTATTTTGAAATGCAGCCAAGTAAGCACGCTGTAAGCTTTGTGCAACTTTTTCAACAATTGCCCCTGCACTGTAAGCCGCGCCACGGATTTGGCCTACGACTTGTAAAATTTGCGGATCCTGTTTTACAAATTGGGCATTCGCATGCGTATAGTTTCGAGTACGTTTAGCAACAGCTTGAGAAACATCATAGGTTGCAGCACGGCCTAGGCCTGTAATGATTGCGAGTTGTACCAGTTGATAGTAAGCCGCTGAATATTTAAAACGGTCATCGTCAGGTAAGATTTCAGTTTCATCGACCAATACGTCATGGAAATATGCCGTGCCACTTGCGGTGAGTTGCTGACCAAAGCCATTCCAGTCATCAACAATTTCAACACCCTCATCTTCGCGGCGAACAACCACCGAACCAGACTCACCCTTTAAATCTGTTACACCAATTTCAACCCAGTCTGCATATAGACTGCCTGTGGTGTAGTACTTTTGACCTTTAACACGAATTTTTCCATCACTATCCCGATATAGATGAGTTTCAAACTGATCAATTGACTCTTTTCCACCTTCAGACCATGCACTGCCCACCGTTTCCCCATTGGCAATTCGATTGAACCAACGCTGTTGAAACACTTTATCTTTACTTACCAACACATCTTCAGTGAAACCAAAATGCACACGCAAAGCTTGTGGTAAGTTTGAATCGACCTCTGCAAGTTCAATGAGCAATGCAAATAATTCAGGAATGGTTGCATCAAAGCCACCATGGGTTTTAGGAAGTCGTAAACGTGTAAAGCCAACATCTTTGAGCCACTGAAGTTGTTCATAGGGCAAAATATGTTGTTGCTCACGAATTAAAGCCCCTTCTTTAATACGGGCAAAAGTTGGTCTGAAATTTTTTGCCAATTCATCATAACGTTCCGAAGGTCCTTCACCCCATACCCGAGAAATAATTGAGGCCTGACTCAGTGCAGCGTGAGTTAAGGAACCGAGATGATGCTCAAAATTTAAATTTGTCATGTAAGTAAAACCAATATTGCTTTGCTTTTACCATAAAATATTTATTTCACATGAAAACGATTATTTTTTTATAACAGTATTCAAACTTTATATAACGCACAACAAAAGCCTGCCAACGCTAAGCGATCTCTTTCTTGTTTAGACTATGCTGACTTTGCAATAAGGTTTGCATATATTCTGAATAGACAGATAGTTTTTCGAAAATATGCTCTGAATAAAACATATCATCAATTAAATGAGTCATTTGATGCGTCGTGAAGGTGTCACACAGTCCCACCAGCTCTGCATTCATCTGAGCAAATTGTGCACATAGCTGTACATAGGTTTCATCTTTATTTTTGAATAATAATTTCCGCATTTCTAAGCTATTAAAGTTTTTTAAGTCCTTATCTTTTGTGGTTTTAATCCAATAAATTTTGACCTTTAAAAATTGCTCAAGAGCTTCTAAATACTCGACATCTACATCTAAACTCGTAATTAAAAAAACTGTAGAAAGGTCACTTCGACACAGTGCTTTGATTAAGCTTAAATAAATAAACTCAACTTCATTAAGCTCTGCAAGTTCCAAATCAATATAAATTTTTAGACTTTCTAAAACTTCATCTACTTTAAAGAACACTTTCTTCTCAGCTTGGTAATATTTATTAAGAATAGAAAGTACAGGTGCAGTCGCAGGTGTCGTATAAATGGCAGGCTTGTTTAGGTTTGCAAAAATAAAAGGTGAAAATAGGTAGGCCACGCTACTTTGCTGTGGCTCAATATGAGATTGAATTAAATAAACAGTTTCAGCTTTGGAAAAGTCTCTGAGTACTTTCGCTCTTAATAAAGTAGCTTCAAAATTAACGTAAGTCTGCTCTAACTGAGCCAATATAGAAATAGGAATAGGCTGATTTTTAATAATTTTATGCAGGACATTGAGTTGAGAGGTAATAAACATTTTTTAACATCCAAGCTATTTTAGAAGAGCTACACTTAAATCAGGTCTTTAATAACCTACGTAACAACCAGACCTCACGCAAAACAACAAAGGAATAAAAGAGAAGAAACTATTCTGCGCCTATTATCCAAAGTCGCATTCACTTTGTTTTGGAAAGTGATTTTGGCCATTCGTAAATCTTGTTCATTTATTTTGAACTTTTGAAGAATGGATACATAGCTACAGATATTTGAAAAAAAACTATAGCACACCTCACGAATGCTTCAGACTGTTATAGTTTTATAAAAAATTTCTGTATCTATATATACAAAAATAGTAAGTGCATGATTAAGGAAACTTCTTAAGGTAGGTAGTTTTCATGAGACGATCTATTGCATATCGCCAGATATTTCATCAATGTTTCAATGCAACATGCATTTTTACAAATGCAACATCAAGCATAAACTTTGTTAACAGATTGAGAACAATCAATCAGTCTATTCTATTGAAATATCAAGCAATTATATTGCTTAACCCTGTTGGCATTTTACTTGCTAAGAACATTTATCACAGAAGTAAGTTTAATCGCCAAAATACTTTGTTGCCTGAAAATAAGTATTTAACTCATTTAACCATCATCAGCTAGTTCACAGGGGGAAAGTTTATGAGCCTCGGTCTAACCGCTCTAGAATTAGCGCGAATACAATTTGCTTTTACAGTATCCTTCCATATTATTTTTCCGGCCACTTCCATTGGTCTTGCCTGCTTTTTAGCAGTATTAGAATGGAAATGGTTAAGAACCCAAAACCCGATTTATAAAGATCTATTTAAGTACTGGATTAAGATCTTTGCAGTTGCCTTTGGTATGGGTGTGGTCTCGGGCGTGGTCATGAGTTACCAGTTTGGTACTAACTGGAGTGAATTTTCACGTGTTGCCGGAAGTATTACTGGTCCTTTACTTACCTATGAAGTCTTGAGTGCCTTCTTCTTAGAAGCAGGTTTCTTAGGCATTATGTTATTTGGTTGGGGACGTGTTGGTCCTCGGGCCCATTTCTTCGCAACACTTATGGTTGCCATCGGAACATGTATTTCCATGTTCTGGATTTTATCTTCGAATAGCTGGATGCAGACACCTCAAGGCTTTGCGATCGAAAATGGCATTATTGTGCCAAAAGACTGGTTTGCAATTGTCTTTAACCCATCCTTCCCTTACCGCTTTGCCCACATGGGTGCAGCCGCCTTCTTGGTTTCATCATTATTGGTCGTTGGAACATCTGCATGGCATTTAGTCAAAGGCCGTCGTGATGAATTGGTGAAAAAATCGTTTTCGATGGGTCTCTGGATGGTGCTTGTGACTTCATGTTTGCAAGTAGTGATTGGTGATAACCACGGTTTAAACACACGTGAACATCAGCCTGCCAAACTTGCGGCAATGGAAGGCCACTGGGAAACCAATCACAATGAGCCGATGCCATTATTGCTATTTGCAATTCCAGATATGAAAGAAGAACGTAACCACTTCGAAGTGGGTGTTCCTTATTTGGGTAGCTTAATTTTAACGCATAGCTTAGATGGCCAAGTGACAGGCTTAAAAGATTTCGCACCTGTAGATCGTCCAAATTCAACGATTGTTTTCTGGAGCTTCCGTGTGATGGTGGGTCTTGGTGTACTCATGGTCACTCTTTCTTTAATAGCACTTTGGTTACGTAAGCGTGGAAAACTCTATGAAACTTCGTGGTTCCATAAATTTGCATTGGTGATGGGACCATCTGGTTATGTCGCTATGCTTGCAGGTTGGGTAACTACTGAGGTTGGCCGTCAGCCGTGGGTTGTATACGGCATTATGAGAACTAAAGATGGACTTTCACATACGGTTTCCGCAGATCAGGTCGGACTGAGCCTGTTTATTTTTGTGGTGGTCTATACCATCGTTTTTGGTAGCGGCATCTACTACACCTTAAAACTAATAAACAAAGGCCCATCATTCATTGATTCACCAAATGTTGAAACTGGTGGCGTAGGACACTTTAAAACACCAATGCGTCCACTTAGTGCAGTCGATGAAAATATTGACAGCAAACAAAACTCTGGGGAGAACCGTCATGATTGATCTTTCTTTAATATGGGTCGGTATTATCGGTTTAGGTGTCATGATTTATGTGGTCATGGACGGCTTCGACTTAGGAATCGGGATTATGTTCCCATTCATTAAGGACAGCCAAGAACGTGACGTGATGATGAATACCGTGGCCCCTGTCTGGGATGGTAACGAAACTTGGATGGTTCTCGGTGGTGCTGGTCTATATGCAGCATTTCCACTGGTCTATTCAACAGTTTTATCAGCACTATATTTACCGATCATTTTCATGGTGATTGCCCTGATTTTCCGTGGCGTGGCGTTTGAATTCCGCTTTAAAGCTCATCGCACCAAACACCTTTGGGACTTGGCATTTATCTGGGGTTCAGTTTTAACCAGCTTCCTCCAAGGGATTATTCTGGGTGCCTATATCCAAGGAATTAAAACCGAAAATGGTATTTATGCTGGTGGTCCATTTGACTGGTTATCTCCGTTTACGGTCTTCACAGGTATTGGCGTAGTTGCGATGTATGCAACTTTAGGTTGTGGCTGGCTTATCTTAAAAACTGAAAAAGGCTTACAGCAACGTATGTATGAGCTTATGCCAAAGCTGATTATTGCACTGCTGATCATTTTTGGTGGCGTGAGTTTATATACGCCGTTGACTCATCCTGAAATTGCAGATCGCTGGTTCTCTTTACCAAACCTGTTCTATTTTAGCCCAGTACCAATTTTGGTCTTATTGTTTGTTGGCCTGATTTTATCGGCATGTAAAAAGCAGGATCACGACCTAAAACCATTTGCATATACATTGGCGCTCGTTTTCCTTGCATTTACTGGATTCGTGATTAGTTTATGGCCATATATTATTCCGCCATCAGTCACCATTTGGCAGGCTGCAGCGCCTCATTCAAGCCAGATGTTTGCTTTGATCGGTGCGTTAATTCTGATTCCAATTATTATTGCTTACACCATTGTCTCTTATTGGGTATTTAGAGACAAAGTGCGTGTAGGTGACGAAGGTTATCATTAAGTATGGAGGGTTTTATGAAAAAGTCATCCGTTAAACTCAATCAAACTCAATGGTTTATTCTGTTATGGTTGGGCGGTTTTTTAGCCTTAGCAGTGATTGCTGGTTTGTTTAAAGTTATATTGATTTATGCTGCCCCTTACTTAAAGTAAATCTATCGTTCTAAACAAATGCCGTTTGTAGATTCTGCAAACGGCATTTATTATTGATTAAGTGCATCTTTCATTTTGTTATTTCGTGCAGCTCATACATGTATAAATCAGAACAACTCGCTCATAGCATTCGCCAACTCATTGAGAGCGGCACTTTAAATGCACATGAAAAATTACCTTCATTAAGAGATCAGGTACAACGCTCTGGCTTTAGTTTAATGACCGTAATGAATGCTTATCAGGAGCTTGAATCACAAGGTCTGATCTATTCAAAAGAAAAATCTGGATACTTTGTTGCCGAGCAAATTGCACTTAAACCACTCGAGCAATATTCAGTAGTTTCACTGAATTCTAAAATTGAAATTAACTCATTAGTTTTTAAATATCTTAAATCGATTCAACATGAGTCTGTCGTGCCTTTTGGCTCAGCTTTTCCTGATAACCAACTTCTAACAGCCCCCAAACTTATTCAAATTATGGGACAGCTTGCGCGCCAAAGACAAAGTTATGACCAGACCACCAGTTTGCCTCCCGGTAATTTAGCTTTAAGAAAGTTGATTGCCCAGCGCTATTGTATGCAAGGCATACAGACCGACCCAGATGACATTGTCATTACATCTGGAGGCTTAGACGCGCTTAATCTTTCTCTACAAGCCGTAGCTCAACCCGGCGATTATATTTTATTACAGCAAACTGTGTTTTACGGCGCTTGGCAAGCTGCCGAGCGTTTAGGGCTTAAAGTGATTACCATTCCTGAACATCCTCAGCATGGTTTTGACTTAGAAGCTTTTGAACAGGTCATTCAAACATATCCAATCAAAGTGTGTTGGCTCATGCTGAACGCCCATAACCCGATTGGTTTTACAGTTAGTGATGACATTAAATATAAAATTGCCAAGTTGCTTCATGAACACCAAATTTATTTGATTGAAGATGATGTCTATGAAGAGCTTTTTTATGGCGGCCAAAAACCACTTTCAATGAAGTATTTTGACCAACAAAATCTGGTGCTTCACTGCTCTTCTTTTTCTAAAACATTAGGTGCTGGTTTTCGGGTCGGTTGGGTCTATGCGGGTAAATTTTCAGACCATATTCAACACTTACAGCTCATGAGTACCATTTCAGTCAATGCACTTATACAAAATGCATTAGTCGAGTTTTTGTCTCATCATCATTATGAAAAACACTTACGCACGCTTAGGCTTTCACTTGAGCGTTATAAAAAGCAGTTTTATCACTATTTAAAGCAGCATTTACCTAGCTCTTGCGAAGTGTATTACTACCCAAGTGGCTATTTTCTATGGGTCAAACTTCCTAGCACGCTAGACAGTATGCAAGTTTATGAAGCGTTGATTCAGCAAGATATTGGCGTTGCACCAAGCCCTCTGTTTAGTGTTTTACCTGCACAACAGCATTATTTGAGAATCAATTGCTCTTTTGAATGGAACACTAAAATTCAAAATGCATTAGATCAGGTTATCAAAACCATTCAACAAAGGGTCAAAGCAAATTCTTAAAAGAGATGCTTCGACCTAAGCACAATTTGATAGTCTTTATTTTGTGGTAACTTTATAACTCAAATCTATAGTTTTTAGGGAAACAGGTTCAAAGGCTTAATATGGAAATTGATGAAGAACTCACCCTGAAAAAAATACAGATTTTTTTAGCTTTTATGCGCTGTGGAAATTTGTCTAAAACAGCCACAGAAATGCAGCTGAGTAATGTCAGTGTTCATAAAGCACTGCACTCTTTAGAAAGCGCTTTACGTTGCCCTCTTTTTAAAAATGAAGGCCGTAACCTGATTCCTTTAAAAAGTGCTTATGTATTTGAAGAACGCGCACAAAAAATCGTCCAAGACATTTTTATCACTGTAAATAAAACCAGAGAAGCTGCTGGCTTTGCAGCTAAGGTTTTACATTTAGGTTCTCTTTATTCTTTGACTGTAAACACAATTCCAAATGTGATTAGCGGTCTTAAGCTCAGACGTAGTGAGCTCGATATTCAACTATTACTCAGTTCAAATCAGGATTTGGTGAAAAAGCTGAAAGCGACAGAGCTTGATGCCATTATCGTGGCTTTAAATGAAACCACTCAAGACGATGACTTTGAAATTTTACCAATGTTTTCAGACGACATTTTTTTGGCCGTCAATAAAGATTCAAAATATGCCGAGTTTAAAGATATTGATTTAAGCCTTTTAAAAGAAGAAACTTTTTTAACTTTAACCAAAGGATTTGCGACCCATCACGATAGCGACATCATTTTTAAAAAGGCGGGTTTTTCACCTAAAGTTGCTTTGCAAGTAAATGATATTTTTACTCTCATTAGTATGGTCAGCTCAGGCGTAGGCTTTGCACTATTGCCCGGTCGTATTTCTGCGGTTTATGAAAGTTCGGTAAAACTCATTCCACTGAAACAGCAATATCATATGCAACAAGAAATTGGTTTGGTCTTTTTAAAAAGTAAGGAACGAGATCCTAATTTACTTGCTCTGATTGCTGAATGTCGTATGTTTGCATCCAATTTTAAAAGATAAATATCGGCAACCTATTACAAATTAATAAGTTGCCGTTAGACACTTTACAAAGACTTATCCAAAAATCGCATTAACCGTTAAGAAAAAGACAGATGGTCCAAGTAAGCAGCCGAGACCTGTATAAAAGGTTGCAACTAAAGCGCCATAAGGTACCAGTCGTACATCTGTACCTGCCAGCCCAGCAGCCGTACCGCTCGTTGTTCCTGCCAAGCCGCCAAATACCATGGCTGAACGTGGACTTTTTAGGTACATGAATTTCGCAAGTAATGGCGTACCGACCATAAAAAAGACTGACTTGATTAATCCAATTGCAATAGAAAGTGCGATCACATCAGAGCTCGCGCCAATTGCAGTTCCTGTAATCGGACCAACAATATAAGTCATGGCACCGGCACCGATCGTTGTCATCGAGATTGGATCTCGATAACCCATGACCCATGCGACCATAACCCCAATTGCAAAAGGCACAACGCAACCAAGAATTAAGGCAATTAGACCAATTTTACCTGCTTTCTTCACCTCTTTCACATCAACTTCAAACGCAGTTGAAGCAATAGCTAAATCTCGAATCATTGCGCCACCCAACATCGCAAAACCAGAGAAAATAGCGATATCAGAAATGCCTTTAGTTCCTTGCGTATAAACTCCTGCAAAATATGCAACGACCAAACCTAGGGTGATCGCAATTGCAGAGCTTTGCAGTTTTCCTTTCGTCAAATATTTTGAAAGTAAATGGGAAACGAACATCATTAAACCAGTTACTGCGAGTGCAGTGACGAATGCATTTTTAGATAAAACAGCAATTATAGCGTCCATCATTTAAATCCTTTTTGATTGACTTTTTTATAGTTTATGAGTGCTTAAGCTACTTTTTGCTTGGGCTCTATTGTCCATTCATAGGTTTCATAGTCACCACTAATTCTATTTAAATAACGGATAACTAAAACCGTGCCAATCAATGAAGCAATAGAAACGATCAGACCTAACATGCCACCCGATAAAGCCGCTACTACGTTTTGTCCAGCAGACATCGCTACAACAATCGGAATATACATTCCTGACCAGTACAAAACTCCAAATTGGGTAACTTGTGGTAAGTAACCTTTTCGCGCAAGCAATTCTTTAGTCAGAATTAATAGAATCATTGAAATAGCTACACCACCCACATTTGCTTTTACGCCCAATAACATTCCTAGCGTATTACCAAAATAATCGCCTAATAAATGACAAATCGCTAATATTGCCGTTCCATAAATAATCATTGTAAATCCCTCATATCCTTGAGTTATTACTCAATTTTTAATTTGTATTGCAATTACAAAGAAGCATTATTTTCGTTTTGCATTGCCAACTGAATGCTGTCTAAACGTGTTCCTTGAAATGACAATACAGTTCCATCTTTAAATGTTCGACGTGCAAGTGTAGTAAGTACCGTTCCCGGTAAAGCTTCAATCTGCAACCTCACACCTCGCTCCCATGCAGCTTGGATGGTACTTTCCCAATCTACAGTTCGACTCATATTGAAGGCCAAGTCTTCACCAATCTGTTCTGGCTTGCCAAGTGTACGAGCCGTTGTACCACTTAAATAACGTATTTTAGGCTGCTTTAAAGTGACTCCCTCCATAGATGCTGCAAGTTGCTTTGCTTGCTGACTTAATAATTCACAGTGCGATGGCACCGATACATCTAATTTTTTTGCCACCACTCCCTGCTGCTTTGCCAAAACAGCAACTTGGTTCATGGCTTCAAAACTTCCTGAAATAACAATTTGATTATGTGCATTAATATTTGCGACAAAAACCTGTGGCGTTATTTCATAAACTTGTTTCACCCATGCTTCGACAGCTGCACGGTCTGCACCTATTAAAGCTGTCATGCCATAACCAGTTGGATATGCCGTTTGCATGAGTTCACCTCGATAGGCAACCAAGCGAACGGCATCCTCAAAGGCTAAGACCCCTGCTACAACCGCAGCCGACCATGCGCCAATTGATAAACCTGCTACATAATCAGGTGTTAAGTTTTCCGCGGTTAATAAAGCTGAACTCACCACACCTGAAATCAGTAAACAAAGCTGTACTGCACGTGTCGATTGCAATGCAGCTGGACTATCCAGCATTAAGGCATCTTCTTTAAGTGCATCCGAAGCACGCTCAAGATATTCTTTAACTAGAGCGGTTTGTGGTAGGTCGTGCAACATATTGCATCGTTGCACACCTTGTCCCGGATATACCCAAATTGAAGCCATGATATCTATTCCCTAATTCCATGGGTTTTCTACTAAAACCGCACCATCTGCACGTTTTAATAGAACTTTTCCACTGTTCCCAGCCCATTCTTTTAACGCCAAACCACCTTGTGGAAGTTGAAGCTGTATATCCACATTGAGTCCTGCTTGCTGAAAAGTTTCGAGTAGTTCAATCGCCTGCTTTTTTTCAAAAGGCTGTTCAGCTCGAATCAACAAATCTATGTCACTTTGCTGGGTAACTGTTTTAACGCCAGTTGCCAGCTCAAACCCGAAACTTCCTGTATATCCCCAACATCCTGAAAAGTTTTTCATAATGCTGGAAATGGTCTGTAAACGTTCTGCCAAGTGTTCAAACTGCTTTGTATCAACGTGAGTCAGTGCTTCTGGCTTAAGTTGTCTACTAATAGCAGATCTTGGCATTTGCCCTGCATATCGCTGATGACGAAATTGTCCTCTAACACCCACAGCGACTTGATCTACAGAAGTGATTGCCCGTCGAACCACAACAGGATCACCTCGCTGTAATACCTCTTTCACCCAAAGCGGAGCATCTTCAGCCAAAAAATCGACCGTCATGCCCCATAGCAAATCATGGGCTTCGAGCTCAAGTTTCATGACCATTGCTCACGCAATAATTCACGGACTTTTTTAGACATCTGACGGTTTTGTCCGTGAAGTCTTTGTTCCAATCCTCTCGATTGATCAGCATTAATCTCTTTAAACGCTTGTGCAATTGTCTGCTTCGCTAACAAAAGATCATCGTTTGTCGGTTGTTCAGGGTTTTCAACAGATAACAGTTCAGATAACAAACCAAGCGTGGCATAACTTTCAATGTCATAAGCCATTGGCGGAATGCTAGAAGCCAATTGCTCTAACTCATCAACCGACCGTAAGGTAACCCGTGCAGCAGATTCCTTACCCATTGCATGCACCATAACACCTGAATCTTTTAAGGCAATAATACGATTGGCTTGGTATCCATGCGCCAAGAAAGCCCCCGACATTGACTTACCAACCAATAAACTGACAATAGGATGGCCTGCCAATCTGGCTCTAGCATAGCTATCTACTGCACCCGCTAAAGCTTGGTGAATGCCTAATAATTCTTCACGACGCCCATAGGCCTGACTTGGCACATCAACCAAGCATAAAATGCCACGTTTATTTTCAGTCTGTGCATCGGCTTGAATCACGTCATCAACTGCTTTTGCTAAATTCCAGCCTTCCAGCAGTCCAACTTCACCCTGTCTTGCCCGAGGGAACAGATTATTGCTGTCTTGGACAACTGCAATCACACGTACCGCTTGCTGATCAATCTGACCATCAGCTACCCAAACCGAAGCTGGAAAACCTTCAACTGTCTTAAATCCCTGCGTGAGTGCTTTAAACCAATGTGCACCACGTGTAGATGCTTTTAATGTATCAACGGCGATATTCATGCTTGCTCTCCTTGATACAAAGCTTGAACTTGTGCTGGGGTAATCTGCTCACCAGTATCAACTTGTTGTAGCTTTTCTAAATAAAATGAGTAATTTGAACTACGATGCTGCTGAGGCACGCCTTGAGTTAAATAATCGATGACTTGCTGACGAATTTTCTGGCGATCATCGTCTACATAAGCATCTGCCAAACCACTAGCGAAACGCTGATTACCACCAGTAATACTCCATATAAATGGACGATCTTTAGCGTTATATTCTTGTACACCTGCTTCTTGTTCGATCACTTGTGGCCCATTTAAGCCTAAACGTCCTTCTTGTGTCATTACAATATAGCTACATAGTCCAGCTGCAATTGACATACCACCGAAGCACCCTACACTACCTGCAACCACGGCAATCACGGGTTGATACTGACGTAGGTTCACTATTGCAGCCTGAATTTCAGCAATTGCTGCCAAGCCCAGATTTGCTTCTTGTAAGCGAACGCCGCCCGTCTCTAACAATAAAATTGCCGCTGTTGGAATGCCTTTAAGATTGTCTTCAACCGCAAGTTCTAAGGCACCCGCAATTTTGGCACCGCCTACCTCGCCTAAACTTCCACCTTGAAATAAGCCTTCAATTGAAATTAAAACCACTGGGCGTTCTTGAATAGATCCTTTTGCGATCACTACACCATCATCGGCTTGCGGCACAATATTCTGTTTAACGAGCCAAGGCGACATAACACGTGCAAATGGGTCGAGTAACTCTCGAAAAGTCCCTTCATCTAATAGCGCTTTAGCACGTTCTCTTGCACTCAGCTCAATAAAATCTTGTTTATTTAACAAGCTCTCGATATCAGTCATGAGCAATCTCCTCTAATGCTTGTTCCAGACGTAAGCGAACAACACCGGGGGTTGCACCAAAGTCATGAATATCAATATTGACGGCAGGTGGTATTTGCGCAGTAAAAATTCGTTCAAAAAGATTGTGCCAACGTGCTGCACTGCCATCTACAGAGGTGACGACATGAATAGAGGCTTTTCCCTTTTCACCAGGTTCCATCAAAATCTCTAAATCGCCCGAGCCAACACATCCTACCAATGCTTTTTTTACCGGTGGCTCTGTCGCCACAAATTCAAAATGAAGTGTTTCCATCATTAAAATCCCTCTTTATTTTTTAAAGATGACTGCTGAGCACGATCTATAAACAATGTTGCTGCCAACAAATCTGCGGCACCACCAGCAGAGGCTTTCATCCGAAGTAGATCAATCTCTAAAAGATGCAAAGCGCGGCGACCTTCCAAGCTTGAACTACCGCCCAAATCCAGTACCTGTTGAGCACCTTGTTGCATACGCTTTAAACCCGATGTGCCAGAGCGATAAAGCACACAGGTATCGGTCAAATCAGTCATCATGGCAAGCAAGGCATCTAAACGTGCGAACTCTTCTTTCATGGGTTTACTACGGCTTTGATAAAGCTGCTTTAAACCAAAGTTCACAACGGTTGGAAAACCCTGCTGAGCTTGTTCTTTTGCACCTAAGACACCTAACTTTTTTTGTACCTGCTGACCATGGCTCAACGTCTGCTTTGGAATAAAACGATCTTCAAGCTGAGCAATCTGACCTGCTAACTGACATAGCTCAACAGCCGATAAATATTGTTGATTGGTACGTGCCAATGCCGCCGCCGTCACCATTAAACCCAAGGCCCAAATTGCACCGCGATGTGTATTGACGCCATCTGTCACCAACATCATGACTTTTTCACCTTGGCGACCAATTTCACCAATGTCTTCGCGCAAGGCTAAACAAACTTCACCATGGTGCATGGCTGTTTGAGCCATTTCCTCAAACATGGGCCCTAAACTTTTCGCAGAGCGCTCCATTAATTCCAAAGTCAGGTCATTGTGTGCACCACTACCACGGCGATCAACCAAGGCTGGTTTAGGAGTCAGATTCACTTCATCAATTAAAGCCTCGACCGCTAAACTTGCCAAAATCGGGCTATTGCTAAGTGTTTGATATTGAACTTGTGCCATCATTACCAACTCCTGAATTTTGCAGGTGGTTGATATAAACCATCTGACCATGTCACCAAGTCGGCAATATTTTTTGCAGCTAAAAGCTCACGGGTGGCATCGGTACGGCGAATACCTAAATCCTCAGGGAAAACCACCAAACCCTCGCGTCTTAAGCGCGCTGTCGTTTTAGGGTCTTGACTTAAACCAATACTGGTCACACCCGCTACCGCAGCAATCATGGCTTGACGCTCTTCTTGGCTGCTTGCTTTATATAGATAAGCAATGCCTTCTTCGGTCAGTAAATGGGTGACATCATCACCATAAATCATGATCGGTGCTAAAGGTAGGCCTGCTGTTTTAGCAACATCAATTGCATCGAGACGATCCACAAAAGTCGGCTTGCCACCCTCTTGAAAGGTTTCCACCATTTGCACCACTAGTTTTTTACCACGTGCCAAATAGGTTTCAGTTTCATTAGCGCCTTCCAAACGCATATCTAACCATGCTGGTGTATCGTGACGACGGCCACGTGGATCATGCCCCATGTTTGGTGCACCACCGAAACCAGCTAAACGGCCTTTGGTAACAGTCGAAGAATGGCCCATGCCATCAACTTGCAAAGTTGCGCCAATAAACAAATCAACGGCGTACTGACCTGCAAGCTGACACATCATGCGGTTAGAACGTAGAGAACCATCACGACCTGTAAAGAACACGTCGGGACGAGCTGCAACATATTTTTCCATACCGAGTTCAGTACCAAAACAATGCACGCTTTCAACCCAACCTGTTTCAATCGCTGGAATTAAGGTTGGATGCGGATTTAGTGTCCAGTTCCGGCAAATTTTTCCTTTTAAACCTAAAGACTCACCATAGGTCGGTAAAATCAGTTCAATTGCCGCAGTGTTAAAACCAATACCATGATTTAACGATTGCACATTATGCTTTTCATAAATTCCGCGAATTGCCATCATCGCCATAAGCACATGAACTGGCTTGATGTGTTTTGGGTCACGGGTAAATAACGGTTCAATATAAAAAGGCTGGTCTGCCACAACCACATAATCAACCCAAGATGCTGGGATATCGACACGTGGTAAATCAGAGACGTCATCAACCAGTTCATTAACCTGCATAATCACAATCCCATCGCTAAAAGCCGCAGGTTCAATGAGTGCAGGTGAATCTTCGGTACTTGGGCCTGTATAGATATTTCCTTGGCGATCTGCCATAAAGCCCGCCGACAGCACTACATTTGGAATAAGGTCAACCACCAAACGTGAATACAACTCAATATAGGTATGAATCGCACCAATCTCTAGCAGCCCATCTTCAACTAACTGGCTAATACGCAAACTTTGTGGGCCAGCAAAAGAAAAATCGAGTTTACGTGCAATACCTTTTTCAAACAGGTCGAGATGTTCCGAACGTCCCACGCTCGGCATGATCATATGTAAATCATGCAATACATCTGGATTGGTTTGAGCCAAAGAGCGCGATAAAAAATCTGCCTGCTTTTGGTTATTCCCTTCGAGTACAACTCTGTCACCCGGTGTAATCAGGGTTTCTAAAACTTTAATAATGTCTTGAGTTGGAATGACCACACCATCGGTATATTGGTTTGCCATCTCTAGTTTTAGTTGTTTGGCATGACGCCGCTTTGTCCATAATCGTTCTTTATTCTGAACTGAGCCTTCCATGTGTTTACCTATAGATCGCAGTTTTGTTCTGAATCTATAAAAACGCTTTATGGGATTTCGATCAATCAACCTAGATGAACAGTCATTAACTTCAGGTTAACGATTAATTTTATATTCGATGAATTTCTTCAAAAAACCAATCTAGACAGATTTTGACTTTGGGTAAATTTGCGTATTGTGGTCGGTACACTAAATAATAAGAAAAGGGCGATGAGAAGTGAATTTGAGGAAATAAACGTATCAAACGCCCGGTTTGTATATCTTTTTGCACCATAACACTACGCGCTAATGCAACACCATGTCCTTCCATTGCAGCCTGTAAAACTGCAGATGAACTGTTGATTTGCATACCACGGCTAATATTAATATCTTCTAACCCGACACTTTTTAGCCAAGATTGCCACCCTGGAAATTGTTGATGTTTTTCCATAGAAAGATCATGAATTAAAGTGATATTTTTCAGATCATTCGGCGTTAAGAGCGATGAATGTTCATTTAAGAATGCTGGTGAACACACTGGATAAACCTCTTCATCCATGAGTTTAATAGCTTCTAGCCCTTGCCATTGTCCTTGACCATATCTGACACCCACATCAACTTTTTGTTCTAAAAAATCTACGGTTTTTAAGTTAATGTCTAAACGAATATCAATATCTGGATATTGTTTTTGAAAATGGTCAATTCTTGGTAATAGCCATTTTTCAGCAAATGCTGGACTTACCGCAATATTAAGCACACCTGATAGAGAATCTTGCTTTAATTTTTCCAAAGCCAAAGTCAGCTTATCAAAACCCGCCCGAATATCCGGTAAAACCGATTCAGCCAGTTCAGTAGCGACCAGTCGATTTTTACCGTTAGTTTGCCGATGAAACAACGGAAAACCTAACCAATCTTCAAGTGTACGTACCAATTGCCCCACCGCAGCAGGTGTCACATTCAACTCTTTTGCCGCAGCAGAAAAACTTTTATGTCGGGCACTTGCCTCAAAAGCACGAAGTGCATTCAAATAAACTGGTGAATTCATAACACTAAAGATTTTCTTTATTGAAGAAGCAGATTATCTCATTTGTGATTAAAAAATACTATTTCTAAAATAAACCTATATTGATTGAAATACCTCAGATTCACGAGTCAATCAATTTATTTTATTTAATCTTAAGGATATACACATGAGTAGATTTTCTTTAAAAGCTGCTATCGTTACGGGTGGCGGTTCTGGTATTGGTAAAGAAGTCGCAATTCGCTTGGTTCAAGAAGGTGCCAATGTTGTGATTGGTGGTCGCGATGAAAATAAATTGCAAAAAGCTGCCCATGAAATAGATCCAACAGGTGCAAAAGTTCGCTACTTTGCTGGTGATATAGCCGAACCCGAAACTGCAAAAAACTTAGTAAAAGTAGCATCTGAAGCATTTGGCGGTGTTGATATTCTTATCAATAATGCAGGTGTATTTAACCCAAAATCTTTCCTTGATATTACTGAAATAGAATACGACTGGTTTTTAGATACCATTTTGAAAGGCAAGTTTTTTATGGCGCAAGCTGCTGCTAAAGCCATGCAACAACGTGGAGGCGGAGCAATTGTACAAACAGGTTCGCTTTGGGCATTGCAAGCTGTAAAAGCAACCCCTTCTTCTGCTTACTCAGCAGCAAATGCAGGAGTACATGCACTCACTCATAACTTAGCCATTGAATTGGCCGAATCAAATATCCGCATTAATACCGTTGCACCGGGTGTAGTGGAAACACCTGTTTACAACACGTTTATGAGTGAAGATCAGGTTAAAGAAGCTTTACCGACTTTTAACTCATTCCATCCATTAGGCCGTAACGGTCAACCTGCTGACATTGCCGAAGCGATTTTATTCCTTGCATCATCTAATGCCTCATGGATTACAGGAACTATTCTTCCTGTAGATGGTGGTGTGATGGCTGGTCACTAATTTGCAGTTAGTGATCAATCCCACTTATTTGGAGTATTTAATATGCAAAACTGGAATAGTTATCGAGACTCGTTGCTTCAATATGTCGCAAAATTTGCAAAACTAGCACCAGACACCATGCGTGGTTTAAGTGCGATGGAAGCAGGAACGAGTAAAATTGGTCAGCTTGATGCAAAAACCCATGAGCTTATTGCACTTGCCGTTGCAGTGACCACACGTTGTGATGGTTGCATCTCTATACATAGCAAAAAGGCAATTGAAGCAGGTGCAACCAAAGAACAAATTGCCGAAGCTCTTTCTGTCGCTATTTCTTTAAATGCAGGTGCAGCACTCACATATTCTGCACGTGTGTTAGAAGCAGTAGAAAATTTAGCAGAGCATTAATTTTACTTGCTAATTCATTCTATTTATTTTGTTATTGAATAAAGAGAATTTAGTTTACGAGGAAAGTATTCATGTTGATCCATGCCGATTTTTCACAGGCTGTGATTGTCAAACCTGAAGACTATCACTGGGTGAAATCTCCCCGTGGGGAAGTTGATCGCGTCATGCTTGATCGTATTGGCGATGAAATAGCTCGTGCGACCAGTTTGGTGAAATACACACCGCATACAATCTTTCCTGAACATCGACATCATCATGGTGAAGAAATCCTCGTACTTTCAGGTGTATTTACTGAAAATCAAAATCAGCACTACCCCGCTGGATGGTATTTACGGAGTCCACATCAGTCGGTACATCAACCGTCGAGCGAAGAAGGTGCATTGATTTTTGTCAAACTTATGCAAATTCCTACGTCAGAAACGCAAACCTTACGGATCAATACCAACGATCCAACACAATGGCAAGAAATAGATTCGCGTTTAATTTGCACATTGGTTGATGCAAGTTATGAGCACACCTATTTAGAAAAACTCAAGCCGCAGCAACTTTTTATGGAAGATGCTGAGGGTGGAATCGAAATTTTGATTACCCAAGGTCAGATGGCCGATAAAGAAATGGTTTATGACGCTGGAACATGGATACGCCTACCTCCGAAAACACATGCCCATTTTCAAGCGGGTTTGTCTGGCGCTTCTATTTATGTAAAAACCGGACACCTAGCCTCAGCTATTGCTGAATATAATTAAAGGCTCGTTATGCTTCAAAATACCATGCACCGCCAAGTATTAATTCTGGCGAGTTCTCAATCACTTTTCCAAACCGTTTCCGTCATGGTCATGACCATTGGCGGCTTGGCTGGCGCTAATATTGCAAACATACCAACACTTGCAACGCTACCCATCGCATCTATGTTTTTGGGTACAGCCTTAATGATGTTCCCTGCATCAATGCTCATGGCACGTGTAGGACGACGTAATGGTTTTCTATTCGGCGCTTTCTTAGGTGTACTCGGCGGCATTATTGCATCAATCGGTATTTTTTATAGTTCACTCATGCTTCTGGCTTTGGGTACGCTATGTGTCGGGGCCTATCAGTCCTTTGCTCAGTTTTACCGTTTTGCTGCCAGTGAAGTGGCAACTGACGCGTTTCGCTCACGTGCTATTTCTTGGGTGATGGCAGGTGGAATTGTTGCAGCACTGATTGGTCCGACTTTAGCGCGTTTTGGTGGACCCTTATTCCAGCATTTAGAATATATCGGTTCATTTTTAATTATTAGTATTATCTCGCTTGTGGCAATGGGAATTTTATCTAGCCTACATATTGCCGATACCGTTGAGCAAAAGTCTGACTTTACTGCTGGTCGCCCATGGCAACAGATTGTCTTTCAACCGACCTATTTGGTTGCGTTATTTAGCGCAGTAACAGGCTACGGCATCATGATTTTAGGTATGACTGCTACACCCATTGCTATGCGCCATTCACACCATGAACTTGGATCAATTACCACTGTCATTCAGCTACATGTGCTTGGTATGTTCCTACCTTCATTCTTTACTGGAAATTTAATTGCACGTTTTGGGGTGATTAAAATCATGTTTGCAGGTCTTTTATTATTTGCCTGTTATATCGGATTTGCTCTCTCAGGTATTCAGTTCGCATCTTTTGCAATTTCACTCATTTTATTAGGTGTGGGATGGAACTTTTTATTTATTGGTAGCACGTCTTTGCTTACCGGAACGTATACAGCGGCTGAAAAAGCCAAGGCTCAAGCCATTAACGACATGACTGTTTTTGTTGTGGGCTTAATTTGTTCGTTTAGTGCAGGTGCTTTACTGGATTTATTTGGCTGGGAAGCAATGAATATGGCTTTAATACCATGGCTGGTGATTGCCGCAGCTTCTCTCTTCTGGCTAAGCCAAAAAAGAGAAAAACAGCTTGCTTAAAATTCCTTTTAGCGCGGTTTATTTAACATCCATTCCAGATTTTGGCGAACCGCAGGCCACTCATGTTTTAAAATGCTGTAAACGTGAGTGTCCCTCAAAATATCATCTTTCACAATTTGATGGCTTCTTAGCACACCGTCTAGCTTTGCACCCAAGCGTACAATCGCGGCTTGACTTTGAACATTTAAAGAAGATGTGCGTAACTCAACAGCAATACAGTTTAAAGTCTCAAATGCATGAGCCAACAATAGCTTTTTACATTCAGTATTTACAGGCGTACGTTGTGCAGACTTTCGATACCATGTTGAGCCAATTTCTACACGGCGATGAGCTTCTTCAATATGCATTAAAGTTGTCATGCCCAGCGCTCGCCCCGTTTTTCGGTCTTCAATATAAAATGGCAACATAGAGCCAGATTTTTGCAAATCAAGACGTCTTTCAATTTCAGCAGTCATCTGTTCAGGTCTTGGCACACGGGTATACCAAAGATTATAGAGTTCCCCATCGCAAACGGCCTCTTTGAGCGCTTCAGCTTGAGTTACATCGAGCGGCTTTAAAATAACGTGTTCACCCACTAACTCAACAGGTGTAGTCAAAGACATCTTTATCTCCTTAATTGATATTAAAGTTTTATATTTTCAAAATTATTTATTTAACTCAGCCACACTGTACATGGCATCGGCTATGGTTTGATGACCAGATTTAGATAGCCCATCTGCCGCGCCTAAAATGTCTCGGCGTTCTTTATTTTGCCCAAGTTTTGATTTCCCTTGCAGCTTGGTAATTTCAATTTCTATTCCCACAATCGCTTTTAACATTGGTTCAAGATAGTCCTTTGGTGCATCGGACATCTTCCATGGTTCAGGTTGAGATGCTTCGTGAGTACGGGTTAAACGAGCCACTACACCGCGGACGTAACGTTCATCATCTCGAATGGTCACTTTGCCATAAGCATGCACAACCCTATAGTTCCACGTCGGTACTTGTCTATGCTGTTCATGTTTGGATGGGTACCAGTTTGGTGAAATATAAGCTTCTCCTGCCTGAAACACGACGAGTACCTCATCTCCATTTTTAATATCCTGCCAAACAGAATTATTTCGTGACACATGGGCATGTAGCATGCCAAATTTCCCTTCCTTTGCCTGTAACTCGAATGGGAGATGATTTGCATCTAAACCATTGCTTCCATGAGTAAAAAGCACCCCAAATGGATATTCTGCAATAAGAGAATGCAACACATCTAACCGGTTTTCTGCAAAATCATCAGGGATATACATGGCTCAAGACCTCGCTGTAAATATCAGGATTATTTATATTTTGTGTTGTAAATTTTCTGGTTTATGTGGTTTATTAAAAAGGACCACTTTGTATTTTTTTAAGTAGACCAGAATTATGGCAAGAATGGCAAAAGTTGTTGAACTTCCGTCTATTGCAAAGATTGATAAAAGCCAAGGAAAGATTAGTGCTCAACTGACCCAAGCTTTGCGTGAAGCTGTACAAAGTGGTGATTTACAACCCGGCGATCCGTTGCCTTCTTCCCGTGAACTGGCTTTAACCTTAGGTGTCGCTCGCGGAACCATTATTGAAGCTTATGATCAGCTTTTAGCTGAAGGTGTGTTTGACTCTCAACCACGAAATGGCACTTACGTGTCTCATGCTTTGACTAAAAAAACTACACCGCAAAATTCTCAAAAAGAAACCACACCTAGCGCAATCCCTTTGACCAAATCGGCACGTTCTTATGCCAAAGTGCTTGATGAATTTAAGCCACTTCCTCATGTTCCTTTTGCGGTATCTGTCCCCGTCGGTCGGACCCAACCAAGTGATATCTGGCGTAAGTTTGGTAATAAATTTAGATCACGAGGTGCAGGAATTCCTTCAGGATATGGCGAACCTCAAGGCGTGCTATCACTCAGAATTGCTATAGCAGATTATGTACGCCGATCACGCTCTGTTCACTGCGAACCTGAACAAATTGTAATTACTCCCGGCATTCAACAGTCACTTTATATTTGCAGCCAGATTTTATTTGAAGCAAAAGATGAAGTTTGGGTTGAAGATCCAGCTTATCGGGGGACCACAGCCATTTTTGAGCATGCCGTACAAAATATTCGTATGGTTCGTGTTCCTGTCGATGAAGAAGGCATTCAGGTTGAAACTGGCATTAAGCTTGCAAAACATGCACGTGCTGCTTTTGTGACGCCATCTCATCAATACCCACTTGGTATGCCAATGAGTCTAGCAAGACGTACTGCTTTATTGGCGTGGGCAAAACAGCAAAATGCATGGATCATTGAAGATGACTATGACAGTGAACTTCGTTATAACGGTCAGCCCTTCCCATCTTTACAAGGCTTGGCACCCGACCAAGTGATTTATCTGGGTACTTTCAGCAAAGTTCTATTTCCGTCACTTAGACTTGGCTATGCAGTGTTGCCTAAAGAATTAGTGGCACCTTTTTGTGGACTTAGAGTGTTAATTGATCGGCACCCACCTGCTGCCGACCAACACGTTTTGGCTGCTTTTATTCAAGAGGGTTATTTAGAGCGGCATATTCGACGTACTCGAAATGTTTACGCAGAAGTCCGAGAATATATTATTGGTTTGATTGAACAATACATCCCTCAAGAACTGGCTTGGTTACAGCCGGGCGATCAAGGCATGCATATGGTGTTATGGCTTGCTCAGCATATTAATGATATTGAAGTTGCAAGCTCGGCAGTCGATGCAGGCATTGCCATTAAAGCAATTTCACCGACATTTTCAAAAGAACAACAACGTCCGGGGTTAATTGTTGGCTTAGGCGATTTTGAACCCGAACTGATGAGACAAGCCATCAAAAAACTATCAAAGATTATTCAACAACATGACAAGCCGACTTAGACAAAGCCTACAACAGCAACCATAGATGAATCGCAAATGGCCCAATCAATACCATTAAAATACCAGCAATAACCATGGTTAAACTCGCAATTACACCTTCTTCACTATTGCGCTGCTGTGCTCTAACTGTACCAAAACCGTGGGCTGCATTACCAAAGGCTGCCCCATTGGCTACATTAGAACGGATTTTAGTAATCGCTAAAATCGCATCGCCGCAAATCATACCGACCAAACCCGTAATAACGGTAAATAGTGAAACCAATGCTGCCGAACCGTGAATATCTTCCGCTAAAATCATGGCAAATGGTGTTGAAATAGAACGGGCCATCAAACTGTTGGTGACTTCAGGGCTAAAGTGAAACCACTGTGCCATTTCATAGGCAGACATTACGCCTACACTCATGCCCACAATAATTGCAATCGAAAGAACCCCGAGATTTTTACGAATCGTTTCCCGATAGCGATAAATCGGTACAGCGAAAGCAACCGTTGCAGGCCCTAATAAATTAACAATCCACTGCGTATCTTCTGCATAAGTTTGATATGAAATTCCAAAAATCGTCATCAAAATAATGGTAAGCACAGGCACACTAATCGCGGGTGATAACCAAAGTTTTGGATTTTTCTGATAGATTTTCTTTGCCACAACATAGGCTGCCAAAGTCCAGATCAGACAAAGAATTGACCAAATATTCATGTCATTTTCTCTTAGATATGCTTATGTTGAAGACGTTTTCGAGTATGCAAATAAGCTTTCAAACGATTGTAATAGTGAATCGTCAGGCACGTACTGAGCATGACCGAAATGGTCCCAACCGCAATGCTCAAGACAATTTGCCAGCCTTCGGTCATAAACAAGGTTTTATACTGAACTACGGCAACTACAACGGGCACAAAAAACAGTAACAGTTCACCTAAAACAACAGTTGCTCCCATTGCCACCTGATCCATTTTGAGAATTTTAAAGAACAGGCATAAAAGCAATAAAAACATCCCTAAAATGCCTGCCGACACAGGTACGCCGAGTTTTTGATGTAAGAGATATCCGCCCCACCAAAATCCAGCCAAAATCAAAATTTGTTTAACTAACACGAATAGTGAAGGTTGTGTGGGTGTGCCAGAAGCAGATTCAGTACTCATTTTTCGAAATTAAATGGTTAACTACATCATTATGCTATCTTGGTTAAACCTGCTAAATATGAATTATTCATGTTAATATCATTCCAAAATGGAATAATCTATTCTTTATTATGCTTTCTCTAAAATCATTACAGTGCTTCGCTACACTGGTAAAAACTAAAAGTTTTACCCGTACTGCTGAAGAGTTGTATCTGACTCAGCCCACTATTAGTAAAATATTACAACAACTCGAAGAGCAGCTTCAGGTACAGCTTTTGGTTAAACCTGATCACGGTCGAAAAAGACAAATCGAGCTAACGGAAATTGGAGAGCGCATTTATCAACATGCACTCGAGCTTCTTCAGGCAGAACAGAACATCTTTCTTGAGATAGAAAATTATCAACAATTAAAAACAGGGACTTTAAAACTTGGCGTTCCACCTTTAGGTTCGCAGCTTCTAACGACTGCCCTGTTTGATTATCACCAACAGTGGCCTGATATTGAATTGGCTTTTATGGAAGTGGGTTCACGCGGTATTGAACAAGCTTTACTCAACAATGAGCTAGACGTTGGTGTTTTATTGCAGCCTTTTGATACGCAAATTTTCAATAGCATTGAGCTATGTAACTACCCTTTAATGGTCCTTTTACGTCGGGATGCCACTTGGGCAACCCGTAAAAAAATAAATCTAGAAGAGCTACAACACCAATCATTTTTAATGTTTCCTGAAAATTTCTCTTTAAACAGTATTATTCTCGATGCATGTAAGCAGCATGGTTTCTATCCGACCATTGCGTGTCGTACTAGCCAATGGCATCTTCTGGCAGACATGGTGTTACAACGTATGGGAATCGCGCTTCTTCCTCAATATTATACCGACATGCTTGACCCTAGTTTATTTGCAGCAGTACCACTCGAAAAACCAAATATTCAATGGCACTTAGTGATGGCTTGGAAAAAGAATCTTCCTGTCTCACCAGCGGTACAGGCTTGGCTGAGTATTGTCCGTCAACATTTTCAACACATTAAGCCCTAACTTTGAACACTGAAATGGCTTAATTCAAAAACTGATAAAGCTTTTCCACAAAAAAGCTACCCAATCTTGGATCAGCTCACTTAGACTAGATCCGATTGTTTTATGACATGGACAATAATAATGAATAATGAACGTTTTAAGCTGTACACAGATTCACAATTTCTAAGCCCCTATGCGTTTACAGTTTTTGTAGGGCTACATGAAAAACAAATTCCATTTGAAATAGCGACCATCAACTTATGCCAGCAAGGCCAGTTTGAAAAATCTTATGTAGCAAAGTCATTAACTGCCAAAGTGCCTGTACTTGAGCATAACGATTTTGCCTTATCAGAATCATCTGCCATTTTGGAATATCTTGAAGAGCTTTATCCAAACACATCTATTTATCCAAAAGATATTCAAGCACGCGCAAGAGCAAGACAAATTCAGGCATGGCTCCGATCAGACTTAGTGGCACTAAGAACTGAGCGTCCAACCGATGTTATTTTTATTCAGCCCACCTCCACTCCACTTTCAGAAGAAGGCAAAAAAGCAGCCGAGAAACTTTTCTTTGTTGCAGAAAAACTTCTTGCGTCTGATGCTGAATTTCTTTTTGGTTCAAGGAGCATTGTGGATGCTGAACTTGCCCTAATGTTACAACGTCTTATTCAAAATGGTGATGCTGTACCAGAACGTTTAAAAAACTATGCATTACAGCAATGGCAACGCCCGAGCGTACAAAAATGGCTTGCATTGCGACATAACTAAACCCTTATATTTCAACCAAACATGAGATAAAAAATGAGTGATTCAAACTATATTCCTCCACAAGTTTGGCAATGGACTGGAGAAAAAACCGATTTAAACCAGCCGACCTCAGGCGCTCGCTACGAGCATACACTTCCTGTAGGGAAACATCCGCTTCAGCTCTATTCTTTAGCAACGCCTAATGGTCAAAAAGTTACTATTTTGCTTGAAGAGCTTTTAGCATTAGGACATCAAGATGCTGAATATGATGCTTGGCTAATTAAAATTGGTGAAGGACAGCAATTTGGCAGTGGCTTTATAGAAATTAATCCAAACTCTAAAATTCCAGCATTGGTTGACCATAGCCAGAACCCGCCATTAAGAGTGTTTGAGTCTGGTTCAATTTTGCTTTACTTGGCTGAAAAGTTTAAAGCTTTCATTCCAACAGATATTGCTGCACGTACTGAATGTCTTAACTGGTTATTCTGGCAAATGGGCAGTGCGCCATATTTAGGCGGTGGTTTTGGGCATTTTTATGCCTATGCCCCTGTTAAAATTGAATATGCAATTAATCGCTTCGCCATGGAAACAAAACGCTTACTTGATGTGTTAGATCAACATCTAGCAAAACATGAATACTTGGCAGGCTCTGAATACACCATCGCGGATATTGCTGCATTCCCTTGGTATGGTGGTCTTGTTAAAAACTGGGTCTATAACGGCGCGGAGTTTTTAGGTGTCGATCAATATAAAAATGTTCAACGTTGGGCAGATGCGATTTTAGCGCGCCCAGCGGTTCAACGCGGTCGTATGGTCAATCGTACTTTTGGCGATTTAGCTACACAGTTGCATGAACGCCATGATGCCAGCGACTTTGAGACCAAGACTCAAGATAAAGTTTAATTTTCATTTTTAAACAAAACCCACTTTTGCTCAAACAGTGGGTTTTATCGTTCTTTCAATAAAAATCTTATTGATGTAAAGAAAGTCCCTTTATTGCTTTATCAACTGCCTTTTTAGGTCCTCTTAACGCCACTCCGACCAAATTTAATTGATTCGCATCGTCAGCCAAAAATACAGCCCGATTATCCTCATCATTTCCTGTAGAAAACATGGCATGGACATAGGGAATAATCGTTAAATCTTGCTCAATTGCTTTCCGATGCGCTTTTTGTAGCCCTGATAAATCTCCCTCAAATACCAACATCGGCTGCCCTAGCATGTTTCCATACTCATAGCCATTCGCATCGATATAAGGTTTACCCAACATTTCAGGTACAGCAGAGGCAATGCCCGTTGCTAAAAAAGCCACCACATTTAATCTCTGCCATGTCGCAAGATCATTACGGACAATCAGCGCAATTTTTGTATCAAACATAAACCCCTATCCTGAGTCATAACTTTAGGTCGCTCATCATGACTCACTCAGATTTTTCTAGTCTTGTACGTTTGTGCAGAAGCCATCACAAACGTACAAGACCCTAAATTTACGAGCCACTATGCTGGGTTGTTTTTGTTTCAGTAGATACGTTATGGAAATCTTTTTTTATACCTTAAGTGTGATGTATAGCCCCGGGCCAGTAAATTTTATGGGACTAAACGCTGGGCTAACAGGACAATTCAAAAGAACAATTTATTTTTTTATGGGTGTTGGCTCTGCCATGTTGATGTTATTCATGATTTTTGGATATATCGGCGCAGCGATCATTCCACAAAATGCCCTGCACTATATTGCTTTGTTCGGTGCACTTTATACCTTTTATCTTTCATATCAAATGCTAAAGACAGATATCGATATTTGTGATGAAACCACTGAAGTTCAGACCTTGTCTTTCTGGAATGGCTTTTGGATACAAGCCTTAAATCCGAAAGGGATATTAGTTATTTTGCCTGTTACAACAATTATGTACCCAACAGCACATATTACTGGCATTCACATATTTTTGGTTTCTTTGCTCATTTCGATTGGAGCAGCAGGTGCGCCCTGTCTTTACTCTTGGGCAGGTGTAGTGTTAGGTAAAAAAATTAAAAATAAAATTTGGTTTAATCGTATAAACCAAGCCATGGGATTGATGCTAATCATTTCCGGAATATTTATGTTTTATGATTTTTTGAAAGGCATGAATCTAATTTAAGATAAAGGCTATGTCAGCCTAAACAGGCTGGCTTTTAAATAACTTGTTTAAGAAGAGAGCTTATTGATCATCCGCCATCGGGCTGGAGTCAATCCAAATGCTTTTAGAAAATGACGTGTCATGTGGCTTTGATCAAAAAATCCTGCAATCAATGAAGCTTGAGTTAAGGACTCTCCATACATTAAACAGGACTTCACAACTTCCAGCCTACGCATAGTCATATATCGATGTGGACTTGTACCAAATAATAGTCGGAAGTCCCTAGAAAGACTCCAACGGTCTCGCCCAACATTTTTCTCAATATCATCTAAAGAGATATTTTCATATAAAGAGGCATGTATAAATTCTCTGGCACGCTCCGCAGCAACATAGTCATAAGAATGGGAAGCTCGCACATTTTTGCCAGAAACTTCATAAAGTGTGGTTGCCAAATCATAGAGAGCATCTTGATTTTCTAAAGGGTCGATATGTTGATCCATACCTTGTAATAAAACATCCGTTGCCTTAAATAATCGAGGGTCATGACTCAAACCATTCTCAAAAAATGGTAAAGGCTTACCCTTCATAATTTCCTGCAATGTCTCAGGTTTTACGTACACCATCCGGTATCTAAAACCTTCACGCGTACCTGACTCTCCATCATGTTTTTCATCAGGATGTAAAACCATCGTCATACCCGGCTGGCTATGTTTCATCTCTCCACGGTAATGAAAGCTTTGAACACCTGTTAATGTTCGACCAATGGCAAAAGTATCGTGGCGATGCGACTCATAAGCATGATCGGTAAAAAAGGCTTCAATTCGTTCGAGACTATTCGGGTCAGAATTTCTAACAATCCAATCATTTGCATGGGGTAATTCAATCACATATTCACCAAAATTTTATATGTGCTAGAGAGCATTCTATCTATACGTTATACGCTATCGTTATTTTGAAAAATAGCCTGTATATAACTCATTCAGCCAAGCGACAAAAACGCGTACACGTGGCGAGAGCTGCCTGTGCTGCGGATATAGAGTAGAAACTGACATCTTCGGGATTTGCCATTCAGATAAAACCTCAACCAGTTGCCCGTCTTTTAACTCATTCGCCACATGATAGCGCGGGACCTGAATTAAACCTGCCCCACGTAAAGCAGATAATACATAGTTTTCAGCATCATTTACCGCGATCCAACTTTTCAAAAAATAATCTTGTTTTTTGCCATTCACCATCAATTCGAATGGATAATTTCGCCCGCCTGATGTCGAGAAGAAATTAACACAATAATGTGATAACAACTCTTCTGGTTGCAAAGGTGTTCCATGTTTATTTAGATAGTCAGGACTTGCACAAATGACTTGTGGCATATCGACCAAATGCCTAGCAATTAAAGTGGAATCATCCAAACGTCCTGCTCTCACCACACAGTCTATCCCTTCCCTAATCAGATCAACCAAACGATCACCCGTACTAATTACAAGTTCAATATCGGGATATAACTCGTGAAATTGATCGATATTGGGTAAAACAATTTTAGTCGCATGTGCGCCTGATAAATCGACACGTAGTAAACCACGAGGCTGTGCAATTACATTGCGTAAAGATGATTCTGCATCATCGAGTTCCGATAATATTTGTGTACAACGCTCATAAAATGCCTGCCCATCTAGTGATGGTCTTACATGCCGAGTCGTCCGCTCTAGCAAACGACACTCTAAATTATTCTCTAACTCTTTAATGGCATTACTTGCTGTAGCACGTGGGATATTTAGCTGATCGGCTGCCTGACTAAAACTACCCAGCTCTACGATGCGGGTAAAAAGTTGCAATGTATCAAATTTATCCATAGTGCTCGCTTTTAACCCTATCTATTATTAATGAATATGGAATTATCTTATCCAATTATGAAGATTTATCCCATATTTCTATATTATTAAAATAAGCCATACCTACTCAAACAGGCAATCTAAAAATGAATATTTCAAATAAGACAGCTCTTGTTACTGGTGCTTCACGCGGTATTGGTCGTGCTATTGCTGAACGCTTAGCTCAAGATGGCTTTTATGTGATTGTTAACTATGCAGGCAATAAGGTTCATGCCCAAGCAACTGTAGATCATATTATTGAGCAAGGTGGTCAAGCCTCTGCCATTAAAGCCGATGTTGCAAATGAACATGATGTCAGCCGTTTATTTCAGCAGGCAAAAGCCATTAATGGTCAATTAGATGTCGTGGTTCATAGCGCAGGGATTATGCCTATGGCAAAAATTACACCTGAAGCCCTGCCTGATTTCGATAAAGTAATTCATACCAATTTACGGGGTGCATTTTTAATATTGGCACATGCAGCCGAAACAGTGCCGGATGGTGGCCGAATTATTATGCTTTCAACCAGTGTAATTGCTAAATCTTTTCCAGCATATGGCCCCTATATTGCATCCAAAGCAGGTGTGGAAGGCTTGGTACATGTGTTAGCAAATGAGTTACGCGGCCGAAATATTACTGTAAATGCAGTTGCGCCTGGTCCAACAGGTACTGACCTTTTTTACAATGGAAAAACTGATGAACAAGTGGCCACGATTGCAAAACTTGCCCCATTGGAAAGAATTGGAACACCTGAAGAAATTGCCAGTGTAGTTGCCATGCTAGCTGGCCCAGATGGCCGTTGGATAAATTCACAAGTCATTCGAGTAAATGGTGGATTTGCTTAATTTTTTTAAATTAAATTTAATCTAAGTTTGGAATATGTAAAGTATATTCCAAACTTATAAATGGCTATGATGTGAAACGTAACAAGTCTAATTAGAGAAATAATTCCCAAATCAATCTCAATGCAATCCCAATTAATAAAACTCCCATCACTCGCTCAAAATAAACTCCAAACTCTAAAAAACGTTTACGTACAATAGGCTGTGCAAACAGCACACTCACCACCATAAACCAAATAGCATTAACCATACACATCCACACTCCATAAAAAACCTGAACTTTCATCGGTGTGGTGGTACTTACAATCGTTGTAAAAATTGCCAGAAAAAAGATGGTAGCTTTCGGATTTAATGCATTAGTTAAGAAACCCATCGTAAAAGCTTTAAACAAACTTGGAGCATCACTATCAGTTTGGTTATTGATCTCAAGATTTGTATTCGGCTGGCTACGTAAACACTGCCAACCCAAATAAATCAAATAAGCTGCTCCCGCTGTTCTGATCAGTGACATGAGCCATTCGCTTTGCTGGATTAAAAAACCGATCCCAACCAGTGTATAAAACACATGAACCGAAATTCCGACACCAATACCAATTGCAGTCAGACATCCAACTAAGTAGCCATAGCGCACACTTTGTCGGACCGTAATTACAAAATCTGGTCCCGGTAAAATAACAGCCAAAAAATGAATAAGAGCTAAAGTTAAAAACTCATGTCCATACAACTGCCACATCTATTCAATCTCCTCAGCTACGCTATAACTAACACTTAGTTTTCCTTTCTTAAACTGATAAGATTGAATATCTATAGGGCCAATATCCCCTAATGCTGCGACATGAGTTCCACCACATGGAAATGCAGGAAAATCTCCAAAATTAATTTCACGAAAACCATCAGCATGTTGATGCAGATTGGCGGGAACATTAGCTTGAATATATTGAGAACATTTGTTCTGAAGCATTTCAGCATCAAGTTGTTCAACCGTGTCTAGAGGAATAAACTGAACCCTAGCATCATTAGGCCAGTGCTGAGCCTTTGTGGCTTGCCAGCCGAATAAATGCATTACATGGGCAATAAGATGCCCAGCCGAATGTAATCGACTATGATAATGGCGTTTCTTTTCATCGACTTGTGCGAATGCCGCTCCTAACCCAACAGGCTGTGTGCAATAATGAATGATTTCCCCTTGTTCAATCCCAACATGAACAACATCTGCCTCTGCAATTTTTCCCGTATCACTTGGCTGTCCACCACCTTGAGGATGAAATGGTGTTGCGGATAAACGCACTGCAAAACGTCCATCTTCACATGGGTTACACGCTAGAATTTCAATCTCAGCACTTAGTACACCTTTTAAATACAATGCTTGTGTCATACTTTTTCACACACCCCTTAAGATGAAAAAGATTGTATTGCGATTTCTTAGGCGCGATAATCCAATTAAAATCCAAATAACTTTTGCCTCATGAGCACAAATCAAAGTCTGGTTCTATTAAATGAAATGGCGACTTTCGTTAAGGTTGTCGAATCGGAAAGTTTTTCTGAAACTGCAAGGCAGCTTGGTACCACACCTTCTGCTATTAGTCGTGCTATTGCTCGTTTAGAACGTGCACTAGGCACCCGACTACTCTATCGAACCACGCGAAAGCTTCGTTTGAGTGAAAGTGGGCAACAGGTCTATCAACGCTGTTTAGATATGGTGAATGCGGCTCAAGCTGTTATGGAAAGTTCAGGCCAATTTCATGTCGAACCCGAAGGTGTCATTCGCATGAGCGTTCCAAAAGCTGTGGGTCATTTTATGATTCATCCGCATTTACCTGAATTTTTAGAACGCTACCCAAAAATTGATATTCAAATGCTTTTAGAAGATCGTTATGTAGATCTCATTGATGATGGAGTCGATTTAGCACTTCGAATTACAGAGCAACCACCAGGTGGCCTTATGGGTAGAAAGCTCATTGATATTGATCACTTGGTTTGTGCCACACCTGAGTATTTGGCAAAACATGGCACACCGAGTCATCCTCATGATTTAAAGCAGCATGAATGTATTTACTTGGGTGAACAAACCAGTGATTCAAAATGGAAATTCCAACAAGGAAATAAATCCATAAGTGTTGCGGTACGTGGCCGTTATGCTGCAAACCATACGGGTGTGCGTTTGAGTGCAGCATTACAGCATTTAGGGGTTGCGAGCTTACCGTATTTTGTAGCCCGTCATGCCCTACAAGAAGGGAGCTTAGTTCAGGTTTTGCCCAACTGGGATTTTAAGACCTATTACAGCGGAGGGCTTTGGTTACTCTACCCTCCTACACGGCATGTCCCGCCGAAATTAAGTGTATTAATTCAATATTTGGCGGATAAATTAGCAGTAGAGCCAACGTTATTGAAAATAAAGTAAAAATATTTCTGTAGTTAATTTAGTTAAAATCATCTGCAAATTGTAAAATAACTCAATAGATTACCACCTAGCAAAATCCATAAAAAATCGGACAACAAGGCCCGATTTTTATTTAATTATTTTTAATCTATTGCTTACTTTCTAAGTACATCACCAATACTTGGATCTTTATCAAATACCGATTTAGCATATGGGCAAAGCGGAATTACTTTTACGTCTTTCTCACGAACAAAAGCCACCAAAGCATCAAGTAATTGGCGACCTACCCCTTGTCCCCGATAATTTTCATTTACATCTGTGGCATCAATAATCAGCATGCCTTCGCCTGCCCATGTATAAGTCATTTCACCCGCAACGGTTTCACCATCAAGCAAGCTAAAGCTGCCGTGTTTCGTATCATCTTTTTGTTGAATATTCACAATGAATTCCTCGTATTACGACTCATATTTATTTAAAAATGACTTTGTTTATCTTTGACTATAAGAACAAATTTAAGTGTAAAAAAATAGCCTGTTTTTAGCAGTGAGTCTGTATGCTTTTTAAATACAATTCATGCATAAAACTCATAATTCTATTCGTAATTCTGTGCCTAATCCTTTCAAACTATTGCTGTTAAGCTCTCTGGCCAAATTGATTCATTTCTTACATGAACATTCAAAGGTTTTAAAATCGGAACTTTTATGTCTTCTTTTCGTCAAATTGAGCAGAACTTACAGGAAAACAATACACCCGCATGGGGTGCCGTATTTGTAATGTCACTCTGCTGTTCAGTATTAATTGCTTCGGAGTTCATGCCCGTCAGTTTACTCACGCCAATCTCTACAGATTTAAATATGAGTGAAGGCCAAGTCGGTCAAGCTATTGCCATTTCAGGCATTTTCGCTGTTATTACCAGTCTATCAATTAGCCGTGTTTTTAAAACATGGGACCGACGCCCTATCATGCTGTTGCTTACCCTACTCATGATTGTTTCAGGCATTATCATTACATTTGCTCATTCTGCTGTCTTATTTATGTTGGGCCGTGCAATTTTAGGTGTGGTGATTGGTGGTTTTTGGGCGATGTCGACATCAATTGTTATGCGACTCGTTCCTCCACTTTCAGTACCTAAAGCACTCGGTTTGTTAAATGGCGGAAATGCCTTAGCGACAACCATTGCTGCGCCTTTAGGCAGTTTCCTAGGCTCAATCATTGGTTGGCGTGGTGCTTTTTTCTGTATTGTGCCAATTGCGGTTTTTGCGCTTATTTGGCAATTTAAAAGTATGCCGGCTCTTCCAGCAATCTTGTCAGTTGAGAAATCTAAAAACCCTTTTGGCCTGCTTAAACGTCCCATTGTCCTGTACGGTATGTTAGGTGTTTTATTGCTCTTTATGGGGCAATTCGCACTCTTTACCTATTTACGTCCATTTTTAGAAACTGTCACTCATGTCAATGCAGCCCAACTATCTACCTTATTATTAATATTAGGTGTTACAGGCTTAGTGGGTACGTTCCTTATTAGTTTGATGCTTCACCGACATGTTTATCGTTACCTCATCATCATTCCCTTCATCATGGCAGGCATTGCGGGAGCCTTTGTGATGGGTGGTCAGCATATATGGTTCGTTGCCATATTGATGGGTTTATGGGGATTTATTGGAACGTCGGTACCTGTTGCTTGGAATACTTGGCTGGCTCAAACATTACATCAAGATGCCGAAGTTGGCGGCGGTTTAATGGTTGCCATTATTCAGTTTGCAATTACTTTGGGAGCAACGCTAGGCGGCGTGTTATATGACACACATGGCTATACCGTGACATTTTATTTGAGCGCTATTATTTTATTGTTAGGGTCTATAACTGCTTTTCTTACATGGCGTAATGCTACTCACGCAACACATCAATAACCAATCTTAATGCAGGTGAAAGTTGTCTGCGATGTGGGTAGTACAAATGGTATCCGGGAAACTGGATACTGTACTCTTCCAAAACTTGAATCAGATTACCCTCTTTTAGATCTTCTCGAATCAAATCTTCTGGAATATAAGCAAGTCCAAATCCAGCTCTAACCGCCTCGACGATATCGTAGCTTTCATTAAATATCCATTGACCCTGAATTTTGATTTTTGTTTCTTGACCATCTTTGACAAATTCCCATGCATAAACACTGCCTTGGGTTGTTAAACGAAAGCCAATACATTGATGACTCAATAAATCTTTCGGTGTTTGTGGAATTCCATATTTTTCAAAATATGCCGGAGTTGCTATGACCACCATTTTGACATCTGGGCTTATACGTACTGCAATCATGCCATCAGCTACGCGGCTTCCGAAACGAACCCCTGCATCAAACCGCTCTGCAACAATATCGACCATTCCACTATTGGCAGTTAGTTCAACTTGTACATCTGGATACTCACCTGCAATCTTTTTAAGTTTTGGAATCAATACTTCCCGTATTGCATGACTACTGGCATTAATCCGAACCGTGCCGGCAGGTTGGTCTCGAAATGAAGTTAATAGAGATAATTCATTATCAATCTGATCGAAGCTGGCACTAATGGTTTGTTTCAACCTTTCACCTGCTGCTGTTGGTGAAACACTACGGGTGGTTCGAGTCAAAAGTAACATGCCTAATCGCTCTTCTAAACCGCGAATGGTATGGCTTAGAGCAGATTGTGAAATTCCCATTTTCCCAGCAGCCTTAGTAAAACTACCCTCGCGAGCCACCATGAGAAAGGCATAAAGATCATTATAGTTTTCTTTATTTATCATCTGCTTTATCTCTTATTCAGGGTCAATCTCATTATAGAGCATAAAACCATTCATGAATATTGCTCATAAGTCCATGTTTGTTTTTTAGACTAATTATTAAAAAGAAGATTCGTTAAAATCCATATCAAGCAGTAAACATGAAGATTTAAATAAACTGAGGCGATTATTATGAGTCATTTTTATTATTGTAAAAAATTAATAAATTCCACTCATATCTTTACGTTAAAGAATAAATAGTTTCATCGCATTTATGTGCTTGTTTCTTAAAGAAGTGAGGTAATTTGATATGGCTAATCATAAGTTTTTTAAAGGCTTAGTCAGCCTATGTGTTTTGTTCTCAGTTACTTCCGCCTCTTATGCAATAAAGCCTCAAGGTAAAAATCAACAAAGGGTATCGATGATGAAAATCCGTATTGATATTGATGGAACACAGCAACCATTATTTGCCACATTAGCCATGACACCTACTGTTCAAGATTTTATCAAACAGCTTCCACTGACATTAACACTTAAAGATTATGACTCTACTGAAAAAATAGCCGATCTACCCGCCAAGCTAACTACGCAGAATGCGCCTCATGGTTATGCGGGCAAGGCTGGTGATCTTACCTATTATGCTCCGTGGGGCAATCTGGCTTTTTTCTATAAAGATTCTCATGTTGGCTATGCCAATGGTCTCATTTTTCTTGGGAAACTGGATGCCATTCCTCAACAATTTAAGCAGAACCAACCGATCAAAATTTCAATTTCTCAAATGAAATAAGCGTGAATTAATCTCCCCCTTTAAATGGTTTTATTGAGGTATCTATGACTACATCTCCCTTGTTTAAAAAGCTTAAAACCCATACGGCGGCTGCAATTTGTGCAGCAACTATTGGTCTATTTTCTTCAACTTCTGGTATGGCGGCCGATATGTCTAATGGTGCAAATAACTTCTATCAAAGTCAGCAAGTGACTATTCAAAAGGTGACTTTTAAAAATCAATACAATATGGATATTGTCGGCAATCTGGTTATTCCCAAAAAACTGAATAAAAAGGTTAAAGCCCCTACGATTGTAATTGGTCATCCTATGGGTGCTGTCAAAGAACAAAGCTCTATGCTTTATGCACAAAAACTGGCTGAACAGGGTTTTGTAACCTTAGCAATTGATCAATCATTTTGGGGTGAAAGCTCGGGCCAACCAAGAAATGTGGTTGCACCAGACATTTATGCAGAAGCGTTTAGTGCCGCTGTAGATTATTTGGGAACACAATCCTTTATTGATCGTGAACATATTGGCGCCCTGGGTATTTGTGGAAGTGGAAGTTTTGTCATTAGTGCTGCAAAAATTGATCCGCGTATGAAAGCGATAGCAACTGTCAGCATGTATGATATGGGCGCAGCAAACCGCAATGGCTTACGTCACTCACAAACCCTAGAGCAAAGAAAGCAAATTATTGCAGAAGCCGCTGCACAGCGTTATGTTGAATTTACAGGCGGTGAGAAAAAATATACTAGCGGCACTACGCATCAGTTAACAGCAGATACACACCCTATTCAACGCGAATTTTATGACTTTTATCGTACTCCACGTGGAGAATATACGCCTAAAGGATCATCAAGAGATCTTACAACACATCCAACTTTCACAAGTAATGTGAAATTTTTAAACTTCTATCCATTTAACGACATTGAAACGATTTCACCACGTCCAATGTTGTTTATTACAGGTGATCAGGCTCATTCAAAAGAGTTCAGTGAAGAAGCTTATAAACTCGCAGGCCAACCTAAAGAGCTTTACTACGTTAAAGGCGCTGGACATGTTGATTTATATGATCGGACCGATCTCATTCCATTTGATAAATTGACCAGTTTCTTTAAACAGAACTTGAAGTAAGAAAAGTGATAGAGGCTCGATGGGGCCTCTATTTTTTAAACTAACTTAATGAAACTCTTGCACCAAACTATTAATATGTGCCACGGCAGCGGTTCGGTTTTCAACGCAAAGTTTTTCAAAAACATGTTCTAAATGTTTGTTTACCGTCCGTGGACTCAGCTCCAAAATTTCCGCAATATCTTTATTGGTTTTCCCTAACAACAACCAGTGCATGACTTCTGCTTCACGCTGAGTCAATTGTGGGCAATATTTCAAAATATCAGCCATTTCCAAAGCTGGCGTAGATGTCTTGATTTGTATCAGATAATTTTTTGCCACACTTGATTCAGTTTGCCACGGCGTAAGCAATAAAAGCTGTAATTGTTGAGATGGCGTTGAATAAGAACAGCTGGTTAATTTTTTTGGGTCTTTTTCATGTTCCAAGTCTGAAAACCAAGCTTTTAAACCTGCCTCAAAACCATCAATTTCAGGCAAATATTGATTCAATAAATCACTGGCTTTTTGGGTTTTCCACACAATTTTGCCTTGAACATCTAGCGCGAGAATTGCCGTTTCCGTTGCATCAATCACCTGTTTTTGTTGCTGCAACAGTTTGGCATGGGCCAAATGAGTTTTTACCCTTGCTAATACTTCTTCAATATTGAGTGGTTTAGTTACGTAGTCCACCCCACCGACCTGAAAACCACGCACAATATGTTCTGTTTCCGATAAGCCTGTCATAAAAATGACTGGAATAAACTGTGTAATCGGACTTGCTTTAAGCTGTATACAACTTTCAAAGCCATCCATATGTGGCATATTGCCATCGAGTAAAATCATATCCGGTAAGCATCGGTGTGCTATTTCAATTGCACTCAACCCATCGGTTGTGACAAGCACGCGATAACCTGCCTGATCCAGACTTTCATGTAACAAGCCCAGATTTTCTGGCACATCATCCACAATCAGAATAACAGCCTGCTCGTTTGGCGAAGCTTGCTGAAAAGAAACATGTTGCGTACTCATTGCTTATCCTGAATTAATCTTTGGGCGTGTTTTAAATCAAACTTTTGAATAGCCTGTTCAAGCTGCTCCCATAACTCATCATGCACCGGAAAATTTTGACGGCATTGCGTTAAAGTCTGTTGAATTCCTCGAATGTACCCCTGTCCAATTAAATCATTTAACTGTTGCAAGGTTTGAGGCAAATCGAGCAGATCATTATTTTCCAGTTGTTTAATTGGCGTATGAATAGTGGCTTGCTTTTGCCTAGACACCTCTACATCCAGTGCTTGAACTTCATTATTTTCAAGATGTGCATCTGATTTGGAATCAATCCAAACTAAACCTAACTTGTCTCCAATTTTACTCAGCAACAAATTGAGATCGATCGGTTTTAACATAAAGTCTTCACTTAAGACGGCATCTTGTGGATTGACTTCGCGCTCGCCTGCATTAGCGGAAATAATTAAGATCGGCACATTGGTAATATTATTCTGACGCAATAATCGCGCCGTTTCCCAACCGCCCATCAAAGGCATATTTAAATCCATCAAAATCAGGTTAGGTTGAAAAATAGGTACTCGTCTTAGACAGTCAATGCCCGACTCGGCTTCTTCAATCATAAATCCTAAAGGTTTTAGAAAATTAGCGACTAAACCTCGGTCCACCGCCTCATTATCGACAACCAAAATTCGTTTTCGGTCGCCTTGATAGCCTGTAATTTGGTTGGAGTAAACATTAGAAATCGGATGAACTACTTCTTTTGAAGGTAAATAAAACTTAATCTTAAACTGTGACCCCTGATTGAGCTGACTACTCACAGATAGCTGCCCACCAAGTAAATCGACCAATAATTTTACAATAGGTAGTCCTAGCCCTGTTCCAGTAAATCCGCCTTGAACCACATTACTGCCCCGTTCAAACGGGTTAAAGATTCGTTCTAAATCTGCCTCGGCAATACCACAGCCCGTATCTCTAATTTCAAAATAAGCCGTCTGAAAACGGTACTCGACCTTCAAAGTAATTGTGCCGCTCATCGTAAACTTTAAAGCATTGCCCAGCAAATTGATGAGCACTTGCTCTAAGCGTTTTTTGTCAGTACGAACATAGTGCGGTAGGTTCTCTCCAATTTCATAAACAAACTGTAAATTCTTATGTTCAAACTGTGGCTGAAACATTTGAATAATCTGTTCTATAAAATTGGGGAAATGAACATCCACTACATTTAAAGAAATTTTGCCCGTTTCAATTCGGGCTAAATCTAGTAAACCATCAATGAGAGAAGTCAGATGCTGACCACTACGGCTAATCACACCGAGCGCCATTTTGCCTTGTTCTGAAAGCTGCTCTTGTTTTTGAAGTAATTGGCTATAGCCTAAAATACTATTTAGAGGTGTTCTTAGTTCGTGGCTAATTCCAATGACATAACGACTTTTTGCATCATTTGCCCGCTCTGCCGAAATTATGGCATCTTGCAGGTCTTTTGAAGTGACTTCATGGGCAGCAATTTCATCAATCAATAATGCTGTTTGCTGGTGTGTCTCAATTTCAGCATTACGACGGCTTTCATCGTTTAGCACTAACCACCATGCGGCAACACTCATCAATAAAAATAAAATAGTGTAAATTTTCACAAACAGCGTAAATAACTGAGGAACGGCTGCGGCATTAATGGTTTCTAAGTAGGTTTTTTCTTGGATATAAACCAGACTTAAACTCACTGCCAAAACAATAGACAGCCCTAGAGTCAATAATAAATATAAACTAACCCTGCTATTTAAACGACTAGCCCAACGTTCAGGTAAATAGTGCCAGATGGCTTTTTTAAGTTGTACCGACCAACGTGCATCGGGTTTACATAAATCATGGCAGCGTGCTTCAAGTGAACAGCATAACGAGCAAATCGTACCGTTATAGGCTGGGCAGCCCGCCATATCAGCAAGTTCATAGTCCCGTTCACACACGACACAGTTAGCAACCGAAGTCGCCTGAATTTTTTCAGGCTGGCGTGCAATGTAATATTTGCCTTTGGTTAAGTAAGCAATGATAGGAACGCATAACACAGCACTCCCCAAAGCAATAAAACTTGCCAATCCTTTTGCCATCAGTCCGAAAAATCCCAAATAACTGAGCATCGATAACACTGAGGCAATCAGTAAGGTGCCTACACCTACGGGGTTAATGTCATATAAATAAGCACGGCGAAATTCAATTCCCTTCGGGCTTAAACCTAAAGGCTTACAAATAATTAAATCGGCAACCACGGCACCAATCCATGCCAAAGCGATATTGCTATATAGCCCCAAAATTCGTTCAACGGCGTGGCTAATGCCCATTTCCATCAAAACAATGGCAATAAAAACGTTAAAAAGAAGCCAGACAATCCGCCCCGGATGGCTATGCGTCAAACGGGCAAAAAAGTTTGACCATGCCAATGAACCAGCGTAGGCATTGGTCATATTAATTTTAATTTGGGCCACGCAGACCAGTGCCAGAGTCAAGATTAAAGCAAGCTGTGGATTTGGAATAAATTGTTGATAGGCCACCCAATACAGATAAGTTGGGTTATCCAGTTCAGAAGCAGGAATAAAAAGTTGAAAAGCCAGAACCATGAGCAGCATGCCCATTAAAACTTTTAGAAATCCAAAAATAATCCAAGATGGACCACCTAAAAAAACAGCAAAACGCCACGCAGTTCTATTTTTTTCTTGTTGCGGTAAAAAACGTAAATAGTCGGCCTGCTCACCAATTTGGATCACAAATGAAAAAATAAGAGTGCACGCCGCACCAAAGTAATACAGATTAAAGTCGGTTGAATTTGAAACTGCACCAACAAAATGCAGGCTACTACTTAAAATTTGTGGCTGTTTCCAAAGTACAAAAACCCACGGTAATAACAGTAACGAGAGCCAGATTGGCTGCGTGATTGCCTGAACTTTATTAATAAAACCAATACCTTTGACCACTAAAGGTAAAATCACTAAGGCAGAAATTAAGTAACCAATAACTTGAGGAATACCCAAGGCAAGCTCAAGTGCCATCGCCATAATTGCGGCTTCAAACGCAAGCAAAATAAAGGTAAAGCTGGCATAAATTAGAGATGTAATGGTCGAGCCAATGTAGCCAAAACCTGCACCACGAGTAAGCAAATCGACGTCTACATTATATTTTGCGGCGTAATAACTAATCGGCCAACTCGTTAAAAATATGATGGTACATACGACAATGGCTGCCCACACCGCATTGCTAAAGCCATACTGCCAAAGCATGGTCGCCCCAATAGCTTCCATTGCCAAAAAGCTAACTGTAGAAATTGCAGTATTGGTCACTGTCCAAGGTGACCATTTACGTACCGAGGTCGGCGCATAGCGTAGCGCATAATCTTCGATACTTTCATCGGCCACCCAAATATTATATTCACGGCGTGTTTTAATCACACGTTGTGGCGCTTGTTGGGGGCGTGAAGAATCTGGCATAACACTCATGTTTTGGATGGGGCTGCGTTAAACCCAGCAATCCTTATGCCAAAAGTCACTTATCATGGCGATTTTCTCGAATACGCACATATACGCAAAATAACGTATTTTCAATTTTTCCCAAAAATCACACACTCAAAACCATCAAAAAACAATGATCAATATTTGTGTTGATTGACCGAAAATGATTGGGAGATGATGTTATGAGTGTATCTGAACATCCAAATCTGGACACTGTGCAAGGTACAGATTCACAAAAAGCCGTGAATGAAACCTTAGAAGATTATACTTTACGTTATGCTCCACACAGCTTTCGGCGCTGGAGTCCCAAAGTTGTCGCTATTACTGCACTTGGTGGTATTGCCTATCTTGCTGACTTTTCTATTGGTGCCAGTATTGGTATGTCTTACGGAACAACCAATGCTGTTTTCTCCATTCTATTTGCAGCAATTATTATCTTCTTAACCGGCATTCCTTTAGCCTACTACGCAGCTCGCTATAACATCGACCTTGACTTGATTACCCGCGGTGCAGGTTTTGGTTATATCGGATCAGTTCTTACTAGTATCATTTTCGCCAGTTTCACATTTATTTTCTTTGCCCTTGAAGGTTCAATCATGGCGCAAGGATTATTGCTCGGTTTAGGCATTCCGCTTTGGGCTGGTTACCTCATCTCAACCATTATGGTGATTCCACTGGTGATTTACGGCATGAAAGCCTTGAGTAAATTACAAGTTTGGACTACTCCACTTTGGCTCATTCTGATGATTGGTCCTGTGGCCTACCTGATTTACCAAGAACCTACCTTAGTTAGCCAGTTTGCAACTTTTACAGGTAAAGAAGGTTTTGCAACCGTAGACATGGCAGCAATCATGTTAGGTGCTGGTATTTGTTTATCGTTAATCATGCAAATTGGCGAACAAATTGACTATTTACGCTTCATGCCTGCTAAAACAAAAGAAAATAGCAAAGCATGGTGGGCAGCCGTTATTTCAGCAGGTCCGGGTTGGGTGATTTTAGGGGCAATCAAACAAATTATTGGGGCATTTTTAGGGTTCTATTTACTTACTAAAATACCGGGCGTAAACAGCACTGAACCCGTTCAACAGTTTAATGCAGCATTTCATGACATGCTTCCGGGCTGGGCAGCTTTAACACTTGCAGTGATTTTGGTGGTCATTTCTCAAATTAAAATTAATGTGACCAATGCTTACTCTGGTTCCCTTGCATGGACAAGTGCCTACACTCGTATTAGTAAACATTATCCGGGTCGTATTGTGTTTGTGATGGTGAACTTGGCAATTGCACTTGCTTTAATGGAAGGCAACATGTTTGCGGTACTGGGTAAAATCTTAGGGTTCTATTCAAACTTTGCAATTGCATGGGTGGTAGTGGTTGCAACAGATATTTCAATCAACAAATATGTTTTAAAACTTTCACCAAAAGAACCAGAATATCGCCGTGACATGCTCTACAACGTAAACCCTGTCGGTATGGTTGCGTTCCTTGTATCAGCAGGACTATCGATTGCAGCATTCTTCGGCTTACTTGGTAGTTTCTTGGCGCCTTACTCACCGCTTATCGCACTTGTACTTGCTTTTGTCTTAACTCCAGTCATGGGCTTATTAACCAAAGGAAAATACTACATCAAGTCACACGATGACGGTATTAAAGAACCACGTTACGATGCTGAAGGTACACCAGTTGCAACGGTTTACCACTGCCGCGTATGTGAGCAAGGTTACGAGCGCCCAGATATTATGTTCTCTCACAAACATAACGGCACGATCTGTTCTTTATGTAAAACACTCGACGCTTAAATACTCTCGAAACTAAAAAAGAAGCTTTAAAGCTTCTTTTTTATATCTGCTGATTCTTAGCCAATCGGAAATAAACGTTCAGGCACTACATCTTTCATCACAATGGTTGAGATGAGTCGTTGCACACTTGGAATAGCAGATAATTTTTCATCATACAAACGCTGAAAAGCCGGCAAATCTTTAGCGACCACATGTAGTAAATAATCTGGTTCACCAAACAAGCGCTGAGCCTGAATAATTTGCGGGATATCAATTACGGCATTTTCAAACTTCTCGACTGCCTGTTTATCACCTTCTTTAAGCGTAATAAAAACAATCGCTGAAAATTCAAATCCCACTAAGTTTGGGTCGAGTTCTGCCCGATAGCCTTTGATGGCTCCCGACTCTTCTAAAGCCTTCACTCGTCTATGACAAGGTGAAATGCTCAAGCCTACTTTTTCTGCCAACTCAGTGATAGATAATCGGCCATTTAATTGCAATTCAGCAAGAATCTTTTTATCTGTGCGATCCATTTAGAAAAATTTACCCCAAATGAGTGTAATATGAGCAAACATTTAAAAGCATATTCTAAATACATGAGCATATTATTTTCAACAAGCTCGAATAAATAGGGATTTTTTCTAAACCACGAGCGAAACCTTTGGAAAATAGTTTGCCGAGATAAGCATATGGCTTTTAACATTTTTATTGCATTTTGGAGTGTCTCCATTCTTTTTATTATTACGCCAGGGGCAGACTGGGCCTATGCCATTTCGGCAGGGATTAAAGGCAAAGTCGTCGTACCCGCTGTTGCAGGTATGCTATTTGGGCACTTTATTACGATTTTATTGGTAGCAGCTGGTGTTGGGCTGCTTGTAGCAAATAATCCAACGGCACTCATGATCCTAACCATTGCAGGTTCTGCTTATTTGTTATGGATGGGAATAAACTTATTACTTACCCCTCCAACTCCGAACGAGTCTGGTTCTGAAAAGGCTCAGTCATGGTTAAGATGGGCAACTAAAGGCGTTTATGTAAGTGGATTAAACCCGAAGGTTTTTTTACTCTTTTTAGCGCTGCTTCCTCAGTTTATTGACACTACGGCTTCATGGTCAGTGACAACACAAATTCTTGCCTTTGGTGTTGTTCACATGATTAGCTGCGCGATAATTTACTTAATGGTGGGTTATGGTTCAGAGGCTATTTTGAAAACCAGACCACAAGCAGCACAGTTAGTCGGCCGTTTTTCAGGTGGTTTGATGGTCGTTATAGCAACGTGCTTATTGATTGGGCAAATTTAAAAATCATTCAGCAAAAAATTACTGACTCACTTTTCGGGTCAGTAACTTAAATAATAAATATAAGAAAAAAATTTATCTCATTCGTTTGAGGTTATAAGTCACCACTCCCCAAATCACCAGTTCTTGCCCCTCTTCAATATAAATATTTTGATAATCAGGATTTTCTGCTTTTAGCCAAACTTTAGGTGGATGAAATTGACTATCAATCATTAAGCGCTTAACAGTGAAATCGTTGTCGATGAGTGCAATCACAATATCACCCGATTTAGCGGGAAGACTCCGGTCAACAATAAGCGGATCATTAATATCAATTCCGGCGTCTAACATAGATAAAGAATTGGCTTTGACAATAAACGTGGCATTTTCATTTCTAATTAAATATTCATTTAAATCGAGTGCTTGTTCAATATCATCTTGTGCAGGTGAAGGGAAACCTGCCGCAACACGTTCCGTTGCCAAAGGAATGTGGTAAATTTTATCGTTATTCGGGTAGACCTGTTGGACATTAAGTTTTGAGTTAAAGTCGGTTAAATTGTTGGTTTTGACGTTATTCAGTAACCAATTTTTGATAAAGTTAACTTGAGACTCGGGAACACGAATGACTTTGGTGGGTTCATTGAACTGTGCTTTACGTCCGGCATTTTCTCGTACACCGCCATGCTCGAACTCTTTTTTCTTTGGCATATTGCCTCCCTTTCCACTGTTCAAATCCTACACAAACAATGTAACTTGAAAAAGTTACATTTTCAAGTTGACGAAATATTTTTTTTGCATAACAATAAATCTCATGATCAGATTTTAATCCATTTTGTTTTTAACAGGGATGTTTTGAGCGAAATGGCAATTTGAAGAAAATCAAAACCTATTTTGAAATAGTCTTTATCGCTGACTGTTTTTGATTTTTATCAAATGAGATTCTGAACACTTAACATTCTGGTTAAATTCAGTTTTTGGTATGGAGACATGCGAAATGAAAAATCAACGTGATGCGGTTTTAGGTTATGCAAATGAGCAACATGCTTATTATATCCGCCTCATTGAAAATGATGCGGTTTTAGGTGAAAGCTATGGATTATTCTGTGAAAATCCAGATAGTGAAGCAGCCGAAAGTATTATGACGACACTATTTTTAAAAAAATCTTTTTGGTTAAACGGTTCTGAGTACATTGATATTGTAAAAGGACTACAACTACTCCCACAGTAAAGTAAATAAATTTAAAAAAGAAGGAGGCAAAAGCCTCCTTCTTTTTTAAAACATTATGCTTAAGACGTAAAACGTCCAGAAGCATCACGTTTTTGATTACGAGAGTTTTGTCCACGACCATCATAATCATCGTCATCACGACTGCGGCCACGGCCTCGTCCACCTGAGCGGCTACCACGATCGTCATAATCATCGTCATCACGGCTGCGACCTCGGCCTCGGCCACCTGAGCGGCTACCGCGATCGTCATCATCATCGTCATCACGGCTACGGCCACGACCTCGTCCGCTAGAACGGCTACCGCGATCGTCATCATCATCGTCATCATGGCTGCGACCACGGCCTCGACCACCTGAGCGGCTACCGCGATCGTCATCATCATCGTCATCGCGGCTACGACCTCGGCCTCGGCCACCTGAACGGCTACCGCGATCTTCATCATCATCGTCATCACGACTGCGGCCACGACCTCGTCCGCTAGAACGGCTGCCGCGATCGTCATCATCATCGTCATCACGACTGCGGCTACGGCCTCGACCACCTGAACGGCTGCCGCGATCGTCATCATCATCGTCGTCACGACTGCGGCTACGGCCTCGACCACCTGAACGGCTGCCGCGATCGTCATCCTCATCGTCGTCACGACTGCGGCTACGGCCTCGACCACCTGAACGGCTGCCGCGATCGTCATCATCATCGTCATCACGACTGCGGCTACGGCCTCGACCACCTGAGCGGCTGCCACGATCGTCATCATCATCGTCATCACGGCTGCGACCTCGGCCTCGTCCACCTGAACGGCTACCGCGATCGTCATCATCATCGTCCTCACGACTGCGGCCACGGCCTCGACCACCTGAACGGCTACCGCGATCGTTATCATCATCGTCGTCATCACGACTGCGGCCACGGCCTCGACCACCTGAACGGCTGCCGCGATCGTCATCATCATCGTCGTCATCACGGCTGCGACCTCGGCCTCGTCCACCTGAACGGTTGCCGCGATCGTCATCATCATCGTCGTCATCACGACTGCGGCCACGGCCTCGACCACCTGAACGGCTGCCGCGATCGTCATCATCATCATCGTCATCATGACTGCGGCTACGACCTCGTCCACCTGAACGGCTACCACGATCGTCATCATCATCGTCGTCATCACGGCTACGACCGCGACCACCATTTTTATGGCTTAAGGCACCCGCTTCACGAGCTTCCTCAGATGTAAATTCATGTGCATTACCGCTTGCATGCGCAGCTCGACCAGCTTCACGAGCTTCTTCAGAAGTAAATTCATGCGCATTACCACTGGCATGGGCTGCTCGCCCACCTTTGCTTGCTATTTCTTTAACTCTTTCAGGATCCATACTTGCAAATCCACGATTTGAAGTACCTGTTCTATTGTTATCATCATCTTCATATCTAGTATTAGCCATAGTTATATCTTCCTATATTTAATTATAGTCACTACCGCTTTTGGTTAACGGATTTAATTAAGATAGAAGATCTATAATATTTTCCTACCGATGCTGTGTATCAATCAATTTAAATGTATATAAAATGAAAGCGTAAAAATTTTATAACTTCATTATTTAAATAAGAATTTATACATTTTACTTTTCTTCATATTTTACTCTTTAAATAATTAGATCACTTATTATTACTTAACTGAACATTACAATATATTTTTACAAACAGATTTAAAATATTTATACAAACAACAAAACAACTCAGCTATAAACAAAAAGTAAAATAATGAAACATACCTAATTAAATAAACACAGATGAAAACACTTATTTTCAATAAAAAACAATAATATATATCATTACATTTTTAAATTAAATTTACTTGAGAGATTAATATTAATATTTAAAACTGATTTTATTAAGACAATTTGAGTAGTTTAGCCATGCAATTAAAAGATCAAGAGTCAACACTACAATACATCCATATTTCTATCCCCGAAATTCTATTAGGTCATATTAAATCTAAGAATTCATGGCAAAATTATGATCAAGAATGGAGTTATAGATTAGATCCCCCCCATGCAAGCCATCCCTTCCAAAGAGACTTATACGTTATTAAATCAAAAGATATGAATCAAGAAGATATAAAATTATTGCTAAATAGCATAGTAAATCAACATAATAAAGCTCCACAGAATATAGAGGGAGCAAAAAAAGTTATTCAGGAAATATTAGATTTATCTAACAATATACCAATAGAAAATTGGTTAGAAGACACAGGAAACCGTTCTATTATTGAGAGCATGATTGATAAAAATAAAATTAAATTAATAGATATTATGTAACTCTCAAATCTAAAATATTTTTTTACATCCTTATATATAAAATAACAAAGACAACTTATTAAAAAATTCATTTTACTTATATTTACGCAACAACAGTTCACGCTATGAAAATTAGATATTCATACAGAGGTATTTAAAACATGGAAAACTCAACAAATCAGTATCCGACGTCTGCTCCAGCACAAGTTCAATCTCATCAACCAGGCGATCAGGAAAAAATGCATCCTGAACCAGAGATTATAAAAAGCTCCCATAAAGGTAGCGAGAAGTTAAAAGGTAAAGTTGCCGTTATTAGTGGTGGCGATAGTGGTATAGGCCGTTCTGTCGCAGTATTGTTTGCCCGTGAAGGTGCCGATATTGCAATCCTTTATCTTGAAGAAGATAAGGATGCCGAAATCACTAAACAACTCGTTGAAAGAGAAGGACAACATTGTCTTTTATTAAAAGGTGATATTTCTGACCCAGATATCGCAAAACTCGATATTGATAAAGTTCTACAACAGTACGGCAAAATTAATATTTTAGTGAATAATGCCGGTGTGCAATATCAACAAAAGGAAATTGAAAGTATTAGTAATGAGCAGTTAGAAAAGACATTTAAAACTAATATCTTTCCAATGTTTTATCTGACTAAAGAAGCTATTCCTTATATGGAAGAAGGCGACAGTATTATTAACACGACCAGTATTACCAGCTATCAAGGTCATGATGAGCTGATCGATTATGCAAGTACTAAAGGTGCTATTACTACTTTTACGCGCAGCTTATCGAACAATTTAATGAAACAAAAAAAAGGAATTCGGGTAAATGGTGTGGCACCTGGCCCTATCTGGACTCCCCTCATTCCTAGTAGTTTCGATGCGGAAACCGTTGCAGAATTTGGTAAAGACACACCAATGGGAAGAATGGGACAACCCAGTGAAGTTGCTCCTGCTTATCTTTTCCTTGCTTCAGATGATGCAAGTTATATTACAGGTCAGGTGATTCATGTAAACGGTGGTCAAATCGTAAATGGTTAATCCCTAAGATATAAAAAAGCCCTGAAGAATAAATCTTTCAGGGCTTTTTTGTTTATTAAGCTGGTACCTTAGCGGCTATTTGTTCTCGTGACCAAATACGATGAGCCATAATCAAGTTTTTGAATTTTTCAGCAATTTGCTGGAATTCATCTTCAACTAGCGTACCTTCATCGGCGACTAAACCTAGCGGTTCAAGTAAATCAGATTTATTTCCTAAAAATGCAATTGGCTTTAAATGTTTATAAGCTTCGAGTACATAGTGGCGCGCTACGCCATCTTGCAGCACGGCATTTAAGTTATCGCCATCAGGAATGATTACCGCGTCATAAGCAATTGACGGTTCAGCCATTTGCATACCATCAGCCACAATAATGTTGTCTTTATGATCTTTTACTGGAGCCAAGCTCGGCGCTAGCAAATGAACAACCGCACCTTCTTTAATCGCCCAATTTTTAATAGCTTCAAGTGTATCTGACTTCACAAGGTTATGAATAAGCACAGCAACTTTTCGGCCTTGAATATCTTCTGGTGGGAAAGCCAAGAAAGATAATTTAGCCGATTTTTCAACTGCGGTTTTCTTATAATCTAGAGTTAAATCAGGAACTTCGATTCCTAAATTAGCACCTACTTGTCGAGCTAAGTCGAGATCAATATTTGCCAAAATTTGTTGAACTTGGCGCTCACGAATGTGTTTTCGTTGCACTTTACTTAATTCAAAAGTATAGGCATCGACCACGTGCTTTTGCTCATGCGGCGCAAGGCTCTTGTAGTAAAGGCGCGGTTGTGAAAAATGATCGGAAAAGGTTTCACTTCTTTGACGAAGTTTGTGTCCGCTAATCTGTTCAGGATAGCTTTCAAAACCACCATTTGAAGCAGCGGGTGGCGTTTCTGCTGGCCAATCATTATCAATTGAGTTTGGTTGATAGGAAGCCTGCCCTTTGTGAATCGTATGTTGGTGGATACCATCACGTTGATTGTTATGGAATGGGCATACCGGTTTATTGATCGGAATTTGATGGAAGTTCGGTCCACCCAAACGACTTAACTGTGTATCGGTGTACGAAAATAGACGTGCTTGTAGAAGTGGGTCATTTGTGAAATCAATTCCTGGCACAATGTGTCCCGGACAGAAAGCCACCTGCTCTGTTTCTGCAAAGAAATTATCTACATTTCTATTTAAAACAAATCGGCCAATTGGTGTTACTGGAACCAACTCTTCAGGAATAATTTTCGTTGGATCTAACAAATCAAAGTCAAAGTTCATTTCATCTTTTTCTTCGACAATTTGTACACCCAATTCCCATTCAGGATAAACCCCATTCTCAATCGCTTCATAAAGATCTCGACGATGGAAATCTGGATCTTTACCTGCAAGTTTTTGAGCCTCATCCCACACTAAAGCACTTAAACCTTGTTTAGGGGTCCAGTGGAATTTCACAAAATGTGATTTACCTTGAGCATTAATGAGACGGAATGTATGAACACCAAAGCCTTGAATTGAACGTAGATTACGTGGAATAGCACGGTCTGACATTGCCCAAATGACTGCATGTGCTGACTCAGGCACTAAAGACACAAAGTCCCAGAAAGTATCATGGGCAGTTGCCCCTGTTGGCATTTCTGTATCTGGTTCAGGTTTTACAGCATGCACGAAGTCTGGAAATTTAATACCATCTTGTACAAAAAACACTGGTGCATTGTTACCGACTAAATCGAAATTACCTTCTTGAGTATAAAATTTAATCGCAAAACCACGAATATCACGAACGGTATCGGCAGAACCACGTGGTCCCTGCACTGTTGAGAAACGTACAAAAATTGGCGTTTGAATGCTTGGATCTGTTAAAAATCCCGCTTTTGTTAAGCGCTCATTTCCTTCATACGCTTGAAAGTAACCGTGCGCACCTACACCACGCGCATGTACGATACGCTCAGGAATACGTTCATGGTCAAAATGGGTAATTTTCTCTCTTAAAATAAAGTCTTCTAATAGCGTCGAACCACGAATACCCGCTCTTAAGCTATTCTCATTATCCGCTATTTTAACACCTTGGTTTGTAGTTAATGCTTCATTAGTTGCATCGTCTCTGACTGAGTCTAATTGTTCAGTTTTTTGGGTAGTATTGGCTTTATTTGCAGCGTCAGCACCAGCCATTTCACTTGTTTTATTTGTTGATTTAACATTATCAGTCATGATCATTACCTATGTTTTTAAAGTTAAACGTGGGGTGAATTAAAAAACTTCAAGAGTTAGTTTTGTTAAAGGAACTTAAATATGGAAAAAGGAGTTCGACGTATTTACGAGTGCTCCAAAGTCCAATGCTTTTATGATGTGAATCTGGGGCCAAAAACGGGGTCAGCTTGCAAATTTTTATGGCAAGATCATGTGATTTCTGAACACGCTCTTGGAGTGCATCTAGTTCGCCATCGGAAATATAGCTAAAGAGATAATCTTGAATGCGCTGGCTATTCTTTAATTCCCTGCTATAGGCCAAGAAGTTAGAAGAATGATCGCTACCTGCAATCCAGTCATGAATAATTTGACGTTCTACAGGGTTAAATACCCCAAACATTTTTCCATTTTCTTCATTAATCATTCGCCAGAACACACTTTGTTCTGGGTCGGTATTAAATTTAATCCACTTGTGATCAATAAGATGTGTAACCAGCCCTTTAACGTCTTCTGGATTTGATAACCATTGGTTAATCGTTTTACATCCAAACTGTCTAGTTTCGTTATGAATGAGCTGACCCACGAGCGCTTTTCTTTTTAAAATTTTAAGGACCAAATCTTCAAGATTTAAATTTTTAATAATTTTTGAAGATGAAACACCATGACCATTAAGCGCAAAACCGCGCTTCAATTTATTAAAGAAAAGTTCTTTATCTCTGTATTTATCGTAAATATTCTCTATAACTTTAATTGCTTTATCTGCATGCCCGTTATCAATGTTATCGATAGTGATGTGCAAATTAAAATATTTAGAATCAATACCCAGTTCCGCAAGCTCATAATTACTGATGAGTAGGTGCAGTGGTAGTTGCTCATAACCTAAATTAAAGCCGACAATTTCAGGAATGAACTCAGGTGGAGCATAACCAAGCGCCAGCTGAATCACGGCATTATGATAATATTCATCCTCTAAAAGCAGATCAAAACTATCAAGTCCGAGACCACGTAGCAGGTCATCATAGATACAGACATGGTTTGCTTTCGGCTCACCTAGTCCCAGCTCTTCCAAATAAGTAATAATGAGGTCATGAAAAACCGGATCATTCCAGTAGTGAACTGAACTATATAGCCATGCACCATCTACTTTTTTAGTTGGAGAAACCTTAATTAAAAATTCGAATGCCTGACCAACATTCTTAAAATACTCTCTTTCACCCCCGTTTTGTCTACGGTTTAGGTAAGTCTGAAATAATTCACAATTTTCTTTATTATCATTCTCACACCATTGTTTAACCGTATTTATAGTGGCAGGAAAATCAATTTCCTTTTGATCTATTTTATCAATTTCTTCATTAAGAAAATCTTTTGCTTTCTTTTCTTTTTCAAAACTAGAAATATCAGGATCAAGGAAAAAAACAAATAATTCGTAATAGTTTTGTTGATTATCTTGTAATAAGTCTAATAATCTTTCTTTCACTACAACAGGCATTTCTATTCTCCTTTAGTGAGATATAAATTACCATACTTCAGCTAAACTATAATCCCAGTCTATCTTTGTTATATTACGTTATTAAGAAATAATCTATAATTTTAAAATCATTAAATTTCAATTACATAAGAAATAACACAAAATTACATTCTCACCTTTAGAATTATTTAACCATCTGTTTTTATAAAAAATATATAAACAATAAATTTACATTACAGTTGAGTTACTTTAAAAATCATAAAGTTTAAAAAGTTAACAAAAATAAATTAAAAATAATCTTATAACTAAATTAAAAACAGTTTTAAGGAGAAAACCAATGTTTAATTCATGTTGCAAATTACTCGCACAAGAAAAAATTAAAATTGCACTTTTTGAAAGTGCTTCGGCGGGCTATTTAGCTTATCGCTTCTCTTTAAGCCCCTACTCAGGTGATATTCTTATTGGAAGCTTAGTCAGCTATGACTTACGTGTCAAAGAAAATACACTTCATATCTCACCTGAACTTATTGAAAAATATACACCTGAATCGATGCAAGTCACTATAGAGATGATCAAAAAAGGCAAAGAACTCCTACATGCCGATCTTTATATTGCCTGCACAGGCCTCTTAAAAAAAGGAGGTTCTGAGACTAAAGAAAAACCTGTAGGCACCTTTTTTTATTCTATTTATTATAAAAATAATTTTTATAACTTTAGAAGACTATTTAAAGGCCCACCATGTCTTAAAATTAGACAACTTATTTATTGCATTTCTAAAGATATAGAATACATAATATTATATAATAAAAAATAAATTCATTTTAATAAAAGATAACATATACACATTTAGAAATGACCATAGCATTTATTTAACACCATTTTGCCCAAATGTAATTTTATCTATCTTCATATTAATTATGTTTATTGATAAAAATTACACTTTATAGAAATCAAGGTTTTATTTAGTTTTCAAAGTTACAGTTAAATATAGGGTAACACCCCAAGGCTACACATTAAAAATTTTCATGTTTTAATAAAGCTATCTGAAGCTCTCAGATAAAACACACATCATAAATGATATGAGGTAATTAAAGATGAGCACTACTAATAATCAAAGCAATCAACGCGATAATCAACAGCAACAACAGCAAAATGACAACCGTAATAATCAGCAACAGCCAAACGGCAACCAACAGCAACAAAACAATCAGCAGCAACAACAGCAAAATGACAATCGCCGCCAACAACAAGGCTCGAATCAAAAAGATTCAGGGCAACAAAACTCAAATAACAATAATCAGCAACGCTAATCCGATGCTGACTTAAATGTCATTTGATGCGGTCATTCATTTTATTTAGGAAGGTGCCCTCACCTTCCTAAATTTACCATAAGCATAAAATTAAATAAGATGAGGAAAAACTGATGACAGATCAAAATAGCAATCACGCACGACTGCCAGCCGGCGACCATAATTATTCTGACACTTATTGGCGCGAAAGTTACCTTACTCGTCCTTATTATCAAGAAGCTCAGCTTACTACTCCCGATCTCGATTATGACCGAGACTTTTCGACAGCCTATGAATTAGGACATCGTGCACGTGCTGAATCGGAACAAGGCACTCAGTTTGAAGATGTCGAAGGCGGTTTGGAACAAAAATGGGAAGAACTCAAAGCTGAATCTCGTTTAAAATGGGAACATGCTAAACAAGCAATTAAAGATGCATGGAATGGAAGATAAGTTGTTTTTATAACATTCTCTTTTGGTCCAAAAACTAAGAGCCTACTTCCGATTGGCCCTCGGAAATAGGCTCTTTTTTATATGCCACTATTTAACTTTCTTTTTTCTTAAAATATTCAATAATTTCTTCTCCATTATTGACTGGTTTTACCGGAGAAGAATGTGTTTCTTCATAGGCGTAGTCAGGTAAAGCAACTTTAGTTTGAATAGGCGGTAATTTTTCCTGCCCGCCTGTAGTAATTCTTTCAATAAAACCTGCAAGCCACAGTACAAATTCTTGTGTATTTTTGCTCTTTGGAATAAGGCTTAAATCCAATTTAATTTTAGATTCTTGCAAGGGTTTAATCAGTAATTCAGCAAAATCAATGTAATTGTATAAAAGCTTAAGCTTTGTCCCCTTAAGCTCATGTCTGAGTTCAATCATCAAATTGTTAAGATCCTCCATAGGCTCATCTGTAAAGCCTTTTTTTTCTTTAACATTTTGATAGATTCTCTCAGCTATTCTTAAGTACTGGGGCATATCCTTACCTTTATAAAACTCTCATCATTAAAATGAATTTTGGATGAATATAAGTAATTTATTGTGTTTATTTTATTAATTTTTTGAAACTATAATTTAATAACGAAACAATTCAGTAACAACAAATTTTTAAAAAGATAATATCAACCTAATTCATTGATTAATTTTATATTTTCATATAATTATGTTTTTTATTGTGTTACATATTTTATAGAAATTAACGATAAGAAAACTCACGTAAAAGTGAGTTTTCTTAGATGAAATAATTATGAGTTTTTATCCATTTGTTGAGGAACGGTCGGATCATTAGAGCCATGTGTTCCATCATCATCTGTTGAATGTCGATCTTGGCAAGCGCTCATACCCATCGCGATTGCAAATACTGTACTCACTGCCCAAAAAATTCTTAACATTGAGATCACCATGATTAATCTTAAAATGTAAGCTTATGAATAACATTATCTTCTGTTGACCTACCGCAGTGGTTCTCTTAACTTTTGTAGATTATGCAAGCTTTTGTAAAAATCAAACTTAAATAAATGATCAAAAAATATCATTCTTGCAATTGATATTTTAATTAAATTTTGGCATTAGCTAATTATTTCAGTTTGTCATATTCATGAAAGTAAAATTATTCATCCTTTCCGAGTTTGTGTCTTATTAAGTCAATGATTACAAACAATATATAAATTAACAATTAATAAATATTTGATATATAAACATTAAAACTCAATTATAAAGATTAGGTATAATAATTAATCAAACCTTTAAATACCAAATAATCAGTTATTTTATTAATCAAAATTTAAAAATATTAATATTTGTTTATATAAACCAATCTTTTATTTTTGCAATTGACCCGCTTTAACGCTCAGCTTATGATGCTCCCGCTGACCTATTTTGTCAGTCGGTTTTAGCAGACCGTCTACCTAAGTGCACTAAAAACACGTTTTTTGGTGTGGAGCCCCTCGTGCCTTTGACGGAGGAACGGGAGTGGGACACCTTCGGGTGTGCTGGTTTCTTAGGTATCAGTCTGCTAACCCTCTTTCGTTTCACCACCATAATTAATAGCAGTGATTGGGCGTAACTTCTTTTATCAAGGAGTCTCTAATGACTATTATTTTATATCATTTTATTTTTCTTCATTTTTATTATCTTATCGTTCAGCTTAAAACACTTTTAAAGAATTCTTGCCATCTTTTCACCTATCCAAACTTTTATCTTTATACGGAAAAAATCTCAAGATTTAACGCCAATTAAAGATTAGAACATCTCTATACCAAATCGAACGATAACAACAACCAACTAAGAGCAATTATGATGTTTTTTTTATATCGTATTGTTTTAATGTGCATCCTATTAATAAGTTCTATAAGTTTATTAGGTTGCAGATCTATCAGTAAAAATGAATTTAACAGACATTGTGTTTGGGCAGGACGTGCACTTTCACAATGTAATTGTATTTATAACTCTTTAGAAGAACATTATTCGCCACAATTTGTAGAAAACTTACCGAAAGTAAGCTTACAAAATATTGATGCGGATATGCACTTTGTGGAAACAATGAATGAAACCATGCACCAATGTCAGTTAAGTGCCAGAAAAAACTTAATTAACTAATCTTTGCCTGTTCTACCAAGAAATCTAAAAATGCCCTTACGCGTTTAGGAACATATTTGTCATGTCCTATCCAAACAGCATGAAATTCTTCAGAAGCATTGATATTCCAGTCTTCAAGAATTTTAAACAATAGTTTTTGCTCTAGAGCTTTTCGGACTTGGAACTCATTGAGCTGTGCAACGCCAAGACCTGCAAGTGCTAACTGTAAGATTGCTTCTCCATGATTTACTCTCAGCACTTGAGTAGGTGCAAGCGTGATTTCTTGCTCGTCTTTTTTAAAGAACCATGTTTTATTCTGGCGCTGATAACTTACATCTAAAAGCTGATGTTCATAAAGCTCTTCTGGGTGATGCGGACAACCATACTTTTCAATATATGCAGGTGAACAGACGTAATGTTTCTGCGTGCTTCCGAGTGAGCGAGCAACCAAATTTGAGCTTTTTAAAGGTCCTGTCCGAATTGCAACATCAATCCGTTGCTCAACTAAATTAATGACTTCATCACTCAAATGAGCCTCTAATTCAATTTGTGGATAGCACTCGTTAAATAGAGAAATACAAGGCAATAAAAAATGCGTCCAATATGAAAGACTGGTATGAATTCTAATTCGCCCTTGCGGCATGTGATTTGCAGTAACTGATTGTTCTAGTTCATCTAAGTTATTGAGTATGTGAGTGCCTTGCTCATAAAACTGACATCCTTCACTGGTAAGCTGAAACTGGCGTGTTGAACGGTTAAGCAACCTTACGCCAAGTCTTTTTTCCAACCGAGAAATTAACTTACTGACCGCAGACGGCGTCATGTCACAAGCTCTTGCAACGGCAGAGAAACTTCCAAGCTCGACTACTCGAATAAAAATTGCCAACTCGCCAGACCGATTAATATCAAAATATGACATAACAAAAGCTATTTATGAATTTCATTCACAAATCTTATTCCGCTTATGTTGCTATAACAAGCCAGCAATTTGTTTCAAGATAACTTTAATTCGTTTTAAAGAGTTCACGAGATGAAACTTTATCAACCCGCCCTATTCTCTCTCGTTTTATTTACGAGCTTTGCACAAGCAGAAGTACAAAAGAGCGAATGGATTACCACTTGGGCAGCCAGCCCCCAAAAAGTCTGGAATAAAGATTTCGTTTTCCCGACCAATATTCCCGATCAAATATCTAATCAGACCATCAAACAAATCAGTCAAATTAGTTTAGGTGGTGAAGCTGTTAGGCTCGTTTTTACCAATCAATATGGGGATCAACCGTTATCTATTGATAAAACAACTGTGGGAATATTCAAAGGACAAAGTCTAAAAGCTAAGAGTACTTATCCTGTTTATTTCTCTGGAAAGCTTAAAGCACAAATTTTACCTGGCAAACAACTGATTAGTGATCCAATTCAACTACCTGTTCCCGATCATGCGCAGTTAATGGTAAATAGCTTTATTCAAAAGCCGACTACATTTAAAACTTTTCATTGGGATGCTAAACAAACCAGTTGGATTATTTCTGGCAATCAGACCGCGAACTTAAATACGCCTAGCAGTGCCAAAACAACAACTGTACGGTTATTATTATCGGCTATTGAAGTAAAACCAAAACGGAAAGCTCAGGTGGTTGCTGTTATTGGAGACTCCATTACCGATGGCGCAACTGCAACTTTGGATGCAAATACGAGATGGACTGACTTTTTAGCTAAGCGCTTATCGCCACATCAAATAGCGGTTATTAATAGTGGAATTTCAGGGAATCGACTACTTACAGACGGTATGGGTGACAGTGCTTTAAAACGCTTAAAAAGTGAGGTTTTTCAATACTCAGGTGTTAAAACTTTAATTGTGCTGGTAGGCATTAATGATATTTCATGGCCCGGTACAGCTTTTGCACCTAAACAACAAATCCCGTCATTTGAAGCCTTAACCGAAGGTTATAAACATATTGTAAAGGAAGCTCATGAGCAAGGCATTCAAGTAATTGGGGCGACATTAATTCCATTTTCGGGAGCTTTACCAAATACTCCGCTTGATAACTATTATCAGCCTAACAAAGATGAATTACGTGAGCGTATTAATCACTGGATGAGAACCAGTAAAACATTTGACGGCGTACTTGATCTTGAGCAAGGCTTAAAAGATTCAAAACATCCCGATCGATTGAATCCGCTTTATGATTCTGGAGATCATTTACATCCTAATGATCGCGGTAATCAACAAATGGCAAATCTGGTTGATGTAAACCAATTACTTCATAAATAAAACGTCCAGATACAGGTAGGAATTTACTCCCTACCTGTATCAATATTGATTAATTACCTTCTAACTCGGCGGTAAGCTTCGGCGTAATAGGCGGTTCAACGGCATGTCGTCGAAGCACCATAACAGCGAAAAGCGCCAAAATTGCAGGGATTGCGATCATCACGAAATTCATCTTATGTGGCAATTCTAATACGAGTAACATGCCCGTTAAGATTGGACCAACAATTGCCCCAATACGACCAACACCTGAAGCACAGCCAATTCCAGTAGAACGCACACTCAATGGATAATATTGTGCAACGTAACTATAAAGAAGAATTGAAGTCCCAATCGTTGCCGCTCCTGCCACAGTGACCAAACCATATAAAACATAGGCTGGTGACTTAAAGCCTAAACCGATTAATGCTAAAACACCCGCTAGCAGCATTCCCATAATTACCGGTTTTAAATGGAATTTATCAGACAAAATACCGCCGCCGATTGAACCGATCATCGCGCCAACATTTAGAGCAAGCAAGAATAAAATACTCTTTCCGAGTGAATACCCTGCTGCCAACATGAGTTTTGGCAACCAGCTACTTAAGGCATACACCATGAGTAAGCACATGAAGAACACGAGCCAAAACATGATTGTATTGAATGCACGGCCTTGTTGAAATAATCCTTTTACAGAACTGCCTGTGGGAACATTATCTTCATTAAGCACTAATTGCGTATGGGTTGTTAGGGTCTGTTTAGGTGAAATTTTTTGAATAATGCACTGCGCCTTTTCAGTTTTTCCAGTTTTAACTAAAAAAGTTAATGACTCGGGTAAAAACTTCCAAATGACAGGTAGTAAAAATAGGGGAATACCGGCAATTAAAAACATAATTTGCCACCCCTGACTTTCAACCAAATAACTACCAATTAAGGCTGAAAGAATTCCCCCAATCGCATAACCACTAAACATGGTCCCTACCAGAGTACTGCGTATACGTTTAGGTGCGTATTCTGAGGTCAAAGCAACTAGATTTGGCATCACCCCACCAATGCCTAGTCCTGCCAAGAATCGAAGCACCCCAAACTCAAGTGGGCTTGATGCAAAAGCACCTAAAAAGGTGAAACCACTAAAAAGAGTGACACAAATTAAAATTACATTTTTACGGCCTATTTTGTCTGCCAAAGTTCCAAAGAACATTGCCCCAAACATCATTCCGCACAGTGCAGTACTTGCTAACATCCCCGCTTGTACTGCTGTTAACGACCACTCTTGCATCAGCAAAGGCAGTACAACGCCATAAATCACCAGATCATAACCGTCAAAAATAATAATTAATAAACACCAAAGCAAAATACTCCAGTGAAAAGGGGTAAATTTGGCCTGATCAATAACTTCATTTACATTTAATTTAGATGTTGTCATTTACTCACCTCCTCTGTGAGATAAATTCATATTCAATTTTTTTAAAACGACATATTGCACCCTAAAGAAAAAACAGATTATTCAAGGTCTTGCTGAATAAATTAAAAGTCATAACTCGCCATCATATTGAATCGGCTATCAATCCCGTTACGACCATCAAAAGTTTCTCGTTCGCCATAAACATATTCGACGCCCAAGGTAATTGGTTTATAAGGGTTATAAAGTGCATTCACCCAGCCCTGCCAAAGCTCTTTATTTTGAGTGGTGCTATTACGTTGTAATTCAGCAAAACGATTATCATCTTTGGCTTTCATATAGCCATAACCCAAGGTTGAACGAATTTGTGGCGTAAATTGATGAGTGATACCCAAAGAAACGGTATCAAATTCATTGCTGTGTATATTGTTTTGATCATCTATAGCATAGCCGCTATTACTCCATAGTAGGAAACGCCCATCACCTTTGACATGGTAATAATCGGCTTTAAGTAATGTAGCGGGCGTAATTTGATATTTACCGCCGAAGCCCACACCCCAAGCGACTTGCTCATCATTATTCGTTCTTTTTTCGGCAACTAAACTACGGGCAGATAACATCGAACCATTGGCAAACTTATGATTTAAGCGTCCTACCAAAGCTGGTAAACGCATTTTGTTATTTGGATCTGATGCAGAGGTATATTTCGGGTCTTCAACCGATACAGCAAAACTCGTATTGGCAGTTAAGTTATCGCTATAACGGACGAGCGGTGATCTTAATAATGCACTGCCTACAAATGTGCCTGCATCAATCGTTTCCGGATAATATTCAGGTGCGATAAATGTTGACCACGTTTGACCGATGAGCCATTTATCAAAGGTTAAATAAGCATGGCGTATCCGAAACTGATCACGAGTAGCTGCCCCAAAGAAGTCCATTTCCAGTTTCCCGCCCACATCACCCACAGCAGTTGGGGTTTTAAAATTCAACCCGAAACGTGTCACATTAACGGTACTGTGTAATTGGTCTTTTTGAGCAGATTCTTCTGGCGTATTTTCGAGTGGAACCCCGCTAATATTATTATACATGGTAGATGCGCCCTTTATTTGATAAGAAGCATCTGCCCGTATATATCCATATAAGTTAAATTCTGCGCCAGACTTAGTTAACACTTGTTTTGTAGGCTGAGCAGCTTGGGGTGTTGCCGAAGTTGCTAGCTCCACTCTTTGTTGCGTTAAAGATTTTTGAGCTTGTATATTTGCTTGTAGCATAGCCCGTAGTTCTTTTACTTCTTGACGAAGTTGTTCTATTTCAGGATTTGTTTGACCTGCAAAAGCAGAAGACACAAACAGGGTCACAGAAATAGCCAATAGGCTTTTTTGAACCGTTGTATTTAAAGCATTTATCATAAAACTTTCCTTTTTTGATCTTTAATTAGACTTAAAGATCTCGACATCCTTTTTGTTATGTACCTATCTAAAAACAGGCCCTTAAACATCAGACTTTCTTCCTCTAGAAAGTCTTCCATCATATTTTTTAGACAAAACCTCCCTTAAGCAGCATTGAGGCCACTTTTTAATGTGTTATAGGTAAAGCTAGTTCTTCTAATTTTTTTCGTTTTTTATATTCTCTTCCTCATTGAGAATATTTAGGTGTTAAGACAACATTCCTTTGCCTCTACTGACATTATTTTTTTGCAATAAAACCCTGATAAGTCAAAATTTGCGTATACGACTGTACGCTCTCGAAACCAGTTTTTTGCAAAAGTTTTATATATCCTTCTGTCGTTAAGCTAAAAAAGTCTTGTGCCATACGCTCTAACATTTTCTGACATTGCTCCTCCGTTAAACCTTGCGCCAAACATAAATAACGTAGTGCCTGAAGCTGCTGTGGGTTTACACACGTCATTAAATCGTAAGTAAGTAAAACTGCTTTTTCTTTTAAGCGATCATAAATATCTTTAAAAAATACAGGTTTTATATCGTCTGCAATAAAATGCGCCACAAGAATAGAAAGTGCAGCATCAAAGCAATTTTCCAGAGGCAAAGCTGACGTTTCATCATGTACAAAGGTGACTTGTGAAGATTTATCTAAAAGTTCAACCTGTTCTTGGGCTTTTTGCAGCATGGTTAAAGATGGATCAACTGCTGTAAATTTCCAGTTCGGATGTCGTTTAAGTAAATATTCGAGTTCATACCCCGTACCACAGCCCACAATTAAAATATGAGCATCTGGTGGCAATACCGATTGTAAAATGGCATCCACCTGTTGATGGATGACTTCATAACCTGGAATTAATTTACGAATATGTTCGTCATATCCTTCGACTACTTTGGGGCTATTAAAGTCTTTTGCCATTTTGTTTTATCCTCTATGTAAACTGCCTTTCAATTTATAGTTTGCTGCACTTTGAACGGGCTTTAGACTTCTTTAATCAAAGACATTTCCAGTTAAGTTAAGTTCAGCTCGCATAATTTCCTGCAATTTAAACTTTTGTGCTTTGCCTGAAGCGGTCATTGGAAACTCATTAAAGAATCGGACATAGCGCGGCACTTTATTATGAGAAATGTGCTCTTTACAGAATTGGCGAATACTGTTTTCATCAATTTGATGATGTTCATGCAAAATAATACAAGCACAAAGTTCTTCGCCATATCTGGCATCTGGTAAACCAATGACTTGCACATCACTTACATCTGGATGGGTATATAAAAAGTCTTCAATTTCTTTTGGAAAGAGATTTTCCCCACCACGAATCACCACATCTTTAATACGGCCTTTAATTTTAATAAAACCGTCTTGGTCCATTTCGGCAATATCACCCGTATGCATCCAGCCAGCCGAATCAATAACCTCTTTGGTCTTTTCCTCTTCGCCCCAATAACCAGCCATCACGGAATAACCGCGAACGCATAGCTCACCCAAAGTTCCTTGCGGAACAATCTGCCCTTCTAAATCGACAATTTTAATTTCAACATGCGGGTGAACATGCCCGACTGTGCTTACTCGTTTATCAATCGAATCATTTACCGAGCTTTGTACACTCACTGGCGAAGTTTCAGTCATGCCATAACAAATGGTGATTTCAGACATATGCATACGGTCTATGACACGTTGCATAATTTCACGTGGACAAGGACTACCTGCCATAATGCCCGTTCTTAAACTCGACAGGTCAAACTCATTAAACTGTTCATGCTCTAAGGTGGCAATAAACATGGTTGGCACGCCATAAGCTGCCGTACAACGTTCTTGATGAATCGCTTTTAAAGTTTCTAAAGGATTAAATACCGCCGATGGATAGACCATGGTTGACCCATGCGTTACACATGCCAGATTCCCCATCACCATGCCAAAACAATGAAACAACGGCACAGAAATACAAACTTTATCTTGAGGGGTTAATCGAATCCCTTCACCGACAAAATAACCATTATTTAAAATATTATGGTGGGTCAACATGGTCCCTTTAGGGTTACCTGTTGTACCTGAGGTAAATTGAATATTAATGGTTTCATCAAACTGATGTTGCTTCGCTAATTGTTTTAATTGTTCAAGCTGCTCAGAAGTTGGTGTAGCTACTAAATCACTAAAGCGATGAATGCCCGTATGTTGTTGGTCATCGATTTTAATGACAAATTTTAAATGTGGCAGTCGCGCTGAACTGAGCACTTTGTCTGGACTATTGGTTAACTCAGGGGCAATTTTCGTGAGTAGTTCTTGGTAATCAGTCGTTTTGAATTGAGAAGCTATAATCAATCCTTTGCATGAGACTTTATTCAACACATATTCAAGTTCATGACTTTTATAAGCTGTATTCAGGTTAACTAAAATAATCCCTGCTTTAAAAGCTGCGAATTGGGTTACCGTCCATTCCACACAGTTAGGCGACCAGATCGCTAATCGATCTCCTTTTTTTAATCCCAATTTTAAAAGACTACAAGCAAAAGCATTTACTTCATCTTGTAAAGCTTTATAGGTTAGTCGTCTGTTTTGGTGGAAACTGACGATTGCTTCCTTTTCAGCATATTGCCGACAGGCCTGATCGAATTGTTCACCAATGGTCATACCCAATAAGGGCTGTGTGCTTGGTCCCGAGGCGTAGCTTAACCGTTCTTGTTGCATTGAATCATTCTCCTTGATTCTTCTAATTCTCTTCTTACCTGATCTAATTGTTGTTACTGCAACTACTTTTCCAAACCGCCTACTTTGTAATGTTTATCCTTTATATGCCCTATTTCTTCTGCACAGCATCTACACAAAAGTCAGCAATCTGTTTTGAAAAATAGTCTTTGTGCGCATGATCAAACTTTGTATTTTGAGCTGGGTCTAGGGGTTCAACCACTACATAGGTCATGGCACCGACAACACAAAGTGCTGCTGTGTTTAAATCATCCAAGACAAACTCACCACTTGCATTTCCATCCGCAAGTATTTTTTTAATACTTTGCTTAATCAATTGCTTCACACGAAAACGCTCATGTTCAACCGTTGAATCGACGGGTTCAAACATGAGTGAATATGCAAGCTGAGGACTATTCAGTGCCCGTTTTACAAAGGTAGCCACCGCCTTGTGTAATTTCTGCTTTGCCGATAACTCACTTTCGGTAATCGAATCAATCACCAATAGTTCTGTATTAATAGCCTCGGACAAAACCTCAATAAGCACTTGGCTTTTATTATCAAAGTAGCGATAAACCAGTCCACTAGATACACCCGCTTGCTCTGCAATTGTTTGTATTTGCGCGTCTTTAAATCCTCCCTCTGAAATTATTTTTCTAGCTGAATTCAAAATCGATTTACGATTTTGCTCCATCCGCTCTTGCATTAAAGATGATCGTTTATAGCTCATAATTTATTCTCTAACAAATAAAATGAATTGTAAATCATTTTATGAATCTGTATTCACTTTTTCAAAAAATCATTGTATGTTACTTATCAAATACCCACAAAATATTTTATGGACAACAAATATAACCAATAGGATGAAAATATCATGAACCTACGCAGCTTAAATTTCGGTCTAGATGAAACTTTAATTGCACTTCAAGATTCGGTAGCCGCTTTTTGTGCAAAAGAAATTGCACCAATTGCTCAACAAGTTGATCAAGACAACAAATTCCCTGCACATCTCTGGAAAAAATTCGGAGATATGGGCCTTTTAGGCATGACGGTTTCTGAAGAATACGGCGGTGCCAATATGGGTTATCTGGCTCATATTATTGCTATGCAAGAAATTTCCCGTGCTTCGGCAGCCATTGGTTTGTCTTATGGTGCTCATTCTAATTTATGTGTAAACCAAATTAACCGTAACGGTAACGAACAGCAAAAACAAAAGTATTTACCAAAACTGATTTCTGGTGAATATGTGGGTGCTCTTGCGATGTCTGAACCAAATGCAGGTTCTGATGTCGTCAGCATGAAATTACGTGCTGAGCAAAAAGGAGATCACTTCTTTTTAAACGGTTCAAAAATGTGGATCACCAACGGCGGTGATGCAGATGTACTCGTGGTTTATGCCAAAACTGACCCGCAAGCTGGCGCGAAAGGCATGACCGCTTTTTTAGTTGAAAAAGGCATGAAAGGCTTTAGCCATGGTAACCATTTAGACAAACTCGGTATGCGTGGCTCTAACACTTACCCACTGTTTTTTGACAATGTAGAAGTGCCTGCTGAAAACGTACTCGGTGGTGTCGGTAACGGTACAAAAGTACTCATGAGCGGTTTGGACTATGAACGAGCAGTTTTAAGTGCCGGGCCTTTAGGTATTATGGATGCCTGTTTAGATGTGGTCATTCCATATTTACATCAACGCGAACAGTTTGGCCAAGCTTTAGGTGAATTCCAGCTTATGCAAGGCAAACTTGCCGATATGTATTCAACTTGGTTGGCATGTAAAGCACTCGTTTATGCTGTTGGTGCTGCATGTGATAAAGCCGACCATGACCGCAGTCTACGTAAAGATGCGGCAAGTGCCATTTTATATTCTGCCGAAAAAGCAACATGGATGGCTGGTGAAGCAATTCAAACTTTAGGCGGCAACGGTTATATCAATGAATTCCCTGCTGGCCGTTTATGGCGTGATGCAAAACTTTATGAAATTGGTGCAGGAACTTCTGAAATTCGCCGTATGTTGATTGGCCGCGAACTCTTCAATGAAACCAAATAATAATTATAAATAAGGACACATCTTATGAACCAATTACAAAGCAAGATTAATGTTCGAAGTGAAGACTTCAAAACAAACCAGCAAGCCATGCAAACCTTGGTCACAGATCTAAAACAAGTTGCCCAGCGTATTGCGTTAGGCGGCGGTGAAAATGCCCGTCAAAAACATTTGGCTCGAGGTAAACTTTTACCCCGTGAACGTATTGATCAATTGATTGATGTCGGTACGGCATTTTTAGAAATTGGACAGTTGGCAGCGTATAAAGTTTATGAAGATGATGTTCCTGCTGCGGGCGTAATCGCAGGTATTGGTCAAGTCAACGGCATCACTTGTATGATCGTTGCCAACGATGCAACGGTTAAAGGTGGAAGCTATTATCCACTTACAGTTAAAAAGCATTTACGTGCCCAAGAAATTGCTGAACAAAATCACTTGCCTTGTATTTATTTGGTAGATTCAGGCGGTGCCTATTTACCAATGCAAGATGAGGTTTTCCCAGACCGCGATCATTTCGGGCGTATTTTCTATAATCAAGCACGCATGTCGAGCCTAGGTATTGCTCAAATTGCTGTGGTGATGGGCAGTTGTACCGCTGGCGGTGCTTATGTTCCTGCTATGTCTGATGAAACCATTATTGTCCGTAACCAAGGTACGATTTTCTTAGGCGGCCCTCCTCTAGTAAAAGCTGCAACTGGCGAAGTGGTGAGCAGTGAAGACTTAGGCGGTGGCGATGTACACACACGTCTTTCGGGTGTAGCTGACCATTTAGCCGAAAATGATGAACATGCCATTGCGATTGCACGGAATATTGTTGCGAACTTAAATAAAAAGCCAAACGACTTAAATAAACAAGTTGATGAACCGCTATTTGATGCCTCAGAACTCTATGGCGTGGTGCCAAGCGATGCGCGTAAACCTTTTGATGTTCGTGAAGTGATTGCACGTATTGTAGACGGCTCTCGTTTTGATGAGTTCAAAGCACGTTTTGGTTCAACATTAATTACGGGTTTTGCTTCACTTTACGGTATGCCAGTCGGCATTATTGCCAATAACGGAATTTTATTTTCTGAGTCTGCACAAAAAGGTGCGCACTTTATTGAGCTATGCACGCAGCGCAATATTCCATTGTTATTCCTACAAAACATTACGGGCTTTATGGTTGGTCGCCAGTATGAAAATGAAGGGATCGCAAAAAATGGCGCTAAATTGGTGATGGCAGTTGCAACCGCAAATGTACCAAAACTCACCCTGATTATTGGTGGTTCGTTTGGTGCAGGTAACTACGGTATGTGTGGCCGTGCTTATTCACCACGCTTTTTATGGACATGGCCGAACTCTCGTATTTCAGTAATGGGCGGCGAACAAGCAGCAAGCGTACTCTCTACCTTAAAACGTGATCAGATTGAGCAAAAAGGTGCTGAGTGGTCAGCGCAAGAAGAAGACGAGTTTAAACAACCAATTCGTGAACAGTACGAGCGCCAAGGCCATCCATACTATGCTTCTGCTCGTCTTTGGGATGACGGTGTCATTGACCCAGCTCAAACTCGTCAGGTACTTGGTTTAAGTCTTGCTGCTGCTATGAATGCCCCAATCCAGCCAACCAAATTTGGCGTGTTCCGCATGTAAGAGGTGTATATGAGCTATCAATTTTTACAACTCGAACAACAAGATCAGGTTGCCTATGTTTGGCTGAATCGCCCTGAATTGCACAATGCTTTCAACACCACCGTTATTGAAGAGTTACATGCTTGCTTTAAGCAAATCAATACACGTGATGATATTCGTGTTGTGGTTTTAGCGGGTCGCGGTAAAAGCTTTTCGGCAGGTGCCGACCTCAACTGGATGAAACAGGCAGGTCAGGCATCTTCAGCAGAAAATGAAGCAGATGCATTAAAACTTGCGCAAATGTTAGATGCACTCGCAACGCTAAAACAACCGACTATTGCTCGTGTACATGGCATTGCCTTTGGCGGCGGTATGGGCTTGGCATCGGCATGTGATATTTGCATTGCCAGTACAGATGCCAAGTTTGCAACGTCTGAGGTTCGTTTAGGGCTTGCTCCATCTACCATTAGCCCTTATGTAATTCGTGCAATTGGCGCAAGACAAGCCTCTCGTTACTTCTTAACTGCCGAGCGAATTTCAGCACGTGAAGCCAAACAAATCGGTTTGGCCCACGAAGTTGCAGATGCCGAAGACTTAGATAAAAAAGTTCAAGAAATTATTGATGCTCTATTACTCGGTGGCCCGCATGCTCAAGCGGCATCAAAACAACTCATTCAAATGGTGAGCAACCAGACCATGAGCAATGACTTGCTGCAACAGACAGCACATCATATTGCTCAAGTTCGTCAAGGCAGTGAAGCAAAAGAAGGTCTAAGTGCCTTTTTAAATAAGCAACAGCCTGCTTGGGTTTCTAACTCGAATAACAACAATTAAGGACGATCATCATGTTTGAAAAGATTTTAATTGCGAACCGTGGCGAAATTGCCTGCCGTGTAATTCGTACAGCTAAAAAATTAGGGATTGCAACGGTTGCCGTTTACTCCGATGCAGACGCAAATGCACAACATGTCAAACTTGCAGATGAAGCGGTTTATATTGGTCAGTCCCCTGCAACACAAAGTTATTTACAGGTTGATCGTATTATTCAGGCAGCAATAGATACGGGTAGCCAAGCGGTTCACCCGGGCTACGGCTTCCTTTCTGAAAATAATCAGTTTGCACTCGCTTGCCAACAACACAACATCTGCTTTATTGGCCCACCAGTAGACGCCATTTTAGCGATGGGTTTAAAAGCGACCTCTAAAGCCTTGATGGAAAAAGCAGGTGTTCCTTTAACACCGGGTTATCACGGAACCAACCAAGATGCCGACTTTTTAAAGCAACAGGCAGACCGAATTGGCTATCCTGTTTTAATTAAAGCCAGTGCTGGCGGTGGTGGTAAAGGCATGAGTCTAGTTGAACGCAGTGAAGATTTTCTGCATGCCTTAGCCTCTTGTAAACGTGAAGCCAAATCGAGTTTTGGTAATGATGATGTCTTAATTGAGCGTTATGTGATTCAACCGCGCCATATTGAAGTTCAAGTGTTTGGTGACACACATGGCAACTATGTACATTTGTTTGAACGCGACTGTTCTGTACAACGCCGTCACCAAAAAGTGCTAGAAGAAGCCCCTGCTCCACAAATGCCAAGCGAGAAACTCGATGCAATGCGCCAAGCGGCAATTGATGCTGCACGCGCCGTAAATTATGTTGGCGCAGGTACGGTTGAGTTTATTGTGGAACAAGACGGTACAGCATATTTCATGGAAATGAATACCCGTCTACAAGTTGAACACCCTGTCACTGAAATGATTACAGGTGAAGACTTGGTAGAATGGCAACTTCGTGTGGCTTATGGCGAACCTTTACCTAAACTACAAAACGAATTAAAAATTCACGGACATGCGCTCGAGGCACGTATTTACGCTGAAGAACCTGAAAAAGGCTTTTTACCTGCAATTGGTAAAATTGACTATCTGCATTACCCAACTCAAAACCAATATGTACGTGTAGACAGCGGTATTGTTGAAGGCGATGAAATCACGACCTATTACGACCCAATGATTGCCAAACTGATCGTATGGGGTAAAAACCGTGAAGCTGCGCTTATTCAAATGCAACATGCTTTAAGCCAATTCCATGTCGATGGTTTAGGCAACAACATTGCCTTCCTTGAAAAAATTGTTCGTAGCGAATCGTTTAAACAAGCCAAGCTTGATACCAATCTGATTCAGCGTGAACAAAACTTCTTGTTTAGTCCTGAAGAAATTAAACCTGAACTTGTGGTAGCAGCGGCATTTATTGAGTTTTTAAGCAAACTTAATAACAACAGTTCAAGCCAAAAACAGCTTTGGCAGGCTCAACCACTTTGGCGTTTAAATATTGCTTATCAGCACAGTATCAAACTGAACTATTTAAACCAAAATATCCAAATCAAATTTGCTTCAAATAACGATGGCTTTACCGCAGAATATAACGGTCAAAGCTACCCGATTTCGGGCCAATTGCTTGATGCACATACGGCATCTGTTCAAATTGGTGGAACTCAGCAAAAGCTATCTTTTAACCAAAGTCAGCAAGGCATTACCTTATTCCAAAATGGACAAAGCTATAAGTTTGCTTATATTCGCCAAGATTTTAATCAGGCAGATAGCCAAGCCGATGAAGGTCATTTAAAAGCACCAATGCCGGGTGTGGTCACTCAAGTGCTAGTTAGTGCAAATCATAGCGTGAAGAAAGACGATATTTTAATGACGCTTGAAGCGATGAAGATGGAATATACCATTCGTGCCCCTAAAGACGGCGTAATTGTAGACTCCTACTTCCAAGTCGGCGATCAGGTCAAAGCTGGCGATGAGCTTGTGGAATTTCAGCCTGCTCAGGAGGAAGTTGCATGAGTGAGTTTGTCAAAATCGTGGAGGTTGGTCCCAGAGACGGCCTCCAAAACGAAAAGCAGGCTTTAACCGTCGAGCAGCGCTTAAACTTCATTAATGACCTGATTAATGCAGGTCTGAAATCGATTGAAGTGGGTTCATGCGTCTCGGCAAAATGGGTACCACAAATGGCTCAAAGTGATGAGCTATTTAAGCTATTACCGCAAACAACCGATGTGCAATTTAGCCTGCTCACGCCCAATATCAAAGGTTTTGAAACTGCTCAGGCTGTAGGATGCAAAGAGGTTGCGGTGTTTACCGCAGCTTCTGAAAGCTTTACCCGTAAAAATATTAACTGCTCAATCGACGAAAGCTTTGAAAAATTCGCGGATGTGCTAAGTGCAGCAAAAGCACATAACATACGTGTACGCGGTTATGTCTCTTGTATTGTCGATTGTCCTTATGAAGGTGCTATTGCTCCTGAGCAAGTCGTGAAAGTTGTTAAACGGCTCTACGACATGGGCTGCTATGAAGTGTCTTTAGGTGAAACCATTGGTACGGCTACACCAGATCGCGTTCAAAAGGTGTGGCAAGCATGCCTCGCCGAACTCGACAGCAAGGTTCTAGCTGGGCATTTCCACAATACCTATGGCATGGCAATTGCCAATATTTATCAGTCTTTACAGCAAGGCATTCGTGTTTTTGATTCGTCCCTTGCAGGACTTGGCGGTTGCCCTTATGCCAAAGGTGCTTCTGGCAATGTATCGACCGAAGATCTGTTCTATTTGCTGTCACATATGGGATTTGAAACTGGCATCGACTTAGAAAAACTGATGCAGGCCAGTCAAAATATTAGCAATGTGTTAAACCGAAAAAGCTTGTCGAATTATGCAAATGCTTATTGGCAAACCAAGTGCGCATAGTCATAAATTAAAATAGCTCAGCATCTGGTATAAAGCTTAATATTAGGCGAAGTACCAGATCATTCCATCTAATCCTTATCTCATTTCGTTCAGGAATTGGGACTAAATCTCCCATGCAATTTTTTTAAAATTTATCATTTATCTCTGTATCAAATGCCTCTCTCAACAGAAGCATTTTCTACACTATTTTTATTCTAAATCCGTATTATTCTTTATCCTTTTTCAATTATAGTCCTTAAAAATTTATCTCATTATTTATAAAAATAAGATGCATCCATTTCAATTCTTGGAGAAATATATTCTTCAACCCAATCTAACCATGCACGTGTTTTGGCATCAATGAAATGGCGTGAAGGCAATAGCGTATAAACCCCGATATCAGGCGAACGCCACTCTGGCAAGATATGGCATAATCTTCCATTTTGAACTGCATCTAAAGCCGAAAACATCGGCAATAACGCCACGCCCATATCTTGTTGCACCACGTCTAACAATAACTCAGGGTTATCTGCAATAAGTTGCCCGCCAGTATCGATTTGATAAGATTCACCCTTTGCATTTAACAAGTGCCAATCTGGTGTAATAGATGGGTTTACCAAGCGTAAACAGGCATGGTTTTTTAAGTCTTCTGGGGACTTAGGTACTCCATGCTTTTCTAAATAATCAGGTGAAGCACATAAAACAGAAAAGATAGTGCCAATTCTGCGTGCAACAAAACGAGAATCTGTTAATGATTCAGTCAGATACAGACTGACATCCACCCCTTTTGCCAGCAGGTCTGGAACATACTGTGAGGTCGTATATTCCACGGTTAATTCAGGATAATGTTTGCAAAACTCGGCCATGACAGGAAAGACGTAGTGATGCCCAAAGCTTCCCATGCTTAATACACGTAAACGTCCTTTCGGTTTTGAAACGGTTCCAGCGACTTCTGATTCAGCTTCATCCACCATTGAAATGACTTGTCGACAACGTTCCGCATAAGCTGCACCAATATCAGTCAGTGCCTGCTGGCGCGTCGAGCGTTGTATGAGTTTTGTACCTAAGCGTGTTTCTAGCTCGCTGATAAGACGTGAAACCTGTGCTGTGGTCAGATCCATCTGCTCAGCTGCTGCTGTGAAACTCCCGCTATCAATCACTTTCAGGAATGCATGCATTGCATGCAATAGTCCACCATCGAGATTTTTGCGCATAACGTAAATATGTTTTCCTAAATTACGGATTGTTGCACCAGTTTAGTTCAACCACAATGACTAAATGTACATACATTGGCACTAATTCTTTTTTAAGAAGAGGAACCGATCTTTTTTTTATTTCGTATGTCACTTGCTCCAAATATTCAACTGGATGTTGAAAAAAGAAAGTAGTCCGAGCTACTAAAAATTCTAAGGAGATATAAATGAATATAGCTACAAAAGTCACTCCAAATATTATTGCAACAAAGGATGTGTCACTTGAAGATAAATATGTAAGTGATAACGGTACAGCATATATGACTGGCATTCAGGCACTTGTTCGGTTGCCTCTTGCCCAAACTCGCCGTGACGCGATCAATGGTTATCATACTGCTGGCTTTATTTCTGGTTATCGCGGTTCTCCTGTTGGTAACTATGATAGTTTCCTTTGGCAAGTTCAAGGATTGCTTAAATCCCATAATGTTGTATTTCAACCTGGTGTAAACGAAGACTTGGCTGCTACCGCAATCTGGGGTACGCAACAAGTTAATCTTTCAGGCCAAGGCAAATATGATGGAGTGTCTTCATGGTGGTATGGTAAAGGCCCGGGTGTTGACCGTTCAGGCGATGTACTCCGCCATGCTAACTTAGCTGGTACCTCTGAACGTGGTGGTGTCGTTGCTTTATTTGGTGATGACCACTCATGTAAATCTTCTACAATCCCTCACCAGTCTGAACATGTCATGATTGGTTGTGGTATTCCAATTTTCTATCCAACATCCGTTCAACAAATTTTAGACTTTGGTGTTCACGCCATTGCGGTTTCACGTTTTTCTGGTCTATGGACTTCAATGAAGCTGGTCAGTGAAATTGTTGAAACTTCCGCATCTGTTCATGTCGATCTAGACCGTGTTACTCCGGTTATCCCAGAAGATGTTAATTTCCCAGAGGGTGGTGTCAATATTCGTTGGCCAGATCATGGCATTCAGCAAGAAGAGCGTCTTTATAAATATCGCTTACCTGCTGTTCTGGCCTATGCTCGCGCGAATAAAATCAACACCGTAACATGGCCTTGTACAAATGCCCGTATTGGTATTGCTGCAAGTGGTAAAGGTTATTTAGATACGATTGAAGCCTTACGCATTTTAGGTATTGAAGATGAAACTGCCCAACAGCTTGGACTGCGTGTTTATCAAGTTGGGCTGATTTGGCCGTTAGAACCGCGAGGCGTTCGTGAGTTTGCTGAAGGCTTGCAAGAACTGATCGTTATTGAAGAAAAACGTCCAATTATTGAAACACAAATTAAAGATGAGCTGTACTCACTGCCTGATGGCAAACGCCCACATGTGATTGGCAAAGCAACTGACGGCAAAGGCGAATGGAGTACCTCTATTGAAGAAGCACCACTCATTGGTCACTATGAGTATCAGCCTGAACCAATTGCAAAAATGCTGGCTGCTCGCTTCTTAAAACTAGATATTCCAGAAAGCTTAAAAACGCAAATCCAAAGCAGAATCGACTTACTGTTAAAAGCAGAGCAAGAATCAAAACGTGTTATTGATCTCGCTGAACGTAAACCTTATTTCTGTAGTGGTTGTCCACATAACTCTTCAACAGTCGTCCCTGAAGGTAGCCGTGCATTAGGCGGTATTGGTTGTCACTATATTGCCGTTTCACTTGACCGCGGTACCGAAACATTCTCTCAAATGGGCGGTGAAGGTGTAAGTTGGGTGGGTGCATCACCATTTACCAATGAAAAACACATTTTTGCTAACCTTGGTGATGGAACCTATTTCCACTCAGGTTACTTAGCAATTCGTCAGTCTATCGCTGCAAAAACCAATATTACCTACAAAATCCTCTATAACGATGCAGTCGCTATGACAGGTGGTCAGCATGTAGATGGTCATTTGAGCGTTGCGCAGTTAACTCGTCAGCTTGCTGCCGAAGGTATTAAAAAACAAGTCATCGTAACTGATGAAGTTAAACTATTAAACGAAGAAGACGGCATTGCACCGGGTGTAGAAATTCGCCACCGTAATGAACTCGATGCAGTTCAACGTGAGCTTCGTGAAATTACAGGTGTCACCGCTTTAATCTATGTACAAACCTGTGCCAGCGAAAAACGCCGTCGTCGTAAACGTGATGCCTACCCTGATCCAGCAGAGCGTTTATACATTAACAGTGATATTTGCGAGGGCTGTGGCGACTGCTCGAAAAAATCAAACTGTTTATCTATTGAGCCAGTAGAGACTGCTTTAGGTACTAAACGTCAAATTAACCAAAGTAGCTGTAATAAAGACTTCACTTGTGCTGAAGGGTTCTGCCCTAGTTTTGTGACTGTTCATACACGTGATATGAAACGTCCAGCTAAGTTTGAAGGAATCAGTGCAGGCTGGCCGACATCACCAATTATTCCTCAGTTATATGACGTTCCAAGTCGTATTATGGTCGGTGGTATTGGTGGTACGGGTGTTGTGACGATTGGTGCACTGCTTGGTATGGCAGCTCACCTAGAAGGCAAAGCAACACGTGTTATGGACATGGCTGGACTTGCTCAAAAAGGCGGTACGGTTTATTCATACGTTCAACTTGCAGCAAGTGATGAGCAAATTTCTTCTACTAAAATTCCAGCAGGTCAATGTGAATTATTGATTGGTGCTGATGTCGTAGTCGCTGGTGGTAGCGCTGCTCTCTCTCGCTTAAAAGATGATGCATTGGTTATTGTAAATGAAGACAGTACGCCTACTTCTGAATTTATTAAATCTCGTGACTGGTATGCACCTATTAGCGATTTAATTGATCGCCTCCGTGGTCGCGTTCGTCAAGGTCAACTGGTTTCTCTGCCAGCCGCTCGCATTGCAACACAACTGTTAGGTGATTCAATTTATACCAACCAGTTATTACTCGGTATGGCATGGCAATCTGGTCGCATTCCGCTATTACGTGAAAGTATTGAAAAAGCAATTCGCCTAAATGGTACGGCTGTTGAAAAAAACATCGAAGCTTTCCGCGTTGGTTGTCATCTTGCAAGTGACCCAACTTTAGCTGCACGTTTAGTGGCGGCAATGCCAAAAACCAAAACTCCGCAAACTTTAGCTGAACTTGTTGAAGACCGTTCTGCTCGTCTAACAGACTACTGGAATGAAGGTTATGCAGCTAAATACCGTACACTTGTAGAACTGGCAGCTAAAAAACTACCAGAAGAGTTAACGGGTACGATTGCAACTCAGCTTTATAGAGTCATGGCGTATAAAGATGAATATGAAGTTGCACGTTTGTTAACAGGTAAAAGTTTCAAAGAATCGATCGAAACCCAATTCGGTAAAGGCTTACGTTTAACGTATCACCTTGCTCCACCAGCGTTACTTGGTGGTCTGAAAAATGTCCGTAAACGTGCGTTTGGTTACTGGATGCGTTTCCCAATGATGATACTTGCTCGCTTACAATGGCTTCGTGAAACTTTCCTTGACCCATTTGCACGTCAAGAAGAACGTCAACACGAACAAGCATGGCGTGACCGTTACATTGCATTTGTTGAAGCACTTGTTGAAGCACCAGACAATCATAACTTGGCAGTTGCTGAGCAAATTGCAAAATTACCGGCAGAAGTTCGTGGTTATGGACATATCAAAATGAAAGCAATGGACGCTGCAAAACAACGTTGGGATGACCTTACTCCAACACTGCTAAAAGTCCGTAACTAAAATTAAATCTCAAAATAAAAAAGTCATCCTTAGGGATGACTTTTTTATTGGCTCAAAAATTTATTTAGTCATTTTACGTAAAGTCAAAATCTGCTCGCTCCGTCCAAATGGACCATACACATCATGTAAAACTGCACTGGTTAAACCAATACCATCCGAACCATATTGCTGAACGGTTTCCAAACCTAGCCATTTCCCTTGCGGATAACGGTGCATGTGGATTTGTAAATCAAGATTTGGAAAGCCCCAAGTAAATTCGCCTTCTTGTCTTGGGACAATGCCGTTTGCCGCATCTACCATGCCAATTAAATGGGCAAAATCTGTGGTCGGCTGCCCTTCAACCATTTCGTTATCGTTATTGAGCCAAACAATGCCTTTACCTGCGCGATGCTGATCATCAGTTTTAGTGACGAGTGTCTGGATAAAACCACCCGGCCATCTTTTCATGCCCGTCCATTCGGTAAAGGTATCTGGGTGATGAACTGGCTGATCTTCAAGCCCAGCAATATCGGAACTGTCTTGAGTGCACATGCGCCATGCTCTAGCCACTATACAAGTTTTACCTTGTGCCTGCATTTCAGCTTCAATCAGTTCAATCGTTTTACCAGCACGAATTACATGGGTCTTAATCGTAAATTCACCAAATGCAATCAATCCAAAAATATCAAAACTAATTCGACCAATTCGCATATCTTGTCGTGGTGAAAATTGCTCTAACTCTGCTGCGATTACGCCACTTGCAGGTGCCATGTGCTGTTCATGAGGGTTCCAAGCCCCTTGTGCATGGACAGTTGAGCAATAATGAGCAATAACTTCACCTTGAGGACCAATTGTTCTATTCAGTAATTGATAATAAGCATTCATGATTTTCTTTCCGTAGTCCTTATCCAACATCAATATTTGATAAAAATTCACGTTTTAATGCGTATGTTAACCCTCTATTTCTTTGGCTCAACTAGTTTTTCCTACCAAAAACTGATGAGTCTAAAATTACAAATTTAATCACTAGGTAAAATTTAGCATGTCAATTTCACCCAGTGATTCTAGATATTACGATTCATTAAAATGCAAAAGCATCTTGGTCAAGTTCCATCACAGATTCAGCGCCAGACTCAATAGAAGCAGCATGGCTCTGTGTACGATGTAAAAGTTTTTGATAGAAAAACTTAGCTGTCGTTAATTTTGCTTTATAAAAAGCTTCCTCTTGTGTACCTGCCTCTAATTTTTCATGGGCAACTTGTGCCATTCGAGCCCACAAATAAGCGAACACGACGTAACTGGAAAAATAAAGATAATCTACTGAAGCTGCCCCTATTTCTTCAGGATTGTGCTTGGCTTTCTCTGCAATCGTTTTGGTCAGTGACAACCATTGTTGCTTAAGCTCAGCTAATTTTTCTAAATAAGGTTTCAAGACTTCATTTAATTGCTGTTGATTAATAAATTGATCAATTAGATCGGTCATATTTTTTAGAAGTTTGCCTTCCGACTTGAGGACTTTACGTGCAAGTAGATCTAAAGACTGAATTTCGGTCGTTCCCTCATACAATGTTGAAATACGCGCATCACGTACAATTTGCTCCATGCCATGCTCAACAATGAAGCCATGCCCGCCAAATACTTGAACGCCATGCTTGGTAGACTCATTACCTGACTCTGTTAAAAAGGCCTTAGCAATTGGGGTTAAAAAAGCCAGTAATTCATCGGAGTGTTTTTGCTGTTCCTGATCATTTGAACTTTCAACAATATCGACATGCTGAGCTAAAAAGTAAGCCAGCGCACGTCCACCTTCAGCAAATGCTTTTTGTGTCATTAACATTGAACGCACGGCAGGATGCACAATAATCGGATCGGCATTTTTCTCAGGATATTGAGGACCAGATAGCGAACGCATGGCGAGACGCTCTTTGGCATAACTTAATGCGCCTTGAAATGAAATTTCAGAAGCTGCAAGCCCTTGTACTGCCGTTCCAATACGTGCAGTATTCATAAAGGTAAACATGCAATTGAGACCGCGATTTTCCGGACCAATTAAGTAACCTTTGGCGCCATCAAAATTCAATACACAGGTGGCATTGCCATGAATCCCCATTTTATGTTCAATCGCACTACAAACGACTTTATTACGGTCAAACACCTGACCGTCGTCACTCACATTAAATTTAGGCACAATAAATAAAGAAATCCCTTTAGTCCCTGCAGGTGCCTGAGGCAAACGAGCTAAAACAATATGAATAATATTTTCAGACAGATCATGCTCACCTGCCGAGATAAAAATCTTTTCACCCGTAATTGAGTAACTACCGTCCGGATTAGGTTCCGCTTTCGCTCTAATTAATCCAAGGTCCGAGCCCGCATGTGATTCGGTTAAACACATCGTTCCGGTCCAGACGCCACTAATAAGTTTAGTCAAAAACTTTTGTTTTTGGTGCTCGGTCCCATGATGCTCAATCGTTCTCATTGCCCCATGAGACAAGCCCGGATACATTGCCCAAGCCCAATTAGAACCACATAACATTTCAGAAATCGCAATCCGCAGCAATGTTGGTAAGCCTTGTCCACCATATTCAGGGTCGGCGGTTAAAGAGGTAAATCCAAGCTCAGCATATTTTTGGTAGGCTTCTTTAAAACCTTTCGGCGTTGTGACTACGCCTTGATTTAAATGACAGCCCTCCTGATCACCATTTTGATTTATGGGCGCCAACTCATTTTCACAAAAATCTGCTGCTGCTTCTAAATATTGATCAATTAATTCTCGATTTACGCTTTCCTGATATTTGCTTAAACCTTGGTAGTTCTGTTCTGTTTGAAGCATTTCATGCAGCACAAATTGCATATCACGTAATGGAGCTTTATATAAAGGCATAGTTTTTCCCTTTCAAGTTACTGCCTTTGTTATAGGGGCAGATATCGTTTTTTCCTTAAATGGACTTTTATTGTTTCAATCTCACCAAAATATCAAAAAATTTCTTATAGCAAAATATATTTTCACTAATTTAATAAAATTATTATTACCAAAATATAGGTATAAAATGTAAGCTTATGTTTTAAATTAAAAATATTAAAAAAAAATAATGAGTAGCGTTTATAAGAATAATTTTAAATTTTGTATAGCAAAATTTTATTCCGTAAAAATTCAATTTATAGTATGGTAATTAGATTGCTTAATCATCCAAGGACGATTTATGGAAAGCCCGAAATACACAGGTCTCGAATTTTTAACTGCTTTAAAAAATGGTGAAGTTTCTCCATCACCTATGGCTCACACCATACCAATGGAACTCGTTGAAGTTTCCGAAGGTAAAGCAACTTATAAAGTTACCCCTCGCAAAGAACATAGAAATATACAAGGCGGTGTACACGGCGGCTTTTGCGCCACAGCTTTAGATACGGCAACAGGCAGCGCAGCTCATACCCTACTTGAACATGGTGTTGGTTATGGAACTATTGATTTAAATGTAAAAATGATTCGTCCTATGCAGGTCGATACGTCTTACTATGCGACAGCCGAGTTGATTAATGCGGGCCGTAATATTATTAGTACTCAAGGTAAAATCGTAGATGAGAACGGCAAAGTGTATGCTTTTGCTTCGGCAACCTTAATGATTATTCGCAAATAATAAAATATCGAAGCTCCTATTTATGGAGCTTTTTCTTGCTTAGCAATCTTGCCCATTTCATAAAAATCTAAGCGATCAATCACGAAACTTGTTATTGCCATCGCCAAACCTAAAGCAGCACATGCTTCCCATCCCCAGTGTTTCCACGCATACACCGCAATAAACGAACCTAAGGCGGCTCCACCAAAATATAAAGTCATATAAATTGAATTAATACGGGAACGTGCCTCGGCCGAAATCCGGTACACCAGATTTTGGTTGAGTACATGAAATGCTGACAACCCAAAGTACGCCATGATCACACCAACAGCGTAGGCAAGCAGAGACTGCTGTGCAAAAAATAGTGGTATCCATGCACTCATTAATAGTCCCATACAAATCAATGCAATCCTATTTTCAAGGCCTGCTGCAATTTTCTTGCCTGCCCATGGGGTCGCAAACACGCCAGCCAAGCCAACAATACCAAATAAACCAATCTGGAAATCGTTAAAGTGATAAGGCTCATTCGCCAAAATAAAAGTCATGGTGGTAAAAATAAGAGCCAAAATACCAAAGCCAATTCCCCCTGCCAAACCACGGCGTAGTAAATGAGGCTGGTGAACAGCTAATGAAAATAATGAACTATAAATCTGTAGAATATTGAGTTGGTGAGACTTACGCGCAACGGGTAACTTTACCCACATTACCCAAGCAAACACCAAAATGACAATTCCGCTAATTAAATAAACCGCATGCCAAGACCAAACTGTAGAAAGTAAGCCTGCAATAGAGCGTGCCAATAATATTCCCAAGAACAAACCGCTCATGAGAGTCCCTACAACTTGAGGGCTTTTTTTCGGGCTGGCTAAACCTGCGGCAAAAGGAACTAAAACTTGAGTCGCAATCGAAAAGAATGTAGCTAAAAAGGTAAAGCCATATAAAGCTGGCAAGGTTTGACTTAAGGATAGCCCTACTTGTGCAAGCCCCGTACAACACATGAGCAGGCAAATATAACTACGCTTTTCAAAAAAGTCGCCTAAGGGAACTAATATAAAAAGGCCAACTGCATATGACAGCTGGCTAATCACAATAGTTAAAGCGACCTGATCGGCATTGACTTTTAATGCTTCTGCAATGGAATAGATTAAGGGCTGATTATAATAGTTTGAACCCGCACAAATTCCACATGTCATTGCCATGATAAAAATAAAGCTTTTTGACAGTATATTTTCTGCATTGGGCTCAACTATTTTTTCCATTTTTAATTACGCCCTATTTTAGAATTTATACATTGATACAAAGTTTATGCGTGACACATCAGCGGTTCGGCCATCGAAGACTTCACGTTTGCCTTGGTGATATTCCATCCCAATATCCATTTGCTCAATTGGAGAATAAAAGACGTTAGCAGCATAGTCCGTTAAGCGTTTATTAGCATCTGGGTTAAGTTTGGCATAAGCCGTGTCGTCGTCATAATCAAACATTGAAGCCGATAAGTTTGTACGCCATTGCTCGTTGAATTTATATGAATAACCAATATTGATGCTATTCAACTTATTCATCACCAAATCTGTTTTGTCTTCATTTAAAGAGAAATCACCCGCTGCATTTAAACTTGCCGAATTTGCCAAGCCACTTTGGGTGGTGTAAGGCATAAATTTTTGATCGCCAACAATATATTGATAATTTGCTTGTAGCGATTGTTGTGGCGTGAGTTGATATTTTAAGCCGCCACCAGCGCCCCAGCTTACTTTCTTAACCGTGGCAGTTGCGACATCCGTAGATTTTTCATTAATAAAGCCTTGAGCAAGCGCCGTTAAAGGACCTTGTTTAAAGGTATAGCGACCCGTTAAAGTTGGAAATGCCGAGACTCTCGAACCTGTATATTCCAAGGCTACTTTTAAATCATTATTGGCATCGATTTTCCAGTCATAGCGAATTTGCGGAGTGCGCGTATAGGAGGTTCCCATAAATTGAGTGTAATCGACAGATTCTGTACGGGTCTCCATGTTAGACATGAGTGACCATGTTTGACCAAAGGTCCAATCTTTATAGGTAAAAAATGCATGACGAATACGAAATTTACCATCTCCTGTTCCCATGTTAGAGCTATCAAAGAAATCGGCTTCAATATTTCCAGTCACAGCTTTATTAGGGCTATTAAAATAAACGCCCAATCGGCTTGCATTAATCATGGCATCGGAACGTGCATGATTTGAACGTTTTTCACTTTCAAAAGGTGTTCGGTACAGGCTGCTGGTCGTTCTACCGCCCGAGTCTGGTGATGATTTAAAATCGACCGCTGCATCAACACGGGCAATACCGTAAACCTTTACATTATCCGTCCAAGTCACCCATGAAGGAGCAACGGGCTTCTCTGTTACCGTTGCTTTAGTTTTTTCAATGTTCTCTTCAATCTTTACCTGTTTGACCTGTAAATTATTTTGAGTTTGTTTCTGAGCAGCAAGTTCTGCTTTTAATTTTTGCAGCTCGTTTTCTAGCAAATTAATTCTTTGTTCTGTGGTATCTGAAGAATTTGCAAAAATAGTCCCTGAAGCCGCAGCGCAAGCTGCAGCTAAAATTAATTTTTTCATCTTTTAATCCTTAAAGAAGCGTTTTTCCGTGTGTATTTAGGCTACACGTGCATCGATTAGTTCACAGTCAGTGACTGCTTGTAATTCATCAAAACTAAGACCTTCCACCATTTCTGTGACATAAGCTTTTTGGTCTTTGAGCTCAATAATGCATAAATCGGTATAAATACGATTGACACACTGCTCACCCGTCATTGGGTAGCTCAGTTCTTTTACAATTTTGGACTCACCCTTTTTAGTGACATGTTCCATATAGACATAAATCGTTTTCGCGCCGACTGCCAAATCCATAGCACCGCCAACCGCGGGTACATCATCTGCTTTACCAGTATGCCAATTTGCCAAGTCCCCATTTACCGCAACTTGGAATGCACCAATTACACAAATGTCCAGATGACCGCCACGCATAATGTCAAACGAGTCACCATGATGCATAAAACAACCACCATCTAATAAAGTGACAAGTTCTTTTCCAGCATTAACTAAATCTTGGTCTTCTTCACCAGGTTGCGGAGGTGGACCAAAAGCCAAAACACCATTTTCTGAATGTAAAAAGATTTCTTTGTCTTTTGGCAAAAATTTAGCAACGTTGGTCGGCAAGCCAATGCCTAAATTGACATAGGAACCTTCAGGAATGTCATTGGCGATGAGTTTGGCAATATCTTCACGAGAACGCTTTTGAACTGACATTAGATATCTCCTACTTTTACAACGTGCTGAACAAAAATTCCCGGTGTAATAATGCACTCTGGGTCAAGCGTTCCTAGCTCTACGGTGTCATTCACTTGAACAATCGTGGTCTTAGCGGCTTTTGCCATGATTGGACCAAAATTGCGGGCTGCTTTGCGGTAAGTTAAATTGCCCCAGCGGTCAGCTTTATCGGCATAAATCAGTGCAAAGTCAGCTTCAAGTGGATATTCAAGTACATAGTTTTTACCGTTAATGGTTCGGGTTTCTTTGCCCTCGGCAACTTTGGTGCCATAACCAGTCGGAGTAAAAATAGCACCTAGACCCGCACCTGCTGCCTGAATACGACATGCCAAATTACCTTGCGGAACCAGCTCCAACTCGATTTTTCCAGCTCGATATAAGTCTTGAAAAACGGTTGATCCCGCAGATTTTGGAAATGAACAAATCATTTTTTTAACGCAACCCGCAATAATCAGATTTGTTAAACCACGATCACCAGAAGCCGCATTGTTATTTACAATGGTCAGTTCTTTTTTTCCTAAATCGATTAAGGCTTCAATTAATTCAGCAGGTTGCCCCGTCACACCAAACCCGCCTGTCATGATGGTTGCCCCATCAGGAATAGCTTTTAAAATTGGTTCAATGTCACTGGTGATTTTATTTATCATCTCACTTGTCCCTTTTCATCCTTAATTTAAGGTGACAGATTGATCTGTCACTCTGCCTTTTGCGGGTTAAATAGTCGGTCTTTAATAAATAACAATGGAATTACACCGCAGATAAAATAAGCCGCAGCCATCACCAAGAGCCCTAAACCAATAGAACCGTTTTGCGATAGAAAACCAATTGTTAATGGAGAGAAAATAGAAAGTACTTTGCCAATGTTATAAGCACCACCCACTGCCGAGCCTCGAATAGAAGTCGGGAAACTTTCCGTCATATAGGTGGCATTAATTGCGTATGGAATACCGTAAAGGAAACCGAAGAACAGCATCATCCATAAAATGTTAGTTGGTGTATTTAAATAGACAATCACTGGAATAAATAAGGCTGTACCAATGGTTCCGAAAGCGAATACAGCGCGGCGTCCTAATTTGTCGGCAACGATCCCAGCAATTACTTTGGCAAACATCATAATCAGGAAAGTACCGACCATATACATGGCCATTTCTTTAAATTTGATGCCAAGATCAGACTCTAAATAAGCTGGTAACCAGTTACTTACGCCGTAATAACCAAACTGCAATGCACCTGTACTAATAATCCAAAGAACAAACATGGTGCCGTGTTTCTTATCTCTTAAAATTTCAAGATATGGATTTTGACGTTTTTTAGGCTGGTTACTTTGAGCGACTTCTAACGCTTTTAATTGACGAGATTTTTTCCAAGACTCTGGTTCAGGTACACAAAAGTGCATCAAAATTGACAACACTACAGGAGTAATCGCAATCCAATACAGGAAACGCCAGCCATGTTCAGGAATAATATGTCCTGCTAATAAAGTCGCTAGCAAAGAACCCAAGGTATAACCTGTCATGAGCGTAGCCAGAACAGTTGAGCGATGTTTGGTTGGCACCATTTCAGACATTAAAATATTACAAGCAATATAGAGCGCACCTAAGCCCATCGCTCCAAAAGTTCTTAAAACTGCAAATTGCATATAAGAATCAGTAAAACCCAGTGCACTGGTTAAAACTGAAGAATAAGCAATAAAGAACACAATAATGCGGACCCGCCCAAAACGATCACACGCCCAGCCACCAATCAGGCCACCTATAGCCGATCCAAAAAGCGTTAAGCTACCTAGTGTTCCAGCTTGTACACCCGTTAAATGAAATTCTGTTTTAAGACTGGTCAGGCTTAATGCCAAAAAACCTAAGTCTGCCCCATCACACAACAATGTTAAAAAAGCGAATATAAATGCGGTAATCCAAATCTTTTTTGGTGTCTGGATAGCTTCACTGCTAGCCGTATTTTGTGTAACTGTTTCTGTTGTCATGTCCATATCCTCAGAAGGAACATGAGGCATCCAATGCCTCATGGCATTTGATTTTTTATTAGGCTGTAGCTTCCCTAATCATATTTTTGGCAATAATAATTTGTTGAACTTGCGTGGTTCCTTCATAGAGACGGAACAAACGGACATCGCGATAAAAACGTTCAATGGCATATTCACTGATATAGCCTGCGCCACCGTGAATCTGTACACAGCGGTCAGCAACACGTCCGCACATTTCAGTTGCAAACATTTTTGCGCAAGATGCTTCTGTACTAATGTTTTCGCCATTATCACGGCGACGGGCTGCATCTAAAACCATACATTTGGCCGCATAAATCTCAGCTTTTGAGTCAGCAAGCATGGCTTGAATCAACTGGAAGTTCGCAATGGGTTGACCAAATTGTTTACGCTCAATTGCATAGTGTAATGCATCGTTTAACATACGCTCAGAAACACCCACACTATATGCACCAATGTGCAAGCGCCCTTTATCAAGAACTTTCATTGCCGTTTTAAAACCGACACCTTCTACCCCACCAATCAGTGCAGAAGCAGGTACACGGCAGTTATCAAAAATTACATCACAGGTATGTGAGCCTTTTTGCCCCATTTTTTGGTCAATTTTTCCCAAGGTAATACCTGGTGTATTGGCCTCAACTAAAAAAGCTGAAATACCGCCTGACCCTTTAATTTCAGGATTGGTTCGCGCCATTACGGTGAAAGTTGCAGCGTGAGGTGCATTGGTAATAAAACGTTTGGTACCGTTTAATACATAAAAATCGCCATCTTTTACGGCACTGGTTTTTAAAGAAGCAGCATCGGAACCAGATTCAGGCTCGGTTAAACAAAATGAACCAATAATTTCGCCACTTGCATAACGCGGTAAATATTTTTGCTTTTGCTCTTCTGTACCATCAATCAAAATTGCACTTGAGCCAATACCGTTGTTGGTACCAATTAAAGAACGAAAAGCCGGTGAAGTTTGTCCAAGTTCAAATGCAACTCTGACTTCCTCTTCCATGGTGATGCCTAAGCCACCATATTCTTCGGGAATTGTGAGGCCGAACAAACCTAGCTCACGCATTTGCTGCACAATGTCATCTGGAATTTTATCTTTCTCTACCACTTCGTTTTCACGAGGGATTAATTCATTTTTTACAAAATCTCGAATTGTTGAAAGTAACTGCTCCAACATCCCTTCATCACGGATCATCTGTGATCTCCCTTTTTATGTATTTCCATCGTACCCATCAGCCATCTCCAGCTTGTCTGGATACCATGTTTTAAATCTTGTTTACTGCGGATGTGTTTCATAGTACGAGAACGAAAATACAAATTTCAAGCTTTTTTGAAAATTAATTTCGTTAAACGAAATTTAAAAACACACCATTACGGAATATCAAATACTTAGCTTATTTAATAAATCCTAATTGCTCTAATGGACTAAATAAGACTTGAAATAAATTCCAAAATAAGCATCATAAAAGGAATATAGTTTTGATATGCGAAACAAGGAATTCAAAAATGAGTGTATTAACAGGGAATAATTTCGTAGAAGTCGACTTTTCTATTCAAAAAATAGCGATTGTAAAAATAAACCGACCTGAAGCAAAAAATGCACTGAATACAGAGGTTCGCAAACAATTAGCACAAGCTTTTACCGAATTAAGTTTTAACGATGAAATCAATGCAGTTGTGCTCACAGGTGGCGAAGAAGTCTTTGCCGCAGGTGCAGATTTAAAAGAAATGGCAACCGCAACTTCAACTGAAATGTTATTGCGTCATACCGAACGTTATTGGAATGCGATTGCTCAGTGTCCTAAACCCGTGATTGCTGCTGTAAATGGTTATGCATTAGGGGGTGGCTGCGAACTTGCAATGCACGCTGATATTATTATTGCAGGTAAAGGCGCAACCTTTGGTCAACCGGAAATTAAAGTCGGTTTAATGCCAGGTGCTGGTGGGACACAACGTTTATTCCGTGCGGTTGGTAAATTTCATGCCATGCGCATGATTATGACGGGTGCTATGGTGAAAGCCGAAGAAGCTTATATCATTGGTCTTGTTTCACAAGTCACAGAAGATGGCCAAACCATTCCAACAGCCATTCAAATGGCACAAAGTCTCGCCAAAATGCCTCCAATTGCCCTGCAACAAATTAAAGAAGTTGCACTCATGAGCGAAGACGTTCCGTTAAATGCAGGCCTAACTCTAGAACGTAAAGCATTCCAGTTATTGTTCTCTACCGAAGATAAAAATGAAGGCGTTCAAGCTTTTATTGAAAAACGTAAACCGTCTTATCAAGGTAAATAATTTAAAAAGATAATAACAAAGGAATGAAAATGAGCAGAAAAGTATTGATTAGTGCAGGTGGTTCAGGGATTGGACAATGCATTGCTGAAGTCTTTTTAAACAATCATGATGAAGTTTTTGTTTGTGATATTAATGCTAAAAGCCTAGAACAGTTTCAGCAAGATTATCCAAATTTGCATATACATACATGTGATTTGGCTGATCATGAGCAAATTAAACTCATGTTTAATGAAGCAGTTCAGAAACTTGGCGGTATTGATATTTTAGTCAATAACACTGGCATCTCAGGCCCGACTGTTGCCGCAGATGAACTAAGTTTTGATGATTGGAACACGGTGATTAATTTAAACCTGAATAGCACTTTTTTAATTACCCAGTTAGCCATTCCCTATTTAAAAAAAGCACAAGCAGGCGTGATTATTAATATGTCGTCTATTGCCGGCCGCTTAGGCTATCCATACCGATTGGCTTATTCTACTTCAAAATGGGGGCTGATTGGTTTTACCAAAACGCTTTCTATGGAACTCGGTGCAGACAATATTCGAGTTAACGCTATTCTTCCGGGTGCAGTAGATGGTGATCGAGTTCAACGTGTATTACAGGCCCGTGCCGATGTAGCCCATACCTCACTTGAAGAAGTGACTCAAAACGCACTGAAAAATCAGTCGCTCAAATATTTTGTAAATCCAAAGCATATTGCAGATTTATGCCTATTTATAGCCTCAGATAGCGGACGCTCTATTTCAGGTCAAATCTTACCAGTTGATGGTGATAAACAATGCTTAAGCTAAATCACAAAACCCTATTTTTCCGTTTAATTTCAAATATAGATTAATTATCAGGATGATCGACATGACTTATGATATTAAAAGCATGGCTGTGATTGGTGTCGGTATTATGGGCAGTGGTATTGCTCAAATTGCGGCGCAGTCAGGTCATACTACTTATTTATATGATGCCAAAGCAGGCGCAGCAGAACAGGCTAAAGAAAAACTAGCTGCCACATTTCAAAAGTTAGTCGACAAAAATAAAATTACATCTGAGCAAGCAACAGCGGCAAATAACCATTTAATTGTTGCTCAGCAAATTGACGATTTAAAAAATTGCGACCTTATTGTAGAAGCAATTGTTGAACGCCTCGATATCAAACAAAGTTTGATGCAACAGCTTGAAGACATTGTTTCAGACAATACCATTTTAGCCTCAAACACTTCTTCTCTTTCTATTACAGCCATTGCTGCAAACTGCAAAAAACCTGAACGTGTCGTGGGTTATCACTTTTTTAACCCAGTACCACTCATGAAAGTAGTCGAAGTCATTCGTGGTTTAAAAACTGACCCACTTATTATTGATGCTTTAAACGATCTGTCTCGTGCATTTGGCCATCGCCCTGTTGTTGCCAAAGATACCCCTGGATTTATTATTAATCACGCCGGTCGGGCGTATGGCACCGAAGCACTCAAAATTTTAAATGAAAACGTTTGCGACATTAGTGAAATTGACCGAATTTTACGTGACGGCGTTGGTTTTAGAATGGGTCCTTTTGAACTTCTCGATTTAACTGGTCTTGATGTTTCACATCCTGTGATGGAGTCGATTTATCATCAGTACTATGAAGAAGCCCGCTACAAACCAAATCCACTGACCAAGCAAATGCTTGATGCCAAACAACTTGGACGTAAGGTTAATCAAGGTTTTTATAACTATGAAACCGGTTCAAAAACAGGTGAACAACCTGCCAAGTTTGTAGAGCGTTTAGCACAATATCCAAAAGTTTGGATTGCGGCAGATTTCTTAGACGATAAAAAAAAGCTTGAAGATTATTTAACTCAGCAAAATATTGCCCTAGACATCAACCCCGAACCTAAAACAGATAGTTTATGTTTACTCGCTTGCTACGGTGAAGACACAACCCAAGCGGCTACTCGCCTTGGGGTTAACCCAGAACAAGCCGTTGCTATAGACATGCTGTATGGCATTGCCAAGCACCGCACCTTGATGCCTTCACTTATTACCAAATCTGAATACCGACAAGCCGCTCACTCTATTTTCAATTTAGATGGAAGTCTGGTGAGTATGATTAATGAAAGTATTGGCTTTGTTGCTCAGCGTGTTTTAGCCATGGTCATTAATCTAGGCTGTGATATTGCCCAGCAAAATGTTGCTACGGTAGATGACATTAATGCCGCGGTACGTCTTGGTTTAGGTTATCCGTTTGGACCAATTGAATGGGGCGATCAAGTCGGTAGCGAAAAAGTCTTACTTATTCTGAACCGTATAACAGCACTTAGCCATGACCCGCGTTACCGCCCTAGCCCGTGGTTACAGCGTCGTGTCGCACTTCATTTACCTCTTACTTTTACTCACGAGTCTTGAAAAGGAATTTCTCAATGTTAAATGCATATATCTATGATGGTTTACGTAGTCCATTTGGCCGTCATGCGGGTGAACTTGCCTCAATTCGCCCTGATGATTTAGCAGCAACCGTTATTCAAAAATTACTTGAAAAAACTGGTGTACCGGGCGCGGATATTGAAGATGTGATTTTAGGCGACACCAATCAAGCGGGTGAAGATAGTCGTAATGTGGCACGAAATGCATTATTACTTGCAGGTTTACCAGTCACTGTACCGGGCCAGACGGTAAACCGCCTATGTGCTAGTGGTTTAGGTGCCGTGATTGATTCAGCACGTGCCATTACTTGTGGTGAAGGCGAACTCTATATCGCAGGTGGTGTAGAAAGTATGTCACGTGCTCCCTTTGTGATGGGTAAAGCCGAAAGTGCTTATAGCCGTGATGCAAAAATTTATGACACCACCATTGGCTCTCGTTTTCCAAATAAAAAAATTATTGCTCAGTACGGTGGCCATTCAATGCCTGAAACGGGTGATAACGTTGCAGCCGACTTTGGTATTAGCCGCGAGCAGGCTGATTTATTTGCAGCTCAATCACAAGCCAAATATCAAAAAGCCAAAGAAGAAGGTTTCTTTGCTGATGAAATTACCCCAATTGAGGTTTTCCAAGGCAAAAAATTGCCACCTAAACTCGTTTCAGAAGATGAACACCCTCGCCCAAGCTCAACTGTTGAAGCACTCACAAAGTTAAAACCGCTCTTTGATGGTGGCGTGGTTACTGCGGGTAATGCCTCAGGTATTAATGATGGTGCAGCAGCACTTTTGATTGGTTCAGAAGCAGCAGGTCAAAAATATGGCCTAAAACCAATGGCAAAAATCTTGTCCGCTGCGGCTGCTGGTATTGAACCACGCATTATGGGTGCAGGCCCTATTGAAGCCATTAAAAAAGCCGTTGCGCGTGCTGGTCTTACCTTAGATGACATGGATATTATTGAAATTAATGAAGCTTTTGCTTCACAAGTTTTATCTTGTTTAAAAGGCTTAAATGTTGATTTTAATGACCCACGTGTGAACCCAAACGGTGGCGCGATTGCAGTTGGTCATCCACTTGGTGCATCTGGCGCTCGTCTTAGCTTAACAGTAGCTCGCGAGTTAATTCGCCGTAAAAAGAAATATGCCGTGGTGAGCCTATGTATTGGTGTAGGTCAAGGTCTTGCAATGGTGATTGAAAACGTTTCATAAACTGCACCAAATATCCATTCATCACAACAGCGCAGTGATGAATGGATTTATTTTGCAGAGCGAAATATAATGGCAAAACTATTGCTTTAATTATATTTGAGGATCGAATGTCTCAAAACACGGAAACTGAAAAACCAATAAATTTTGATGAGATACGTTTAGATCCTATTTCGCATATACATCGGGAAAATAACCCACAATTTATTGCTTCTTTAGCACGCGGTTTAGAACTTTTAAGATGCTTTTCTGCAAATAATCAGGTGCTGGGTAACCAAGAATTAGCAAAAATGACAGGTTTACCTAAACCGACGATTGCACGTATTACCAATACCCTTGTGTCATTAGGTTATTTAAAACAATTGCCTAATTCGACTAAATACACACTAGATATTGGTGTCTTATCTTTAGGATACGCTGCATTATCTAACATCTCGATTCGCAATATTGCTCATCAATATATGGAAGAGATGAGTCAGTATGTTCAAGCACCTGTAGCGATGGCAACGCGTGATCGCTTAAATATGGTGTATATCGATGTTGTGCAAATTGAAACTGCATTAAATATGCGTCGTCCAATTGGTTCGACTTTGCCAATTCATAGTAGTTCAATGGGCCGAGCCTGCTTAGCTGCTACCCCTGAACGTGAACGCAACTTTCTACTTGATGCGTTGAAACAAAAGAATCCCGAAAACTGGCCAGCCATAAAACGTTCTTTAGAACGAGCTTTCCGTGATTACCAAGATTATGGATATTGTTTGTCTTTAGGCGAGTGGCATAAAGAAGTGAACTCGGTGGCTGTACCTTTAGTCAGCTCCAAACATGGTCTTTATGTTTTTAACTGTGGTGCGCCAAGTTTTCATTTAAATCCGGAAAAACTTGAAGGTGAAATTGGACCACGTTTAATTCACATGGTGCACAACATTCAAGATGCCTTGAATGAAACGCACTAACAATCTTGCTTAAAACAGTCATGGTTGTGTTGATTAAAGTTCCACTTTCATTATGACTAAGGCATGATGAAAAACGCACTCTATACCCCAACCATTATTTTAATGGCGATTGCCGCAGGCATTTGTACAGGTGGAAATTATTTTAGTCAGCCACTTATTCACTCAATTAGTGTAAGCCTAAATTTAACCGAAACAACTACAGCGTGGGTGCCAACTCTAGCCCAAATCACCTACGCATGTGGCTTACTCTTTTTAATGCCGTTGGGCGACATAATAGAAAAGCGCAAACTGCTATTTATCTTTATGTTATTGGCTTCAAGTGGATTAATTATTAGCGGTTTTTCGCACAATATTTATCTTTTACTGCTTGGTACCGTCATTACTGGTCTATTTTCTAGTTCAGCTCAATTGTTATTACCCCTTGCAGCAAGTCTAGTTCCGATTCAACAAAGTGGCCGTGTTGTTGGTTTCTTACTGAGCGGACTGATGATGGGGGTTTTACTCGCCCGTTCCTTTTCAGGGCTGATGTCTACGCTTTTTGCTTGGAACATTATTTATCTGGTCAGTGGTTTTCTACTACTTATCATTGCCTTTATTTTGCACCGTAATATCGGGTTATTCCCACCAACTAAATCTGAAAACTATGCAAAAACCATCCGCTCGCTTCCGCAAATTTTTATTCAAAATCGACGTTTAAGAACTAGAACTTATATTGGGGGTTTTACATTTGCTTGTGTGAGTTTAACCTTTACCACCATGTCGTTGCTTTTGGCTCCAGCACCCTATTTTTTTAGCGATTTTACCATTGGGCTTTTCAGTTTTGTTGGGGTATTAGGGACGTTCGTTGCCAATTTCTCAGGCAAATTTATTGACCAAGGCTATATTCATAAAATTTCAATTTATTGTGGCGTCGGGCTTATTGTAAGTTGGATTCTTTTTTCACTTTTACCCTACCACTTCGCTTTTTATATTATTGCCTTACTTATTCTCTACGCTTCACTTTCTGCTGTTCATGTCACCAACCAAAGTATCGTATTTAAACTTAATCAAGAATTACGCTCACGGTTTAATGCGATTTATATGACAGGTTACTTTGCTGGCGGCGCATTAGGCACAACAGCGGGAAGCTATGCTTGGAAACACTACGGATGGATGGGTGTCTGTATTTTAGGCTTATTTTTTGCCGTTTTATGTCTTTATTATTGTGTGCGTGATGCAAAAAATCAGCACAATTAAAACTTGTGCTGATGTATATAAATTAGGCTAATAATGAGTTATAGAAGCTAGGATAATTCTATAAAAGTCCCAATAATCGGCCACGAATAATATCTTCTGCATCTTTGACAATTCGGTTAACCAGTTCATCGCATGTCGGAATATCATGAATCAAGCTTGCGACCAAACCGCATGACCATGCACCTGCATTAACATCGCCATCAATCATGACTTTTGGATAAACACCCGCAACTTCTTCGATAATATCTTCAAATTTAATGTTATCGCCGAGTGCTTTTTCTTTTGCCACAATTTTTTCTACAGCAGCATTATTCATAACACGTTCAGTATTACGTAACGCACGCATAATTAAACGTGTATCTCGTTCGGTTGCATTTAAAATCGCCTGTTTCACATTTGCATGTACGGGAGCTTCCTGAGTCGCAATAAAGCGCGTTCCCATATTAATTCCATCGGCACCCATCGCTAAAGCAGCGGCGAGTGAGCGTCCATCTGCCATTCCACCTGAAGCAACAAACGGGATTTCTAATGCATCGGCAGCTAAAGGCAACAAAATCATATTGGGCACATCATCTTCACCGGGGTGACCACCGCACTCGAAACCATCTACAGAAACTGCATCGCACCCAATTTGCTGAGCTTTTAAGCTATGTCGAACTGAAGTACATTTGTGAATGACTTTAATGCCAGCAGCTTTTAAATACGGCATGACTTGTTCAGGATTACGCCCCGCTGTTTCTACAATCTTTACACCACCTTTAATAATTGCTTCTACAAAACTTGGATAATCAGGAGTATTCACCGTAGGCAAAAAAGTTAAATTTACCCCGAAAGGCTTATCGGTCATTTCTCGGCAACGTGCAATTTCTTTTGCCAAATTTTCAGGCGTACGCTGAGTCAGGCCAGTGATAATGCCTAAACCGCCCGCGTTTGAAACCGCAGCCGCCAGCTCTGCAAAACCAACATAATGCATACCGCCTTGAATAATAGGATGCTCGATTTCAAATAGTTCTGTAATTTTGGTCTTCATATTATTTCCACTCACTGTTCTATAGCTAGCTTCTCATTTCCTTCGCAGAGCTAGATGCTTATTTACGCATCATAAAGCCCATCATCATTTAAAGTGATTTAAGGTAAAAATTTCACAATACAAAATTTTATACCACAATATAAAACAAAATAATTGATAACGGAATTATTTTTCGATAGCATCACTTTAATAAGTTTAAATTTTAGACGGCAAGTTATTTGAACAAGTATGAGTTTCCATAAACAAGAAACAAAGAATTTTCAAATAGTTAATTTAAAGGAATGAATGATGCAACAGGACAATAGGACTCAAAACGTGCTTAAAACAGGCTCAATTCAACAGTTTTTTGATAAAAATATACTAACGCTCACCATGAGCAATCCCACCAAAAAAAATGCAATTAACTATGAAATGTATGCGACTCTAAGTCTGGCATTAAATGAAGCTGCAACCAATCAAGACGTTCACGTGGTTATACTGACTGGTGAAGGAGCTGCATTTACCAGTGGCAATGATGTCAACGCATTCGAAACACGCGATACAACCAGTTCCGAACCGCCTTCTTCCATTGTTTTCTTAAAAAGCTTGGCAACCTTTCCAAAACCAATTATTGCCAAAGTAAATGGTGTGGCCATTGGCATCGGCAGCACCATGCTTCTACATTGCGACCTTGTGTATGCAAGCCAAAACTCTATTTTCCAATTCCCATTTGTAAACTTGGGACTAGTACCTGAAGCAGGTTCAAGTTATATCTTGCCAAGACTATTGGGCTTTGCTCGCGCTTCAGAAATTATTTTGCTCGGTGAAAAGTTTTCGGCAGATCAAGCAAAGAATTATGGCTTATTGAATGAAATATTTGAGGCAAATGAGCTGGATCAAGTCGTTGAAGATGTAGCAACTAAACTGGCTCACAAACCAAGCCAAGCCTTACAGCTGAGTAAAAAGTTGCTAAGAGATATGCCAATTGATGATCTACTCAATCGTATTGATCATGAGTCGACTATTTTCTCACATTGTTTGCAAGGTTCCGAGTTTAAAGAAGCATTAAATGCTTTCAAAGAAAAAAGAAAACCGAACTTTCACAAGCAAACAGCTTAAAGTTTGCCTACTAAAAAGCCAGCATTGAAAATCATTGCTGGCTTTTATAAGTAAATCAGATTGGTTTAGCTAATCTCGGTGCGAATATTATTCACCATATGTAAAAGACGTGGTGCAATATCTTCTTCAAGCTTTTCACGGTTCATAATAAAACTTGGACCGCCACAGTTAAATACTAGTAAACCATGTTGTTCATGAATGAGTGGAACCGCAACCGAGTTCACGTCTTTATGCCATTCACCGATCGAAAAACAATATCCAAAATCTTGGTAGTCTTTAAAAGCTTTGTCTAGATCACGGTTAATTTTGATCCAGTCTTCTTTATGTTTGCTACGAATGGCATCTAGCAGAAACTCTCTTTCATCTTCAGGCATGGCTGCTAAACATGCACGCCCCATCGAACTTAAATGAATCGGTAAATAGGTTCCAACTTGACGGCGCATGGTCATGTTGCCTTTACCTTGTACCACATCAAGATAAATCATATTCAGTCGATCGCGTGTTGCCATTGCAACAGCAGCGCCAGCATAGTCTGCCAAATTTTTCATATATGGATGAGCAATAGAGCGAATCGATACGTTAGACAACATAGAATAACCAAACGCAAGAACACCCACTGAAAGCTGAAATTTGCTTGAGTTAGGTACTTGTTTGATATAACCCAAACGCGACAAGGTATGTGTAAGGCGAGTAATGGTTGGTTTAGGCAAACCAGTCATCTGAGCAAGTTCTTGGTTGCCCAAATGCTGATGCTTAGGCGTAAAACAACGTAATAGCTCTAAACCACGTGCTAATGCAGTAATAAATTGGCGATCATTTTCATCCTGCATATCTTCAATCGGATGTAATAATTCATGCCTTAACGGCGCTAATAATTTTTCTGTCGGTTCTGCATCTACTGCATCATTCATTGTCATACCAATCCATATTTTGTTTCGCACTGCGAAAATTATAATCTATTTTTTCTATAAATAGCAAAAGAGCAAACATCCTAGTCTGCGTCTAAAACATAACTTCATTTAACTCATTAAAGCGAAAGGTTAAATATTTTATTTTCTGATTTTAAATATAATTTTAACCCCTCGCTTTATGCCACTTATCCAATTACGCCCTTTTCTTTCAACTCAGCTAGTTTTTCTGAAGAAACCACTCGACCTAAAATCGCCTGAGTATGTTCTCCTAACAACGGAGGTGCTGTTTTATACTCAACAGGTGTTCTAGAGAGTTTGATTGGTGACCCAATTACCTTCAATTTTTCACGTTGCGGGTGATTCATCTCGACCAGCATTTCTCGAGCAATCACTTGAGGCTCCTGAAAAGCTTGTTCCAAGTTATTAATCACACCGACCGGAACTTTAGCCGCATAAATTGCATCTACCCATTCATCTGCTGTCTTAGTTAAAAAGTGTTTTGATAAAATCCCAATGATTTCCTCACGGTGTTTGATTCGATCTGCATTTCGGGCAAAACGTGCATCATTTGGTAAATCGGGTAACCCAATACTTCGACAGAGCTGAATAAATTGAGTGTCATTTCCACACGCAATAATAAAATCACGATCAGAAGCTTTAAATACCTGATAAGGCACGATATTGGCATGTGCATTGCCATAACGCTTCGGGATATTACCCGATGAAAGATAGTTCATTCCCTGATTTGCCATTGTGGCAATTTGAACATCAAGCAAAGCCATATCAATATATTGGCCTAAACCTGTCACATGGCGGTTGAGTAAAGCAGCTTGTATAGCAATCGTAGAATAAAGACCTGTGGCTAAATCGGAAAATGCCACACCTACTTTTTGTGGCCCACCGCCCGGCAAATCATCACGTTCACCCGTGACTGACATGAGGCCGCCCATGCCTTGAATAATAAAGTCATAACCGGGTTCTTCTGCTCTTGGGCCAGTTTGACCAAAGCCTGTAATCGAGCAATACACCAGTTTAGGGTTAATCTCAGATAAAGACTCATAATCCAAACCGTATTTTTTCAGAGAACCCGCTTTATAGTTTTCAATCACGACATCGGTGTCTTGAATGAGTGCTTTAATTAGCTCTTGTCCATCAGAACTGGCAATATCAATGGCAACCGATAACTTATTGCGGTTAGTGGACTGGTAATAAGCGGCTTCTTGGGTGTCTTGGCCTGAGTCATTTTTCATCCAAGGTGGTCCCCAAGAACGAGTATCGTCACCGACTTTCGGTCTTTCAATCTTGATTACTTCTGCACCTAAATCGGCAAGAATCTGCCCACACCAAGGTCCAGCCAATACCCGACTTAAGTCAAGCACCCGAATTCCATTTAAAGCACCCATCTTCATCCCACTATATTTTGTGACTCATTTCCTATTGGAAAATTTATCCATTTAAAATTTCGCATAGCGATATATATTTTTAATATACACAGCTCATTTTAAAAATCAAACTTTAATTTTCCACTAAAAATAATGATTTTTCATAAGAAAATATAGCTTAAATAAATCAATAAATTAGGCAAACATAAAACAACAACAAAGTATCGCATTGCGAAATTAATTTTCAAAATATATTGTTTTACGTTCATCCTTTGATTAATATCGCTTCAAATATTGATGATTTTACGAACATCACATTGATGTTTTTTGCATGTAGTAAAAGGACGAGACTATGATTCGAGATCAGGAAACCTTAGATCAACTTGTTGATATGATTCGGCAATTTGTTGAAGGTGTATTAATTCCTCATGAGAATGAAGTCGCTGAAACGGATGAAATCCCTCAACACATCGTTGAACAAATGAAAGCGCTGGGCTTATTTGGTTTAACCATTCCTGAAGAGTACGAAGGTCTTGGGCTAACAATGGAAGAAGAGGTCTATGTCGCTTTTGAATTAGGTCGTACCTCTCCTGCTTTTCGCTCTCTGATTGGAACCAATAATGGTATTGGTTCAAGTGGTCTGATTATTGACGGGACGGAAGCACAAAAATCATTTTTCTTGCCACGTTTAGCGCGTGGTGAAGTGATCAGTTCTTTTTGTTTAACCGAACCAGACGCAGGCTCGGACGCAGCTTCTTTAAAAACCAGTGCAGTAAAAGATGGCGATTTTTATGTGTTAAACGGCACTAAACGCTTTATTACTAATGCACCCCATGCTGGCGTATTTACAGTCATGGCACGTACAAGCTCTGATATTAAAGGTGCTGGTGGTATTTCTGCTTTTATTGTTGATAGCCAAACCCCAGGCATTTCTCTTGGTAAACGCGATAAAAAAATGGGGCAAAAAGGCGCCCATACGTGTGACGTGATTTTTGAAAATTGCCGTGTACCCGCCTCTGCTCTCATTGGTGGCGTGGAAGGTGTTGGTTTTAAAACGGCCATGAAAGTGCTCGATAAAGGCCGTTTGCATATTGCTGCTTTAAGTGTCGGCGCAGCAACCAGAATGCTAGATGATTCTTTAAATTACGCCATCGAACGCAAGCAGTTTGGGCAACCTATTGCCGAATTTCAACTCATTCAAGCCATGCTTGCCGACTCAAAAGCCGAAATTTATGCGGCTAAATGTATGGTCTTAGACGCTGCACGTCTACGCGATGCCGGACATAACGTTAGCACTGAAGCTTCATGCGCAAAAATGTTTGCGACCGAAATGTGTGGCCGTGTCGCCGATCGCTGTGTACAGATTCACGGCGGTGCGGGTTACATCAGTGAATATGCCATTGAACGTTTTTATCGAGATGTTCGTTTGTTCCGTCTCTATGAAGGGACCACTCAAATTCAACAAGTGATTATTGCCCGAAACATGATTCGCGCTGCGTCTTAATCAAATTTTAAGCACTTTAAAACGACTTGAAGTGCTTTCAATCAAATGTAGGTAATGGATTATGGCTACAAATTACAAAGAAGGTCTTTCTCGTATACAACCTCATACGTGGAAAATAGCTTTTATTTTTGCTTTTCTGGCCCTATTGGTAGATGGTGCAGATTTGATGCTGCTGTCTTATAGCTTAAATAGTATTAAGGCAGATTTTGGATTAAGTTCAGTACAAGCAGGTATGCTTGGCAGTTTTACATTAGCAGGTATGGCTGTTGGTGGCATTTTTGGGGGATGGGCATGCGATAAATTTGGTCGTGTACGCATTGTGGTTATTTCTATTTTAATTTTCTCACTTCTCACCTGTGGCTTAGGTTTTACTCAAAGCTTTCTGCAGTTTGGTATTTTAAGATTTTTTGCGTCACTGGGTTTGGGTTCACTCTATATCGCCTGTAATACCCTCATGGCCGAATATGTACCAACACGTTACCGCACAACAGTCCTTGGAACATTACAAGCTGGCTGGACTGTTGGATATATTGTTGCGACTTTACTTGCAGGTTGGATTATTCCTGATCATGGCTGGCGTATGCTGTTTTATGTTGCCATTATTCCCGTCGTTATTGCTGTTCTCATGCATATTCTGGTACCTGAACCAGAAGCATGGCAAAAGTCTCGACTACAACAACCTGTTTTGGCGCAAAACGCTTCGAAAACTTCAGTATTTAAGCTTATTTTCCAAGATAAACGAAACCGTAATATGTTTATCTTGTGGGCATTAACTGCGGGCTTCTTACAGTTTGGCTACTATGGCGTAAACAACTGGATGCCGTCATATCTAGAAAGTGAACTGGGTATGAAATTCAAAGAAATGACGGCTTATATGGTAGGTACATATACCGCCATGATTTTAGGTAAAGTCCTTGCAGGCATGATGGCTGATAAATTAGGACGTCGCTTCACCTATGCATTCGGTGCAATCGGTACTGCTATTTTCTTACCTCTAATTGTTTTTTATAACTCGCCAAACAACATTCTCTATTTACTCATCACCTTCGGCTTCCTCTACGGCATCCCTTATGGTGTAAATGCAACCTATATGACCGAAAGCTTTGCGACAGCCATTCGTGGTACAGCCATTGGCGGCGCTTATAACGTTGGACGTTTAGGTGCTGCTTTAGCCCCTGCAACTATTGGTTTCTTAGCATCCGGCGGATCTATTGGTCTAGGTTTTGTCGTGATGGGTGCAGCTTACCTAATTTGTGGTGTGATCCCTGCTCTATTCATTAAAGAAAAAATATACGACCCACAAAAGTCGTAAAGAGATTCATTACATATATTTATATGTGGTGATGGAACTAACTATTGGAGCATATGTTTAGATAGTTAGAGGAAAATAGGAGTTTAATCTGCAAAGTTGCTCCTTATTTTCAAATATGTGGAGTTTATTACTCTTCATTTTAATTTTTTAGGTAAGCTTAGCTCCCAAGGGAGCTAAGCTTAAAAATATATTGACCTAAACTATATTTAAGGTCGCTCACCCTGCCCCAAACGGCGTTCAATATCGTCCAGTACATTTGGCAAGTCTGCGACACTATCAATCACATAGTGAGCACCCGAAGCATTCATTTTTCGATAGGCCTTATCTTTTAGAACAATTTGTTTATCAGGCGATAATGCACTCCACTCTTCATAGCTTAAACCGACTTCATTGCCGCTAATCGCAAGTCCTACGGTCCAGCATCCCGCATTTAAACCTTCATCAATACCCACCACGGTATCATCCACTTTTACAACAGTTTTGATGTCTGATACATCAAGTTGAATTAAGTTTTTCCATAACATTTCAGGATATGGACGACCAAATTTCACGTCACTGGCCGTAACGATACAGTCCGGGCGATAGCCCTGATCGGCAGCATCCTTAACCAATCGCCCAATCATCATTGATGCATAGCCTGTATTACTGCCAATTTTTGCACCACGGCCTTTAATATTTTCAAAAGTCGCCAATGCGCCCGGAATTAAAGCAGAACAGGTTGGAATCGATTTTAATTGGTAAGGAATAAAGTCTTTATATAAACGGTCAATATCTGCCTCTGTCGCAGGCTGCCCATATACCTCCTGCCATGCTGCTGCTACGCGCGGCATTTTTAAAACGGCAGCTATATGGTCTCGTTTTTCCAAACCCATTGGCGCACGAGCTTCTTCAATCGTAATTTCAACTTTATTGTCTTTAAATAAAGCCATAAAAGCCAAAATAGGTGCGCGTGAGCCAAAATCTACTGTTGTGCCAGCCCAGTCAAAAACAACAGCCTGAATTTGTGTATTGTTCGTCTTCATGATGTATTAACCTTTAATTTAAATGATTTAAAAACTATGCTGTTACAGCTTGGTTTAAGTGGCTTTCGCAGTAACTCGCAATGGCAGCAAGAAGCCCTTCAATGTCATGAACATAAACTTCGCCAATATTGCCAATACGGAAACAGTTAAGATCGGTGACTTTGCCCGGATAAATTACATAGCCTGAATTTTTCAAGGTTTCGTAAAATGACTGAAAGCTAAATGTTTCAACTGTCGGGTAAAGGAATGTCGTGATAATTGGTGATTGGGGTGCTTGATTGCCTAATACCAATTCAAAACCAAGCTGTTGCATACCTTGCGATAAGGTTTGTTGGTTTTGTAAATAACGTTGATAACGTGCAGCAACTCCGCCCTCTGCCTCAAGCTCAAGCAAGGCTTGGTAAAATGCACGTACTACATGGGTTGGCGAGGTAAAGCGCCATTTACCGTTATGCTGCTCCATGGTATTCCACTGGTCATATAAATCGAGGCTGACCGAACGTGCCAAACCTTTACACGCTTCTAGGCAATCACGTTTCGCCAAAATGAAACCAAAGCCCGGCACACCTTGAATACATTTATTCGCGCTTGAAATTAGAAAATCAATTTCAAGCTCCGCGATATCCATTGGCACACCGCCAAATGAACTCATCGCATCTACAATCCAGATTTTCCCTGCCGATTTAACTAAACGGCCAATGTCCTGAATCGGGTTTAAAATTCCCGTGGTAGTTTCACAGTGCACACAAGCAACATGGCTAATAGTTTGATCTTGTAAAACACGTTCAATCTCTTGTAAATCTGGTGTTTGGGTTTCTAAATAGTTCAGCTCGATCACTTCAATATTTAGGCAACGCGCCATTTGCACCATACGTGCACCATAAGCGCCATTATTAATAATCAAGATTTTGCCATCACGCGGAATAGCTGACCCAAGCACAGACTCCACCGCAAAACTTCCACTGCCTTGCATTAACACAGCCGTATATTTTTCAGGTTGACTGGTTGCCAAATTAACCAATCGAGAGCGGATATCTTGTACAAGCGAGTTGTATTCTTGGTCCCAAGTACACCAGTCTTTTTGCATGGCACGGCGGACCGTTGCAGATGTTGATAATGGACCTGGTGTCAAAAGCAGATATTTGTTTTCTAAATCCATATCGATTTGTGGTTGCATGTTCATAAGATTGCTCGTTTCGTTCACGTTAATTTCAATATACACCAATCTGGTTTAAACCAGATTACAAACTAGTAAATATTTTGTTCTAATATTTCTTTCATAAATCCAGCCCCTGTGGTCATGCCTTTGCCAGCAATTGCACTCACCAGAAAGATGTTCTTTTCAGCTTCAGTAACACAGGCCAGCTCATGTTCATGGGTGAGGTAATAACCGTTCCAACGCTTTTGAATTGGAGGTAAAGTTAGCCCCAGTTTTTCGTGGCAGTAGGCTTGAAAAAATTGATTAATGTCTTCGCGTTGCTCAAACTGAGGTGCTTCATCAAGCGGATGGTATTCGTGACTATCCCCTACGATGAGTTCGCCAAATTCGTTTTGTTTAATCAGAATATGAATCCCAAATTCTTTAACAAATCCTTGTTGTGATGCTTTAATCAGCTCATCATGACTCGGACAAATCTCAAAGGCTGGATAGCGCGAAATCGACAAACCTGAATAAAGAGAAGCATTTAATTTTTGTTGAAATGGTTGAGTCAGCGCCATTTGTAAGCCACAACGTTTCAGGTTCAAACTTTGCAGCAACTCTGGATATAAAATATCGATGACCTCACCGTGGCAGATCAAAACTTTATTTGCCCGATAAATCTCGCCATTTGCCAGATGAACCTGACACTTTTCCTGCTGGTATTTGGTTTGTACTACACACGCATTGGTATAAATCTCTACATCTTTACTTTCAGCATATGCCAATAGTCGCTGACTGATCACATGCGGCTCTATCGAATAATCTTCCTCAATGATTAAGCCACCTTGGAACTGCTGCTCAGGATTCAAATACGAAAATTGTGTGGTTAGTTCTTCATAGCTGAGCAGATGAACCGGAATCTGGTACTGGCCTGCACGCTCGGCAAACTCATTTAAAACCTGCCATTCAAGTGCAGTATTTGCCAAATATACGCCCTGCCTTTGTTTAAATGAAATATCGGTTTCAGCCTGAATACGCTGGTAAAAAGAGCGCGTTTCAAGTGCATACTTTCGCCACGGTTGCTCAGGTTGCGTTAATGTCGATGTTCCGACCATGCCAAAATTACGGCGAGTCGCCCCCACAGGCTTGGCATTTTTCTCGAAGATACACACTTTTAAGCCTTGCTCTTGTGCCTGTATAGCAGCGGACAAACCTAAAATTCCGGCACCGACAACAATTAAATCAAACTGTACATGATTCATAAGACTTCCAATTTGCGAAATTTAGGATGAATAAACCCTTGCCTTGTTGAACAAAGCATTTCGTTTCAGTCGGTTAAATAAAAATTGTATTTAGCTAAACATTACTTAGTGGGAGCTTTCACGCCATTGTTGGCTTCTTGCCATGATTTTTCGGGTAAACCACCAATGAATGAGTTTTACAAAACATGAGGTTGTTAAAATCAAAATGCTCATAGCAACAGCAGCAACCGTATCGCCTGCATCATCCATATTTAAAACAGCAACCGCAGCTAAACTGGTATCTGGTGAATAGAGGAAAATGGCAGCCGATACAGTCGTCATGGCATTTACAAAAACATAGACCGACACATCGCATAGCGCTGGAAAACACATAGGCAAATACACTTTCCAAAAGGTTTTCCACTTCGATGTACCTAGAGTTTCTGCTGCCTGATCAAGCTGTAGCGGAATCTGTTTAATGGCATTGGTTAAAGTGAGGTGTGGCACGGTGTAATAATGCACAATGGTTGAAATCACCAAAATGGTCATGGTGCCGTACAGAATGTTTAACGGGTTGCTTTGCTGGTTAAAGAACAGAATATAAGCAATACCTAGAACTAGCCCCGGCACTGCAAGAGGTAATAGAACCAAAGCTTGCACATAATTTTTAATGAGTGGATGTGCCTTAAAACGTTCAGTTAATAGTGCCACCATAAAAATAAGTGCCGTGCCCACAACCGTACTAAAAAAAGCCATGCGAACCGAGTTAAAATACGCTGCCCAACCACCACCATCGACATATTCAAAGCTGTAGTGTTGCAAGGTCAAAGACAAATCATAAGGCCAAGACTGAATAAATGAAGCTAGCACCGCCGTAAAGATAATCAGTAAAATCGCACCCGAAACCAAGCCACAAAATAAAGTCAAAACCGTTTCAAGCTTTTTATTCCGCGCAGACATATAAGGTTTAGTCTGAAAAGATTGAAAACGTGCATGGCGTTTGCTTTGTATTCGATCGAAAATAAAAACAAAAACTGCTGGTAGCAATAACAAGATGGAAATGACCGCACCCATGCTCATGTTTTGCTGACCAATAATCTGTTTATAGACATCAAGCGCCATCATGTTAAATGAACCGCCAATGACTTTTGGAATCCCAAAATCTGTTAGTACATAAATAAAGGCCACCAGACTTGCGCTGATTAAGCCATAACGAATTGCAGGTAAAGTCACATGATAATGTGTCTTCCAGATATTTTTACCCAGTGACAAAGAGGCTTCAATTAAACGCTGATCGACACTTCTAAAAGAGACCATCATTAGCATTAAAATTGCTGGAAATAGCCAAAAACAATAACTGATTAAAATACCGATTGGACCATAAATCTGTACATCACCCAATAAAGGCTTGAATACACCTTGCTTGCCAAATAAATAGACTAATGCCAAAGAAGGTAAAAGTGACGGTGCCAAGATCGGTAAAAATGCCACCAATTTAAAGAAGCCTTTGCCTTTAATATTGACATTGGTCAGTGCAAACGCATAAATACTGGCAAGAAAAACTGTAATGACAGTAGCAGTACAAGCGATCCATATAGAGTTAAATACAGAACTGAGTAAAGCGGAACTACCAAAATAATTATAAAAGTTTTCAAGGCCAACAAAATCTTGATTTTCATCAAAAAAAGCACTTTGAAACAGCATTATTAAGGGAGCAATAATCGCTAAAGTCAAAGCAATTGCGACGCTCGCTAAAGCAATATTTGACCTTAATGAGTATTCAGTTTTTTGACGCGGCTGTGTTTTTAAAACCGCTGAAGCAGTTTCATTTAACATAGTGCATACCCTTGATCGTCAAAAACATGGATGAGCTGATTAGGCACTTTTATAAACATGAGTTCTTGCAAAGATTTGAACTTTGTATTTTCAATTTCAATTTGCAAAAGGTGTTTTGTCTGCTCAATTCCATCAATATGAATGGCGCAAAACAAACGGCATTTTGCACCCAAGAATTCGGTACTTAAGACTTTGATGGGTAAATACAACGACTCTTTATCACTACCTAAATCATCTACTAACTCAACAGCTTCAGGTCTAAAACCAATAGTGTAATTTTGTCCAGTTTTTAGCTTTTGCTGCTCCAAATTTAGATGGATAAAACCTAAAACATCGAGCTGATTCTGTACTGCACAAGTGGCTTTTAAAAAGTTCATGGTGCCAATAAACTTTGCAACGAATTGGGTTTGTGGTTTGTAGTAAATATTGTGCGGCGTATCGATTTGCTCAATCACGCCATGATTCATCACTACAACACGGTCAGAAATGCTTAATGCTTCTTCTTGGTCATGCGTCACCATAATGGTTGGCAAATTAAGCTGCGATTGAATTGAGCGAATCTTTTGTCTTAAGTTCAAACGTACCTGAGCATCAAGTGCTGAAAGCGGTTCATCTAGCAATAAAATATCCGGATTCGGTGCAATTGCCCGAGCGAGCGCAACACGTTGCTGCTGCCCACCCGACAATTGGTTTGGATATTTTGTAGCAATATCGGGTAACTCAATAAGATCTAATAACTGCAGAACCCGTTGATTACGCTGTGCTTTATCCCACTTTTTTTTGTCCAAGCCAAAAGCAATATTTTCTTCAACGTTTAAGTTTGGAAATAACGCATAGTTTTGAAACACAATGCCACAGCGACGTTTTTCAGCACTCAGCAAAGTAATATCTGTTCCCTTTTTTATAACCTTTCCATAATCAGGTTTTTCTAGACCTGCAATTATACGTAGCAATGTGGTTTTACCGCACCCTGATGGCCCCAAAAAGCTGACGAACTCGCCTGCTTTCAGGTCTAAATTAATATGCGTGAGGGCCTGAAAGTGTTGAAATTTTTTTTGAATATCCACCACTTCTAAAACTGAGGGGCCATGTTCAGGATATTTATAAGTCGTTAAGGTCGACAATAAATGCCCTGCTAACTCGGCCTTTTGGTTTTGACCTAGCAGCGATGATTGCAATGACGAAGGTATTTGCATAATGAGGCCCTTATTCAAAAGATCACTTTTCAAAACGCTTTGACCATTCAGCCAAAATACGTTCACGCTGTTCGGCCGCCCAATAAAAATCATTTTTTACAAGCAGTTGAGGAAGGTTTTTCGGGAAACTCATGGTGGTATTTTCAATGCCTTTATAAGCGACCATTGAAAAGTTATGTGCATAGGCTTCATTTGCCGCTTTGCTTACCGACCAATTTATAAATTTTTGTGCGCTACTTAATTTCTTGGTTCCTTTCACAATCGCTGAGGCTTCCATTTCCCAACCTAACCCTTCAGTTGGATAAACCACTTCCAAAGGTGCGCCATCTGCTTTTAATTTAAATGCTGGATAACCGAAAGAAATACCAATTGGAATTTCGCCTTGTGCGGCCATTTTGCAAGGTTTTGAACCAGAGTGAGGATATTGCGAAATATTTTTATCTAAAGCCTGCATATAATCCCACGCCTGCTTTTCACCCCAGATCTGCATCCAAGCAGTCACATCTAAATACCCTGTACCACTTGAAGCCGGATTTGGCATCACAATCAGGTTTTTATAAATTGGGTTGGTTAAATCTTTCCAAGTTTTTGGAATAGGTAGCTTACGTTTTTCTAATTCGACTTTATTTACACAGATTGCAGATTCCCATGCATCCATACCCGTCCAAGTCGGTACAGGTTTTTGACTTACAAATTCGGGTTTTAAATTTTGGACACCTTCAGGTTTAAAAGGCTCAAGCATGTCTTTCTTTTCCATGACCAGCAAACTGGTTAAAGCCACACCAAAAACCACATCCGCTTGCGGGTTTTTCTGTTCTGCCAAAAGTTTTGCGGTAATTACACCTGTTGAATCACGTACCCATTTTACTTTGAGTTCTGGATAAGCTTTGTGTAATTCTTCTTGGTATTGTTTAAGCTGGTCGGCTTCCACTGCCGTATAGACTGTAATTTCTTCTGAGTTTTTTGATGTTGCTGATGAACATCCCATTTGAAAAGCGACCACTACACCTAAAACTGATGCAGTGCCAAGTTTAATTGTCTGTTGAACATACTGTTTCATCTGCAAACCATCGAATGCAATTATTTGATGATCTTATTTCAACAGGTTTATATGACAGTTTGATTAATCTGGTTTAAACCAGATTGTATTTTTATGCTCGTGCTTCGAAATGTAAATCTAAGACATCGTGTAGCCAATATTCTTGGTCAACATCGGTAATCACGCCCTTTTCATTTCTGTTACTACGGCAAATATATAAACCGAGTGCACCGACATTGACATGAAGCGCTTTGGCCTGTTGTTCCGATAAAGCTGTTGGATAGAGGTTAATGTCGGCTCTGGTGATATGGCAGTTATATTCATTTGCCATCAGTAAAGTAATGGATTGCTTGAGATCATGAGTTAAAAACTCAGGAAAAAGCTCGGCATTCACACGTAAATGTTCAACCAACACAGGACGTCCATTAATACAGCGACGACGCCAAACTGAATAAATCGGATGCCCTTTTTCAACTTTTAAATGCTTGGCATCCCAAGAAGTGGCCTGAGTCAGTTCACTGGAAATCACTTCTGTAGAAGGTTCATAGCCTTGTTCAATCACAAACTGGTTAAAGTTTTTTGTCGATTGAGGGTGATAAATAATACGCGGAGAACGAACATACCAACCACGGCGGTCTAATCGATAAATCAAACCATCAGTTTCCAAAGCCAGCAAAGCTTCACGTGCAGCAACCCGAGTGGTTTGGAATTGCTCAGATAGCACTCTTTCCGATGGGAGTTTTGCGTGGGCGTCTAATACACCAGATTCAATATCGTGGGCAATTGCATCGCGAATAGGAATATATTTAGGTATGCGTGCTTGGTCCTGTTCCATACAAACTTAGAATTTATAAATAAAGAAATTAATAGCAATATACTGAAAAAATATGACAAAAGCTTTTATTAATGCTGATCTTTTAAGCAAAGCGCACCGCATCTCAGACTTTTTCCAACTAAATTTTCCCATAGAAAAAGGGCATCTATGTGCCCTTTTATCTTTTTTAATTGTTAACTCGCATGTTTAAAACTATCAATTTGCTTAATCTCATAAGGCAAACCGACATAGTTTTCGGCTAATGTAGTTTTACCCGCAATCGAACCCAGTACATAACTTAGCTCTGCTTGCTTAATCTTATGATCAAACTCACTTTCAGTTTCAAAACGATGCAACAAGTGAGTCATCCACCAAGAAAAACGTTCAGCTTTCCAAACACGTTGTAAGCATTTTTCAGAGTATTCACTTATACCTTGTTCTGAACCCTCAACATAGTATTCAACAAGTGCACTTGATAAATAGGCAATATCAGAGGCAGCGAGATTTAGGCCTTTTGCTCCAGTCGGTGGAACAATATGCGCAGCATCACCTGCTAAAAATAGTTTTCCGAAACGCATTGGCTCAGTCACAAAGCTACGTAACGGCGCGATACTTTTTTCAATAGAAGGTCCTGTCACTAGCTTTTCACGGCTTTCAGGGTCTAGGCGGTTTTTTAACTCATCCCAAAATTTTTCATCAGACCAATCTTCGACGTGATCTGTTAAAGGCACTTGTAAATAATAGCGACTGCGCGTTTCTGAACGCATACTGCATAAAGCAAAGCCACGTTCTGACTGTACGTAAATGAGTTCATCAGCTACAGGTGGAACATCGGCCAATACGCCTAACCAGCCAAACGGATAAACTTTTTCAAAAGTCTTAATTTTATCTTCGGGCACGCTGGCACGGCAGACGCCATGATAACCATCACAACCTGCTATAAAGTCACACTGAATTTGATAGGCTTTACCTTGGTACTCAAACTCAACTTTCGGCGCAGTGTAGAAATCTTTCACCTGTACATTTTGAGCTTCATAAAATGAAGTGAGCTGTGCTGCTTCACGGGCAGTCATTAAATCTTTAGTCACTTCGGTCTGACCATATACGGTCACTTGTTTTCCACCCGTGAGTGCTGCTAAATCAACCCGATGCAATTCACCGTTGGTTAAGATTTCAATGCCCGAATGCGGTAATCCTTTGTCTTTTAGGTTTTGGTCAACGCCTGCTTGTTTCAGTAAGTCGACCGAAACTTGTTCTAAAATTCCTGCACGAATCCGTGAAGCCACATATTCAGCACTACGTTGCTCAACAATAATATGATCGATGCCAGCTTTATATAGAAGTTGCCCAAGCAATAACCCTGCTGGTCCAGATCCAATAATTGCAACCTGTGTCTTTAAAATATCCATAACTTCATCCTTGTTTCATCCTGACTTTTAAATTACTGGCTTTAAGTTTTGTTCACTATGTATTCAAGACGAAAATAACCGTTTATCATTTAGTTTGTCCGAATAGCGGACAGAAACAACCAAAATAATAGGAATGAATGGATGCCTTCTCTCGATGCTTTTTTAGAGCACCCGACCTCGCATGAGAAAATTCGTCAAGATGACTACATTGCAGGATTAGCTAAAGGCTTGGCTTTACTGGAAGCTTTTGGAACAGATCGGCAACGGCTTAATGTCACTCAAGTGGCTGAGCGAACCGGTATTAGTCGTACAGCGGCAAGGCGTTATTTAAAAACTTTAAAATACTTAGGCTATTTAGAAACAGATGAACATTACTTTTGGTTAACCCATCGTGTGCTGCGCTTTTCGAGTTCTTACTTAAGCTCTGCCCACCTGCCTAAAGTCGCTCAATCATTTTTAAATCTTTTGTGCGCGCAGACGTCTCTGACTTTTTCGATTGTAGTTTTAGACGATAATGAAGTCGTACCCATTGCCCGTAGCTATTTACCGCAGCAAGATAATTTGCGTGTAAGCCCTTATGGTATGCATTTAGGCAACCGACTCCCTGCCCATGCAACTTCTACGGGTAAAGTATTGCTGGCAGCACTACCCGAAGAAGCTCAACACACGTGGGTAAAAAATTACGGTTTAAAGCGCTTAACCCCTTTTACCCTTATAGATGAGTCAAAGTTTTTTGAAGTGCTTAAGGGCATTTCATTATCGGATTATTGTCTTTCTAAAGAAGAACATGAACTTGGCGTAATTGCGATTGCCGTGCCCGTTTTTAATGCACAAGGTCAAGCGGTGGCAGCGCTTAACTGCATGTCTCAAACCAACCGCGTACAAGAAGATTATTTAGTTCAGCAAATTTTGCCCTTGCTGCGTAACACGGCAAATGAACTCAGAAATGTGATTTAAATTATATAAATAAGGCCTTGTCCACTTGAACAAGGCCTTTTTATAATATTCAAACCGAAAGTTTATTGCTCAGATTCAAACTCTTTAATTGCCTCTTTAGCAATACGAAAGCTATCTACAGCAGCAGGCACGCCACAGTAAATTGCCACCTGTAAAAGCACTTCACGAATTTTCTCTTTAGGCACACCATTTCGAAGTGCGCCTTTAACATGTAGTTTTAATTCATGTGGACGATTTAAAGCTGAAATCATTGCCAAGTTAATTAAACTGCGCTCAGGCTTACTTAATTCTTCACGTCCCCAAACAGCTCCCCAGCAATATTCAGTCACTAACTCTTGAAGAGGAAGATTAAATCCATCGGCATTGTTGATTGAATTATTTACATATTCTTCGCCAAGCACTTGTTTACGGATTGCTAAACCCTTTTCAAATTTTTCATTACTCATATATTCAATCCTCCAAACAAGGTGTATTTAATTTCTAGATAATCTTCAATACCGTATTTGGAACCTTCACGCCCCAAACCAGACTGTTTAATTCCACCAAAAGGCGCAACTTCATTTGAAATAAGGCCTTTATTAATTCCAACCATGCCATATTCGAGCTGTTCACTCATTCGCCAAGCACGGCCTAAATCTTTGGTATAACAATATGCAGCTAAACCAAATTCAGTTGCATTTGCCATTTCTACCGCTTGTTGCTCGGTTTCAAATTTAAATACGGCTGCCAGTGGACCAAACGTTTCTTGAGTTGCCACATCCATATCAGCGGTAACATCTGCAATCAGTGTCGGTTCAAAAAATAATTCACCCGCTGTATGCTTTTTACCACCAATCACAAGACGACCATTTTTATCTAAGGCATCTTGAATATGTGCTTCAACTTTTTTCACCGCATTAGCATTAATTAATGGCCCAATATCATGTCCTGCTTCTAATCCATTACCAATATTAAAGTTTTGAATTTTTTGGCTTAAGGCAGCAATAAATTTTTCATAAATGCCAGCCTGCACCAAGAATCGATTGACGCAGACACAGGTTTGCCCCGCATTTCTAAATTTGGCAATGAGCGCTCCCTCAATTGCCGCATCTAAATCGGCATCATCAAATACAATAAACGGCGCATTGCCACCCAACTCTAAGGAAACTTTTTTCAAGGTTTTTGCTGAACGCTCAAGCAACATTTTGCCGACGGGTGTTGAACCGGTAAAAGTAAACTTGCGTACAACATCACTTTCAAAAATCGCGTCACCAATATGAACCGCGTCGCCCGTAATCACACTAAAAATTTCAGCAGGCACGCCAGCTTGTACAGCTAAGTCGACTAAAGCCAAAGCAGTAAAAGGCGTTTCAGGAGCCGGTTTTACAATACAAGGACAACCCGCAGCTAAGGCGGGAGCAACCTTGCGCGTAATCATGGCAGCCGGAAAATTCCAAGGTGTAATAGCTGCAACGACACCAATAGGCTGTTTATTTACAACAATACGAGCATCGGGATATGGGCTTGGAATAATATCGCCATACACTCGTTTCGCTTCTTCGGCAAACCATTCAATAAAACTGGCAGCATATAAAATTTCACCTTTGGCTTCGGCTAAAGGCTTTCCTTGCTCACTTGTTAAAATAAAAGCCAAGTCATCTGCATTTGAAATAATTAAATCAAACCATTTTTTTAAAATAATTGATCGATCTTTTGCTGTTTTATTTTTCCATAACGGCCAAGCTTCTTTGGCAGCTTCAATGGCACGCTCGGCCTCAGCCTTACCCATATTGGGGACAGTACCAATCACTTCTAATGTCGCCGGATTTAAAATTTCGGATGTTTGTTGATGGTCTGCATCGCACCACTTTCCAGCAACAAAGGCTTGCTGACGAAATAAAGCGAGTTCATTAAGCTGCATGATCATTATCCTGTTGAGATCTTCTGCATTGATAGTGGAGCGATAGATAAATTAAATAGCTCACCATCAACCTTGTATTATGGCATACCAAAAATTAATTTAAAAAAATTTTCGGTATGCCCGAATGTTTAAATGTTTTTAGAAATAATAAAACAGCGTTAAGTTAAGCAACTTATTCCACTGGTTATCATCCCCTTGTGCCAATGAATCTTGAGTCCCCCCAATGAACGGGTCATTTTTACTCATGATGTATTCAGCCACCAAAGAAAGCTGTTTATGGTCAATAGACACACCAATAATATTACGGATTGAATCTTTCATATTGTCCTGATCTTTATCGTACTGACTGTACATAAAGTACGGCGTAATGTTTCCAATCTGCTTAACATTTTTGAAAGAGTAGCCCACATCTGCGGTATAGAACGTTCCTTTGTTCGCGACATAATATTCAGTGTCGTAAGAACCCATAAGTGACTGATTAGAATTAAGCTGATCCTGATTAGTTACATCATTTTTACCACCTGTAAGGGTCATATTAAAATTGCCATAATTGGCTTTACCAAAAAGTGCCCATGCATGACGACGGCCATCACTCGAAGCGGCTTTATTTTCAATATCCGATGTCCAATATGAACCACCGAGCTGTGTGGTTAAACCATTAATTCCAAGATTTACATCTTGAGTCACTCGGCCCACCCACATGTTTTTTTCTTGCAAATCGGTTTTATTCGGATCATCTGAACTCACGTAGTTTGCTGTATAACGACCTGAATCTTGGGTAGAGCCTGTGTAGTTTCCACCATCTACCGCAAAATACCCCACATCAAATTTGGTTGCTGTCGGCAATTCAAAATGATAATTCAAACCAAGATTATGAACATCTTCTAAACCTGCGGTTGTGCTCATACTTCCATATAGGCTATTGCCCCAGAAACGTCCCGGCCCAAATGGAATCGGTTGAACACCTGCCACCACCTGATCTGTTTTATTTAATTTGTATCCTACATACCCATCAACCAATGTAGAAAAATCACATAGACGGTCATATTGATAACAACGATATTCCGCATGACCAAATAACGGTCCACGCTCGTAGGCCAGTTTTAACTGCGCAGCATCAAAACGAATTTTTTGATCAGAAGCAGACTCTCCATAGTGTTTATCTTGATAGTTAGCGCGAACATAGCCTGATACGGTGAGCTTACCGTATTCACCATCGGTATCTCCAAAACTTACACCTGCGTAACTTGGATAAATTACGGCCATCAATGCTGTGCTTAGAGCCGCTTGTAAATAGCTTTTTTTCATTGTCGGATTCCTTTCACTACAATGCTTATTGAGGTAATTTTGCGTTTAATGCAGGTGCTGAACATTTAATCTTTCCTAGATTAAAGACGTAATACACCACCAGACTCACCACCAATCCAATGACCCAAGAAATATCCGCATCTGGAATTACATCGGCCAATGCACCTGTGAAAAACGCATTTTTTAAGAATGGAATTTGTACCGCAATCCCAATGAAATAAGCCGTAAGCGCTTTTGCATTAAATTTGCCGTAAATACCACCATCACGTGCAAAGATCGACTGAATGTCATAAGACTTTTTATTCACTACATAGAAATCTAGTAAATTAATAGACACCCATGGCACCAAAATAAATAACAAAGCAAAAATCACATTCAAGAAGAAACTAATAAAGTTACTTGATGCCCAAAGTGCCGTTAAAGTCGCTAGAACTAACACAATGATTGATAACACGACTCGGATATTTCGGCTTGGCATCCACTGCCCTGCAAAAGTCTGAATAGAGGTAATACAAGACAGAACCGCACCGTATAGGTTCATGGCATTATGACCAATGATATTGCATAAGAACAAAATCATAAGAACATAACCGAACAGCCCAGTACCCGACTTTACCGCTTCCATAGCATCTGTGGTTGAGCCAATGCTGACCGCAATCGTACCAAATGCCATCGCAAAAATAGTTCCTAACGATGCGCCTAAATAGGTAAAAATAAATGGCTTATAAATACCAATCGACTTCGGTAAATATCGTGAATAATCTGAGGTATAAGGCGAGAAACTAATTTGCCATACAGCACACAACCCAAACATGGCAAACCAGCCTTTCATATTGAAAGAGCCTTTGGCGAGTACATCTGCATTAATATGCGGCACCATAATCATGAGGCCGATCAGCAACGAACCACCCATAAACCAAGTTCCGATTTTATTGAACTTATGAATAAAGTGATAACCGATTACGCCAATTGTGGTTGCTGCAATTGCGCCAATCACGGTCGCGGTTGGCACTGGAATGGCAGGAACAACGGTATGCAGGGTTTTGCCTGACAAAATAATGTTAGAGATGAAAAAACCTAAATAAATGAGGGTAGTAAACAGTACAACCAGCAATGCCCCATAACGCCCAAACTGTGCGCGGCTCTGAATCATTTGAGGAATGCCGACCTGCGGACCTTGCGCAGAGGTTAAAGCCAGAATCGCTGCACCAAAAAAATGTCCACAGCAGATCGCAAGCAATGCACTTACAATATTGAGGTTAAAGGTTAAAATTGACATTGCACCCGTAATCACGGCAAGCGGTGCAATATTGGTACAAAACCATAATGTGAATAGATCGCGAACTTTCCCATTACGTTCAGAGGGAGCAACATAATCAATAGAATGACTTTCGATAGCGAAAGCATTATTGCTATTTTCGTTTTGGCTCATATCCTTAATCTCTCTTTGAGGAATTCATTTCCTCAACATCAAAAAATCTGCCCAGCCAAAGTCATTTCAATATGACTCGGCTTCATCTTTTTATTTCCTTTTACAAACAGCTCATTTCTCTGTTTGTGTTGTTTTAGCCAAGAAAAAGGTAAAGCCAGTCCGATCAATACTTGATTAAGCATCGATACATCTAGTTTTACGTTTTCAACTATTTAAAGCTTTAGGCGATTACTGGGTTTGACTGATTCATTTTTTCATCCTTGAAATTAAAATCCCGTTATATTTTCATACCTCAAGTCATGACTTATCTCATGACAAATGGGTCATCAATTGGCTCATCTGAAGTACGTAACCAAACTGTTTTGGTGGCGGTGTAATCTAAAACCGCATTTGCGCCACCTTCCCGACCATGTCCCGAAAGCCCATGTCCACCAAAAGGTGCAAGTGGTGAAACAGCTCGGTAAGTGTTTAGCCAAACAATTCCCGACCCAATGACTTTGGTCATACGGTGAGCACGGCTTAAATTGGTGGTAAAAACGCCAGCCGCCAGCCCGTAAGGCGTGCTATTGGCTTTTTGCACAGCTTCCGCTTCATCTTTGAAACTATCTACCGATAAAACCGGACCAAATAGTTCTGTGGTAATGCAATCTGCTTGAGGTGCATTGGTGCAATCTAAAATGGTCGGTGGATAGTAATAACCTGCTCGCTCAAGGCTTTTACCGCCAGTAAGAAGTTTTGCCCCTTGCTGGATTGAACTTGCAACAACTTGCTCGATTTTTTGGCGTTGGCGTAAGGTACAAAGCGGTCCAAACTCGGTTGTCATCTCATGAGGTAAACCAATTTTTATGGTTTGTACACGCTCAACCAAACGCTGAACAAATTCATCTTTAATGCTTTCTTCAACCAGTAAGCGTGAACCTGCCACACAACTTTGCCCAGTAGCAGCAAAAATAGCAGCGACCTGAGCATTTACCGCACTTTGAATATCTGCATCAGCAAATACAATAAATGGTGATTTGCCACCTAATTCGAGTGAAACTTTTGCAAGATTTTCAGCCGAGTTACGTACAATGTGTCTTGCCGTTTCTGGACCACCTGTAAACGCAACATGAGCAACGTCCGGATGGCTACTCAGCACGGCGCCACATTCAGGTCCGAAACCAGTAATCACATTGACCACTCCAGCGGGAAAACCCGCTTCATGGACCAATTTAGCAAAAGCCAATAATGGTCCAGGGCCGTCTTCAGAGGCTTTTAACACGACTGTACAACCTGCCGCTAAAGCTGGGCCGACCTTCACTGCCGATAGAAATAACTGACTATTCCAAGGAACGATTGCAGCAACCACACCTACTGGTTCACGAACAATCCATGCTTGCATGTCTGCCTTATCAATTGGTAGAAAACTACCCTCTAATTTGTCGGCAATACCTGCATAATAGCGATAATATTCAGCGACATAGGCAATCTGGCTCGATGTTTCACGAATAATTTTGCCCGTGTCACTGGTTTCAATTTGAGCCAATTGCGGTGCAGCTTTTTCAATTAAATCAGCCAGTTTATAGAGCAATTTACCGCGCTGTGAAGCAGTTAAACCTGCCCAAGCCGGTGCCTTTAACGCACTTGATGCGGCCTGAACTGCTCGATTGACTTCATCGGTTCGAGCTTCCGGCATGTGTGCCCAGACTTCACCTGTTGCAGGATTAATACTTTCAAAAGTCGCTGCACCAGATTCAAACTGACCATTAATATAAAGCTGAAAATCTGCTGTCATGATATTCGCCTCTATGCAAATGCCGGCATAACTTCATTGATCATACGTTCTAATGAGGCTTTTTTACGTTCAAAGCTCATGCCCGTATCAATCCAGAAAGAATATTCGTTATAGCCCATCGCTTCATAAGCTTTTAAGCGGTCAATCACTTCTTGGGCTTGCCCAATCACGTTATTTTTGCGCATCGCTTCAGGTGTATAAAAAGGATGTGCAGCAATTTCTTCAGCACTTAAAGGTGCGATTAAACCTTGATTAATTTCACGCTCATTTTTAAACCATGCGCCGAAATAGTTATAGAAGGTATTGATTTCATCTGCTGCCAATTGAGCATCTTCTTCACTATCTGCCACATAGGTATGGCGAAGCAACATAATTTCAGGGCGCTGAATTTCATTGAACTTTTCGCAAGCTGCATTGAAATGTCCCATGAGTTTTTCAACTTCTTCGTCACCTAAATGCAAAGGCGTTACCTGTACATTACAGCCATTTTGCACAGCAAATTCATGGCTATTTGGATCACGAGCAGCAACCCAAATTGGTGGATGCGGTTGTTGAAGCGGTTGAGGTGCGGAGGTGGTTTTTGGAAACTGCCAAAATTCACCGTTATGCTCATAATCGCCTTTCCAAAGGTTTTTAATGGCAGGAATCATTTCACGTAAACGCTGACCTGCACTCCATGCATCCATGCCCGGAACCATACGTTCATATTCAAACGAATAAGCACCGCGAGCAATACCAATATCTAAACGGCCATTGGTAATAATGTCGGTCATTGCAGCTTCACCTGCAAGTTTAATCGGGTGCCAGAATGGTGCTACCACCGTGCCTGTACCTAAACGAACATTTTTGGTTTTATTGGCTAAATCGACCAGATTTAAAAATGGGTTGGGTGCAATGGTAAAGTTCATGGCATGGTGTTCGCCTGTCCAAACCGCATGCATACCGCCACGGTCTGCAATCTGACAAAGCTCAATCATTTCATCATAAAGCTGCTTCTGGGTTTGCTGATCAGAAACACGTTCCATATGCACAAATAATGAAAAACGCATGATTAAACTTCCTCTTTAACGATTTGACGAACTGTACCTGTTGTCTGATTTCCGTAATAAACACCATACGTTTTCAGATGGTTTTCTTTGCGATAGCGCATCAGCATACTTTCTAAAGCACCGTCTACAAACTCTAGCTTTTCAAGATCATTTAAATCGACAAACTGACCTTTAGTGGCTTGAGCTACGGGTGTGTTGCATAAAAATGAAATATATTGCTGCTGGTTTTCAACGTTTTCATATACAGAGTAAATGAAGTTGGCAGAAGCATCTGGCTGATATTCTGCAAAGATTTTCTCAAGCGCTTTATCAGCACCGTCTTTATCTACCATCACATGTGGAATAGTCCATTTATGTTCGGCAGTTTCTTCAAGCAAAATGGTATTTTCATGACCAATGATCGCACTCATCACCACTTTAGGACCAGAGATGACCTCGGCAGAAAGTTTGGCTGGTGTGAAATATCCACCACGATAATAACCAAGACCTGCAAAACCTGTCGAAGCAAAATCTTCAACTTTACCAATTAAAATAGCGTGGTCACCTGCATCGACAACCTGATAAGTTGTACAGTCAAACCAAGCACTCACATGATCGATCAGCGGGTTTTGGCAAGCACTTTTTGACCATGAAAGATTTGCAAAACGGTCTTCGCTTGGACGAGCAAAGGTATTCGAAACATCCTTTTGCTCTTCTGCCAAAATATTAATTGCAAAATGAGTGGTATTTGCAAAGTTATGATAATTGCTTGATGTCTTGGCAATACTTACTAGAAGTAAAGCTGGGTCCAAAGACACCGAAGCAAAAGAGTTCGCTGTAAAGCCAAGTGGCGTTCCATCTTCTTTACAGGTTGTGACCACGGTAACGCCCGTCATAAATGACCCGAAAGCATCACGTAATTCACGTATTTTATTAATTGTATCCATTTCACTCATTGTTATATTCCTTCAGCAATGTGTGGCAATTTAAACGCTGGTTTCCAACCACGCTTGCATTGCATTATTCACTTTATCAGGTGCAGTTAAGTTCACCATGTGACGTTCATTTTCAATGACAATTGCAGTGCCATGCTTTGCCTGATTCGCCATTTGCACAGCCATTTCTGCAGTTGAGTTAGGATCATCCGTTCCGGTCAACACCAAAGCAGGACAAGTAATCTTTGACCAGTCATCTGCATAGGTTTCATCGCCTTGCGCAAAAGCAGAATATGCAGTGGTATAACCAGACAAGTCGACATTTTCGAGCCATGATTTCACTTTGGTTGCTGCTATACGCTCGACTTCGCTTTCACCAAACCAGCGCTTTAGCGGAGTCTCAACATCAATACGACCTGTTTTTAACTCTTCAGCTCTTTGGATCACGGCATTACGTGCTTGTGTTGTACGTTTATATACACCATTGAGCACAGCCATCCGTTTAACTAAATCAGGACGGGTAACGCTAACACCTGTAGTAATTAGCGAGCCCATTGAATGCCCAGCTAAATTTACAGGTCCTAAATTTAAGGCTGTAATAAATTCGATGGTCCATTCAACAAAATCTTGTAACTTTGCTTCTGCCGGTAATTTGGTGCTTTGACCATGTCCCGGCATATCTACTGAAATGACATGATAATGTTTAGAAAAATATTCAATTTGTGGATACCATGCCGCAGCTTGCATTCCCACTCCATGGATTAGAACCAGAGGCTCTCCTTCGCCTTGCTCAAAATAGTGAGCAATACGGTTATTTGACAGCTGCAGGGTTTTTGACATCATGACCTAACTCTTCCAAATCTTTATAACGATCACCAATACGATGATGTGGTCGACCACCTGTTGCTGCACCAATTACAACAACCAGCTCATCGGCAGCAGGTGCATCTGGAATTGCAAATTGCAATGTTAAGTAATGAGAACGGCGGCCTTCGTCATTTTTATCCATCATTGGAATTAAAATCGGCGCGTTTGCTGGGCCACGGGTATTGTTAAATGCCAAATAAGATTTCGCACCAACAGCACTACGGTAAGTATTACCAAAATGTAAGGTATGAATTAAAGCTGATGCATGTTCAAGTTCACCGTTTAAGCCCACCACTGCACTTTTACCAAAAGCTTCAACGGCTTCGCCCGAACCCACTTCATCAAGAATAAGCTTGGTTAAATGTTCGCTTAAGATTGGTGCAATACGGCGAATTTCTGGTGCTAGGTCTTCTACATAACCTTGCCCTGCCCACGGATTTTTAATGACCGCGGCGGCTGCCACCATTTTTAAAGGCTTTGCTGCTTCTTTGCCGCCATCTACATAAGTGGTTTCTACATGAAGCACTGTTTTACGTATGAGTTCCATTGCTCTTCCTTGCAAGTAAATTATCTTGTCATTCGTATTATGGTATACCATAATACATACTGAAAAAAAAGCAAGAGTTTGCTATGCTAATTTTTATTGAAAAACATGTGATGAAACTCAACATGTTAAAAAACAGGAAAATTTAATTATTTATGAATCTTAAAATTGAAAACCCGCCCGTAACATTACGAGAGCTGTGTTTAGATAAAGTGCGCAATGCCATTATTACGGGCTATTTCCCTTCAGGAAAAAGACTGGTTGAAAGAACGTTATGTGAAGAACTTGGCGTGAGCCGTTCTGTAGTTCGCGAAGTGATTCGTTATTTAGAAGCAGAAGGTTTAGTCGAGATTTTGCCAAACAAAGGCCCTATCGTTTCGCTACTTAACTGGGACATCGCTTCACAAATTTATGAAATTCGTCTTTTGTTAGAGCAAAGTGCTGTGGTTGACTGCACTAAAAACCTCGATGAAAAAACTGCTGAAAAATTAAAGCTTTTATTAGAAGATCTTAAAGCTGCTTTTGCTGCCGATGACATCAATCTGATTATTGCGACCTCAACCCAGCTTTACCAAACCATCTTTGCTACCGCAAAGCACCATATTGCTTGGGAAGTGGTGCAACGTTTAAATGGTCGAATTAGCCGCCTTCGTGCCATGACCATGAAATCAACAAAACGTGAAATTTCAGGTTATCAACGTATTAAAAATATGTGTGAAGCCATCTATCTTCACAAAGACCCTGAAAAGGCAAAACAGGCGGTTGCTGAACATATTGCTGAAGCTGCTGCTGTCGCAAAAAATATTTTAGATGCGTGAAATCACAAATTTTAGGAAAAGGTAAATAGACCTTTATTTAATAAATTATAGGGAAATACGATATGTCTGCTTACTGGATTGCTCATGTCACCATTCATGATATGGAACAATATAAACAATATATGGCTACTGCTCCGCAAGCTTTTCAAAAGTACGGTGCCAAGTTTCTTGCCCGTGGCGGTGCCTCAGAAGTTTTAGAAGGACAAGAGTTTGAACGTCACGTGGTGATTGAGTTTCCAGATATGGAAACTGCACGTGAATGTTACTTTTCACCTGAATATCAGCTTGCCAAAAGCAAACGCCAAGACTGCTGTGATGTTATGGTGAGTTTTGTTGAAGGGATCTAAATTCCTGAATTGATTTCTCTACTTGAGAAATCAATTCTTTTTTTAAGTGCTTAAGACCATTTCGTTTTTAGGCATTGGTTTGATGATGAAGATTTTGTTCTATAGACATGGCTTTTTGCCAGCTTTCTAAGCTTTCTAGACTTTTTACATATTGTTCAATATTGAGATATTTTGAGCGAATATTTAATGAATTAATTAGACCGTAGACTACGAAACCAATCATAAAATCAGCACCCGTTAAGCTATTGCCTACTAAGAATTTTTTGCCTACTAATTGTTGATCTAAATACGAAAATACTTTATCCAACTCAGCATGCGCATATCGGTCCAAGAATTTTAATTGAGTACCATTTTTTAACTCAATCGAATTAAAAATACTTAATAAATATGGAACCATAGCCGAACTTTCTGAAAAATGAATCCATTGTAAATAATCAAGATAACTGTCTGAATCTTTCGCAGGCATAAGTTGTGGAGCAAACTTTTCAATCAAAATTTCTACAATTGCACCTGACTCTGCAATCACTTTTCCATTAAGTTCAATCACAGGTGATTTTCCTAAAGGATGAATGTTTTTTAATTCTTGAGGTGCGAGATTTGTAGTTTTATCTCGAAAATAACTTTTTAATTCATAAGTTTGATTAATTTCTTCAAGTAACCACAGAATGCGAAATGAGCGTGAAGCATTTAAATGATGAAGAATAATAGACATTAATTTTCTCTTTTAAACTAGAAGGACAACAAAGTAAGACCTCACTATATAGACCTATAGACGACCGGTCTAATATTTTTTGTTATCAGCCCAGCATTTTACATCACCTACCTAAACTGCATAAAAAACAATCCAGCACCTTTTCCCTCTCATCCACTTGATTTGAGTCTAAAAGTTGAATGATTGCACCTTCAATCATATATAAAAACAGTTTGGCGTCTTGAAAAGTCGTATCGGTTTTTAGTTTTATAAGCTGGCTATAAATTTCATTGATGAGCCATGTTCGATATCTCACCGCGATTTGATAGGTGTTTGGATAGATCAGGTTCGTTTCAAAAATGGCTTTAAATAATAGAAAGTACAGTTCCTATAAATATGCTAACCCACTTAGAATATAATTATAAAAATTATAAATAATCATCATGTTATATCACTTTAATATTAACTACACTCATGCCACAGCCAACTAAATGGCTTTGAGCATGAGTGAATCGTTTAACCTTTCTCTTGTAATCGTTTTGGTGTAGCCCATATCAATAGTGCAATACACACAACACATAAGCTTGCAATAATATATAGTGCGGGTGTTGTGCTTCCTGTTATGTCTTTAATATGACCAACCATAATAGGACTAACAATTCCCCCCATTTGTCCTAATGTATTAATGAGCGCTGTGCCACCAGCAGCACCTGCCCCCGCTCCAACCAAGACTTTGGGCGGTAAATTCCAAAAAGAAGGAATTGCAGCAACAATACCAGCCCCTAATAACGCAAGTGAAATCACCACCACAACTGGGTTGGCATCAAAGAAACCTGCTGTAAAGAAACCAATAGCACCTAAAGAGAGTAAACCAGCAGTAAATTTTAAACGCTCCCCAGATTTATCTGCTAAACGTCCAACAATTACCATTGTAATTGCTCCCATGAGGTATGGAATAGCACTAAGAAAACCAATCATTTGGGTATCATCAATACCTGAGCTTTTTATTAACTGTGGCCCCCAGAAATTTAGACCATAAGATGCAATTTGAATCAGAAAATAGATAACGCCTAAAATTAATAATCCCGGGGTTTTAATGGCAGCCCATAATGAATGAGAGGCTTTTTCTGGTTGTTTAGGCTCAACCAAACGTTTCAAATGAGCTTTTTCTGAGGTTGATAACCACTGCGCATCATCAATACGATCTTTTAAGTAAGTAAGAACACAAAGACCAAGTAAAACACAAGGTACGCCACCCACTAAAAATAACCAATGCCAGCCACGCATGTTCATCACACCATCAAGTGATGACAACAACACCCCTGAAATTGGTCCTCCAAAGATGCCTGAAAAGGCAGAAGCAAGAAAGAATAATGAAATAATTCGACCACGATAAGTTTGGGGAAACCAAAGCGTCATGTAATAAAGCACACCCGGTGCAAAGCCTGCCTCCATTGCACCAATCAAGAAACGTAATACGTAAAATTGCCATTCAGTAGTCACAAACACCATTAAGGTCGTTGCAACACCCCAAGAAACCATGATGCGTGCAATCCATTTTCTCGCACCAAATTTATGTAGCAATAAATTACTGGGTACTTCAAATATTACATAACCAATTACAAATAAACTGGCACCGAGACCATAAGCTGTATTACTTAAGGATAAATCAGCTTGTAACTGAAACTTGGCAAAACTGATGTTGATACGATCAAAAAAGGCAAATAAGTAACACACCATAATTAATGGCATGATTTTCCATGCTACTTTTTTTATTAATTGCTTTTCGGCAATTGCTTCAGCCGATAATTCCATGCTTTGCTTTAAACTCATTTATTTTCTCCTGAAAATGAGCCTCAAGACACGTTCCATCAAGATTTTAAAGACGAGTTGACCGAAGACGATACGCATATCGCCTTATTTCCAACTATCTTGAATGACGTATCTTAATTAAGTGATTTGATATAATCCGGTATCGGATGTAAGTCTGTATTTCGTCCCGCTTTGGCAAGTTGGCTTGGCGTGTCATGCCCTAAAAGTGCGGGTAAGGTTCTCGAAAGTTGAATGAGAGCATCCAAATCAATAGTGGTCGGTATTCCCATTTCTTCACACATATTGACCAAATCTTCAGTACAAATATTTCCCGAAGCCCCCGGTGCAAACGGGCACCCACCTAAACCACCCAATGCAGCATCAAACCGTCTTGCTCCAGCCTCGTAAGCTGCAAGAACATTAGTTAGCCCCAATCCACGTGTATTATGAAAATGTAGGGTCAGTTGCTCAGGCGAAATTAACGATAAAACGTGAGAGACAATTCTTTTCACTTGCACGGGGTTCGCCATACCAGTGGTATCTGCCAAGGTAATATTATGAATACCCAACTCTAAATAATGTTCAACTAAGCTAAACACTTCTTTTTCACTAATTTTGCCTTCAAATGGACAACCAAATGTTGTTGCTACAGTTCCGTTAAACTGTGTTTTACCCTGTAGTTGCTCCACAATTTCGGTAAATCCTGCAAATGATTGAGCTTTAGTCATTCGCATATTGGCAAGGTTATGAGTTTGGCTAGCTGAAAGAACAAGATTTAACTCATTTGCATTGGCTTCAACTGCCCGAAGCGCACCTTTTAAATTTGGAATTAAGCCAACATAAATAATATCTTTATGGCGCGTAATTCCAGTAAAAACCTCACCACCATCTCGCAAATTCGGAATGGCTTTTGGCGAGACAAAAGACCCTGCTTCAATTCTAGAGAAACCCATGGTTGACAACTGATTAATTAAATCAATTTTCTTATTGGTGGGCACCCAAGTCGGCTCAATTTGCAAACCATCTCGTGGAGAGACTTCTTGTACAACAAGTAAGTCGGAAAATGCTGTCATTGCACTACTCCTGATACACGCAGGCTTTCAATATCTTCAACTTGATAACCGTATTGTTTTAAAACAGATTCGGTATGCTCACCCAACTCAGGGCCACGCCATTTAACCTGCCCCGGTGTTTCAGAAAGCTTAGGAACAATACCCGGCATTTTCACCACTTGACCATCGGGCAACTCGGTTGAAAGCAACATATCACGTGCATGGAAATGCGGATCATTGACCATATCGGCTACAGAATAAATTCGCCCAGATGGAACCTCAGCCTGTTCAAGCTGCTGCAAAACCTCATCAATTGAATGCTGTCGACTCCATGATTCAATTGCAGCATCTAGCAAATCACTCTGTTGCGCACGCCCATCGTTGTGTTCAAACTCAGGTCGATTCGCCAAATCTTCACGACCAATTACATGCATTAAGCGCTTAAAAATTGGGTCACTGTTTCCCGCAATCACAACAAAAGCATTGTCCTTCGTTCGATAGGTATTTGAAGGTGCAATACCCGGCAAAGAACCTCCAGAACGCTCCCGAATAAAACCATGCAAGTCGTATTCTGGGACAACACTTTCCATAATATTGAAGACACTTTCTGCAAGTGACACGTCAACAATCTGTCCATTACCATTATTCGTTTTAATATTCACAATCGACATTAAAGCGCCAATCACTGCATGTAATGAAGCAAGTGAGTCACCTAAACTCACCCCAACTCGTGCAGGCGCAGAGTCTTGTGAACCTGTGGTATAGCGAATTCCGCCCATTGCTTCACCAATTGCACCAAAACCGGGTTTATCTTTATATGGACCAGATTGCCCATAACCAGATATGCGAACAAAAGTTAGTTTAGGGTTAATTGATTTTAAGGTTTCCCAATCAAGGCCTAATTTTTCAAGGGCGCCGGGACGCATGTTTTCGACCAGAATGTCTGTGTCGACAATCATCTTTTTGATTAAAGCAATTGCTTCTGGTGACTTAAGATTAAGTGCTAAAGATTTCTTATTACGTGACTGTAAATACCACCACAAAGATGTTCCGTGATGTAACTTACGCCATTTACGAAGTGGATCACCTTTGCCAATAGGCTCAATTTTTATGACTTCCGCACCGAACTCGGCAAGAATTCGTGTTGCAAAAGGAGCTGCAATTAGGGTACCTATTTCAAGGACTTTTATTTTCTCAAGGGCTAGGCTCATAACAATCCATATTATATCTACTTCCGATAGAGTTAAATTTATGGTGCAATGAGCAGTAATACAATTCTTAAAAGATCAACAAGCCTTCGTGGTTTGCGAAACCTATAAAATTTATTCAGATGTAATTTCTTTATGGGGGTGCATAAAATATTCTTTCAAAAGCAGAGTTACTGGATTTAAAAACTCATCATGTTTGGACACCAGATATAAATCTCTTTTTGCCCAATTATCGGTTAACTCTACACTTGCCAGCCCCAAGGGTTTACCAAAGATTTCGAAAACCTTATGAGGCAAAATTCCAATCCCCATACCAGCCTGCACCATACGGCAAACCGCATCAAAACTCGTCACCAATATCCTGAGTTTAAGCTGCTTTCCTAGCGCTTCAGACTTTTGCTGCAAAATCCGATTAATCGCACTTTGGGTATGCAATCCAATAAAGTCGTAATCTAATGCATCTTCAAAAGAAATAATTTTCTGTTCACTTAAATATTGCTGGTTTTGTATAACCACGACCAGCCGATCGCTACGATAATGATAATAATCCAGATCTTCTGATAAGTTCTCAGCAATGCAGATGCCTAAGTCGGCAATTTTATTACTTACATTTTGGATAATTTCTATACTTGGACGTTCTTCAAGCTCAATCTTAATTTGAGGGTTTTCAACAATAAATGGATGCAGACTTTCGGGTAAAAACTGAATGATCGTTGATAAATTTGCCTGTAATCGTACAAAACCTTTAATGCCTATTTTATATTCTTCTAACTCAACCGAAGCTTTATAAACCGAGTCTAAAATGGTTCTGCAATGGTAAAGCAGACTTTCACCAGCAGGTGTAATTTGCATGCCTTTACCATCACGAATAAACAGTTTGGTTCCAATCAAATGCTCCAAATCAGTCAAACGCTTACTTGCAGCAGATAGCGCAATCATATTTTTTTCAGCGGCCTTGCTCAGAGATTTTTCATCACAGACTGTTTGAAATATCTTTAAAGTCACTAAATCTAGTTTTCGAATAATATTTTCAATATGCATTACACATTACCAATCTTATAACTTGAAGCTCATAAGGCTATGACAAATATTTAGAATTATAGGAAATTTATATTTTCCCATTGTTAGACAGATAAAATATATTAAATTTAAATATTATCAATCATTTAAAACTTTAAACCAAAATCGAATGTAACTTAAATAGAACATCTTTCATTCCAAATTTATTTGTTTTAACTCCATCAAAATATGTCACCATTTCCACTGACTTATCCCTCTTATCCGCCTGATCTGAGCTTAAGAGCTGAATAACTCCTTCTCAATCCACACTCTTCTTTTCATTATCTCTATTAGACTCAGTAGAAGAACCCAAAGCCATACTTGAGAATACGCCATCGCGATAAACCCATGCATGTAATAACGCAGCAGACAGATGACCAATAACGACAGCAAATAACAGCCAAGCCAAAACTCCGTGTAGAGTGCGAAACCATGCATAGAGCGTAGAGTTGGTTGGAGCGATTGGTGGAAGGTCCCAACCCGGAAATAACGTTACAGGCCAATTACCTGCCGAAAGCGTTGCCCATCCGAGCAATGGCAAACTAAACATCAAAAGATAAAGTAGCCAATGTGATGCATGGGCAATAAACGCCTGCCAACGGGGTACAGTCGGCGGCAAAGGTGGAATTGGAAAATAGAGTCGATTTATTAATCTTACGATGACCAACAATAAGATTGCGATTCCTAAAGGACGGTGAATATCGATTAACCACGGACGCCAAGTGATTGAGGTTGTCATTCCTACACCAATAAATAGCATAGCCAAAATTGCTACCGCCATAGCCCAATGTAGTATTCGAGCAGTCAAGTTAAAATAACGTGGAGTATTATCGTTAGATTTGTTTTGCATGGCTGATCTCTCCTATTTACCCACGGCATCCGTTGCTTTGCCAAATCCAATTTCACGTAAGCGAGCATTGTAAGACTGCGCATAGATACCTGCTCTTGCTGCGAGTACCGGATCATCTGATAACTCAATTCCGGGTGGAACCAAGGTTGGGTCAAAGTTAATATCACGGCAAACACCATTTACCTGTTCAGTCACATTTTTGACTTCCAATGTTCCCGCTATAACTTCTTTACGTTCTTTTGGCCAAGGTTGAGATGGGTCATTCACCGTGTCTCCCGGCTCAGCAAGTTGCAAAACTAAATCCCAATACAGCGGCCCTTCAGCTAAACGTTTTTTGATATCTTTAAATAAGAAATCATGGCCAGCTTGATCACGTTGTTCTTTGGTCAGACTAATAAATTTTGAATGAGGACGCATAGACCAACGCACTGGCTGTTCTTGTCCATTGGCAGCCCGCAATATAAATGCATTTACCACATAAAATTCTGCGCCACTAAAACTACCAGTTAATGGCATCTTTGCCTTTTGTTCAATAGACTTACGCGCTTCGGGATATTCTTTTAAGAAAGCTTCAACAAGGACTGGATCAGGTTTACCAGTAGATGGAACTGGTTTAAATGCTTTTTGCTGCGCCAAAAAACCTTCAGCATTTCGCGTAGGGAAATAGGGAAAGTTGTTTAATTTCATGCGCCATTGTGAATGATCAGCTGCAGAAAGTAATAAAGCCATACTGACTGTTGCTGTAGAATTATCTGCCGCATGCGGGTTACCACTTCCAATAGAAAATCGACCAATTGCTGGTATATCAGACTTGGTAAATACAGTCGCTTTAGAGAGTGCTGCCGCTGCACCATTACTGTGGTACATGCCATCAAAACAAATACCCTTACCGTGTGCACGTCGATATCCGGGATCAAATTTACTTAATGATTCGCCCAAAAATGTTTTGCTTGTGATTCGATGTCCAAATAGACCAGCGACCCAAGCAAATGCCAATACTAAAGAGCCCGCGATTAAAGCAATACCTACAAATGGCAACCAATACTTTTTTAGAGTTTTAAAATTCAAATTATTCATTATTAATCCTGTGTAAATTGTATGGCTGCATCCCTAAAGAAGATTTTGATTAGGTAGTAGTAAAATAGGGTCTTCAATATCGTAACCAGTTTCTTCTGGAACCCCCAGATATTTAACGACAACCAACCTCTTATTTTGTTTAGGTACGCTATAATTTTGGGAAATTTTTATTGCTTTGGTGTAATGAACCGCAATGTGCGTCTTACTTTGTAAAGATGGCGATTTTACAACATATTCTGTTTTATATTGCGTGATCTTCCCTGAAGGATCAAACCAAGATGTTACTTGTTTCTGATGCGTTTTTAAGGTCTGAATTTTTACAGTCTTACTATTACTTATGATCAAAGGGGTTAAATTTTTTTTAATTTTATTGAGAGCCTTATCAAACGCTGTACTATCTTGATCATAATCAATCTTATGTGTTTTTGGATTGATATAGAGCGATTTAACTTCAATAAGTTTGTCAGGCGATTTACTATTTAATAGATAATAATATAGTTGTGGTAGGCGTCCTCGACCATCTTCGTAGTGTCTTAATAAATAAAGTTTTTTCTCTTTTTGCTGATAACCCAATACTTCAATTTTTTGTCCACCACTCACTGTCGCATAACTATGCGCGGACAACGTAAGAATCGTGCTAAAAGTTAGAAATTTTAGAAATTTCATCAGTTCATATCCTTGTGATCTTGTAATCATATTGTATAAATATCAATCAGATTAAAATTGCACTTCAGTAAGTGATACTTGCTGTTTTTATATTCTATTTGTACAGAGGTAGCCTTTTTAAGGGGGCTCTATTTATTATTTCTCTCCCCCTTCAAATCGATTCATCTAGCTTTTAGACATAAGTCATCATAAATGAATGGTCTTATGCAGTATTACGTTTATAGGAGAAATAAGAACATCCGGCACACGATGCCATAATAATTGCTATTCCAACGATCTGAAAATGATTTAATCGTTCATCTAAAATTAGCCATCCAGCCAAAGCACTCACCGCGGGTGATGCACTCACTAATATTCCAAAAACTCGCGGATGCAGTTTTTTCATCGCAACCATATCTAATATAAATGGAATCGCACTCGCTAGCATCGCCATGAGCAAACATGTAAGAAGAATCTTATAACTATCAAAAATATGGATAATGTGAGATGCACCTAAAGGTGTGGCAAACAAAGCTGCTAGGAACATTCCAGTTGCAACCGAGCTTCCGCCACCTTGTGCAACTTTAGACCCATAAATAATATATAGCCCCCAACCTACTGCTGCCAATAGAGCATACGTCATACCAATAAAGCTGAAGTTATTATTTGAATTGCCCATGGGTAAAAGAAGCAAACCAATAAGCGATACTCCTCCCCAAAAATAATCTAATTTATTTTTAGACATTAAAATAGCAACCGTAAGTGGCCCTAACACTTCGATGGAAATCGCGATTCCAACAGACATATAAGAAAATGCTTTATAAATTAAAGTATTCATTAAAGTGAGGATTGCCCCATAAATAATTAGATTTTTCCAATTGGTCTGTTTATTCCAGTCTCTCCAAGGTTTAAAGGCAATCCACAAAAAACATGCTGCTAAAGCAAGTCGAGTTAAGGTCACTCCTTCTGCACTAAGAATTGGAAAAAGGGCTTTTCCTATTGATGCCCCTATTTGCACAGAAACTAAAGATAGAAATGCGGCTGCAAATGCCATGCCTTGCTTGGAGTTTGTTTCAATCATCATATTTACCGCTATGGGAATGATTGAAATTTTAATTCTATATATTCAATATATTTCTTCTATTTCACTCAATAAAACGATTAAATAACTCTATATTTAAAGCTTAATGAGAGATTTACTCATGCCAGAAATTTCTTTAGATAATTTTGATTATGCAATCTTAAGAATACTGCAAAAAGACAATAAGACTTCGCATCGAGAAATTTCTGAAAAAATTGGTCTATCCTCCGCTTCCGTTCAAAGACGTATATCTCGTATGGAAGAAAAGGAAATTATTTTAAAAAATTGCGCTATTTTAAATCCGCTAAAATTTGGTGAAAAAATTACGTCTATCATTGAGGTCCGACTTAGCGAAGACCGCTCTGCGGTTATGGACAGAGCGAAGCAATACTTTGCTTCTGTTGAAGAGATTCAACAGTGCTACTTTGTGAATGGAGGCGTCTCTTTTATCATTATCATGCTGAGCAACAACTTATCTCATTTTGAAAGTTTAGTTAGAAAACATTTCGCCGATAATGAAGACGTAAAAACATATCGAACCTTAATTGTTTTGGACCGTGTAAAAGTAAACTTTGAGTTAAATATCTAAACTTTTTTATTTTGGTTTTAAACATTTTAGTCGTTTTATAACACTTAAAAAGAGGCCGAAGCCTCTTTATTTTTACTGCACTCAAACTCAGTCATCAATCATGGCGAACTCTTGTTCAGGCGTACCTTTCACCAAATGGTGACGGCTATATAACAAGTAATAGAGTATAAATCCGACATAAATCAGCGCGGCCAATAACCAAACTTTTGGATTTACCATTAACCCTGCCACTACAGCAACAGCAGCAAGAATTAAAGCGATACAAGACGTCCATATTCCTCCTGGCGTTTTATAAGGACGTGGTAATTCAGGGCGAGACAAACGTAATTTGATATGTGAGAGCATCATCAACACATAAGAGATTGTTGCACCGAATACTGCCATTAAAATGAGTAAGTCACCCTCACCTGTTAAAGAGAGCAAAAAGCCAATAATGCCCGGAATGATAATGGCCCAATATGGCGCTTTATTTTCATTGGTAAGCGATAAGTTTTTTGGTAAATATCCCGCACGTGACAATGCAAAAATTTGACGCGAATATGCATAAATAATTGAGAAGAAACTTGCGACAAGACCCGCAAGACCTACAAAGTTAACAAAACTTGCCAACCATGTGTGCTGACCATATACGGCAATGAGTGCATCAACTAAAGGTGCTCCTGAATTTTTTAAAGCATTTGAGCCGGCAGCACCTGCGCCTAAAAATAAAATTAAAAGTGCAAACGACGCCAATATCAACATTGAACCAATCAAGCCTCGTGGCAACGAACGTACTGGATCTTTTGCTTCTTCGGCAGCCAGTGGCACCCCTTCAACTGCAAGAAAAAACCAGATGGCATAAGGTACTGCGGCCCATATTCCCATATAGCCAAACGGTAAAAAGCTACTCGCACCTGCATTAGCGCTGACTGGAATATCAAACAAACGTGCGCTATCAAAATGTGGAAGCATCGCGACGATAAATACGACCAGTGCAATACAAGCAACGGCGGTAATTCCAAACATGATTTTCAGCGCTTCACCTGCACCTTTCAGATGAATGCCCATAAAAACTAAATAGCAAATTAAATAAACGGCCCAACCGCCAATTCCAAAGAGTGATTGGCAATATGACCCAATAAATACAGCAATGGCAGCAGGTGCAATTGCATATTCAATTAAAATCGCAGTCCCTGTGAGGTATCCTCCAAAAGGACCAAATGCAACACGGGCAAAACTATAGCCACCGCCAGCAGTGGGCAACATTGTTGACATCTCAGACATTACAAAGCTCATGCAAAGATACATAAACGCGACGATGACTGTTGCAATAAAGAGTCCTCCCCAGCCGCCTTGTGCCAGTCCAAAATTCCAACCCGCAAAGTCACCCGAAATGACGTAAGAGACACCCAGCCCCACTAAAAGTAACCAACCTACTGCCCCCTTTTTTAACTGACGTTTTGCAAAATACTCTGCGTCCTGTTGTAAAGCACCAACATCCACGCTTAATTCAGACTCTTTCATTGTCGTATGCCTTATCGACTAAATTTACACCACCAATAGTTGCGCAAAAGATATTCATAAAACTTGACAGCAAAACATCTCCCCGACCACTTGAAGTCAAGTTGATTCATTTTTTCTTTTATAAGATCGACGGCATCTCAACACGAAACGTGTTTAAAAATTAAATTGAGGAGATGGGTTATGTCTGTAGAACAAAATGAATTTTTAAGCCAAGTTCAATTACAAATACTGGCAGAACAAGCAATTAAGCAATATCCATCAGACTATCAAGGACAGGTCAAACTACTGTGTCAGTCTGAAAATGCAACCTATCAAGTTTCGACTGGATCTGCCCGATATGCACTTCGAATTCACCGTCCCAACTATCACAGCAAACTCGATATACAAAGTGAGCTTGAATGGTTAGATGCTTTAAATGCGAGTGGAATCCAAGTTCCTGTTGCGATTGCAGATCAATCGGGTGAACGCGTAATTACCTTGAAACTATCGAATGATATTTATCGTTATGCAGTCCTTTTCAACTGGGTTGAGGGCGACATGCCGACTGTTGAAGTTGACCCCACTGCATTTGAACAATTAGGGCAAATTACCGCAAAGTTGCACGTACATAGTAAGACATGGCAAGCACCTGAAAACTTTCAGCGTATTGTGTGGAATCATGAAACCATGGTTGGTGCAGATGGACACTGGGGAAACTGGAAAAATGCACCTCATTTAAGACCACAAGATCACGGCGTAATTGAAGAAGCTATTGCACAAATTTCGAAAGATTTAAATTTCTTTGGCAAAACCCAAGAACGCTATGGACTGATTCATGCCGATTTGCGTTTAACCAATCTCTTACTACAACAAGAACGTATCGGTGTGATCGATTTTGATGACTGCGGCATGAGTTGGTTTATGCATGACCTCGCTGCTGCGATTAGCTTCAATGAACATTATGCAAATGCACCTCATTGGGTTGATTACTGGTTAAAAGGCTACGAGCGCGTAGGTCATATTCAGTCTGAAGAATATGAAATGATCCCGACTTTTATCATGCAACGCCGCATTCAAATGATGGCTTGGAATGGTTCTCACGCACAAACAGAAATGGCTCAAAGTCTTGGCGATCAATGGTCCAATGAAACCGTGCGTCTCTGTAAAAAATATTTAAACGGACAAATGCCTGTCGGAATTTGAAAAGTGATTTAGATCGCTTTTCTTAATTTTCAATTTTTAGTTTTTAAATTTTATAGAATTTAAAGGAAGGGTTTATGCAAGCTACCCATCAACTGAGCAAAGTTGCCAAAGCACTATTACTCACCAGTAGTCTGGCAAGTATGATTGCTCTAAGCGCATGTAACTACAACCCTCTACAAAGCACATCTCCCGCAGTCGCTATTCCCAAAAAGGAATATATCCAAAAAGGTCAATGGGATGCTTTTAACTTTGACCAACTTAATCAATTAATTGCTACCTATGGAAAAGATAGCCCGAACTACAATCCTGACAAACGCCCGTATATCGTCACTGACTTTGACAATACCTCGGTATTTTTAGACATCGAAGAAGCAACTTTAATTTATCAGCTTGAACACTTAGCGTTTAATGTCACGCCAGAGCAGCTTAATCAGATTATTCGTAAAGGAATTAGCTCGCAAAACTTTGTAGCGGCCTACAATAACCAGCAAGGCCAAGCCGTCAATATTGATAAAATCGCCCCAGATATTATTGCGAGCTACTCATGGCTTTATCACCACTATAGTGGTCTAAAAGGTAAGCAAAGTCTGGATCAAATTAAACAAGATCCGCATTATCTCGATTTCATTACTAAAATGAGATATCTATATGCGGCGATTGGAGACACCTTTGATCATGAAGTTGCATATCCGTGGGTTACTTATTTATTTACAGGGCTTACCGAACAAGAAGTCCGTAATTTGGTGAAAGCAACAGTGGCTTGGCAAATGCAGCAACCGATTGGACCTGTAACATGGACCTCTCCCGCAGCGCTTTCAGGCCAAGCAGGCGTTGTGAAAACCACTTGGGAAAATGGTTTAAGACCATACCGTGAAATGCAAAATCTATTTAAGGCCTTTCAGGACAATGGTATTGATGTCTATGTCTGCTCAGCCTCTTTTATTGATGTGATTAAGGAAATTATTTCTAATCCAGAGATCGGCTATAACATTAATGAAAAAAATGCCTACGCCATGGAGTTAGAACGAGATACTCAAAATCGAATTTTACCTGAGTTTCGTCATGGCTATGCGCAGACTCAAGGTAAAGGCAAAACCGCAACCATCCAGCGCTTTTTAGTCTCTAAATATGGTTATGGGCCAATTTTTATCGCAGGTGACAGTGAAGGCGATCAAAATATGATGCAAGATTTTGCGGCGACTCAGAAGGTTCTAATTATTAATCGATTGCGTAGTCCGAGTTCTGATATTGGAAAGTTTTCTCAGCAAGCTGTGCAGAGCTATGGTCAAGCCAATACTAAGTTCTTACTACAGGGCCGCGATGCCAATACAGGTCAATTTAGACCTTCAATGGCTAGTTTAAGTTATGGTGCACAAACGGCAAAAACTACAAAAAATTAGTATTTCACTTATTTTCTCATGCCTACAATACATGTTGTATGCATGAGAAGCCGCTTAATTTCTTGTTTTAGTTCTGCCCTTTTTGCCTATCTCTAATGCATTTTCTGCCTTCTTTTAGTTCGCTACCCAACGTTAAATACAACTCTTGATCTCTTCTTAAAGAATCAAACCTGAAACTTAAAACAGCAAAACATAAGTCATTATTTTATAAAAGTTTTTAACAACACAAAATCATGGACGCAAGCAAAAACTGGTATGGCTTTTGCTTAATATAAGAATAGTTAGGAATAAATATCATGAGACTTGACATGTTACATCTCAACCCAGCTCATCTTGTCGATTCAAATATGTGTAATCAAGGTGTATTGTCTGCAGCTGCCTCTGGATTAAGCGAGTTTATTCGTCAAAAAGGTGCAGATGTTGATCGCGTTTTAGGTATTAGTGGTATTAATCCTGAACTTCTAATCAGCCCAACGTTGAGCTTACAACTGCCCAATTATTGCAAGGTGCTAGAACAGGCAGCACTGGTTTCTGGTTGTGATAATTTTGGCCTGCATTATGGTCAACAGTTTCAACCGAAATCATTAGGGCTCATTGGGTACATTGGTCTTTGTTCAAATACATTAGAGTCTGCACTCATGAACATGACCAATAATTTTTATTTGCATCAGAAAGATACGCTTAATCGAATGATCGATTTAGGAGATAGCTGGCGCATAGATTATCAGGTTCAACACGGCGCGATTTTAACTCGCCGCCAAGATGCAGAACTGACCATGGGCATGTTTATGAATGTGATTCGTGAAGTGATGGGTCCTCATTATTCACCTCGCGCGATTCACTTTGAGCATACTCGACCTGAATTCTGGCAAGAACACAGCAAATTATTTAACGCGCCTGTTTATTTTGATCAACCTTTTAACTCCATCATCATTTCAAAAAAAGACGTCCAGCATACTATGCCGGGCCGTGATTCTATTTTATTAACAGTAATTTTAGATACGCTGCTGTTACTCAATCGCTCTTCTCAAAGCCAAAGTCTTGCAGATCAGGTTCGCTCTCACATCCAACTTGAACTGAGTGAAGGTGAACCAAACCTTGAAAAAATCGCTCACGATATTGGTTTAACGAGTTGCACCCTTACCCGCCGTTTAAAAAATGAAGGACTGACCTTTACCCATTTAGTCGATCAGGTTCGTTGTGAATTGGCCGAACATTATATTAAGCAGAAAAATATTCCAATTTCAGAAATGGCATTCTTGTTAGGTTATTCAGAAGTAAGTGCTTTATCGCGTGCATTTAAACGCTGGTTTGGTGTTACACCACGTCAATTAAGACACTAAAACATTGCAAATACAGGCCTTGAATAAAGGCCTTTTTATTGTTTAAGCAATTCGAGATAACGTCTAAAGACACATAAGATAATTGAACAACAAAATACCCTTCAAATTAGCTTTAACATCCAACTTGAAGGGTATTTTTATAGAAGGTCTTACTTTAATTTTGTTAATGCTTGATCTAAAGCACCGACTAACCAATCGATATCTTTTATTTGGAAAGCCAAAGGTGGGCGCAGTTTCAATACATTGCCATAAGGACCTGCAACTGAGGTTAAAACTCGATGAGTATTTCTAAGCTCTTCAATAAGGTTCAAAGCCAATGCTTTATTCGGCTCTTTTGTGGCTCTATCTTTAACCAGTTCAAACCCTATAAACAGACCAGCGCCACGGACATCACCGACCATTTCATGTTTATCCATAAGTTTAGTGAGTTCTTTGAGAAGTAGTCCTCCCACATATTTGCTATGGGTTTGCAACTCTTCTTCCTGAATGACTTTAAGTACAGCCTGTGCCGCTGCCATAGAAACAGGATTCCCACCAAAGGTATTAAAATATGGAATTTTATCGCTAAAAGCAGCGAGGACTTCACTCTTGGCCAAAAGTCCTGACACTGGAACTCCGTTACCCATTGGCTTACCTGTGGTAATGATATCAGGCACAACATTGTGACGACCAAAGCCCCAAAAAGAGTCGCCAGTGCGTGCGAAACCCGGTTGTACTTCATCAGCAATAAAGATACCGCCATTGGCATGCACAACATCAACCGCTTTTTGTAAGAACCCAACAGGATTAGGCATTACACCGTCAGAAGAAAATATTGAGTCCGCTAAAAAACCTGCAAACTTGATCCCTTTTGCATTCATATCATCAATTTGTTGTTGGATTTGCTGTGCGAACCATGTACCTAAATCATCAGTTTGAATTCGATAATAATCAGGTGCTGGAACTAGACGAGTTGTAGCATCTAAAGGCTGCTCAGTTCCAAGCGCTGGAGAGCATCCTGAGGTTAAGCTACTGGTTCCATGATACGACTCTTGAGAAACAATAATTCCTGTACCGCCGCTATATTCACGAGCAATACGAATCGCTAAATCATTTGCTTCTGAGCCCGTACACATATACATGGCACGGTCAATTTCATCAGGAGTGGTTTGTAAAAGTTCTTCGGTATAATCCAAAATATTTTCATGTAAATAACGGGTATGCGTATTGAGCATTTTCATTTGCTCATTTACCGCTTCAATCACCGCAGGATGACAATGACCAATGCTGGCAACATTGTTGTAAACATCCAGATATTGATGACCTGCTGCATCCCATAAATATTGCCCCTGTCCTTTCACCAGATGCACAGGATTACGATAAAACAAGCGATAGGATTCACCTAAAATTTTATTTCTTTTATCGGTCAGTTTGCGGGTAGCATGGTCCAGCTCAGCAGCATGTTCTGGACGAAAGCTATTGGTATCCATAATGGTTGAACGCGTACCCATGAATGACTCCTCTATTTATATTCAGCATACTTTTGCATGAGACGATGACTGACGTAGGCAACTCATATGCTGATTCGAAATATTTCAGTATTTGATTGAAGTTACGCAAACCATATTGCTTAAGTATCTTTAAAAAAACTTGACCTCAAACCACTTAAGCCACGATTTGAAGTCAACTCTCAAAGTTCATCCAATAGCTATTTTAGAATTAAGGCTTATGCCTTCCCCCAAATAAGCCGAAACGTCTAAAGAAAGATATTAGAAATCATATTCCAGTGGCTTTCTCTGTTGTCTGCTCCATCTGAGCTTAAGTGCTGAATAATTGTGCCTTCAATCATATATAAAAATAGTTTGGCATCTTGAAAAGTTGCATCGGTTTTTAGTTTTATAAGCTGGCTATAAATTTCATTCATTAGCCACGTTCTATATTTAATTGCAACTTGATAGGCTTTTGGATAGCTCAGTTTCGTTTCAAAAATGGCTTTAAATAGTAAGTAGTAAAGCCCGTCTAAGTCGGTATGTAAAAGATAAAGTTCTTTGAGTTTATCCCCCCTAGCACTTGCGTCTTTGCCGTACTCAGCAATTGAAACCACTTTTTCTTTTAACCGCTCTTTTTGTACGATTAGACAGATTTCAATAAACCGCTCTTTAGAATGAAAGTAGTTATAAAAAGTCGCTTTTGGAATTCCGCACTCTTTCACAATTCGGTCGACCCCAACCATATGAAACCCAAAATGATGAAATAAATGAATCGACTTATTTATGACTTGCATGGCACGTGCAGGGAGAACTAAATTTCGCATCGTTTCACCGTTATAAATTCTTGTTGTTTGCAAATGAGATACTTTTTTGGGAGAAAAAAAGGCGCAGCAAAGCCGTAAAGACTGTGCGTGGCACATCTCGAGTTTGTTATTGCTAAGTTTTAAATAAAAAGACTTAAAGCCTGAAAACCTTAGGGCATTCAAGCTGCTTTAAATTTTTAAGCTGTGTTGTTATAGCTTATGGCATTGAGAGCCAAGAAATAATGGATGTGCAAAGCCAACTCCTTTTTATTGGGAGTTCTGCCAGACATTAAAATTATGGTGGCAGAACGAGAAAGGGTTCGCGGACTGGGTAAGATAAACCAGCACACCCGAAGGTGTCCCTCTCCCGTCCTACCGCTACGGGAGGAGACGAGGAGTTTACACATAAGACTATCCCTCAGAAAGGAATAAATCTGATGTGATCTTACAGCGGTCCGCGACGACCGTCTGGCAATGTGGCCAGCAGGCAAAGGATAAGCTTCACATTTATTGCAGTCAAGCACGCAAAATGCCATTTGATTTAAATTAAATCATTAGAAAAGTAAGGCTAAATAATGAGGGAGTTATTGTTAAGTGGGGGTTATAGAGGGAGGATTTTTAGGCTTATTACGGTGCTAATTTTGAAATGTAAGTGGGAAATTAGAGATTTATTATCTCTTTAATATAGCTTCGTTCCCCGTATCAGAATACTTACTTAAGGCTCTGGTTTTAAATCTTCAACCCATACATTAGGTACACCTGAAAAATAATCTCTCAATCTATCTTCCACATGCTCTGGCTCCCAGACCACTGCACATTCTAAATCTTTAATTTCCTCATATGTTGCAGGCAGAATATTACCTTGGTGATAAATTGAGAACTCCTTGGTAATCACATCCTGCATGAAATATTTATTTGGTATCGCCAAATCTGCCTTAATAGGCTTATTGTCAATCACTACCCACTGACCAGAAGTAATAGCATATTTCATTACGGGCACTCGAAATAATTCTTTTGCTGAATAAATCTTATCGAGACCAAGACTAGAAATATTATCTGTAAAAAAGTCATAAAAAAGTGTTTCCTCTTTATTTATGACCCGACCAAATGCATATTGACCATTTTTTAAATCAATTTGTAATAAAGCACCCTCTTTAAACCTTTGCTTTTTCATGTATTAAACCCCTTGTACGCTCAGTGTCATAATATTTTCAAGTGAGTCCTAATTAATAATTACCCCCATATTTCCCGCTTGATATCTGATACGCAATCTCCTTTAATATTTTAACTAGATAACATAAATTGATTGAATAACTTTTTAACCTCTGAAGTAGTGTTTGTTTTACCAAAAAAGAATGAAACTTGATTTGTTTCAAGCTTTATATGGAAAAGTACAGAATGCTTTTCTGTTAGAAAATCTTCAAATTGATCTGCAAGCTCCAAATTTCGACAAACTAGTATTACGCCGTATTCAGGATCTTCCATAATTTGTACATTAGAAATTAGGTTATTCATTTACTACTGCTCTAAAGTTAGATCGCGTTTATATCCTTTACTCTTAGGATGAATGTTAGGGTTATAAAAATATTAGATGAAAAATTTGAGCCTTCAAATATTATTAATTGGAATTTTAAACAAAATTCTTGGCATATTAAGAGAAATTGGGAAACTTATAGTAAATAGCAAAAACTCTTTGGAGTTGGGATTAGCTCCACCGCTCCCAAGAGTTCAACGGAACTAATATGAGTATTTTTCTGATCAGACATGCTGAAAGTGAAGCCAACATTAATGGAAAAACCTTGTCGCATGCTTCAATTACTTTAAGTGAAAATGGGCATAAACAAGCTCAAGAACTATGTTTAAAACTTCCAGAGATTGACCATGTGATTGTGTCTCAATATTTGCGTACACATCAAACCGCCGCCCCACTACTAGAAAAATATAATCTCACTTATGAAGTAGATGAACATTTGCATGAGTTTAGCTATTTGTCTGAGCGTAAGTGTGCCCATACCAATATGGATGACCGTAAAACTTGGGTAAATGCATATTGGGAGAAAATGGATTATCAGCATAAAGATGCCGATGATGCCGAGTCTTTTGAAGATCTATATATACGAGTTCAAGCTTTTCATGAAAAGTTAAAGGCTTTGAATGAAAACTATGTCCAAAAGAATTTGGCTGTATTTAGTCATGGACAGTTTTTACAACTTTTGATGATGCAAATACAACAACCTCAACCAATTTCAAAAGATTTAATGCGGCAATTTAGATACAATCTGGGCTATCAGCCAATTAGAAACACTCAGTTTTTTACTTATTGAACTGATAAATTTCATATAAGGTATATAATTTTAGAAACTCTTTAAAATAATGAATAGAGAACTTATGACTCAATTTCCAGATTTACTTAAGAAGTTACACCAATTAGATTTTGATTATGCTGATGGAGATGGTATTGATTTTGAGCCATACCAAGATTTCTTATCACCTGAAGAAACAGCAGGATTTTTAACAGCTTGGACTGGGAATCCTCAAGCTGATGCTAGTACATTATTATTTTTTGGCCAAGATGGTACAGGTGGGTGTGCTGCTTTTTGGATAGTAAATAAAGACAAAAATATATTAGATCAACCCATTGTATTCTTAGGATCAGAAGGAGAAATGGGAGTTGTAGCGAAAGATTTTAATGATTATCTTTGGTTGTTATCACAGAATCATGGTCCATTTGAATCTATCGAATATCCTGAAGCTAACACTCAAATTAATAATGATTTTCTGACTTTTGCAAAACAGAATTCTAAATCTAATTCTAGATCAGTTACTGAAATTCTAAATGATGCTCAAAGTTCTTATCCTAATTTTAAAACTTGGATAGAAGACATGATTCGATAATGAAATGCCTATTAATACAATGGGTATTAGATAAAACGAGATCTGGCAAAAAAACAGATAAGGTCACCCTTATCTGTTTTTATACAATTTAAGCCACATCTTCTTTAGATTTTATCTCTTCTAATACATTTACCAATTTAGTTAAGTTTTGCTCTGGATCTAACCACCAATCTACTGTCCAAACCGATAAAACTTCCCAACCTAGTCCATTTAAAACAGTTGGTCTCAGCTGATCACGGTCTCGTGCGGTAGCTGCTTTAGCATAGTTTTCACCATCCACGATAATACCAGCAATATAACTACCCGAATTCAAATCATCCTTAATAGCTAGATCTACACAACTATCGCCCTGACCTATTCCAAGGTCCACACTCCAGCCTTGTTCTTGCAGCTTAGTTTGTAGGTACTGTACGAATTCTTTTTTGCTCTGCTGTTTACTTTGATCAGAATAATTTAAATGCAACTGACCACTTCGAGCAAAAATGAGGAAGTCTTTTAGATCCCTTACCCCTTCGCTATTGGTACGTGCCAAGTTAATTTCTTCTGGACTCAAGGCAGAGAAAACATGTAATCCTTGACGGGCACGAGTAATTGCTACATTTAAACGGCGCTGTCCACCTTGACGGTTTAACGCACCAAAATTCATTGATAAGCGACCATCCTGATCTTTAGCATAGGTAATTGAGAAAACGATAATATCGCGCTCATCCCCTTGTACATTTTCTAAATTCTTAACGAATAAAGGTTCAATGCCTGATTTACTCAATGTCTCTAACTCAGGATGATTTGCCAGTTCATTATCCAGTAAATCTTCAATCAGCTTTTGTTGGGTCATATTGAAAGTTACAACACCAAGAGTCAGAGGGTTCTCCTGTCCTAATTGTGACTGTAAATGCTGAATAATAAATTCAACAATTGCTTTCGCTTCATTACTATTGGTACGCGTATCGCCTTTATCATAGACACCCTCAACCATATGCAGTTTTACAGCAGTATCTTTAGCAACAGGTGCAGGGAAAGTAAATAAACCACCTTTGTAATATTTCTGATTACTAAACTGAATGAGGCTTTCATAACGACTGCGGTAATGCCAGTTCAAAGCTAATTCTGGTAACTGAGCAGCAAGACATTCATCCAAAATACTTTCTAAGTCTTCAGTTACTTCCTCATCGACCTCTTCTTCAGAATCTCCTTTACCAAAGAAACTTGTTGGGGGCATTTGTTTATTATCGCCCACCACAATGGACTGCTTACCTCTCGCCAAAGCACCAATCGCATCCCATACAGGAATCTGTGATGCTTCATCGAAAATTACCACATCAAATTTTGCTTCAGTATCCAGATATTGAGCAACTGATAACGGACTCATTAATAAACATGGTTTTAACCCAACTAACACGTCAGGAATCTGACGCATTAATTCACGTACAGGAATATGACGGCGCTTTTTACCTAACTCTTTATTGAGAACAGTCCACTGAGCCTTATGTTTATCTTGTTCACTAAAAATAGCATTCCAACGATGAATAATCTCATGACTCGCAGCAAGCTGGTGATCTTTGTCTTGTTGTGCAAAGGTCTGGATTTTCTGTTCATGCCGTTGACTGTTGAACTGATTTAATTCAGGGTGTTGACTAAATTGATGAGTAATCCAGTGTCTCGCTAAATTAATATTCAAGCGCTTTAAAGCAGCATCCAGTTCCAATGGAGTATCTAAAAGTTCAAAGGCCAAAGGTTTTAACCCCTGTTTAATTAACTGGCTCTTTATAGCCTGCCAATTTAACCAATGTCTCCAAGATGAACTGTGTTGTTGCAATTGCTGCTGTCTTTCAATAATTTCATTAAAATTAATATCTAGGTATGGAGTAAATTGAACATCATTTTTCAGTGCGTGATCATTTAGCAATTGACTGAATGTATTTTCCACTTGAGCTATGTTTTGTTTTATTTCATCCAAACTATTATTTTTACTAAATTCTACGGCTTTTAATAAAGTTGCTTGGTCTGTAATTGTTGATGCAACTATTTGCTTAATTTCTTGCCACTGATTGTGAATAGCTTCAAAACTTTGCCATGCGCTATCTTCACCCTGCCAGTAAGGACCAAGTTTACTTGCCAACTGATTTTCACATTCAGTGAACTGTTTTTGTTGACTTTGGATATGTTGCAAAATTGGTAAGTCATGTGCAACCGCCAAAGCTGTAGGACGTTGAGTAGAGCTTTGATAAGTTTTGACTAAGTTTCTCAGCTGGAACTTAGCGAACCATGAGAATGGGAAAATTTTTGATTCTGCTTCACGCCATTTAAAGGCAATTTGACTTAAATCTGCTTGATAAATTTGAGATTGATATTGTCCAACCAACGAAGAACGCTGCTGTCTTAAATCTTGGACTAACTGCTTCGCTTGCGTAATAGTGTTTAAATCTAAATCTTTAATAATACTTAGTAATTTTAAATCGGTTTGCTGAACAAGAGCAGATAATGCCGTAAAAATAGAAACATCATGTTTAACCTGACTCAGATTTTGCTTTTCACCAAACCCGAAAACTTCTTGCCAAGTAGAAACTGAATTTTGCAAACGTTGTATCTGGTCTACAAGTTGATCTTGTAATATCTGATATTGTTCTTGCCATGCTAAGCTCCAAATCGGCTCAGCCAAACCTTCTGCAAAACCATTCAATATATCTTTCGCATTTCCGTTGACGAGCTGACGTAAACCTATGGCTTGTGTCACGGTCTCATTCAGTAGCTCACGTTTTTCTGCTGTCAATGTTGCAATACTGATATCAAGAAAACGTAAATGCGGTGTATCCCGATAACGAAGTTCATCACTCATTGCTGCATACAAACTCCAACCAATAGGATGTGGTGTATGCAGGTTTTTTACATGTTGATTCAGCTCATCACGGGTTTGAATGAGTCTGTCTGAGAGTTTCTGCCATTCTGTTGTTTTAGGTTGAGCACTTAAAAAGTAAGGATCATTATTTTTCTGCGCTCTTTCTCTCAGTTGATCGAGTACTTCCATTTTTTGAGATTTTGATGAGTGTAGCTGCAAGCACAGTTCACTTAAGCCAATTTGTGTCAAACGGCGATAAACGACTTCTAAAGCAGCCATTTTTTCAGAGACGAATAATACCGATTTACCATCTGCCAAACATTGAGAAATCATATTGGTAATGGTCTGTGACTTACCTGTTCCAGGGGGACCTGATAACACAAAAGTACGCCCCAATGCCGCGGACATGACTGCCGCTAACTGCGAAGAGTCAGATGATAATGGCGTAAATAATTGTTGTGGCTTATATTGTTGGTCTAATTGAGCAGGTTGCGGGAATTCATCTTGTTTAATAAAAGGTTCCCGTGGGGATTCAATCAGATGATTTACCACAGATTGATTTTTTAGTTGATCCATCCGTGAAGACAAATCAAGCCACATTAAATATTTTGAGAATGAGAACTGACCAATTGCAGCCTCAGCTTTTACTTCCCATCCTGCTATATTTACAATCGCCTTTCGTACAATATGTAAAACCTTATTAACATCTATGCCGGAATCATCTGTTGGTAAAGGATTTAAGCCCGCAATATCAAGTTCAAAATCCTGTCTTAATAATTGTAGTAAAGTAGAGTTAAAACGTGGCTCATCATCATACATAAATAGACGATAGCCTGTTTTAGCTGTCTCACGTGTAATCTGTACAGGAATGAGTAGTAACGGTGCCTTAAATGTACGTTTTGAGCGTTCGGACTCTCTCCATTCAAGAAAACCAACCGCAAGAAATAAGGTATTGGCCCCTCCTTCTTCTAATGCAGTACGCGAAGCACGATAAATCTCAACTAAACGCTTGGTTAATGTGCCACTATCTAAAGAACTAAATAGTAATCTTCTTGCAAGGCTCTCATCTACATACTGATAAATATGCTGACTTTCATTTTCTCGTTGTACTCCTTTAAGAGAAATAGTATCAATACTTCCAAAGAAAAATCCCTCTTGATTTGCAAGCGTATCTTCAAGCTTACCAAGCGTTTTCTCAGAACACTGTAATGGGATGCTGTAACGATTATCTTTAAAATTTAATAGCTTGTTTCTTAGACTTAAATCTAACAAACGCCGTAACCAGCGATCTACTCTTGTCACTTTATTTTCGGTTGTCTGTGCTTCTACACCATACGCAGGGGTAGAAGTAGGTATCCATTCAACCTCTGTGTCATCCACATAACTTTTCTTGTCTTGTAATGTAGAGATTGGCTTAATTCCTCGTAAGCGAGATTGTCTCACATCTATTGCAAAATAAAATTTCTCAGCAACATCATTAATATGAACTAATGCAGCATCAAGAGCTTTGTTAAGTTTTGCTTGTTGGGTTAATAATGTTGTCTCAATAAAAACTATTTCCCCTAACACATTTCTTTTTCTAAGTGCTTGAACATCATCAATAATCAGGTCAATATTTGGAGTTTCACTCAACCAGACACCGAGGTACGCATGTCCCTCTTCAATAATAAGTAAAGTATCTAAACCAATTTGTTCAGCTAATGCGCTTAATAGCAATGTTGTATCTAAACAACATGCTAGCTTTTCTTCAAAAATTTGTTTCACTAAACGTACACGTTGCCCGCTTTTAACAAAGCTTGCTGGACTAACAATATAATGAATGTCTTGTTCCAGTAAGGACTCCCAAATTGCGTTCAACTGAGATAAAACAGAATCTCTATCTCGATCCAAATACCCATTTAATGAACCTAATTGTTTTGATTTTAGAATTTCACTCGCTTTAACAAGAATTGGACTAAGTGCTGAAGCATTAGGTTGTGAAAAACTTGCCAACAACTCAATTGGCTGACGTTCTCCGCCCCAAGTATCAATGGTCAATACATCGATTTCTATCTGTTGTTCTGCTAGTAGTTTTTCATTTTCATTTAACCAAACTACTTCGATACTTCCTTTAATATTCTCAGGTATCTCTTGCAATAATTTAATATCAAAAGCTAATTTTGGTTTATCAAGAGCCAAGACTTGATTGGCTTCCAAACTCGCGATATTGATGATGTGTTCTTTGAAATACTCAGGATTAGAACGAATAACGATTCGAGAACCAGAAATTGTTTCAGTTGAAGAGATTAGAACTTGTCGAATAAGGGGCACTGAATTTTGCTGTAAAACAAAGTTCAAAGCTGATGCACAATCAACCTTTAATGAATATTCAGGATTAGGTTGTTGTTTATTATCAATTTCTGGCACTATTGCCCCCTTATCTATTTTATTAAATCTAATTAAAGACGTATTTAAAAAACTAAAGTTACAATATTAAATGATATATGTCTTATTTTGAAATTAAACAAACCGCAATATTGAAATAAACAGCAAGTTCTTGCTGCGTTACTATGTGTTGATTCAGCTATTTTATTTATATGACATGAGACTCATAACCTCATAATATTACGGCGCAAGTCTGTAACACGTAGATGTAAATAAAGCGACTCTATTATTCAAGCCATCTGTTATCACTACTTCATAATGCGCAAATTTTTTACTACTTCCGACCTTGGTTGCCGTTGCAAATAACATTCTATCTTTAACACCGCTCATATAGCGAACATCTGCCTGTAGGCCAGTATATGGCGCATCCCCTGCATTACAAGCCATCGCAAAAGCAATATCGGCTAAAGAAAATATGACACCACCATGCACCCCGCCCAAGGCATTCGTGTGTTCGTCTTTTACATTAAGCTTGCAACGCGCCTCATCAAAACTGCGATGCAGCACTTCAACACCTAATAGCTCTGCGAATTGATCAACCGCAGTATTTTCCATTTTTTGCACAGACGTCTCCCTACTCGTGCGAGTATTCCTTAAGTATTAAACCTATGTGTATTGAAATCGACTAATTAAAAGTCGTTAAACGCTATCTTGTTTAATCTGATAGTTTGAAGAACTAAAGTCCTTATAGGTCAGGCGGTCATCCGACTCTGAGCTTAATGGCTGAACTTCTTGCATTGAGTTTAAGCAGCGCTGTGCAAGCTCAATGTATTCTTGCGTGCCTCTAGTTTTCCACTTTTTTTCTTGTTCTGACAAATCACGTGTAACCTTGGCAGGACTGCCCATTGCCAATACATTTGCCGGAATAATATCTTTGGTTTTAACTAAACTATTTGCACCAATAATGGTGTTTTCACCAATTTCGGCATAGTCCAAAATTACGCTGTTCATGCCGACCAAAACATTTTTTCCAATACGACAGCCATGCAAAATTGCCCCATGCCCAATGTGCCCCATTTCCTCAACTAACGTCACACTTTGTGGAAAACCATGTACGGTGCAGTTATCTTGTATATTGGCATTTTGCTTAATATGAATACGACCAAAATCGGCACGCAATGAAGCAAATGGCCCTACATATACACCCGCTTCAATAATCACATCACCAATTAAAACAGCGGTTGGATGTACAAAAGCCTCTGGGCTGACGACGGGAATAACACCGTCAATACTATAACAAGGCATGATTTAACCTCTCATTTGTCGCAACCAAACCTCCGAAACGGCGCCAATAGTGTGCTGTGGCATTTGGCATTGGTCCTTCTGCTGTTGCGGCAACAGACAAGAAGTATTCATCGGCAGGTTCAAATACTTTTTTATAAATATTCATTGATAACGTTCGTGCACTAATCGCAGGCCAGTCAGTTGGCAACAATTCAAGCGGTAATGCAGGGTCTTTCAACAAAATCCGTCGATAATAATGAATCAGCAAAGTTCGAATTTGAAAGGCCTGAACAGGTTCGAGTTGTTCGTTTTCCTGCATCAGCAACACGCCAATTTCTCTAAAAATATCGAGAAACTGTAGATATCTTTGGCGCAATTCATCGATTGGCCAGTTGGTTCTGAGCATACGTCCAATGGTATCGACCGAATTATTAAAGAGCTGCAAGGTTTCGGCTTTAAACACCACCACTTGCTCACTCATATTTAAGTCAACCAACAAGCGTTGCAGTTCAATACGGTTACAACCCGGATAAGCCATTAAGTTTGTCGAAATATTGGCAAATCCTAACCATTCGAGTTCTTTCTTTAACAACGCTTTATTTTCAGTGTCGAGGCTAGACATCAGAATAAGATCCCAATAATGATCCCACTCTTTCATCTGGTCGTTATAAATGCGTTGCTCTGCTTGCAAATAAGTCGAACGGCTCGAATCGGTAATGCGATAAAAACTGGTTCTGCCGATTTTGTCCGAACATAGCCAATCATTTTTAACTAAACGAAAAACAGAGGTTCTTACAGCGCGGTCATTAAACCCAAACAGCTCTAATAACTGAATCAGGCTCGCAAGACTAATGTTTCCACCCCGATGAAGTACTGAATCTCCAAAAATTGTCGAAATAAGCGAAGTTCCACTTAAGGTTTCATTCTTTACAACAGAATCAATTATTTGCTGTATTTTTGCACTCATACTCATGTCTTGGCGTTTAGTTTCAGGGTATAGATTCTATACCCTGAATGATCTTGATGTTAAGCAATCTGACGCATATCGATTACCCGCTTTGCCTTGCCTTCCGAACGAGGTAAGGTCGCTTCTGTCACAACTTCTACAGTAACGCTAATCCCAATCATGGTTTTAATACGTTTCATCAACTCCTGAGCAAGTTGATTGGCCTGTATATTACAGTTATGACACATCTCTGTACGAATATGCAAAGTATCCATATGGCCTTTTTTAGTCACCAAAATTTCATAATTTGGAACTAAATGCGGAACTTGCAAAATTTGCTCTTCAATCTGAGTCGGGAAAACATTCACACCGCGAATAATGAGCATGTCGTCACTACGGCCCACAATTTTATCCATCTTACGCATTGCCAGATTTTCTCCAGCGAGTAAACGGGTCAAATCACGGGTACGGTAACGAATAATTGGCAAGCCTTCTTTGGTAATGGTCGTAAAGACTAACTCGCCAAGTTCGCCATCTTTACAGACTTCACCCGTTTCAGGGTTAATAATTTCTGGGTAGAAATGATCTTCCCAAATGGTTAGCCCTTCACCCTCGCCTAAGCACTGCATGGCAACGCCCGGCCCCATCACTTCAGACAAACCATAAATATCGAGTGCTTTAATATTGAGGCGTTCTTCAATTTCACGGCGCAGTTCATTGGTCCATGGTTCAGCACCAAAAATACCGACTTTTAAAGACGTATTACGTGCAGTACCAAATTGCTGTTCTAGCTTTTCAATAATACTCACGCAATACGATGGCGTAACCATAATTGCAGTCGGTTTAAAATCTTGAATGAGCTGAACTTGCTTTTCAGTTTGGCCGCCAGACATTGGAATAACCGTTGCACCTAAGCGCTCGGCACCATAATGTGCACCTAGACCACCAGTAAACAGTCCATAGCCATAAGCCACCTGAACCATATCTTTCGCGGTTAAACCTGCCATGCGTAAGCAACGCGCAACAATGTCCGACCAAGTATTAATATCTTTTTGGGTATATCCCACCACGGTCGGTTTACCTGTTGTGCCTGATGATGCATGTAAACGCACAATCTGTTCTTGCGGTACGGCAAACATCCCAAACGGATAGTTGTCTCTTAAATCCTGTTTAGTGGTAAATGGAAACTTCGCCAAATCGTCTAAAGTCACGAAGTCATCAGGATGTACACCCGCTTCATCGAACTTTTTCTTATAGACCGGACTATTTTCATATACAAAAGTCAGGGTTTGTTTTAACCGTTTAGTTTGCAGCTCTCTAAGCTCTGCAAGTGTTAATTGTTCAACATTATCCGTTGTAAGGCTGTCCATCGCCTATCTCCTCATTATGTAATTTTTAAAACCGTCTAAATTAATTTAAATTTTCCAAAATCAGTGCAACACCTTGTCCAACACCCACACACATTGTGCACAGTGCATAGCGTCCACCTCGTTTTTTTAGCTCACGTGTTGCGGTAATCACTAAGCGAGTACCGCTCATACCAAGCGGATGTCCTAACGCAATCGCACCACCATTTGGGTTCACACGTTCATCGTCATCTTTTAGACCAAGTTCACGCATACAAGCCAAAGATTGGGCTGCGAATGCTTCATTCAGCTCAATCACATCCATCTGATCTAGCGTTAAACCTGTTTGCTTTAAAATTTTCTGCACAGCCGGAACAGGACCTATACCCATATATTTGGGTTCAACCCCTGCACTTGCAATGCCAATTACACGTGCTAAAGGTTTTAAACCATGTGTATTTGCAAATTCACGGTTGGTAATTAACACACACGCAGCACCGTCATTTACACCAGAAGCATTTCCGGCAGTCACCGACCCACCTTCTTTTTTAAATGGGGCTTTTAGTTTTGCGAGTGCTTCAAGTGTCGTTTCACGCGGATGTTCATCGCGATTCACCACAATCACGTTTTTCTTACGGTCTGTAATCTCGACAGGCAAAATCTCATCGTTAAAGAAACCATTTTGTTGTGCCGCAGCGGTTTTTTGCTGACTACGCAATGCAAACGCATCTTGGTCTTCACGGCTAATTTGATATTTTTCAGCTACATTTTCGGCAGTTTCCGGCATGCTGTCAGTGCCATATTGTGCTTTAAGTTGCTTATTTACAAAGCGCCAGCCAATAGTGGTGTCATAAATTTCAGGTGTACGGCTAAACGCTTCGGTTGGTTTAGCTTGTACAAATGGCGCGCGGCTCATTGACTCAACACCACCTGCCAACACAAATTGCGCTTCGCCTGCTTTAATTGAGCGCGCCGCAAGTCCCACAGCATCTAAACCAGAAGCACACAGGCGATTGACCGTCATCGCTGGCACTGTATCAGGTAAGCCTGCCAAGAGTGTCGCCATGCGTGCAACGTTACGGTTGTCTTCACCTGCTTGGTTGGCACATCCTAAAAACACTTCGTCTACCGTATTCCACGGTAAGTTCGGGTGTTTATCTTTTAAATATTTAATGGGCAATGCAGCTAAATCATCTGCACGTACAGCACTTAAGGCACCTGCATATCGTCCAATTGGGGTACGAATAAAATCGCAAATTAAAACGTCTTCCATGTTGACTCCTGATTATGCAAATTCGGTCATATCACGTGAATATTGAGTAGCAATGTTTTGAGTTTTCGCTACGTATTGCTTGAGGTAGATACTCGCGCGATATTTTTCCTCTCCATACAGTGCATATAAGTTATTTAAGGTTTGGAGCACATAAGCGCCGCCCATTTGTGTCAACCACTGGTAAGGACCTTTAGGATAATTCACTCCATATTTCATGGCATTATCAATATCTTCCAGACTCGCAACACCATGTAAACTTGCTTCACAGGCTTCATTAATGAGTAAAGCGATGGTGCGTAAGGTTAACAGTGCCGGATGGTCTTTAATCCACATCACGCTAATACCAAACTGTGCAAAGTAAGCCTCAACTTTAGCCAGATCACTTGCTTCACAAAGCTCGTTATGACTGAGTACTAAAGCTTCCGCTTGTTCAAAATCATGATGCCAATCCATTAAAACCACTTTACGGCTTAGGTAATGAATATTGGCTGACTCACCTTGGCTTAAACGTAAGTCGATATCATCAATTTGAAGGATATTGTCATCACTCGCAGATCCGCTTTTTAAGCCTAAACGCGTTAAAAATGCAGGTAGCTGAGACCAAGTCCCTTTGAGCTGAATATGGGCATCAACGGGTTTGACAGTCACAGCTTTAGGCTGAAATGTCTCGTACTGATTTTTTTCGTTATAGCAATAAAAGCCTTGTTTTGACTTACGGCCCCAAGCGCCCGCATCGACTAATTCCTTTTGAATGAGGCTTGGACGGTAGCGTGGCTCGTAAAAAAACTCTTGGTAAACGCTTTGCGTCACCGAAAAGTTAACATCTTGACCAATGAGGTCTGTAAGTTCACATGGCCCCATCGCAAAACCGCCGCACTGCTTTAAGGCATAATCTAGCTGGTCGTAGCTAGTGACTTGTTCTTGTAGTGCTCTAAAGCCTTCTGCATAAAACGGACGTGCAATTCGGTTAACAATAAAACCTGGAGTCGACTTGGTGAGTACGGGAATTTTTTTCCAATTCAACATCAAGTTTTTTAAAGCCAAACATAAGCTGTTTGGAGTTTTTAAGCCTTGTACAATTTCAACCAGTTTCATGACTGGCGCAGGGTTAAAAAAGTGTAAACCTACCACGCGCTCAGGGTGAGTAATGCCAGCCGAAATTGCAGTCACTGAAATTGAAGATGTATTACTTGCAAAAATGGTTTGTACACTACAAATTTCAGCGAGTTGTTTAAATAAAGACTGTTTAACTTCTTTTTTCTCAACGACTGCTTCAATCACCAAGTCAGCATCACGTAGTGCTTCAACTTGATTGACCACCGTTAAACGCGCTAATGCTTCATCAGCTTGCTGTTGGGTAAGCTTGCTCTTTTCAACCAGCTTTTTAAACGTCTGCCCTAAACCTTGAACGGCTTGTTGCGCTTTTTGAGCGTCTAGATCATATAAAACAGTCGAGTGCCCGTTTACAATGGCTAACTGGGCAATGCCGATGCCCATGGTGCCAGAACCAATGACGGCAATTCGGGCACGAGATAAGTCTAAATCTGTCATGCTTAGCGCCCTTTAAAATTTGGTTCACGTTTATTCATAAAGGCTTGCACACCTTCACGATAATCTTCAGAACGTCCCGCAATACGTTGTAAATCACGCTCTAACAGCACTTGCTCATCAAAGGTGTTATTGCTTGATTGATGAATCGCTTTTTTAATGAGAGATAGACCAAACGTAGGTTGTTTCGCTAAACGTTCAGCAAGTTCAGTGACTTTTGTTTTAAGCTCGGCGTCTTCTACAACATCCCAAATCATGCCCCATTCTTTTGCGGTTTCTGCTGGGAGCTTGTCACCTAACAAGGTCAAACCCATCGCACGTGCATGACCTACAGTACGTGGTAAAAACCATGTACCAGCCGAGTCTGGAACCAAACCTAGGCGGCAAAATGCTTGTACGAAGTTTGCCGATTTGGCTGCAATCACTAAATCACAGGCCAGTGCAATATTTGCCCCTGCACCTGCTGCCACGCCATTTACGGCGCAAATAACAGGCTTTGGCATATTTACAATCGTTTTAATCAGCGGGTTATAGTAAGTTTCAATGGAATATCCTAAATCTGGAGCTTCAGCATTTGGGTCAACTACACGGTCGCCTAAATCTTGCCCTGCACAAAAGCCGCGACCTTCGCCACTAATCACAACACAACGAACATCTGGATTTTTGGTCCACAGGTTTAAAACCTCAGCCACTTCACGGTGCATATCAACGTTAAAGCTATTCAGTGCTTTTGGGCGGTTAAATGTCAGGTAGCCAACACCATTTTTTTCTTCAGCAATAATATTTTGATAGTCCATCACTCACCTCTAAACACTGGCTTTCTTTTCTCAAAGAAAGCATTAATCCCTTCGTTTCGATCTTTTGTAGCCGCCAGCCAGACAAAGTTTTGACGTTCAAACTTGAGTCCCTGACTTAAAGTCGTTTCATGAATACTTTTAATTGATTGTTTAATCACTCGAATCGCCAAAGGCGCTTGTTTGGCAATTTTGGCTGCAAGCTGAACCGCATATTCAACGGTTAATTCAGTCGGCACTACTTGGCTGCAAATGCCGTGTTGCTCTGCCTGTTTTGCCGAAATCATTTCACCTGTCATGGCCCAGCGCATGGTGAGCTGTTGTCCCACCAAGCGCGCTAAACGCTGTGTTCCACCTGCACCCGGCAACATACCCAAAGTAATTTCAGGTAAAGCAAAACGGGCATTTTCACCGCAAATCACCATATCTGAATGCAAAACCAGCTCAAACCCAGCACCTAAGGCATAGCCATTGACTGCACTAATCAGTGGCTTACTAAATGCATCAATTTTTTGCCAAAGCTTCGGGCGAATATCCAGTTGCAAAGACACGGCATCCATTGCAGCCAGCTCGCTAAGATCTGCTCCAGCAGCAAAACATTGTGAGTTACCCGTTAAAACCACTGCTTTAACTTGAGCATTATGTTCAGCTTCTTCGAGCAACTCGCATAAACACTGCAATGTTGCATTGTTTAAAGCATTTCTTTTTTCTGGACGGTTTAGGGTTAATAACAAAACACCGTCAGTTGCTGTGCTGACTTTGATTAACTCTTGCATGACAGCCTCTACTCATCAAAACTCAAACGAACATTTGAGCCTTTTGGTAAGGTTTGACAGCTCAGTACATAGCCCTTTTCAACTTCATCTTTTTCAAGGCTATAGTTAAGGAACATATCGACTTCACCAGAAACAACTTTACAACGACAAGTCGCACATACCCCACCTTTACAGGCATACGGTAAGTCAGCACCCGCACGCAAAGCCGCATCAAGAATACTTTCATCGTCCTGAGCCACAGAAACAATCAGCTCACGACCATCTAAAATGATGTTTACTTTTTCTTCTTTACGGTTTGCATCAGCTTCAGCACTACGTTTACGCGCTTGTCCTGTGTGGAAACGTTCGGTGTGGATTTTTTCTTTTGCAATACCATAGTTTGGCAAAGTGCTCTCTACGGCATTCATCATTTCATCTGGACCACAGGCAAACACATGATCAAAACTCGTTTCAAGCACATCAAAATCAAAAAGTTGTTTTAGCTTTTCTTCATCAATACGACCATTCATCAGCTCACTGTCATTGAACTCACGAGAAAAAATATTGATGAGCTGAAAACGTTCTTTAAACTGATCTTTCAAATCCATAATTTGCTCGGCAAACATGGTTTGTTTCCATGAGCGATTGCCATAGAGCAAGGTAAATTTTGCTTCAGGTTGTTCAAACAACACTTGCTTAACAATCGATAAAATTGGAGTAATACCACTGCCCGCAGCAACGCCTAAATAGTTTTGTCCGCCCATCTTGGCTGCTTTTTGAAAAAACACGCCTTGTGGTGGCATCACTTCAAGCACATCGCCTACTTTTAAATGGTCATTTGCCCAGTTTGAAAATTGACCTTGATCAATTTTTTTAACCGCAATACTGATGTCTTCTTTTGCCGCATAGCTACAGATTGAATAACAACGGCGGATTTCACCCGCTTCGGTTAAATGGCGAATGGTTAAGTGTTGACCCGGTTGAAATTGAAATTGTTCTTGTTGTTCAGGTACAACGTCAAATGCAATACAAATTGCCTGATCGGTTTGAGGTGTAATACTTTTTACTTTTAATGGTACAAATTGGCTCATGGCTGATTTCCTTATCTAAAGACTTAAATACATTTGAAGTAATCAAAAGGCTCAAGACAGTCCTGACATTTATAAAGTGCTTTACAGGCGGTAGAACTAAACTCTGTTAACAGTCGGGTATGTCGGCTTTTACAACGTGGGCACTCAACACCATCTTTTAAGTGAACGTGAGTACCACATTGATGCGCCAACCCTTCAGGTGGTGCAATGCCATAAACTTGTAGTTTCTTTTTACCCGCTTCAGACATCCAGTCCGTGGTCCATGCTTCTGATAAATCGACCATGACTTTGACTGGTGTCAAAGCTTCTGCGGTAAAGGCTTCAGCAATTTGTGCTTTGAGCATATCTGTTGCTGGGCAACCGCTATATGTCGGAGTTAAACGAACAATAATTTCTTGTTGTTCGTTAATCTCTACACCGCGAATCATGCCTAAATCGACAACAGATAAAACCGGAATTTCAGGGTCACTTACCGTTTGTAGAACATCCCAACATTGGTCGATGCAATGACGAATCATTTGCATGGCTCACCTCCTTGTCTTACCAGGTCATTCCCGGATAAGTTCTTTGAATACATTGCATTTCAGCCAATAAATAACCCAAATGCTCGGTATGCAATCCTTGTTTCGCACCACGGCGATAAGCACCGTTCACAGCAACATTTAATTCAAAACGCTTAAGCTCATCTGCAATGGTTTGGTTCCATTGTTCTTTTTCATTTGAAAAATCTGGAATCACACCTTCTGCAACTAGTGCTTGCTCGTCTGCACTCAGTTCAAATAATTCAGCGGTAAAGCGCCATAAATTATTTAAACCGTCTTGCACACGTTGATGCGCTTCATCTGTGCTTAAACTTAAACGTTCCATCCAGCTTGTCGAAAAACGGATGTGATATTTCACTTCTTTTAAAGATTTCACGGCAAGTGCGCTTAATTCAGGAAGCGAGCTTTGCGTTAAAGCCGTCATTAAATGAAGATGATAATGGTCCATCAACCACTGACGTACAATCGTTTGCGCAAAATCACCATTGGGTTGTTCACACAACAATAGGTTTAAAAACTCACGCTCAGTACGGAAATACGCAAGCTGATCTTCATCACGTTGAGCTTCATCATATTGACCAGCCAACGTTAGAAAGTTTCTTGCCTGACCTAATAAGTCCAAACCGATGTTTGCTAAAGCAATATCAATTTCAAGCTCAGGTGCATGCCCGCACCACTCAGCCAAACGCTGCGATAAAACCAGTTGACTGTCGCCAATATGTAATAAGAATTTAGATAAAACTGACTGATTCATGTGCCATTCCCCTTACATGTGCTCAATGCCGTCTGGGATATGATAAAAAGTCGGATGACGATAAACCTTATCTAATGAAGGATCGAAAAATTCTGCTTTTTCATCTGGCTGTGATGACTTAATCAGTTCGGAACGAACCACCCAAATGCTGATTCCTTCATTGCGACGTGTATAAACATCACGCGCATGTTGCAATGCGATTTCATCATCAGGTGCTCTTAAGCTGCCTACATGACGGTGGCTTAAACCTTGTTTACTACGTACAAATACTTCGTAGAGCGACCAGTTGTTTTTATCTTCCATTTTGATTTCCTCAAATTTTTCCATAAATCTTGTTAAGCCACTTTGTTCGCTTCAAGCTGCTGTTTTTTCGCATAGACCACGGCTGCATCACGAACCCATTTGCCGTTTTCCCATGCTTTACGGCGTGCTTCGATACGCTCGTGATTACATGGTCCACGTCCAGCAATCACTTCATTAAATTCGTGCCAGTCGATCTCGCCAAACTCGTAGTGACCTGTTTCTTCATTCAGTTTTAAATCTGGGTCTGGAACTTCCAAGCCAAGCTGTAAAATTTGCGGCACCGTGTTATCAACAAACTTTTGACGTAATTCATCGTTACTAAAGCGTTTGATTTTCCATGCCATGCTTTGTGCGCTGTTTGGAGAATGCTCGTCACTTGGACCAAACATCATCAGTGCTGGCCACCAATAGCGATTTACCGCATCTTGTGCCATCTGTTTTTGTTCTGGTGTACCGCCTGCTAAAGCCATCATGGCTTCAAAACCTTGGCGTTGGTGGAAACTTTCTTCTTTACAGATACGTACCATTGCACGTGCATATGGCCCGTAAGAGGTACGGCAAAGCGCAACTTGGTTTACAATAGCTGCCCCATCGACAAGCCAACCAATTGCAGCGACATCTGCCCAAGTCAAAGTTGGATAGTTAAAGATTGATGAGTATTTCATTTTCCCATCAATCAATTTTTCCATCATGTCATCACGGTCAGCACCTAAGGTTTCTGCCGCACTGTACAAATACAAACCATGACCTGCTTCATCTTGTACTTTCGCCAACAAAACTGCTTTACGTTTTAAAGTCGGCGCACGAGTAATCCAGTTCCCTTCAGGCAACATACCTACAATTTCAGAATGGCCATGTTGCCCGATTTGACGAATCAATGTTTTGCGATAGGCATCAGGCATTTGATCCTTAGCCTCGATCGTAATTTCATTGGCAATATTTTGTTCAAATTTCTGGTAGTTGTTTTCCATTCTTTCATTCCCTGTAGGCATCGCCCTTAAATCTATTTTTCGATACACCAAAAACAAAGTCAATCACTTTTTTAGTATCAAATTAAATACAACCAATAATTTGAAATTAAATATTTGAAATTATTAAATTTAAATCAATTGTAAAAAACCTTTTTACTTTTACAAATCAAAATAAAGTTGACTTTTTGACAAATTAATCTGAAATTATGAATCATATTTTTGCAATTTTTATAATTGATGTATCACATAAAAAAGGAGTTTGGTCATGCTTGAACAAGCACACCTAGAAGGAACCTCAACTGACACAGATTTTCAGCAGTCTGAGCATCAACTGCCTCACCTTGCTTCTTATGTCTATGGAACATGGCATTCGACGGGCGAAGAACTACGTCCTGTTTACCATGCCATTACGGGTGAACCGATTTATGCCGTAAGTAGTCATGGCATTGATATGAAACGTGTTGTTCAATATGCCAAACAAAATGGTTCAGAATTGGCTAACTGGACGTTTCATCAACGCGCTAATGCTTTAAAACAAATTGCCCAATATTTACTGGAACGTAAGGAAGAGTTTTATAAGCTTGCTTATGCAACAGGTGCAACTCGTAAAGATGCATGGATTGATATTGAAGGTGGCATCCAGACATTATTTGCTTATTCAAGTTTGGTTCGCCGTGAACTCAATGACGAAAAAATTATTACCGAAGACAGCTGGATTCAGTTATCTAAAAATGGCACTTTTGGTGCTAAACACATTTTAAGCCCTAAAGCGGGTGTTGCCGTTCACATTAATGCTTTTAACTTCCCAATTTGGGGAATGCTTGAAAAGATTGCACCAACGCTACTTGCAGGTGTGCCATGTATTGTGAAACCCGCGACTGATGGTGCTCAATTAACTCAAGCGGTTGTAAAAGCCATTGAAGAAGCACATGTATTACCAAAAGGCTCGCTACAACTCATTTGCGGGCAGACTTATGACTTGTTAGAACAGTTAGGCCCACAAGACTGCGTTACGTTTACAGGTTCTGCCTACACAGGTCAAAAACTACGTAACCACCCTCACCTCAATAAATACTCGATTCCATTTAGCATGGAAGCTGACTCGGTAAACAGCGCAATTTTAAGCCCTGAGGCAAATGAGGAAACTGTCGATTTATTTGTGCGTGAAGTCTTCCGTGAAATGACCACAAAAGCAGGTCAAAAATGTACTGCGATTCGTCGTGCATTTGTTCCTCAAAACTTGTTAGCCAATGTACAAGAGAAGCTCACTGCCAAACTTGCTAAAGTTGTGGTGGGTGACCCTCAAAAAGAAGAAACCACCATGGGCGCTTTAGCGAGCATTAAACAAAAACATGATGTTGCAGAAAAAGTTGCCGAGCTTAGCAAAGATGCAAAAATCGTTTTTGGTGGCAACGAGACCTTTACGTTTAATGCAGATCATCCTGAAAAAGGTGCTTTTTTCGCTCCAACTTTATTGCTCTGCGAACAACCTTTACAAGCAACAAATGTTCATACCACAGAAGCTTTCGGTCCTGTATGTACCCTCATGCCATATCAAAACATTGAAGAGCTTAGCGATCTTGTTTCACGTGGTGAAGGTAGCTTAGTGGCTTCAGTCGTTAAAAATAACGATGAAAATATTGAACAGATTATTCAAAAAATTGCACCTTGGCATGGCCGTGTGCATGTACTCGATGCAGAGTCGGCAAAAGAAAGTACAGGACATGGTTCACCACTGCCTCATCTTGTACACGGCGGTCCTGGACGTGCAGGTGGCGGTGAAGAGTTAGGTGGTATTCGCGCCGTTAAACACTACATGCAGCGCACTGCTATTCAAGGTTCTCCAAATAGCCTGACACAAATTACCCACTCGTGGACTGCTGGCTCGAAAGTTAACGAAGACCGTGTTCATCCATTTAAAAAGTCTTTTGATGAGTTAGTGATTGGTGAACGTTTATTAACGGCACGTCGCACAGTAAGCGAAGCAGATATTGTCAACTTTGCTGGTTTAAGCGGTGACTATTTCTATGCCCATACCGACAAAATTGCAGCTGCCGAATCTTTCTTTGGTGAGCGTGTTGCACATGGCTACTTCATTGTATCTGCCGCAGCTGGTCTATTTGTCGATGCAGCACAAGGCCCTGTGATTGCCAATTACGGTATGGACAACTTACGCTTTGTTGAACCCGTTAAAATTGGTGATTCGATTCAGGTTGAATTGACCTGTAAGCAAAAAACGCCTAAACCACAAAAAGATCCGTCTCAGCCTGCGCATGGTGTTGTGGTGTGGGATATTAAAGTTAAAAACCAACGCGGTGAACTTGTCGCAACTTACGACATTTTAACTTTAGTTGCTCGCGAGGCTTAATGTTTAAAATGAGATGGGGTCACCTCGTCCCCATCTCATTTTTTTTAGCACTCAATTGCGTTAACAGCGAGGCCACCTTTTGAAGTCTCTTTATATTTTTCAGACATATCTTTGCCTGTTTCCTTCATGGTTTGAATCACTTTATCTAATGTCACAAAATGCTCACCTTCATCATGAAGTGCCATTTGTGCTGCATTAATGGCTTTTACGGCTGCAATTGCATTTCGTTCAATGCAAGGCACCTGAACCAAACCACCAATCGGGTCACACGTTAAACCCAAGTTATGTTCAAGCCCAATTTCAGCCGCATGCTCCACTTGCTCAGGTGATGCTCCTAAAATCTCGGCTAAACCAGCCGAAGCCATCGCACATGCTGAGCCAACTTCTCCCTGACATCCTACTTCTGCACCAGAAATAGAAGCATTGAGTTTACATAAAATGCCAACTGCGGCCGCACTTAGAAAAAAGCGAACAACTTTGTCTTCGGAAAAGTCTTTAGAAAAAGTCACGTAGTAATATAAAACTGCTGGAATAATTCCAGCTGCCCCATTTGTGGGTGCAGTCACTACTCGGCCACCAGCAGCATTTTCTTCATTTACCGCTAAAGCAAATAAATTGACCCACTCCATGGCGTGAAAAGTTGTCACAATCAGGTTTGAATTTTTCTTATTTAATAACTTATCGTGAATTTTTTTAGCTCGACGTTTTACGTTTAATCCACCTGGTAATATCCCTTCATTAATTAATCCGTTGTGAATACACTGCTGCATCACTTTCCAGATGTCCATAATTTTGCTGCGAATCTCAGTTTCACTACGCAAACTTTTTTCGTTTTCAAGCATTAATTCACTTATCGATAAATGATGAGTTTTACATAAGCTTAAAAGTTCAGCCGCACTGTGAAATGGATATGGAACTTTAACGTCATTGGTTTCAGATTGGGTTTGTGTTAATTGTCTTTGACTAATAATAAAACCACCACCAATCGAGTAATAGGTTTCTTTATATAAGATTTCTTCCCCGTCGTTATACGCAATCAGCTCCATCGCATTGGGGTGATAAGGCAAAGACTCATCTAAAAAAAGTACATCACGTTTATAGTCAAAAGAAATACTCTTTTGCTGATTAAGCCGGATGGCATTATTTTCAACAACATCTTCAATCAAGTTTGTAGTTGCTTGCGTATCGATATGTTCAGGGTCAAAGCCCATTAAGCCTAAAAGAATAGCCTTATCTGTCGCATGACCAACACCGGTTGCTGCAAGCGAACCGTATAACTTCACCTGAACTCTAACCGTGTTTTGTAAATCATTTTGTTTTAATAAATCATCCACAAAACTGTATGCTGCTCGCATGGGTCCAACTGTATGGGAGCTAGATGGACCAATACCAATTTTAAAAAGATCAAATACACTAATAAACACTGGGTCCTACCTTCAATTCATTATTATTCGTATGTTCGTCGTTATTGTGTCCTTTCGGATGACATTAAAATTATCATTAAGCTGTCCATAAAGCACTGAAAATAAATGTGTCATTGCCTAAAAACAACGCAATCAATACTGAATTTACTATTTTTCAAATAGTAGATTTTTCTATTAAATTAAATGATAAATTCTTCAACAAAATTATGTAATTTGCATATACTGTTGCATTAAGACGGACAGTCGTCAAAAAAGTTCCTATCCATTCAGCTGAGTTATTCTTTACAAGATCAATCATTCTTTTCTTGTAAAAATTGTGCTGCATAAAACTTTTAAAGTTTGAGTCACTCCATATGAACGCGCCAACAGAAACAAAATTTTCCCTGACTTATTATACGGGTTTCTTATCTGTAATATTTGCTGCATTTTTATGGGGTACTGCTGGTACCGCTGCGTCTTTTGCAAAAGGCATTAGTCCAGTCGTGATTGCGACTATATCTGTAGGTTTCGGAGGGTTAATTCACACTTTTTTAAGTTTAAAAGCGATTAGGAAAGATTACCAAAAGCTTTTCGACTATAAAACGAAAGTTTTTATTGCCGCAGTTGTCTCTATTCTTTGTCCTTTTGCATTTTATTCATCTGTCTCGTTGGCTGGTGTTTCCATTGGTACCGTCATTTCAATTGGCTGTGCCCCTTTGTTTTCGGTCATGCTCGAATGGTTATTAGATAAACGTAAACTCTCTTTAAAATGGCTCATTAGTTTTATTTTAGGTTTTTTAGGAGTTGTCTTACTCTCCTATTCAGGCGAACATAGTCATCAACATCAAGGGATTCAGTCAGAACGTCTTTTAGGCGTATTTTTTGGCTTACTTTCTAGCCTGAGTTATGCAACATATTCATGGATTATGAAAAATTTAATTCATGAAGGTGTCGACTCAAGAGCTGCGATGGGCGTGATTTTTGGTATTTCAGCAGTTCTTTTATTACCTACGCTATTTATTACAGCAACTCACCTATTTGATTATCCAACGAATCTTTGGGTAGCACTTTATATTCCCATCGTACCTATGTTTTTGGGTTATCTATTTTTTAGCTTTGGATTAAAACGTATTCCTGCGAGTCAAGCCATGACTTTAGCACTCGTTGAAATTCCCGTAGCAACTTTATTAGCGGTGCTATTAGTAGGTGAAAGCCTAACATTTAGCAGTTATTTAGGCTTAATCCTAATTTTCTTATGCGTTATTGTTCTCACTAAAAAATAAAATTCAAGTAACAGATAAAGATCACAAATTTAAAAATTTTCGGCACAAATCAAAAATTAATCTACAGTGTCGAAAATCCATCATCTGGACTGTTATCAATTACAGTCCGATTCTCTCTTTTAAGTCGCTTAAGAAACAATCACGAAACATTAGCCATTAGTCGTACGTCCCTATTTTTATTCATTTTTGCTGGTAAAGTGCTTTACATGGTTTGATACAACCTACTTAACTCAGATGCATAATTCACCTGTTCTTGCATCTGATGTTTTTCTGCCTCTAGTCCGCTAGAGGCTTTTTTTATTATTGATTTAAATGCTGATATATTAAATTTCTAGACATAATGAAAGACAAGAAAAATGGATCGAATTTTCAAATTAAGTATTTTAAGTTTTCCTGTTTTATTGTTAAGTGGTTGCATTGGCTGTTATAACCCGACTGGCTGTAATCGAGATGATTCCCCTTATTTCTATACAAAACAAATCACTCAAGTCAAAGGCGTAACAGTTCCTGTTGGAACAAAACTGGTTTATAAATCTCAAAAGTCCAAACAGAAAGATGAGCAAACTGCACCACTTAAAGAAGAACATATAACCGGAATAAAGCTACCAAAAGATAGCGCTATGCTTTGGGGAGGAATGCCTACTAATCATCTCCTTCAATTTGCTAACTCTGAAATGCAGGGATTTACAGTCTACCGAGCACAAGGAACTCCCGCTGTATATTCCAATCAATTTTTAAAACTCTGGAAAGAATGTGATAGTGATTTAGATGTTTCTATCAAAAATAAAAATGACTGGAGCTTTAATCCTTCAAATATGAAAATTATTGGATGTGGAATTAACTATCAAGAAAGAGCTTCATACAACACCAATAATCCAAGCCAAGATAAAGTTGATATTTTTCTCATCAAAATTAATCACGCTTTGCAACAACTGCCCCAACAAAAAGAGTATCCAGTCATTCATTATTCCCAAAATTAAAGTCATAAAAAAGCCTGCATCTCAACAGGCTTTTTTACTTCAAGATTTGGTTTAACAAACTTTAATTAAACAAATTAACCACAAGTTGCCTGAGTAATTTTCTTAGAAGCAGGATCAATAGTGACTGTAACTCGGTTTGTACGATAATCCATTGTCATTGGTTGACCAGGAGCCACTTTACGCACAATCTCTGATTGAGTCTTTTGTTTAATTTGATCATCAGTCAGACCAGATTGCCCCACTAATTTTTGAGCTTCTTCTGCTATACAGTTCGCTTGGTTATCACGGAATAATTTCCATTCTTCGACGACTTGGCCATTTGGTAAATGACAATACCCAACCTGACCATTTGCTTCATTTCTAATTTCTAATTTCCCACCTTGTTCAACACAATATTGACTAGCTGGGTTTGGTGAACCAATTTTTGGTGGAGTTGAATCTTTATGTTGTACAGACGAACAAGCCGTTAACGAAACAAGCGCTAAGCCAAGAAAGATCATTTTTTTCATAATTTTTTGCTTCTTACTAAAAAAACTAAAGATATCAAAAAAATTCATGTTCCATATGACTTGCTTACAATAAAAAACTCACTTGAATGTTCTAGCAAAATAAATTTAATTTATTGGAAATTAAGATATTCCCAATTAAAAGCCATTTTTTGAACTATTCTATTCAGGTCTTTCTAAAATCCGGGCCCCTGATCCGTCTTGTCCTAAAATATCTTCAGGATTTCTTAATGGACATTGCTCTAATGATAAACAACCGCAGCCAATGCACCAGTCCATTTCGTCTCTTAAGCGAGTTAGTTTTTGAATTCGATCATCTAAATTTTCTCGCCAATGACTCGATAAATCCTTCCATTGCTTAGCTGATAATTTGCTACCAATCGGATACTGACTTAAAGCTTCTTTAATCTCATTTAAAGGAATACCTACCCTTTGAGCAACTTTAATAATCGCAATATATCTTAAAATAATTAAGGGATACCGACGTTGATTACCATTCGTTCTTATACTTTTTATAAGTCCTTTCGCTTCATAAAAATGAAGGGTTGAAACAGGAACCCCGCTCCTTTTTGCAACTTCACCCACAGTCAAAACGCGACTAGGGTCAGCTTTTTTATTTTCACTCATCACATTTGACCTCAACTTTACTTGAGGTTTATAAGAGTACGTCTTTGTTTTGTCAAATAAATAACAGAGGTTTTGTTATATGTTATGAGCCGCTTTTATCAAGCTATGGTTCTTATCTGTAAAAACAAAAGATAAAAAATGAATCTGATGATTAATCCAGTTCAATCTATAAAATAACTTGCTATCAGTTAAATTTAAGTAATTAGTTTTGTAGAGTACACGGACATCCACAAATCCAAAACATATTGTACACGAAAGGCATTGGAGCGCCTAAGGGATAGACTTTAATTTGCTCGATCTTATAAGTTTTTTTACGTGATTCAATGTGAAGTATATTATCGTGACGTGCAATCACAATTCCCTTTTTATATAATTTTTTCCTTTCATTCTTTGCGTCAAATTTATATACCAAAAAGTAAACTTTTTCTCCTACGCTAATCTTTGAATGATTAACCATAATGTAACCGTTACAATACTTACATTGCCAATCTTTCATATCTCAAATTATCACACGCTTAAATTAAAAAAACACACTGAATTTTATAGTATAAATTTATTAAAGATATAAATCTAAAGAAATACTTTAATTGAAAAAATAAGGTTTATTTGTGACACATATCACAATAAAAACTTAAAATTATATTCTGATACATCAATCACTTATCAAAAAATATTTAAGGTTTATTATTTTTTAACATATAAAATCCACCCATAATTTATTTAATCATATAGTATATTTAACAATAACTTTAAGGTTAATTATAAAGATGACTTTAATATTTAATTCAATATTTAATTCATTATATTTAGCTTAGTACTAAAAATATTAATAAATAACATTAAATTAATTTCACAGTAAGATTGAAAATAATTCATTTCACATTATATAAAAAATAAATATATAATGAATTGCATTACAATTTAATTTTTTTATTATGTCAACTCAACGTTTAAAATTAGAACTCCCATCTGGACACGATCAATTATTACTTCATTCTTGTTGCGCTCCTTGTTCAGGAGAAGTGATGGAAGCCTTGATTGACTCAGACATTAAATTTTCAATATTTTTTTATAATCCTAATATTCATCCAGTAAAAGAATATCTCATCCGTAAGGAGGAAAATATTCGTTTTGCCGAAAAGCATAATATCCCGTTTATTGATGCAGACTATGACACTGACAATTGGTTTGCTCGAGCAAAAGGTATGGAAGATGAACCCGAACGTGGTATTCGTTGCACCATGTGTTTCGATATGCGATTTGAACGAACTGCCCTTTACGCATATGAAAACGGCTTTAGTCTCATCAGTAGTTCGCTAGGAATTTCTCGCTGGAAAAATATGGCGCAAATCAATGACTGCGGAATTCGTGCTGCTGCGCCCTATCCTGAAATTCAGTACTGGGATTACAACTGGCGTAAAAACGGTGGCTCAAGCCGTATGATTGAAATCAGTAAACGAGAAGAGTTTTATCAACAAGAGTATTGTGGCTGTGTATATTCTTTAAGAGATACTAACCGCTGGCGTATGGGTAATGGGCGTGATCGTATTAAACTGGGTGTTAAGTTTTATAGTAATGCTATGGAAGAAGATTAATTTTTATTTCTCTTTAAGAATTAATTAAGTTATTCCGAACTATATTTATTTTTGATAAAAAAACGGCCACATCTGGAGAATGTGGCCAAAAGGTGTACTAAATAAGCTTTGATGTAGTTAGATTAATTGTGCTAGCTTAAAATAATATTAATTAAAATTAATTTTTAAAAATTTTAATAACATCTCTATTTTTATATAACCAATTGATCATCATAGAAATTCATATTCAAGCATTTAAAAAATGATTAATTTTATCTAAATAACAAAACCTAGGCTATTATTTTTCTTGTAAATAATGTGCAATTTTTTGAATGTTTTCAATAATTTCATTAGGTGTGTGAGCTGCATAGCCAAAAAGTACCGCGGCCTTTTTGTTTGGCATCTGACAATATCTTGACAATGGCTGAACAGCCAAGTTTAGAGCTGAACACTGATCAATAAATTCTTGCTCTGTCCACTTACCTTTTAACCAGCACACTCCATGGATACCTGAATCTGTAGGTTGAACACTAAGCACATCTGCAAGATGCTCATCAATCGCTTTAATCAATGCTTGTTGGCGCTCATAGCAAGCTTTTCGAACTTTGCGTACATGCCGAGCATAGTGACCTTTTTGTATAAATTGAGACAAAGCCACTTGCTCTAAATAAGAACTTCGAACATCGGTATAGTATTTTGCTGCACTAAAGGTTTCGATCAATGCTTCAGGCACAACCATAAATCCTAACCGAAACTCTGGAAACATCATTTTGGTAAAAGTACCAGAGTAAATAACTCTTTGCTGCTGATCTAAACCTTGTAGAGCTTGAATAGGATGTGTGCCATAGCGAAACTCACTATTATAGTCATCTTCAAAAATCCATTTCTCTTGTTGAGATGCCCAATCGAGTAACGAAAAACGGCGGGCGAGACTTAAGGTTCCACCTACAGGAAACTGATGTGAAGGCGCTGTATAGACCAGTTTGCTTTTTGAATAACGACGAATAATGTCTGAGACTTGCATTCCCTCTTCATCACTTTCAATTAAATTTACCTGTGCACCAAAACTTCGGAAAATATTAAAAGCAGCGTCATAACCTGGGTCATCTAAACACACCTCATCATTTGCTTGAAGTAAAGCATAGGCCGTTAAATGAATAGCTTGCTGCGTCCCATTTACGATAATAATTTGCTCTTCGTTGCAATTCAGCCCTCGGGTGGAGCGGACATATTCACAAATTGCCTGACGCAGAGGCAGATAGCCACGCGGGTCGTGAAATTGACCAAGTTGATAATACGACTGCCGCCAAGCTTGATTTAATAACTTTCCCCAAAGTTGATGAGGAAATAAATCAACACAACCTACACCCACATGGAACATTTTTTTCTTTTGACTTGACCACGACTGCTCTCGCCATGAGGTTAATAAAGCTTCAATATTCGGATTAATATTTAAGGATTGATGATTATTTTTAGACGTTTTTTTTGAATTTTCTTGAACATGTATTAACTGATCTGGCACAACCTCAGCAACATAGGTGCCCGAACTTGGTTTGGTAAATAAATATCCCTCATCAAGTAATCGTTCAAGAGCTGCCAATACAGAGTTTCTTGAAATTGACATCATCTCTGCTAGGGCACGACTTGAGGGTAATTTTGTTCCGGCAGATAGCCGTCCATCTAAAATAGCATCACGCAAAGCCGAATATAGCCCATCTTTAATCTGCCCTTTTGGCAAAATCAAATGTGGGAACGATGCCGAAATCGAAGCTGCCATAATAAACTGGTACTTTAAAAAATATCAAAAGTGTACCTTATAAAAATACCACTATCAAAACTACACTCTAGTTGTCCATTTTCCATTACTTTAAAATAGAGTGTAATTATTATGCAAAATCAAGCTATTCAAATCATCCCTGTTCAACAGCAGGACTATTCACAATGGGAAAAATATTGGCTTGCTTATCAAAATTTTTATCAGGTAAATTTACCTTTTCATGTCACAAAAGTGACTTGGGAACGCTTTTTCGATGAAAATGAACCCGTTTATTGTGCTGTTGCCAAACAAGGCGAGCAAGTTTTGGGAATTGTGCATTATGTTATTCATCGTTCAACATGGGCAGAAAATAATTATTGTTATTTAGAAGACCTCTATGTTTCACCTGAAGTTCGTGGACAACACATCGGTAAGCAACTGATTGAGTATGTGCAGAAGCAAGCAATTGAACACAATTGTGACCGTTTATATTGGCATACTCAAGAAACCAATCTAACAGCACAAAAGCTTTATGACTGGATTGCACAAAAACCAGGGATTATTGAATATCGAATGCCTTTGAACTAAAAAAGTAAAAACACCAAAAGCTGGAGTGCTTTTGGTGTTTAAATTTTAGTACGAATAAGCTTAATCACTTTGTTATTAATCGTTAAGCACTGGTTAAATGCTGCGAAACGTTTGAGCTCTTGATCTAGTTCAAAAAAGAAATGCTCCTTATTTTTTACTGGTTTTTCTAGATGCAGACTAATTACTTCTAACTCTTTTATAGAACGATGCGCTTTACAATCTAGTCGACCGACTAAATCATCTTGATATAGAATCGGCAAACAAAAATAACCATATACCCTTTTAGCCGCCGGTACATAGCATTCAATCCTATAATCAAACTCAAATAAAGAAGTTAAACGGTCACGATGAATAAGTGAGTTATCAAACGGCGAAAGTATTTTTAAAGCAAAATCAGTAGTAAGCTTTTGTTCTATAGCAGCCACATCAACATATAAAGTTTGACCGTCGGCAAGTTTAACCGCTGATACAACACCAGCATCAACCTGCTCTTTTAGCACAACACGCATAGCCTCTTTTAAATCATTTTTCTTTAAATGAACTAATTGCTTCCATGTAAATGCCCCATGTGCTCGAAGCGTATTATTAAATAAATACTGCGCATATTCATAAAGCGTAGGCATAGTTAAATCAATATTTTCAGGCAAGCAGCGCTCGGTCAAATCATAGACCTTTTCCATTCCGTTACGTTCACAGATCATCAGGTCACCCTGCATATATAACTGCTCAAAAGCACGACGGCCTGGTCCAGTATTCCACCAGTTTCCTAAACTCTTTTTATTATTCTTATCAATGTCTCGCAGTCGAATGTTACCTTCGGCACGAACACGCGCCAAAATTTCATTCATGAGCTGCTGATCGCCTCTATTAAAATAACGGCTTTCCCCTTTCCTAACAGACATCATAGCAGGCAGTGCATAGCGATAATCTTTCATAGGAAGATAAGAGGCGGCATGATACCAATATTCAAAAATCTGGCGCTCGCGTACCAAACTATTTAAATGATTTAAATCATAGTCAGGCACTCGGCTCCACAATATATGGTGATGAGCTCGCTCTACAACCGATATGGTATCAATCTGTACATATCCTAAATGCTCAATAGCCTGTAAAGTACCGTCCAGACCTTTTGCAAATCGACTGGTTTTTCCTAAGCCTTGATTAAATAAAGTGAGCTGTTTTAAAGAAGAAGTCATAGAAATCAAATATTGTTGTATTCATTTAGAAGCGGAAAAATTTCAGTTCTATCCTATCACTATTTCCTAATTTGCTTGTGCTTTAGCATCAGTAATTCTTTATAAAAAGAATCTCAGCCAACTCAACATTTTACAGATTCACCTTAAAATAACTTTTAGAAGCCAATCTAATCACTAAAATAACAACCAATATCACACTGGCTAAATGAAAAAGCCATCCTGCTTTGTAAGCCCCAGTAAAATCATGCAAAATTGCAATAATCCACGGCGGAATTGCTGCCAGTAAAAAACCACCGCCTTGCATCAGTGCAGATAAAGCACCGGCATGAATGGGTTCATCAAAATGGTCTAATGCAACTATAAGCGTTAAGGCAAAACATCCTCCCAAACCCGCGCCCAAACAAATTGCCCAGAGAATAGCGGCTATCTCAGGCATAAAAGCTATTCCTGAAAAACCAATCATTTGCATTGCTAACGTAAACCATAGCCATGGACGACGGTCTTTATATTTCCTAGCTAAAACAGGCAAAATGAGTGCTGAAGCTGCTTGGCTCAAGGCGAGAAGAGCAAGTAATTTCCCGCTTTGTGCTGCGCTCCAACCCTGATCTTGAAAAGAAGGTGCTAACCAAGCCACGACTGATGAATAGCCACCATTTACAAGCCCAAAGCAAGCCATTAATAACCAAGTTCGAGGTTGCTTTAATAACTTTCTTACAGGCGCACGATGAATGGATGAACTAGCTTTTGTAGGTAAAAAAACCAGCGCCAATATAAATGCAAATAAAGCTGGAATAGCAAAAAAAGCCAGTCCAATAAACCATAAACCCGTGATATTTGAAACTACAGGTGCTAACCATGCTCCTAAGGCACCACCGCCCATAAGCATGGCTGAGTAAAGCCCCATTATCGGACCAATATGTTGGCTAAATTCTCGTTTAATCATGCCGGGAAATGCCGCTTGTATCATCGCGACTCCGAATCCAATAACTATGGTACTAAGAATTAATCCTTCAGCAGTAGGAAATAAAAATCGGAAAGCACATCCCGCACAAATGGTCAGCAATGCACCAAGAATAGCCTTTCGTTCACCGACAAAGTTTTGCAATATTGGCCCAACAAATGCAACGATTCCCATAAGCATCATCGGTAGCAATGTGAGCAGTGCTACCCCTTGTAGGCTTAAGCCAGTGGCTGTTCGAATATTGGCAATTAATGGTCCAATACTTGTAATAAATGGTCTTAAATTAAGACCCACCAAAGCCACTGTCACAATAAGCATGGGGCGGGTCAAAAAAACTCCAGACTGCTTCATTATTCTGAGCCTGAATGATTGGCTTGATAATTCTTCCAATGCACATAAAGATCAGGGCGGTTTTCAACTCTGATCGGTATATATTGAATTTTCATTGATTGCTCAGCAAACGGCTTGGCAAGCTCAATATATATTTCAGCTGTAGACAGACCAAATGGTGTTCCGTCTTCATTAGAATAAGCATAGCTCACCGACTTTATACCGGCTAAACGCATTGCAGCCATACACATTGGGCATGGGTGTCCACTTGCATATACAGAACAGCCTTCTAGGTTGGCAGATCCTAAAATTTGACTGGCTGCACGAATCGCGAGTAATTCAGCATGTGCGGTTGGGTCATTCGTTGTCAGAATCTGATTTACGCCTGAAGCAATAACTTCTCCATTCTTTACCACCACAGCGCCAAATGGCCTGCCACCTTTTTCAATATTGTTATAGGCAAGCTCAATCGCATTACGTAAAAACTGTTCACCTTTTTCCATCACATACTCTCATTTTCTATTTTGCACCAGCTGCAAGTAGTCTTTTTTCAATTTCGCGGTATTCTCGTGAACGCGCATGTTGTAAGGGAGTTATCCCGTCTTTATCAGCCAAGTTCGGATCAGCACCTGCTTTTAATAAAATCTCTACAACGTGTTGATATTTGGGTTCTCCATTTCCCAAAATGATGGCCTCAAGCAATGCCGTCCATCCCAAATTATTGACATGATTAACATCTACACCAGCGGCAATTAATGTACGAACTGTTTCGACATGGCCTCGTTCCGCTGCTGGAATGAGCGCAGTTCCACCGTAACGGTTAATACTTTTTAAATCGGCACCATGCATGAGTGTCATTCTTAGAATTTTTAAATATCCTTGCGCACCAGCATATAAATATGGACTGTCTTGAATATTATCTTTTGCATTTACATCAGCGCCTGCCTCTATCAGCAGATGAGCAGCATGTACATTATTTGCTCTTGTTGCGACCATCAAAGCAGTTGAACCAGTTTCATCTCGCTCATCAATTAAGGTCTTTTGGGATAAAATCTGTTTGATAGATTGAGTGTCGTTATTTATCACTGCCTGATGTAAAGGATAATCACCCATTGCATTCGTCATATTTGTAAAACCCAAAGCCCCTAGTGCGACAATCAGATTCATCCATAACAGTGACTTACGCATGGTGGCCTCCCAATAAAAACTTATGGCAAAACATTTTGCAATTAGAATAAGCTTCACCAAAAGTATTTGGAAATTAAATTATTTAATCGATAGTATTAAGATTATAAATACTTATTTCATCGGCTTTTAAGCGTGGCAGTACCTAATAATGTTTGATCCTCGCCTTTTACGTGCTTTCGTTACTATTTTTGAAACGGGCAGTTTTACCGCAGCTGCCGATCGATTACACCTGACTCAATCAACAATTAGTCAGCAGTTAGCGCGCCTTGAAGAATCAGTGGGACATGCACTTATAGATCGGACAGCACGACCTTTCAAATTGACAGTGTCTGGAGAATATCTGATTGGTTATGCACAAAGGATTTTGACCCTTCAAGAAGAAGCTGAAGCACTACTTAAAGATCCGGCAGGAAGTATTCCTATTCGTATTGGTTTACCAGAAGATATGATGAGTCCAGCAATGGCTGAAGTTTTTGGTATATTTGCCAAAGAGCATCGTTCCATTCGTTTAGACGTAACCTCTGGCTTGAGTCGCAACTTAACAGAACGTTATCGGAATGGTGAATTCGATATTATTATTGTCAAAGAACCTGCGGCCAGTGCTGATCACCACGCTACATTCCCAGAAGAAATGGCATGGTTTGAAAGTGAGAATTCAACAACTACATGGTCTGACCCCATAAGTTTAGTGACCTTTCCTCAAGGTGGACTTTATCGGGATGAGATGTTCGCAACGTTAGAGCGCGAACAGCGACGTTGGTATATTGCCTTTACGGGTAGTAGCCTAGAAAGCGTGTTAGTGAGTGTTGAAACTGGCTTAGGGTTATCGTTATTGCCTGTGGCGACAACCCATGGACGTCGAGTACGTCGATATGATTCATTAGGGACTGTCCTCCCTATGGTCGTTTCAATTTATACATGGGAAAAAGCTGGGATCATTTCCCAGCTTGTAGACAAGATGACAACTGTTTTACAAGAACGTTTTCAATCATCAATAAGTGTTTAACTTACTTCATTCAAACTTTCAGCAATCAGTTTTTCTGCCATTTCCTGTGTTTTTCTTAAGCCCGGCATACGGAACTCGGTATGACCATAATCTTGAATAGATTTCCAACGTCCACCCCATGTAAGCCCAACCGATTCAGCAACTTGCCCATATAAACGATAGCCTTGCATAGCCCAAGGGTCTCTTTCAGAAATAACCACTTTTCCATTTCGTTTAAAGGCGACATCTGCTGCCAGACCAAATTGATGATAACTCTGATACCCTTTTGCTCTTGTCGTGTTCGGATTACCTGCCAACATATTCTGACGCACAGGACTACGATATCCCTCTAATAGAACCAACTCATAACCATATTGTTCTTTCATGATTTTAAAAACCATGAGTAAACGCTGCTTATAACGGGGGTTCATTTTGCTCCATTTACGATCTACTAAACTGGTATCTAAAATAGCTCGCCCATCAAAACTCGTATTATCAATAGGTGAAGAATTAATGGTTCCACTATTTTGAGCAGAATATTGTTGCTCTAATTGTGTAGCCTCTACAATTGCGGCTTCAATTAGGCTTTCATCCACTTCTGGTGGCGGTGATAGTATTTCACCGTTCAAAAGCGCGTAGATTTGAGGATCTGTTTTTTTGAGATATTCAGCTTCAATTCGAGTTGAGCTAATAGGTCGAGTAAAAGCAAAAACTAATATACTGGTAAATAAGAAAAAGCCTGCAATAACAATCCACCACTGCTGTAAATGCCAATGGGATTGCAGCTTTTCAGGCGCAGCCGCCTGATTCATTGTTTGAGCAAATTGTCTAACCTGATTAAGCTGTTTACGGCCTTGTGGCAGTAATGACAAAACAAAATCTTTGCTTCTCGTCCTTAGCTCATAAGACATTAAAAATGCTAAACCAATTGCTAAACATGTAAAGCAAAAGAAAATGAGAAAAATCATCATTTGTTCATTAATTCACAGCAAAAGGACTTCGTGTAATTTTAATATCTACCGATGCTTTAGGTGGTTCAACCTCAGCTTCGGGTTCGGCTGGAGCTTTATTCTCAACAACTGGTTTAGCCTGTGCCGCTTGTTGTTGCGGCGTTTTAGTCACTGGCTTTTGCTGAGTTGGCTGTACCTTCGGTTGAGCCGTTTTAGCTACGCCCGTCTGTAGTTGAGGCACAACCTGAACTTTCTTTTCACCCGTTAGTTGTTCGTCAAATGGAGAAACTCGCTGTTGATTGACAGTAGCAGGCTTATGCTGAGCAGGTTTAAAGATATTACTTAATTCATTATCTTTAGGTTGTTCAAAACCATCACGACTCATTGAATCTGTTTCGTTGTCTTGACTGACAGCAACCTGATTTTGTTCATCAGAAGAATGAGCAGTTTCTTGATTTAAAATCTGTTCTTCTGTTGATTTACTCTCAATTGCTATTGATTCTGACGAATGCGGTTGAGACAAGAACAGGAATAGCGAGATGCTGACAAACACCCCGGCAATAACACCAATGACAATATAAAGTATTGGTGATTTCGGCTTTTTTTTATTCGATTGTAAAACTCGAATAGAAGTTGGTTTTTCCTGAGCCATTTCGTACCATCATCAAGGTAAATAAATTGTAATATGTGCTTGCTCTTGAGGAGCAGAAATCACATTTTGATAATTAGATAATGCTTTATCATTTTGATTATTCAGCATAAATCTTAACCCAGCAAAGGTAAGCAATGCAAAAATCAATAAAAAGATCAAAATCCAAAAGAAAGGTACTTCGCGATGAATAATATTTCGTATCTGATCGGGAATGGCCGAGAACGGCGAAAAGGCAACTTTTTTTCCTTTCAAATAGTCAATTTCGTCACCTACTCTTGATACTAAATGGTTGAGACTTTCCGTAGATTCGATTCGGTACTTACCCTGAAAACCTAATAAAAGGCAGTAATGAAATACTTCTAGAGCAGCTAGACGTTCTTTTCCACGGCTACGTAATTGCTCCAATATTTCAAAGAAGCGATAACCCGCTAACTGAGAACCAAACAAGCTCAATTGTAACGGGCTAATTAACCAAGCATTTTGCAAATTAAAATAACTAGGGTCTTGTTGCGTTACGATCGTTTCATCAATCAAAGCACAGAATGCATATTTAGCATCATGAATATCATCAGCTGAAAATTGTAACTTTTTGGCTTGCTGCTCAAATTGATTGAGTAAATTTAAGATTTTTTCACGAAACTGCTGAGCGTCTGCTGGCACATACTGATTTCGAATTAAAAAAACCAAATAAAAGCCGTCATGCAATAAATCAATAAGATTGATTGCCTGTAGTTTTGCTTGAGACTGGCTATTATTGTTCCCACCCGTTCCAATTTGTCCATCATCAAATAAAGAAGGAGCACCTGTGGATTGTGACATTTTTCTCTCCTTTACCCTTAAGCGTTCATAACCGCAATCAGTTCAATACTGATATCTTGGAAACCAGCTGGAACATAAATACAAATCGTTTCTGAATCTAACATGCGCTGATAAAGTTCATGATGTGGTTCAATCTCGAAATAGCTCACCCCAGAACGTACCGGTATTGCAGTTGGAACTTGAATTAAGTGATGCAATGGAATCGCAGGCAATGCAGCAACTACACGTTGTTCCACATCTAAAGTGCTACCGATCTTGAATCGTAAAGGCACAATCTGGATTAATTCATGTGTCTGCATTGCGCTACTTGATACAGCAATATAAAGTCGAGTATCTCGAGTAATCTTATCGGTCTCAAGACTTCCCACCCAATATGAAGGTCGGATTTCTTTAAGCGCAATGCTGATATAACGACTCGAAATAATCGTATCGAGTAAATCACGTAGAATCGTGTCTAACTGCGAAAAACTTTCTTGTAAATTATGATGTTTATAGGCAGGCAACTGATCGACATCATAGGCCGTCGAGAACGTTAATAATGAACCTGCTAAACGCAATAATTCGAAGAACAAACGCTCTGGATGAATTTGTGGATATTGCACAAAATGATTTAGACCAGCATGAGCTGTATTTAAGGCATTTACCAACCAGAACGAAACGATATCACCTGAACGGAATTCAATTAATTTCTGTTCATTTTCTCGGTTATTGGTTTGAATCGTCTTAATTTTTGCCTTAATAACGTTCAGAGTTCTTTTTAAGTTTGAAATGAGTGTTTCAGAGGCATCCACGTGCAAAATTGGTGGAATAAACTTTCGGTCAATTTCAAAAGCACCAGAGCTTTGACGTTTAATCTTTCCAATCGGCAGATATAAGAAACCATCCAGATTATGATCTGGATTACTATGCACATCTAATAATTTAAAAACAGCACGGCGGCGTAGCAAACTAATATCTGCTTCGGTAGCGTTAGTAAACAGATCATGCGTTTCGACAAGGTGGGATTGATATCTGCCCTTTTGTGCTTGGTTTTGATCAATTAGATTTTGCTTATTTGCTTGTAAGAGTGGTAATGCTAAATAAATTAGCATCTCACCCCGTAAATTAAGATCATCCAATAAAATTGGTTCAGGCAATAAATCATATGCAGGTGCCTGATAAATTTCACCGTCTTGCCAGATCATCTCGACAGACTCAAGAGCAAGAATATGTGTGCTCAATTGAGCCTCATCGAAACTTAATTTCTGAATACCATATGAAAAAGGTACGACCGCACGAACCGTATGATTCAAGCGTTGTTCATGATAGGTATCTTGAATTTGGAAATGTTGAGGTCTTAAAAATAAACCTTCGCCCCATAGGACTTTTTCAGCTTTAAACATATGTCTTTACCAATCTTTATTCATATTCATTTTTAGGCTGCACACCTAACATTTCCTGAACCATTTGTAATGGATGCTCATCTTTGATGACTTGCGCTAACCATTCATGTAATGGCATTTGACTCCATTTAATGGTTTTTTGAAGCATATAACTCACAGGACTATGCGGCTCGTTTGCCTGAAAGTAATCCGCAATTTCTTGCAGCACTTTCATTGCTTGCTCACGGTTCGCCAAGTGTGTTTGTGCTTGAGGCTGAAAAGCAGGCTGATCTGAAACAACTTGTACAGGCACTTGATTTTCCATAGATGAACTCGTGATGACAGTCGCCTGCTCTTGGACTGGCGTAAGTCCAGTACCGAAAGCTTCTGCTTTATAAATCTTGCGTAATGTGCTGTGAATAGTTTCAAATGCTGAATCAATTGCACCAAAACTCGGTGAGTCTAGCCCCATTAAATGGTCAAGGGTTTGCTTTAAAACATCCCACTCGGTTAAGACTGAGCTAAAATCTTGATAATTAGAATATTGAAAAGTTTTAGACGTATTAAAAATAGCTTGATCGAACTGCTCTAACTCCGATGGTCCCGACTGACTATCGTACTCTTCAGTTTGTTTACGACGAATGTTCTCGTGATATAGAAAATTATCGTAATCAAGCAAATTGTAATAAGACACTGTATTGGTTAAAGAGACTTTCTTCAACAAGCCAGGTAACTGATTAATTAAACCCTGTAATAAACCAATGCGTTGATCTAAGTCATCATCTTCAATAACAGGATGAATTTCCTGCCAATATTGATTAAGCATGGTATGGCTTAAAGTTAAGCCTTTCGCCATACCTTCAAAACCGTAAAGATGAGTCCAAGCCTCTATGAGCCAAGTTAATAGACGAATATCTTTTGTATTCTCTTTTAGCAAAACACTCGTTTTATTTGATACAAAATCCCAGTCGGCTTGTTTTCGCTCAGCCACCCAATCGCCTTGATCTAGCAATAGATCATCTTGTGTTTTCGCCTTTTTGATTTCATGAAATTCATTAGAAAATGAAAAGTCATCACCACAAGGTAAGCTATCACTAATGGGTTCAAGGAGTTCAGAAATATCAATATTCATCTAATTTTAGCTCTATTCAATTTAAACTTCTGACTTCAACTTTTTACTGGTCCTTTTTTTAGCAGCTTTTGCAACCGGATCTAGTAAATATTGAATTTCGTCATCTTTAGCATCAATCATGATAATTTTTGGCAACTTTTGCTCTGCTAAAGCCACTAAAATTTCTGTAGCCAATGCAGGTAACACCGTAGAATTTAAAATATTATCAACATTACGCGCACCACTATCGACTTCTGTACAGCGACTTAAAAGCAGCTCTACCACATCTTCAGAATACTGGACTTGTGTACCGTATTGTTTTTCAATTCTTGCTGTAATCTTGCCTAACTTATGTTTAATAATTCGTACGAGTAGATCGTCATGCAATGGGAAATATGGCACAACTCTCATTCGACCTAAAAATGCAGGCTTGAATTGCTTATATAAACTTGGTTTTAAGTGGTCAATCAATTCTTCAGCTGTCGGCCAGTCCTCGACTGGTGTATTTAAGCACGCTTGCATAATTGCGCTTGAGCCAGCATTTGAAGTCAATAAAATAGTGGTGTTTTTAAAGTCAATTACTCGTCCTTCACCATCTTCTAAAGTACCTTTATCAAATACTTGATAGAACAGTTCCTGAACATCACTATGTGCTTTTTCAATTTCATCAAGCAACACAACGCTGTAAGGGTTACGGCGAACAGCTTCTGTTAAAACACCCCCTTGACCATATCCCACATATCCAGGAGGTGCACCTTTAAGCGAAGATACAGTATGTGCTTCTTGATATTCAGACATATTGATGGTGATTAAATGCTGCTCACCCCCATATAATTCATTTGCCAAAGTTAATGCAGTTTCAGTTTTACCTACACCACTTGGGCCCACCAAAAGAAATACACCTTGTGGCTTATTCGGATCTTCAAGTCTTGCTTTTGAAGTTTTAATACCCTGAACTAATTGTGTAAGTGCATAATCTTGCCCCATTACACGCTCGCCCAATTTATCTTCAAGCGTTAATATCTGTTTAATTTCATCATTAACCATTTTTCCAACAGGAATTCCGGTCCAATCAGAAATAATTTCATTAATGATTTGAGAATTTACTCTTTCAAATACTAATGGTTGCTGGCCTTGAATTTCAGCAAGATCTTTACGCAGTAGATTAATCTGATCGAAAGCTTCAGACTCATTAGAATGATTCTGTGCTTCTAACTCTTGAATTTTATGAACAAGTTCTAATTCTTTTTGCCACTGCTCTTCAGTTTCATGAATCTCTTTTTGCAAAGACTCTAAATTAGCTTTTAAAGCTTCCAAGCGTTCATGATGTATTGGAATCTGACGATGTTCATTTTCTAAAATTTGCTGTTCAAGCTTTAAGTTATGCTCTTGGGCTTTTAACTGATCAAGCTTTACAGGTTGGGCATTTTGGGTCAACGCAACACGTGCTGCTGCCGTATCAAGAACACTAACTGCTTTATCCGGAAGTTGACGACCACTAATATATCGATGTGAAGAGTGAACCGCTGTAACGATCGCCTCATCATCAATTTGTAATTTAAAATGCTGCTGCATGACAGGAATCATCGCACGCAACATATCTACCGCAACTTCTTCGGTTGGCTCTTCTACCTTTACTACCTGAAAACGTCGGCTCAATGCAGCATCTTTTTCAAAATATTGTTTGTATTCTGCCCAAGTTGTCGCAGCAATAGTACGCAACTCACCACGTGCAAGTGCTGGTTTTAAAAGATTTGCAGCATCATTTTGCCCTGCTTGTCCACCTGCACCAATTAAAGTATGCGCTTCATCAATAAATAAAATAATAGGATGAACCGAGGCTTGAACCTCTTGAATCACTTGCTTTAAACGATTTTCAAATTCGCCTTTAACACTTGCACCTGCCTGTAAAAGTCCCATATCAAGCACATGTAAATGGACATTTTTAAGGGCATTAGGCACTAAACCTTGAGCAATTTTTAAGGCTAAACCTTCGACCACCGCTGTTTTACCAACCCCCGGTTCTCCCGTTAAGATCGGGTTATTTTGGCGTCTACGCATTAAAATATCGAGCATTAACCGAATTTCATATTCACGCCCAATAACCGGATCTATACCTCCTTGTTTCGCTTTTTCAGTTAGATTAATCGTATATTGATCAAGTGCTGGTGTTTTAGCAGTTTTGGTATTTGCTACAGTCGCGCCTATTGGTTCAGCTTCACCAGAAGATGCTTTTGTTTCATCTTGTTGTTCAATACTCTTCTCACAAATTTCAAGAAACTTATGTTTCATTGAATCAATTGGTAAGAGATCAAATAAACTCGAAGCACGAGTCGCAATTTGATATAAATCAGGTGCAGTTAATAACGCCACTAATAAATGACCACTGCGAATAACTGGATTTTGCTCAGCCGAAGCCAACAACCATGCTTGTTCAAACAAACGAACAATAGATTTAGCAAAAATAGGAGTTCGTGAGTTACCTTTCGGTAATTGAGAAATTGTTTCTTTTAAATCATCAGCTAAAGCTTCAGATGAAATTTTATATTTCTTTAATAAAATCTTTAAATCATTCTCTAAAGATTGATTAAGTAACTCTAAGAATAAATGCTCAATTTCAATTTCGTAATTTTGTTGAATAACACAAGCATTAGCCGATTTTTCTAAAGCAGTTCGCGCAACTGTAGAAAGTTTTGTAATTAAAATTTTTAAATTACTCATCATTACTCTCAATATTTTTAAATAATTTAATGCTTAAAATCATAATGCCTGTATATTAACAAAATTCAGCTTTACCAGACAAACTACTCATCATTTCAAGCGTTAATATGTTTTAGTAGATATTTATATCTATATAAAAATATCTCTACCCTTATCCTTGATTAACTAAACTCTGTTTTGGCAATAATTTACAGCCGCATGATAATGAATCATTTACACGCGCCGCTGATTTACCCATGACAAGCATATTCGGATCTCCCGATACAATCGTTGCCACTATTTTGTGTAACGGGCAAGTCGCCTTATCTCCTACACAAGCAATTGCAATTCCATCAATTAAAAATGTACTGTTTCCTGAAATGACTTGCCCTCCACCAGTGGTTGGGCATCCAATCGTAATGTAAGGGCTAGCCATGTTCTTCTCCTTATATTTATAGAACAGTAAACTCAATCCGACGGTTTTTCTTTCTTCCTTCCGGAGAAGTGTTATCTGCAACTGGCTTAGATGAACCTAAACCTTCTGTAGATAAATGGTCGGCAGGAATACTCTTGCTAATCAAATAGTTTTTAACTGCTAATGCACGGTCTTGGCTAAGTTTTAAGTTTTTAGTCGCATCACCTGAACTATCTGTATGTCCCACGATTTTGACTCTTTTGCCGCCTACTTTGTTTAAAGCAACAGCCATCTCATCTAGAATTTTTTGGCCTGCATCAGTTAAAACTGCGCTACCAGATTCAAACTCAATAATTCGATTTTTAAGTGCATCATCAATGATTTTCTGCTCAGCCTGATTGACTGATAATTGCGAATACAGTTGATATGGTGGCTGTACTAACCCTTGAAAAGACTGAATTGTAGGCTGAATATCTGCTGGATTCAGCATTTTTCCACTCAACTCAAACCGAGTACCATTTACACTTAATTTCCCTTGTGAAACCTTTTTAAGATCAGGGGTAATCACTCGAGTTACCGAGTCACTCCATCCATTTGGAGCGGCTACGGGTCTTACTTGTATTTTATCTACAACCTGATCGGCACCATAAACAGACTGCATTTTTAATAAGATAGTCTGTTTACTCGCCTCGTTAGGAACCACACCTTCTACAACAATGGGCTGAGCCAAAGCATAATTAGCAATCGCATAGATAAAACAGCCTTTTATGAGCTGTGAAAGTTTAGTTTGATATCGTTGATTCATTATTATTCACCCAAAAAAGTCTGTCTAAATAGTTTTAAGCCTTGATTTAAACTTAATTGGCGTTGGCATAATGATTGTTCTAGCGTAGCTAAACCAGCATTTTGTTCCAAATAAGTATCAATCCACTGAGCTTCTATTAAAGAAACCCAATGTTTACTATCCATATTCTGAGTAAAAATATCGCTCAAGGCTAAAATATCAGCCCCTTGAAAGCCGAAGAATAATACAGGTTGCTCTCGATGTAACAAACCTATCAACACCTCAGTATTATGTTCCTTTAAAAAGCGACAAATAATACTGACCCAAAAGGCTGCTATTTCATAACTGTAAGCAGGATTATTAATAGGCAAAATTAAAACTTTATTTAAGCGACTGGTTCCATTTTGTAAAATTGGCTGAAGTAATAATCCTAGCCCAATCATACTTTGCGCTAACTCATAAATACTGAGCTTCATTAACTGAGCAAATGAATGCATCGTATGATTTTCATAGAAACCTCCACACTCGCGTTCAGTTAAAACCTGAATTTGATTTTGTAAGTGGCCTAATTTTCCAAGTAATAGATCTGAATCTTTAATTCCTTTTAAAGTACGATTATTTTGAAATAAATCAACGAGTACATGTTTATAGCTATAAGGTGCATATAGCAAATTATCATACGGTAAATCAATTTCTAATAAATGGCTGAGTACCATTGGAAAAGATCGACCCGAACTATCTTCACTTGCGAGAAGGTTAGCCGCTAAAAACATATTTTCTTTCGGATTCGCAATAAAGAAATCCAGTGAAGGCAACGTATTATAAGCTTCTTTAAAGCTGCCCGATTGCATTGCGTATTCCAATGCTTCAGTAATCCACTGATCAAGCAACTGTATTAGAGCATTCTGACCTTTTGTTTTTAAAAAGTCGCCTCGTGCAGGACTTTTGCCGTAATACAAAGGCGTTGTTTTTAATGTCTGCATTATTGCTCCTCCTTTCGCATAGAGGTTATTTTCCATGTCATGGTTTAACTCCCGCAGAAGGCTGAGCAAGTGCTGAAACAGGATTTTCTGTTTTTGCTGGAGCAGCTGCTTGAGCTGGCGCCTGCTGAGCAGACACTACACGAGCAGCTTTATCTGCAGTGACTTTATCCACTAGTTGCATACCGGCATAACCACGGCTTGAACCAATACTGCCTGAATTACTACTGATCAGACGGAAATTCATTTTTACAACTAATGATGGATCAGTTTTACTACGCCAAAGCATTTCAAATCCGCCATTTTGTTCTTTACGCTGAGCACTATCAATTAAGCGGTTAATACCGTATTCACCCGGCTCATCAAAAATCGTATGCGTTTGACCTTGTAAATCCACAGCTGTAATACGAGCACCTGGAATACTGCCTTGATTTGGCCAAATGAAGTTCACCCACTGTTGCACACCGTTCTCATAAGTCATGCGCTGACCATCAATATCCACGGTATATGAAAGCAATTGTGGATTCGGAATTGGGTAGAACTGGAAGTTAGATTGATTAGTTGCAGGTGCAGCAGGAGCTTGACTATTCAACTCACCTGTTGCCATACCATTGGCTGGTGAAACATATCTTTGGAAATTCATGACGAATTGAGGATTTAAACTAATTCCTAAATCCTTCCATGTCTTAGACGTTAATGTATAACCACGACGAATAACAAATGGATCAAGATTTTCTTTTACAAAACGAGAAATGCTGCCGTTTTCACCTAAGATTTGTCCAATTTCACTACTTGTCGCCTGCAAAGAAGCAGATGAATTAAATGGATATTTCTTAGCAAGATTTGCTGTAAATGGCTGATACGCCTGCATGACCCATAATTTATTAATTTCGTCTTGTGTCGGCGTAATTAAGCTCTCGAAAGCCTGTGTCAGTGGGCTAACTACTAATTTTTGTAGTAATCGCTGATCAATTTCACTAAAACCAACCGCCATTTTTTCATCTACAATTTTTTGCGTTTGGTTAAATACAGAAGTTTGCTCATTCAGGGTTTGCTTGACTAATGTCATCGCATTAGGCCCAACTTCCCCTGCATTCTTAAACTCATTAAATTTACTACGAACAAGGGCTAAATTTGTCATATATTCATCAAGCAATGATTTACCTTGTTGATCATCGCGTTTGCGAACCAACTGATAGAACATTTGATATTCTTGAGAAATAGCACCCTGAGCATTAGTTGCCACTTGATTAGCAGCCTTATCATCATGATTTAAAACCTTACGTTTAAACCATGCAATAAATCCTTTTTGTGGAGCTGCCAACTCAGCTTGTACAACTGGATTATCCCAGTTTGTTTCAATTGCAACTCTTTCAATTAATGTTCTAATTGGAGAGTTCTGTGGCTCACCTAAAACATCAATATTTTTTACTTGCTGAGGGAATTGGGCAGCCTTAGCATAATGAATACCATTTAAGAATTTTCTCCATTCCGCAATGTATTCTTGCTTATAGAGCGCTGTCAGTTGCTTTCTAATTTGCTCTGGACTACCTGAGAAAGTTAAATCATCAGATTGACGGCTATTTAACACCCAATCTTTACTATCTGTTGGCTTATCTGCCGCTTCTTCAATTGCTTTTTCTACATAGTCATTCCATGCCTTTTGGGTAAACACACCCGGTAATGCATAACTACCTAATACAACATTTTTATTTGCTTCACCCACAATCTGACTTACAGTCAACGCAGGGAAACGTACTGCTGCACGCATTTTTATTTCGTTATAAACACGATCACGCGCCGGCATTCCTCGAACAACAGAGAGCAATACTTGACGTGTTTGATCAACAATTTGAGAGTCAGCTTCTAAAATTGGGAACTGTTTATCATTCGCTAAAGTCATTGCGTATGACAAGATCTGTTCAGCTTCCTGAATCATATCTGCGCGTGGCATTTGGCCTTTATTTGCGTCTAACCACGAACGCCAGAAACGCGTAACCTGATCACTCAGATGACTTGCATCCATGTATTGTGGATTACTCATCATTAAATACGCTTTTAATGCATTATAAGCATCTTGAGGATTTGTATCTGAAGGTTCTAAATATTGTTGAGACTGAGCAGTTTGCTTGATTTCAACATTCGTATGATTCGCTTTTAATGTTGCTTCATTATTTTTTACACGTTGCAAATATTGAGCAATGTTTTGCTGTGTCGGTGTTAATACAATTTGCTTAACACCTTTTAAATATTCGGCTTTTAGCTTTTCACGAAGCTCATTGCCCTGATATAAACCAAAACTAAACTTAAGCGGTCTATTTTCATCAAACTCATCCAACTGCTGTAGACGTCTTTGAAGAATAAGTAAAGCTTCTAATTGGGTAGACAGTTGCTGACCAGAAGCTCTTTCTAATTGAACAACCTTATTTAAATCAGCTTGAACTTCACCAATTAATTGTTGGTTATTACGATAAGACCAAACCCATACGCCAAGAATAATTGAAACGCCCGCCAAAGCACCAATAAATGCAATATAACGCTGACGTTTTCTACCCGTATTTACGTGCTGCTTAACAAGGTCTTTATCTTTTAAAATAACGTCTGAAAATAGGCCATTTAAGAAATAGCCATGGTTAGGAGTAATTTTTGAATGATCTTTTGAATCACTTTGAGCAACCTGTGTGAGCTGGAATTCTTGTGCAATTTGCTCCGTCATTGGACTTTCAATCACACCTTCCTGTAAAGCACTGGTGAAGTAAAACCCACGGAAAACAGGTTGAAATTGATATGGATTATCTTCAAAAAGTGTACCGATAAAGCTTTTTAAAGCGGGTTTTAATGTTTTAAATTCTAATGGGAAGGTCATTACACTTGGTGAGATATTTTGCGAATGACGGCGACTCAAATGAGTCGAACTTACCCCTTTTAGACCATCATAAAGAATGGTGTAATGTTTTTCGAACAAATCTACCGCGTTATGAGAAGAACTCTGCTCATATGGAAGCGTTGCTCCCCAAGCTTGGTTATATTCTTGAGCTTCGTAAAATTCAAAAAACTCGGTAAAACCTGCAATCAAGTCCATCTTTGAAAAGACTAAATAAACAGGTACAACTACTTCTAGACGTTCAGTTAGATCTTGAATACGAGCACGTAAATTTTTAGCAAGCTTTAATGAGTTTTCAGGACTTTGACTAATGAGCTCAGCAATACTAACAATTAAAATCAAACCATTAACTGGAGCTTTAGAGCGGTTCTTTTTTAAAATATTTAAGAAACCTAACCACTCAGAATGGTCTTCACTATAAACAGAATAACGGCCCGCTGTATCGAGCAAAATACCTTCTGTAGAGAAAAACCAGTCACAATTTCGAGTACCGCTTAAACCAGCAGATACCATTTTTTGATGTGTTTCTTCGAAAGGAAACTTTAAACCAGAATTATAAATAGCTGAACTTTTACCTGCAGCTGGGTTACCAATAACCATATACCAAGGAAGCTCATATAGTGCAGCATTCCCTTTTTTATCACCCAACTTAGATTTACGAATCAGTTGAATTGATTCTTTCATTTGTTGACTAACAAGCTGAAGCTCTTCTTTATCTTTATTTTTGCCATATTCAGCTTGGTTATCTTTTTCAATTGCCTCAGCTAACTCTTCACCTTGAGCAGCATGCTTTCTTCGTTGAATAAGCCAATAGATACCATAAACAATAAGACCCAAAGCATAGGCAGTTGCTAAAGCCCAGAATATATGACGAGGAATTGAAGTATATGAAGACATCAATGCCACGAACAATGACAAGGCGATAATTGCTTTAGGATTCGTGATGTACTGCCACAAGTAGCCTAAAATTGTATGCATTCTATTCTCGTTCTAAGTCCAAAGTTTAAATTAGTTATTCAACACCATCACATCATCTTCTGAATTTTCAGTGACACTTTGCACAAATGTATGTGCTGACACTGTATTTTCACCAAAGACAAAAGGAATGATATGTTCAGGGAAATGCATGCTCAGCATAAAGCCATAAATATCAGCCAAATGTTGGGTATGCCCTAATGAAGATTTCACATAAATATAGTGATGGGGTTCTACAGGTGTTTGAAGAAAGTGTTGCTGCAATTTCTTCGAAACTTTTATATCCGTCTGATCTGATAGTATCAGTACATAAGGTTCCTCACCTTCATGCTGAGGTAAATCATGAAATTCAAAATTAGTAAAAAGCTTTGCCGTATCTTGTTGGCCTACAACAACTTTTAGATTTTTTGTAGGTTCTAATTTTTGAATTTTTACTAAAGGATCAGCAAGTAAACAGCTTGCTGCAAATTCAGCAGGAATATAATCTTTAATCATCCAAGACTTTTCATCGACTAGATCCTGATCAATTTCGGAATCGGCGACGAGCAAAAAGAACATCTCATGCTCCCTTTTATGAATACCCTTTAATAGGTGTATCAGTTCTTGGTAAGCCAGTTGCTCTCCAAAAAAATGATATTCAATATGGATCTTTTGAGCAGGAATGCCGATCTCAGCAAAAAACTCTAAAATTAATTCATTACTTTGTTCATCATTCCAGATATGTAATAAATCCTCCGAAAGAAGGATATGTAGATTTAAGCGATTTAAACGATAAACTTCTACTATCGGCATTTGAACATCATCATATTCAGACTCGGGATCAACCCATGCCGGATGCATATGATATTCACGGGCTTGTTGTGACTCATAAAATAAAGTCGAACGTTTTAAATGCTCTGCAAGAAGATATAAGTTTTCTATATTTTGTTCTAATTGCTGTTTTATTAATAACATCATACGAACTTGTCGTGGAGATGCGTACTCGCTCTCCTCATGATTATCTTCATCCAAATCTTTAATACGATAAGATAAAAGAGGCAATCCATAAGAATTTAACAGTTGATCATCCAGCTCTGGACTTTTAAAGTTTTGTAGCTCCGCAATAATGCTTTCATTTTCACCAAGTGCATGGAGAGCAAAAGAAGAATAAATATTAAAATCTAACTGTTCCAGTGGTGCATCTGTTACTACATTTTGTTTTTGACTAGCATCATCTTTATCTTGATTTATAGCTTGTTCTTTCTTTTCTTTATAATTTTTATAAGCGCTATAAATTAACCAAGGCGATAAGATCACCAAGGTAATAACTGCTGGTAGCATCAAGAAATAAAGGAAAAAATCTCCTTTATCAGGGCTATATTGAACGTCACGCCAGTAGAAAATAATAATTCCACTAACCACTGTAAAAATAGCAATAAATGAGAGTAATATTTTTTTAATCATATTTTCTCTCCAATAAGGCTATAGCAAGTTTCATGACTATGCACTTTAGGTTGTTGTGATATAAGAAAAGAACCTTGCCCCAAACCATTTTGATTATGATGGGTTAGACAAATAGGTTGTATTTCTGACTCATCCAGTACGAGTCGAAGATCTATTGATAAAGTTGGACTACACCAAGTTTCTACAATTTTTTTAAGCTTTAAACTTAACTCTTGATTTGGTAAGAAACTGAGATATTGCTGACGCTTTAATGGCCCAATTTGAATTTCAATTTTCCCATCAATTTGCTGAATAGTTTCACCACAAAAGGTATTAACACCAAGTAGACTCGGCTGAGCTCCACCTAAAGTCGTTAACTGGTCACTCGCTAACTTAAAAGATTCTTGTATAAATTCTTTAATCGTAATTTCATGTTTAAAAATACAAGACAACATCGTTTTTAATGCATGAACTGTATTGTTCTGGCCCTGCATTAATCCTGAAAACTCTGCAAAATAGTCATCAAGCTCTGTTTGCTGATGTTGTGATCGTACATAGCCATTTAATGCATGCAAAATATCGAGATAATCATTTTTATGCTCGATCTCATATCGAATCGGCAAATTATAGGTAATGCTCGACTCTACATATTGAGCAGTAAGCTTATGGTTAAATAAGCTCAGAAACTCTTTAGTTTCAGCTCTTTGCTGACGCGGGGCCTGCTTAATCTTATTCGTATATGTATAAGGCAGAGCGCCTTGTATGCCCGTAAGACCAACAATTAAATTCGTGATATAAATCCGCTCGTCCGTTAATTCTAAATTTTCAATTTCTGTAGCAGGAAAATTTAAATTAAAGGATGTCTCAAACTTAAAATGATCACCCCAAGATGTACCAACTGTGCGACTTGAATCGTGTCTTAATAGCCGTGTTGCTTGGATAAATTCAAAAGACTTTGGCTTTGTAAAGAGCTCAGCTGTTATAGAAGAGTCTTGCCACCAACGTTCTGACTGCATTGGTATAACTCCTGCTGAGATGAATAATCCTTAACGACCAAATCAACGAAACTATTAATTTGAACCTTTAAATTAAAAACACGACTTAACAATTGGCTAAAAATGTATAGGCTATGCCCTCTAAATACTGATGAATCAATTTGCAATTCAGCCTTCACACCCCTTACAAACATTGGAAATGGCTTTCCATCTACAAGTTTGTGAGTAAGTGAAAATTCAAGATGCTTAATTGATTCAATAATTAAATAATTTTCTTTTGATAATGGTAAATTGTATAACGCAAGTAACTCTTTAATATGGGATACCGCATCACCTTTCATTAAAGCTAAACTATTTAATGAAAGATGTGAAATAACACGCCACTGCTCACTCTGGCTTTGACCAAATTGATATGGTTTTGTAGGTCTTTTTAAAACAATGGCACGGCGAGCCAAACTACTATCATTCAGGTTCAATATATTATTAGACTGCCCCAATGCTTCATGTGGTAAGTCACGATTTGAGCACAATAATTTTGTGCTAATAAAATCCGAACGTGTTGAAGAAGGATTTAAATTTTTAGAAATAATTGAATATCCCATTTCGACGAAATTGGGCTGTAGTTTTTGATAGTTCACTGAATAGAAAAAACGAGCCTTATCAGTATGGTAGTGACTCATCGCGAAAAAAGGTAGCACAGGAACATAGCTTTCTTCGTGACTAGTTTTTTCACGCACCATATTCATTTCAGTGATTGAATAGACTTGATAAAACTCAGGATGATGTGCGTCTGTAATCAGTGGGTATTCTAATTGCTTGTGTACAATTTTTTGAGGTTCAGCGTATTTTTCAAATAAATTAATGACGGGTGTAGTAAACAATTTAAAGTTAGCGACATTTAATTCAGAATAATTTCGGACTACAGCTTGATCATTTAAATTTAATTTAAAATGTATAAGCACCTCAAAACTACTCTCTTCTAAAGATAGAAGCTTTAAAAAACTTAAATCGAGTTTTAGATAATTAAATTTTTCAGGAAAACAAAAATATTCCATCAGTAATCGATAGGCATGATGAGTATGCTGATCAAGAGGCAATAGACTTTCTTGCTCTGTAAAGCCAGTTAATTCAAATGGATTTTTATTCAGCTCAACAACTTTCTGCCCTATTTTAATAGCAAAAGTTGTCCCCTTCTTAAAAATACTGTCTAGTACTTGAAGTGGAAAATTAGAAATTGCATCTAAATAAATAGGTAGTTTTTCATCTTTTAAACATAGATGAGCATTGTTAAAAATTTCGAATTTAAAATTTAAAGTCGCATTTTGACTTAAATGCATATGTGTACTAGGTGTGCTTTTAAACTCTAGCGCTTGCAAACTTATCGGGAGTAATTTGACTTCTTGTGTAGTATTAAACTCACACTGAACCCCTTTAAAACTACGCGACTTTAAGATGGTATGTGCAGGAACAATATGCGCTTCTGTGAGCTGCTTTATCTTATTTATATCTTCGAAACTTACCACCGAACAAGCAGGAAAGTGACGTAAGTATTGAGGGAACATCACCTCAAATAGAGAGCGCGTAAATACGTCATAGCTATCAGCAAGCTTTTTATCAATGCGGGCAGCAATTAATGAAAACGCCTGTATAAGACGCTCAATATGCGGGTCATCAATCTGCTCTTGATTTAAAGATAAGCGCTGAGCAATTTTCGGATATTTTTGTGAAAATTCACGAGATTGCTGACCAAATTCTTGTAGTTGTTTTTCGTAAAACGGTAAAAGCTCTTCTATCACAACACACCCACTACGCTTAGGTTCTCGCTGAAATTACATATTGCTGCGTTGTCGGTTTTAGCAATGCATCAAAAACGACAGGTTCATACAGTGGATGAATATTTAGATAAGCCTGAATACTTAAACATAGTGCCCCCATATTATGTCCATCCAACAACATCTCTACCCGTATTTGTCTTAATCTAGGTTCATGAGCTGCTATTGATTGTTCAATGGATTGGCAAATCTTGTCTCGATCTAGCGGATTGGCTGTAGAAAGCCCCACAAAATCAATAATCCCGAACTGAAGTATAGATTTTTTAACTAGCGGATAATCATCGACCACATGATCCAATTTAGCGACTCGACTATTCAGCAAGTCTTCTAAATCTTTTGCTACCGATTCTCTTAACTGCTGAATAGAAAGACCCTTTGCATAATCTTCACTTTCAGGAATTAAGCGATCAAACAAAGTTGAACGAAATCCGTATGGATAAAGCCGATCTAAATTCATTCGAGTTCACAACAAGCATGCTTAAAGACAGCAGAGGCTAACTTTATGTCAGCCTCCACCAAATATTCACTTAGATAATTATGCTGCGTAAGAAGCAGTATTATTAGAAAGTGACCATTTCTTAGTAACAGCACCTTTAGCAGTACCGTTAATATCTTGTTGGTTATAAGTCCACTCAACAGCTGCGTATTTCAAACCAAACGCTTCAGTTGGAACACCTTCTTCGTTAACAGTTGGAGTTACACTAGAAACTAGAACATGCTTCAATTTAATTTGTAAGTACTTGATACGTTTATCGCCATTTGCACGATAAAAATCAATTTGTACTTCATCAAATGTATAACCAGCTGAACATGCTTCCCATAATTTCGGGCTAGTTGCATCTAAGTCTTTAATAAAAAGCATATCTGAATGTTCAACACGTTCAGCAGTATGGCCACCAACACTACTTGAAGTAGCAGATTTAGGTTGACGAATGTTGTGAGACCAAGAGTTAACTTCTAACCAGCCTTTGTGCTCAGAGTCACGAGACTCGCCATCAACTTTATATTTACCGCGAAACTCAACGTATATATCTTTCATTTAGAACTTTCCTATTTGTAATTTAAAGTTATTCTTTCGCTGACCTTTATTAATTTGAGGACTGAGGTAACTCAGTAACAAGTCGCAAAGAAACTGACAACTCATCCAGCTGGAAGTGTGGTCGCAAGAAAACCACAGATTTGTAGTGACCTGGTTGAGCAGGATCTTCTACAACTTTTACAGACGCTTCGCGCAGAGGGTATTGAGCTTTCGCTTCTTGAGAAGCGCCATCATCAAGTAATACATACTGTGACAACCACTCATTTAAGAATGCTTCAACATTTCCAGCAGAAGCAAAGCTACCCACTTTGTCTCTCATCATTGCTTTTAAATAATGAGCAATACGTGAAACGGCCATGATGTACTGAATTTGACTTGATAAAGCAGAGTTAGCATTTGCTGTATCATTGTCATATTTTTTAGGTTTTTGAGTTGATTGCGCGCCAAAGAAAGCAGCGTAATCGGTATTCTTACAATGCACTAAAGGAATAAAGCCCAAATCGCTTAATTCTTTTTCACGGCGATCAGTAATCGCAATTTCTGTTGGGCACTTGAATACCACTTCGCCATCTTGTGTTTTAAACGTATGAACAGGTAAGCCTTCTACTAAACCACCGCCTTCAACACCACGAATTGCAGCACACCAACCATGCATATCAAATGCATTTGTTAAACGAGTACCGAAAGCATAAGCAGCATTCATCCACAAATATTCGTTATGGTTTGCACCCGAAACATCTTCAGCAAAATTAAACCCTTCTGTAGCAGTTCCTTCCTTTGGATGATAAGGAAGACGACCAAGCACATGCGGCAAGGTTAAAGCGACATAACGAGCATCTTCACTGTCACGGAATGAACGCCATTGAACATATTCAGCTGTTTCAAAGATTTTCGACACATCTCTAGGGCGGTCAATATCTGTAAATGATTCAAGACCAAGAATGCTTGGACTAGCCGCCGAAATAAACGGTGCATGTGCCGCTGCAGCAACATGAGAGATTTGCTCAAGCAAATACATATCAGAAGGTGTACGGTCAAATTCAAAATCACCAATCAGTGCTGAATATGGTGCACCACCAAAAGATCCATATTCTTCTTCATAGATTTTTTTGAACAAAGTACTTTGATCAAAGTCTGTAGCACCTTGAAAATCTTTAACCAGCTCTTTTTTAGTCGTATTCAACATACGAATTTTAATGAGGGGATTAGAAGGTGTTTCTTGACAGAAGTAGTAAAGACCACGCCAAGTTGACTCAATCTTTTGGAATTGCTCATTGTGCATGATCTGACTTAATTGATTTGAAATCAGTGCATCAATTTCCGCAATACGCTTATCGATTGATAAAGTCATATTTTCAGAAACTGTAATTGTGCCTGCCATTACTTCTTTGGCAAGTTCACCTATTAAGCTTTTTGCACGCGAATGTTCTTCTTCATTTCGAGCAATACGACTCTCTTCAACAATCGAGTCTAGAAGATTAACTTGTTCATTTTCAGCAAGAGGCATTGCTGCCGATTGAGCATTATTCATGATCAGCCTCCGCACTTAATTTACGGATTTGATCAGTACTCTTAAGCACTTCATCAAGTAAGTCTTCTAAACGCTCACTGTTAGAAATCTTATTTCTTAAATCTGTTAAACGCTCACGTGCTTCAACAAGTTTCTTTAATGGGTCAACCTGTTGAACAACATTTTCTGGGCGAAAATCTTCCATTGACTTAAATGTTAAATCAACTGCAATTCTTCCACCCTCTTCAGTCAGCGTATTATCTACTTGAAAAGCAGCTCTTGGAGACAATGACTCCATAACTTCATCAATATTATCTAAATCGACATTAATGAATTTTTTATCTTTTAATTTTGTACGTTCAAGCTCAGAAGCTGCCGAAAAATCACCCATCACACCAACAACAAATGGTAGTTCCTTCGCTTCTTTTGCATCACCAATTTCGACATCATATGTAAGCTGAACACGTGGAGGTCGAATTCGCTGAAGCTTCTTTTGTACGCTTTCTCTCTTAGCCATAAGATTCTATTCCTGATTATTTAATTAAAGGGTCAAAAGGCGAACTTTTTGATTTATTAACATTGGCTACAGGGGCAGTTTTTGGTTTAACCGCAGTTGCTTTTGCTGGAGTTGCTACTCGTTTTGTTGCTGCTCTGGAAGCTGTAACTCTGTTGCGGGTTACAGTTTGTTTTCTATAACTTCTTCTTTCATTATCAACTGAGCCACCTTCTGTAGCCGCCTTAACATTTGAAGTATCTGGCGCAGGCATTGAAGTATGGATATTTTCAATTAATTGTTTAGCGGGTGGATAAGTTACATCATTGCTTAAATAACGCATTTCCTGACTTCGCATTTGCTGCAAAGAGTTATTTGCAATGCTTACACCAGATAAAAATAAAACATCTGTTATTAATGAACCGCGTATATTTTGACTTTGCAATTGACTTGCCAAATTTAATGCTTTAACTGGTTGATTGGTTTGATAAAAGCGCATAGCTGCTTTAGCTAATAAATCATTTTTTTGAGTCGTATTATCACTATCACAAACTTGTTTAAAAATATTCAATAGCTCAGGGTCATTCTGACCTTCTGCTAAAGGATTTTTTTTAATACAACTTTTTTTAAGTTTTACAGGCTCAAGTTCTGCTGCATGAGCACCTGATAGACCGATAATGTTTCCAGTCAGAGAAAGTATCAAAATACTTCGTTTCAACACAACTTTCATTCCTCTGTTTTCTTATTTATTCAAGGCTTTACTGAAAAGTTAATATTGATAAAACATTAAAAAATCAGTCTAAAAACCTTATATTCAAAAAATTTACGCGCAGTTTATCATATAAACAAACATATTTTATATAAAAATCATATCAACTTAAACTAAAAGTAAATAGTTAAGATGGTTATAAAATATAGCTTAATAAAGTTATTCTTATAAAAATATAATATTGTTATTTTTTGTAATTAAAAATAAGTTGTTGATTTTTATATATTAATTAAAAATTAAAACTAATTAATAAATTATCATAAATATCATTCATTTAGTTTTTATGAAACATTTGCTTAACAATATTTAAGTTTATATTAACCAGAAGATATTTCTATTTGGTTATGAACACATCATCAAAACGTAAAGTAAAAATTAAAGTGCAAAAAACATAAAACTTGTCAAGACTAATCTGTCTATCTATTATGCTTATTTATATAAATTCAATTTTCTGGTTAAAGGTTAAAAAGTGCCACACCCTGCCCTAAGCATGCTTTTAGACAAATTATCAAAAAAATAGAATAAAAAATTTAAGTTTGTTTTTTGTAAATATATCATTAGGAATTATAAATCTCTCTTTTAACTATCCAATTGGTTCATACCTGATTTCTCTCCCCAAAGAGCATCTAATCTATTTTCACTTATAAAGTATCTGAGTTCATTTTGATTCTTCATAAACTATAATGATTATTCGCTAAGTTGAATAACAAAACCGCTCTTTATATCTTTCAAGTCTCTCACTAAAATAGTTTCATCAATATTCAACCTAATGATTTCCTAAAAAATGATGAAACGGAATATAGCTGTTGTTTTATTTTCAAGTTTTGCTTTAAGCGCTTGTGCTAAATCTACTGAAACAAATCATAAGTCATCAAAGCCCTCACCAGAACTTCAACAAAAAATTCAGAAATTGGTTGAGAAAACCAAAAAGAATATGATCTTTGTTGAAGGTGGTAGCTACCTAATGGGTGACTTTGGACTAGTAACTCCAGAATTAGAAAAAATGGTTCCAAACAGTATGGCAGTGAAGAACCCGAAGGGTAATACTGAAAAACCTAGTAACCAACCATTCTCTCCAGGGGCCGATAATAAAACACTTCATAAAGTTACACTGAGTAGTTTTAATATGAATGCTTATAAGACCACCTTAGAGGACTTTAATACTTTTACTGAAGCTACTGGACAAGCTGCGAGTACGGATAATAAACGTTATGGTTCAAATATTGCTCACGAAGTAGCAACTGGTATGGCTTGGCAACAAGCCAAAGAATACTGTCAGTGGCTTGGGCAACAAGTAGGTACACCGATGGACTTACCTACTGAAGCGCAATGGGAATATGTAGCCCGAAATAAAGGACAATATACTTTATTTGCAACAAATACAGGTAAAGTAGAACCAAAGAAAAACCTATGGGGATTAGATCAATATGATAACTACAGACATTTACATGACTTACAAACTGTCGCGAATATTCCGGTTATAGGTCAAACACCACCAAACCCTTTAGGTTTTTATGATCTTGTTACTAATAATTATGAATGGATGAATGATTGGTACGATAAAGATTATTACAAACACTCACCTAGCAATAACCCAATAGGACCAAAAACAGGTACTGAAAAGGTTTTACGAGGTACTCTAGCAATGGGAGCCGATAACTTAATGATGGCTGATGGTTTTAATATAGCTAGAAGTAAAGCCTTACCTATTCCAAATGATGAAAGTAAATCAAAGTATCGCTTATATTCCGTTCGTTGTGTTGCCAATATCCAGCAACCGATTAAATAACTTTAAGCCATATATGAACCATCAGAGTTTTGTTGATAATTTGCTGCAATAAACAATTCTGCATCAGTACCATCGACTTCAAGCGATGGTACAGCTTCCGTATTTAAAGCAACTAAAGTATCCGCATTAACAATACTTGGGTCTTCAGCCATTTTCTCTCTTAACTTTTTCAACTCCCTTGGATTATTCATTGGTGCTTTTTCATGTAAAGGAATTGTTTTTACAACTTTTGAGCGTAATTTTTCATATTGCTCTACATATTCACTTCCACGTCCAACTGTATCTGAATTAAAAGCATATTCTTTTACAATATCTGAGACCTGAGACCAAACACCATCATGTAAAAAAACCAAGAGTTGTTTTTCTAATTTTTTAATACTATTAGTTGATTTTGAACCATCAAAAGACATTCTTTGGAGAACATTTAACCATTCATTTTCTGTTGTAATAGTTTCAAAAATTGCAATAACAGCTTGCTTATGACTAGGTAAATATGGAGACGTTAAAGATGTCGGGTAGTCAGCTAAATGAGTAACTTTATTGTGTCTAGTCATTTGGTAGATTAGCATTCCCTTGGCTTCAGGGGTTGCTTGTTTTAGCCACTCCGGTTGTCTTTTAATTTTATTGGCTAAATCAACTGAATTTTTCGCATCGGAATACTTACCATTAAAATTATCAAACTCCTCAGCAATGTCATTGAGAGTTTTAGCAGTTATAGAGTCATTACCCAGAGCAATTACAGCCAATTGACTTAAATTTCTAAAAGCATCTTCCGCAATAAAACCTAATATTGTGAATTGAGCGCGTATAAGCTGGTAGTGCACCCATTTCAACACTTCAAGCACCTGACTAAAATCAATAACGAAATCTAATGCACCTTTTGCCCCCAAACCAACACATAAGGCTGCTTTAGCCCTAAAACGGAATTGATTTTCTTGTGCCCAATAAAATAGTTTAAAATTAACTCCCGCTCCCAATCCAGCACTAGCAGCAAAATCCAATGCCAAACTCGCCAAAGCCTTGAAATCTTTAGCTTCCGGTGAAAGCCATTGAAATTCACCCGATGGTTTGATACCTGCCTCAGCGCCAGCAAATGCCTCAATTTGCCCCTCAGAACTTGCACCACTACCAGGAATGATGGTTTCATCACGATCCATTGGTACAAATCTTGGGCGGCTTTCCCCCATATTATTGGCAAGTGAAGGATTTCGGTTTCGCCTACCATTGGCAGCTAATTGCTGTTGACCATCTTTACTGTAGCTGATCTCTAAACCAATTCCTGCGGCCACTTTTGCACCAGCAAAACCATAGAGCTCCATGCCAACAATAAACCGGAATGCCCCTAGATCAATGTCATCAAAGTTCAACATCCAACCTTTATCACATGGAATAACATAGGTAGTTTTTGCTTTCCCCTCAAACAAAACCAGCTTACCTTGGGCATTCACATTTGCCTTAGCATTCACTTCTCCACTTTCAGGTTTCCAACTCGCACTTGATGAGAAACCAGCACCACCAACACATCTTAACCATTGAGATTGAATATCTACCGTTAAACTATCTGAAAGTTTAATTTGTTCAACAAAACCTGCACTAAAAGCAGAGAAATCCCAAACCTTTGTTCCAGTTTGCTTGGAATATTTTGCAAGATCTAAACTAACTTTTTTAAATTCATTATGGATAGTCTCTTGGTTAATTTTCTTAAAGTCTTGTTTTATATCTTTAAGTTTCTTTAACTCTGTCCCTAAAACCGTTACCTTAAAGCTCTCTTTGTTTTTTTTCTTTTGTTGTAACTGCATATATCGGTCGGTACGCAGATATCGACGTCTAAAATCAAACTCTTGCGTGTTACCATTTGGATTTTTCTTTTGACGCGCTTCAAATGTAATGACTTCTGTTAGATCAGCCGCTTTTTTAAAGTTTTTATTTAACTCCTCTTCGATCTTTTTCTCTGCTTCTTTTATTTCTTCTTCTGCTTTTTTAACATTAGAAACACTACCAGATTTTATTGCTTCTGCTAATTTATTTTTAGCATCAAAAGAGTTTCCAAATAATTTGTCTAGTTTCGAACTTTCCTTTTCAAACTCAGCGTAATCCTCTGCTGAAAGAACTATCATTTCCTCTCTATGCATATTTAAAATAACAGGAGGTTTTCCATTGCCCTGCAAAGTTACTGTCGTATTCTTATCTTGCTTTGTTATCTTCGCAACAGACTTCAACTGTACAGTGACATAATTCTTTTTACTCATAGTTGCAAAATGCTGTATGTCTTTTTTATCTGGTTGAGCAGACATATTTACGAATTTAAATTTTACGAATATAACTTCACCTTTTGGCGAATATAAAGGTGGAGTAAAACCATTCTTATCTACAACACTCATTTTTACATTAGGTAAACTAATTTTCTTTTCCTTACCCTCTTTGTCAAAAGTAAAAGTTTCAAATGGAATATTATCAGATAGTTTAGTCCCCCTAAATCCTTCTATTTTATAGCGATAATATTGTTTGATTTGATATTCTATAGTAGTGATTCCTTGCTTTTCTTCTTTTATATGGAGACCTGAACTACCATTAATATTAATGGCTTTCTCCCACTCTGAATCCGTTCTTTTAATCCAAAGATCATACTCACCAGCTGGCAGATGCATTTCTTTAGTAAAACCTTTCATGTCAGTTTTAGCTTCTCGGTTCTGACTCAAGCTTGGACCTTCATGTACATCTTTATATCTCGCCATATTTTGGGCGATCGTCTGAGCTGGAATAGGTTTATTTTTATAAATGGAGTTAAAATCCAACGGCTGCACAAGAGGTTTAGGATTCTTTGCACTCCCAATAGCTATCGCAAGTTTATTTACCTGTCCTGGCCGTTTTCCCTTTTCAGTTACAGAATAATCCATTCCATGGCAAACAATCGTATCATTATCAGGCAATACATTAATAAATAGTTTTAATTTAATCTTATTCATCATTTATTCTTCTTCAAAAGTTACAAAACCATCGTGAACGTGATCTTCTAAACTAATTTGGATTTGCTGAGGGCCCTTGGTTGTGATCTTCTGTGTTTTACCTTGACCATCTGTCACACCACTGACCATTTCCCCATTCGGTAAAATCATTAAATATTTTTTACTTTTCAATGGATTTCCAGTTATATCTTTGGCTATATAAGTTAAATGGTAATCTGGCAACATTGCCAATTCTGGGTTTTTCGCTGCCACCTTGGCTCCCCCCATAAACAAATGCTGCCCTGCTTTCACCTCAAGCTTACCGCCCGTAACAGGGAAAATACCTGAACCATTTAGCTTTACTTGAGACCCATTTGCAGTCAGATTAATTTCAGTTGGACTAGTAATAAAAACCGTGTCTTCGGTTGACGTAATCTGTACGCCCTTTCGAGCAATGACATCTAAGGCATCACCTTGTGCCTGAATTTCAACTTTACCTTGACCAGCAAAAATCCGAGCACCTTCTTGCGCGGCAAACAGACTTATTTTTTGACTCGCATGACCCACTATATTTTTTTGTGTACTGAGATTAATACTGTCACCAGCACTTTGAGTGAGCTGTCCATTTGCACTAAGGTATATATCTTCATTACTACTTACAGCAATACTTTTTGGAGATGCTAACACCATCACTGCTGATTGAAACTCAGCAGCTTTTTTAGGATCTTCTTGTTTGAGAACTTCTAAGAAAGTCTGAATATTCTCAAGCATATCTAATGGATCAGTTTGCTGGTTTTTAGCAACTTCGCTGAGTGCCTTGGCATTGTTGAGGCCACCTTCTATTTGTTGTTTTGCTTCATTTGCATCTAGGTGTACATCTTGAGCTTGATCCTGCTTGTGGGTACTAAGGAGTAAACCACTGCCTGCTCGTACTGCACCCCATTGGTCTGTTCTGAGTTCGAAACCTTCACCACGACCTTCACTCTCCGCCTTATCTTTTGGATGGCTTAAGTTACCCAAGTTGAGCTGACTGGCCGCATGGCTACTTTGTAGCTGGGCACTGATTTGCCCTGTGGTATCATCAAAGCGTAGCTGGTTAAAGCCTTTGCCGTCGACTTCTTCGGAGCGGATGCCACTGAGCTTTTTAGTGTCGGGTAGTTGGCCTTTTTGGTCGAATTGCGTTGGGTGACGTTCGGCTTCATGAATACGCCCCACCACAAATGGACGGTCAATGTTGCCGTCAAAGAAGTCGATCACTACAATCTCACCGACACGTGGCAAGAAACGTGCCCCATAACCCTCACCAGCCCATGGGGTGAGTACATCTACCCAAGCTGAGTCGGTATCATTGTCGTTACTTCCTGCTCCACCGTCGTGACTATGGTCGTCAGTTCGGGTAAATAGGAAGCGGACTTTAATACGACCCCACTGGTCGACATGAATACTTTCACCCTCTAGTCCCACCACTCTAGCGCGCTGTGGGTAAGCTGCTGGTCGGTGCCCTAATGGATCATACTCAGGAACAGTTTTAATATTTCTGCGTGACAAGATGAGCTCATTACCCTGACGCTCAGTCTGGTCATTTAACTCAGATTGACATTTTTGCCATTGGCTTTGACTAACAAGTTGATTGATTTGTTTTTGCAAATCTTTAGGCAAATTGTTTTGCAGATAGAAGCTTTTGCCAATAATCAGAAACTCTTTGTCTGTCCCACTATGCGTATCTATTTCAGGATGTTCATTCAGTTCAAACCAATAACCGACTTGCGCGTCACGTACTGTAGTTTGCGCACGAAAATATTTTGATTGAGACGCATAATAATCAGATAAATTTTGATTGAGTTTTTCTAACTGCTGATGACCCGATGCAGTGGCTTGATCTTCACCTTTTAAATCTTGTATCCAAGCAGGACTGACATGCCATGCATGTTCTAGACTTAAACTCGCGTTATCCTGATTAGCACTATGACTATGCTTTGACTGAACACTGCCCATGCCTTCTTCTTGACTTAAAGCATCCGCCTGCCAGCGTTGCACATGCACGGCTGTAGATTGTAAGCTTCGAGTTGGCACAAGGCTCGTCATACTGTCTTGTTGTTCAACAGCACTACTGCGGTGATAACGGATATTTCTTCGGTCTAATACTAAATATGATTCATTATTATCAATTAAACGTAACTTTTGTGATTGAATTTCATCCGAGCTATTAGTGACAAACAACTGAGCTTCATCAATTAACCAGTTAATGCCTTCACTACGCCAAAGTCGGGTTAAAAACTCATAATCTGTTTCGTTACTTTGCATAACAAAAGGTCGAACATCGTAATCTTCGGTTAGACCTTTTAAATCTAAAGTTAAGGCAGAAGCAAACAACGGGCTTTTGTTCTGCCACTCAGTAAATAGAATTTCAGTAATGTCCCGTACACTCTTATTCATAAACACACGGCTATTGCGGCGTTTATGCCATAGCACGGTCGGGTCTTGTAATCTCAGTTTATACAATGTTAATGAACCATCACTCTGCCCCTGACTGGCTTCTGTAATAATTCCTGTGGTTCTAAATAATTGTCCATGATCAGTTACTTGATTGACTGCAACCTGACAACCAATAAATTGTTTTAATGAAATATGGGCATTAGTAGAAAGACAAAATAACTCAGCAGTCAGTCCTTCATTTAGCTGATGCTGCCCTTCAATGCTTTGTAAAAAGACTTGAGTATTCAACGATGGATTAGAAAACTGAACATGAAGCACGCGTTTTTGCGAACTGATACCCAAATCTTCTATAATTCTATGTATATGAGATAACATCTTTTTTATGAAAACTTTGTCAGGATTGGCATTATTTTATAAAATACAGAAACATCTGTCTATTTTGTAAAGAAAAACTTAACCATATGAATACACGAATGAATGAGAATGCTATCCGTGATAAATATAAAAAATGAATTAACAACTTACGCTATTAATTCACTTTTAAAAGTTGTTAATATTTTAGTATTCTAAGAAATTCATTTTTAATTTAAATTTATTAATAATATCCACAAATTTTTGACTTACTACATAGATATAAGGTTTATCCGTATCTCTAGCAATAAAAAAGTCATCTGTTACAAGATCTTTTTTTATGAAATCATCCTCATCTAATAAATTGTTTTTTCTCTTAATATACATAGCATAAATATCTACCTCTTCATTCCTCACATAGCACTTATAGAAATCACACTCATCTTCAAGAATTTCTTTCATTTCATTAAAAAATCTTTTTGAAAATAGTAAAATTCCAGAAGATGAATAATAAAAATCAGTCTCTAATATCTCATTTAATTGATCAGAAAAAATATTATCATAATCTAAATTTACTCTAGGATTTTTTAAAAATTGATTACTTAAGTCAAATTTAAAATAATCAATGACAATTTCTTGCTTCCCTTTCAAATCAAAATAAAAATCTCTATCAATATACTCAGAGGGATAAATTGTATAAAAATTCACAAATAATTCCTCATCTTACTTTCTTTTCAATGGTAAAGCACAAGTGTACTTTCCTGTTTGTGTTCCTATTCTAAGCTCTTGCTGTAACTTTTGAACTTCTCTTTGGTAATCTCTATAATCCCAATTTTGACCTCTTGATTTCATCTGGATCGCATCTAATTTTCTCTGAACACGTCTATTATATTCTGCATGTTCTTTAGTCCACCCACGATGTAATCCCAGTTTATCATTTTTATCAATTCCTTCGCATACCGGCATATACATCATGTTTGAAGCAGAATTTATATCCATATTTGATTTAGCAAACACCTCATGACCTTTGAGACTATATGGAATGATATGCTGACGTTGATAACCTTGTTTAGTCGGCATCCAAGTTGGCATACGCTCCAAACCAAGAGTATCAATCCACCCAATAGGACTAGGACCATATTGATAAAGATTATATCCACCCAACAATCCAATCGGGTCTTTATTAATAAACCGTCCTACATACGGTGAATAATAACGATAACGGTTGTAATGAAGCCCAGTTTCCCCATCAAAATACTGACCTTGGAAACGGATGTTATTGCTTATAATCTCTGAATTTTCAAAGAAATCTGACTTAGTCTGTTCTACCTTACACTCACCCCAAGCTTTATATTGAGCTTTCCAGACAATGGCGCCTGTCTGGTTACTCATTTCCTGCGGTGTGCCTAAATGGTCACAATGATAGAACCATACATCATCAAAACCTTGGCTTTGTTTTGTTGTATTCCAAAGCGGGGCTTTATAAATACTATATGGTTTATCTGTCCAGTCTTGAGTTTGATGTAGCTCAATTGAGTGATGATAAGCTGCTTGCAACAGAGGCACAAAACTATCTTTTTCGTAGAAATAGTGTTTAGTTATATCAGCACTAGATTCATACGCTAAAGTATCACCATCCCAACCATAAATAATGTTCTGCTCTTGACCTGTATGGTGGTGTTTACTTCTTTTTTGAATACGTCGACCTAAAGCATCATAACGATAATCTGCCGTATATTGCTTGTTTCGGCTACGAACAAGACGTCCCAAAACATCCCACTCAAGATTTAAATCACCTTGTGATGACTTTTGTCGAATCAGCTGTCCAAAAGCATCATATTGATATTGTTGGTCAAGATATTCCTGCACGACATTATTAACTAAGCGGTTGTAACCAAGACCTTTTTCAGTGGCAGTATGTTGTGAGGAGTGCTCTTTGGTACTGTTATAGCGATCTAAAATATTACTTGCTGGATCAAAATTAAAAGTCTCTTTGCCAAGCTTACTAGTTGCCTCTAATAAACGCCCAACAGGATCATATTTATAGTGAATGGTTCCACGACGAGTATCCTTAATGAGCGTTAACTCACCTGTTTTATCGTAATGATATAAGCGTTCAATCAATTGATTGGTATGCTGGATAGCATTATTTTGAGTTTGGGCCTGATAGCCTTTGTCATGCCCATTCAACATTAATTGCTGAGTTAAGCGCCCGACTTCATCATAACGTTGTTGTTGGCTAAGTCCATTTGCATAGTGGCGTAATGTCTCTCTATGTAAATCATCACGCTCAAAACTAACAACATCTTCACCATTTAAAACCACACCATAGACATGCCCACTTCCATAAGTCAGCCAATCTATTTTTTGTCCATCTGGTTGTAATTCGATTATTTAATTCATCTTAGAAATACTCTCTCACATAAAAAAGCCTATCAATTGGATAGGCCTCATACATAAAGGATTAACAATATTATTGATTTTCCATATCTAAATACCAAATAGTCTCTCCCCAAGAATTATCTTTAATTTCAGGCATGATTTCACCTTTGGTAAAGTATCTCTTCTGCATATTATTAGCTGGGCTATACCAATCTCCAGAGTATGGACAAACATCTCCAGCCTCACACTTTAATAACTGTCTATCTAACTCATCGTTATCGGGATGGCTAATTATCTCCCAAAGATTTCCGTCATAGCGTATAAGTTTTTTATATGTTAGCACCCAAAGAATATTTTCTTTAACTTCAACTGATATTACTCCTTGAACTGCTTCTAACTCTGAGACTATGGAATATTTCCCCTCCTCATACAGATAAAGCCCTTGTTCAGAAGCTATATAAATTTTATTATTATAAAAAGCAGCATTATAAAATGTAGAATTAATACTTATATCTTTTAAATTCTTAAATCCATTATCAATATTACCTCTTAAAAGTGTTCCATATTGACCCAGAACCAGAATGTTTTTTCCATCAGGACAAGGAACTATTGCATACAGTGCAGATGGGGTTATACGATTAACTTCGAGCCATTTTAAGCCATTAAAAAATGCAATAAAGCCTTCATCATTTTGTGTTCCACATACATAAACACTATTATTATCGAAACTATTTATATCATAAAGATTTCTTTTGAAATTTAAATCTTGATCATTATTTAGAAAAAAATCATCATTTTTAGGAATTTCTAAAGGTTTCTCTTCTAAGTTGTTGGCGATACTTGTCCAGTTTTCATCTTCATAAATATAGATTTTTGCACCATCTCCACAAGCATAAATCCTATCTTGAATTACACGTAAACGATTAAATTGCCCATATATAAACTGCTCATTAGTAATAGGACATATTTGTTGGTACTCTTCACCAGCCTGCTGAAAAATCTCTACATTCCCCTCTTTATCAAGCGAGATTAGAGATCTATTATTTAATGAATTCGCGTAAGCCACTGAAATAACTTTCCAGCCATCTAAATCATGACTAGACCAATTTGTATCTGATTGATGACGATAAATGAATACTCTGCTAAAAGTATCCCATGAGTCCAATTCGTCAATACTAGCAGAAAGGTAATAGTTGTTATTACTAATAGCGCATCCTGAACTAAAAGTAATAGGTATTTTTTTCATATTCCAATAACTTCACTTATTTTCTCAGTTTTGTATTCAGATCTTTAGAAAATACAAAATAGAAAAAAAGCCCTAATGGGCTTTAATCATCCTTACCTAGACCTTGTTCGTCCACAAATTTTCCGATATCGAGCATCATTCGTGGTGTATCAAGAGAAGCTAAAAATTGTAAATGTGAAATAATCGGTAACTTACGAACATTTTCAAGTTTTGCTTCACCACCTAAAATTAAAGCGGGTTCAAAACCAAACATTTCATTTTTATTTAATTCCCCATATTTTTTTACTGCTCGATCAAATAAAGGTTTGTTTTTATAGTCTTTTATATTTATAAATCTTTTTTCTTTAGAAGACATAAAAATTCTTATTAATAAATCACCCTCATCTTTTTCCATAATTTCCATACTTGGAAATATTTGATTCATAAGTGGCGAAATAGTAAAACATTGCCCATGTATAGTCCCCCAAACACTTAAATCACCAAAAGCTGTTCGAGCAATCACAAAATATTCTTCGTGAGGAGGGAGTTCAACATGCTCTAACCAAGCATCCAAAACATCTTGATAATCCTCTGGATTTACGAACCAGAATAGTCCATTGCCCCATCCTGAAAAACCATAGGCTTTCCAGTATTCGAGTAATTGATTAGGTAATTTCCCTTGATATTTTTTTATAATTTCTTCGGAAACAGTTTCTGAATAGATTGGTGGTCCAAACCCCTCATCCTGATAGAAAATTTCAAAATTTTCATCCATCATAAATTCACTCATTTTTTACACCTTTCCAATTTTGCATTCATACCTGTTTTACTTCTTTCACCTACAGGAACCTTTTTCGCAGCCTCATCTAATGCCTCAACCCTCGTTTTCCATTGGCTACCAATTGAAGAGTTAGTATTTTTTAAACCTATAGCATCTGATGCTACTTTGTTCTTCCCACCTACAATTTGGTCTGGATTATGCAATGCTGCCATTTCATTCATAATACGACTCGATTTACCAGAGGCTAGTTTCTTCGCTTCTCTGGGTCCAACACCTTGTTTTTCATATTCTTTCTGATATTTTCTAATTAATGTTTCTTCATATTTATCTCGCGCATCAGCTGCTGGCCCACCACCACCTCTCCCGTTATCATCAAAAGCTTTGCGTCCTTCAAGATAATCATCCACGCTCATTTCATTGAGACCTTTTTGCTGGTTCGCCAATTGCCAGTCGGTCTCTTTTTTTAAGTATTCATCAACTGTTAAATTCTTACTGCCTTTCGGATAATCCTCTTTAATCATTTTAGCTGCATTTTTTCTTGCACTATCAGTATTTACAGGGTTGAAACAGTTTACCTTTGTTTCCTTCATTTTTTTAGTGACAGGTTCTTTAACTTTTGGCTGATGTACATTTTCAGGAGTTTTTCCTGCAGCACTCGAAGCTGTGCCTGCACTATGTGCAGCATTTGCCTGAGCGGTTTGAGGGAAAGATGGCCTAACTGTTTGAGCAGGTGCAGGAACAGGTTTCACTTTTGTACCCACAGTAGCATAAGCAGGTTCATACTTAACTGATTGCTTTAATAAGTTTTGCAAATGCTCATCAAATTCTTTAAAGCCTTGTTTAATTTTTATGGCTGATTTATGGATCATTGAAACTAAAGCGGCTTCAAATCTCTCCATTCTTACATAAATAGATTTAGCCCACCCTAAACCCATCCAATTAATTTTAGCTCCATAGCTTAACAGTGACTTAACACGTTTTACCAAACCTAATAATTGATTAAGTATTGACGTGATAATATTAGTAACAGAGCTAGCATAATCTGAATACTTTATCTTTTTCAGAGTTTGAATAATGTTTCCTTTCATAAAACCGTTTAGTTTAGAGACTATCGTCGCTAAATGAGGTGTTTTTTTAATAAGGAATAATCCAACACATTTAACTACATTTCCTATTTCACTACCAACAGCCCCACCTATAAGTCCGCCTACACCAGCTCCAGGAGCTGCACCAACACCACCAAAAACAGCCCCACCTGCTCCACCAGTTGCCGCACCTGTTGTAGCAGTCACACCAACTAAAACAAACGGAAGCAGATAAACAGCTAATAACATCCATTCCTGTATATCATCTTGTTTCTTGGGGTCATTTAGCATCCTCATAATGACTGCAACCGCATCACGAGCACTGAATACAAGAACCGTTCCAGGAACAAAACCTGCAAGCATTTCTGTGACAATCACAGAAACAGGACGCTCATCCGTATTGAATTCCCCATAAATAAAACTTTTAACCCAACTTTGAGCACCGTCTAAGGACTTACTATACTGTGCAATAAGCTCATTAAGCTCTTTCTCTATCCATGTTGCTGTCTGATTAAAATTGGATTGCAAACTGCTGACAGATTGATTAAAACTTTTCTGTAGCTGTATTTGATAACTACTAAATGTCTGTAACATATCCATAATTATTCTTCTGGTTGATCTTCTGGAAAGGGGAGTACAAAAATTTCAGTTTTAAATAAGTTATCTATCTCTTGCTCAAACCTCATTTCTAATGCTGAATCCAATGAGTTTCGATCTTCTCCATATTCAATGACAGCACGTCCATTTTTCTGGTCACTATAAAATGCCATCCCATTCGAATCAGTTTTACCTTTTTGTGTGGTTCCATCAGGCAAATGAATTGTATAAGGAATATTTGGACTAGGCGCGCCATCCGCATATACCTTTCTAAATTCAAGCTGTTTCTTAGGTATCGAGAAAGCAGGTAAAATTGGTAAGTTCTGTGTTGATGAACCTCCCCCCATAAACAAATGCTGCCCAGCTTTTACCTCAAACTTGCCACCAGTGACAGGGAAAATTCCCGAGCCATTAATCTTGATTTGAGACCCACCTGCCGTGATAACAATTTCTTTAGAAGCACTAATTTCAATTTTGTCTTCTGTTGAAATAATCTGAACAGCTTTACGGGCAATTAAATCTGCTCCATCACCCTGAGCCTGTATTTCAACTTTGCCTTTGCCTGCATAGAGTCTTGCCCCTTCTTGAGCCGCAAAAAGGCTGATTTTATTTTGGGCGTGTGCAATCAGGTTCTTTTGAGTGGCCAGGTTAATGCTATCGCCCGCAGTTTGACTTAACTGAGCATCTGCGCTGAGGTGAATGTCTTCATTACTGGCTAAAGCGATACTGTTAGGTGCAGTTAATATCATCAAAGCTTGCTTAAAAGCGGCAGCTTTGTCTTGATCTTTTTCTTCAATTTGTTCTATGAACGTTTTTAAGTTCTCAAGAACTTCCAATGGATCAGTTTGCTGATTTTTGGCAACTTCACTGAGTGCCTTGGCATTGCTAAGGCCGCCTTCAATTTGTTGCTTGGCCTCATTTGCATCAAGGTGCACGCCTTGAGCTTGATCCTGTTTATGGGTACTAACGAGTAAACCACTGCCTGCTCTTACCGCTCCCCACTGGTCTGTTCTGAGCTCGAAACCCTCACCTCGGCCTTCACTTTCCGCTTTGTCTTTTGGATGGCTTAAGTTACCCAAGTTGAGCTGGCTTGCTGCATGGCTACTTTGTAGTTGGGCACTGATTTGCCCTGTGGTGTCATCAAAACGGAGTTGGTTAAAGCCTTTACCATCGACTTCTTCGGAGCGGATGCCACTCAATTTTTTAGTGTCAGGTAGTTGGCCTTTCTGGTCGAACTGCGTTGGGTGGCGTTCGGCTTCATGAATGCGTCCCACCACAAACGGACGGTCAATGTTGCCATCAAAGAAGTCGATGACCACGATCTCACCGACACGTGGTAAGAAGCGTGCGCCATAACCCGCACCTGCCCATGGAGTGAGTACATCAACCCAAGCGGAATCGGTGTCATTGTCGTTACTACCTGCGCCACCGTCATGGCTATGGTCGTCAGTTCGGGTAAACAGGAAACGGACTTTAATGCGTCCCCACTGGTCGACATGGATACTTTCGCCCTCTAACCCAACCACTCTAGCGCGCTGCGGGTAAGCTGCTGGTCGATGTTCTAGTGGGCTATATTCAGGGACAGCTTTAATATTGCGTCGAACAACATTCAGCTCAGCAAAGTGGCGCTGCTCAGGGTTTTGGCTATCGAGTTGAGCTGCCTTAAGCTTGTCTTTTGGCAACAAGCGCTCAAGTTGCTGTTGTAATTCTTTCGGTAAATTATTCTGGTTATAGTAGTGCTTGCTTAAGATTAAAAATTCTTTGTCAGCACTGTCATGTTGGTCAAGTTCTGGATGGTCATTGAGTTCAAACCAATAACCCACCTGTGCATCACGGACATTACCTGAAACGGTAAACTGTTTAGAACTCAGGTGATGATAAGCATTAATATGCTGGTTAAGCTGTTCAATCTGGCTATTACCAGAAGATGTTGCTTGGTCTTCACCTTTTAAGTCCTGCATCCACGCTGGGCTGACGTGCCATGCATCTTCAAGGTTTAAGCTGGCATTATCATAGTGTTCGCTGTGCTTTTGTGTGCCTTGTACGCTGCCACTACCTTCTTCTTGTTGCAGGGCATCGGCTTGCCAGCGTTGCACATGTACAGATGTCGGCTGTAAGCGGCGCTCAGCTTTGACTTGGGTAACGGTATCGAATTGTTCTGTGGCACTGCTGCGTTGGTAGCGTAAGTTACGGCGTTCAAGAGCTTTATAATTTTGGTTATCGTCAATTAAACGTAAGACTTGTGGCTGAATGGACGTATTCGGGTCAGCGACTAAAAGCTGAGATTCATCAACTAACCAGTTAATGCCTTCGCTACGCCACAAACGGGTTAAAAAGTCATAGTCGCTTTCGTTTGACTGCATCACAAATGGACGCACATCGTAGTCTTTAGTTAAACCAGATGTATCGAGCGTTAGACTTGAAGCAAATAACGGGCTTTTCCCCTGCCATTCTTTAAACAGAATTTCGCTAATATCGCGCACGCTTTTACTCATAAACACGCGGCTATTACGGCGTTTATGCCAGAGTGCAGTTGGGTCTTTTAAGGTTAAGTTATAGATGGTGAGTGAACCGTCGCTTTGCCCTTGGCTCGCTTCGGTAATAATGCCTGTTGTTCTAAAGAACTGGCCTGTATCCGTCACCTGATCGACAGCAACCTGACAGCCGATAAATTGTTTTAATGCAATATGCGCGTTTGTCGACAGACACAGTAATTCAGCAACGCTACCTTGGTTGAGCGTATGTTCACCCTCAACGCGTTGTAAGAAGACTTGGTTATTTAATGATGCGTTGGAGAATTGCACATGAAGAACGCGGTTCTGTGCGACTAAACCTAAACTATCTAAAATTTGAAATATTTTATGGGACATCATTATTATAAAAACTGAGTCATAATCGCCGTTATTTTATAAAAAACAGACAGAATTGTCTATTTATATAAAATAGTTTAGCTTCCATAACTTACATATTTTTTAGTTTAACTGAAAGAAAGATTGGCTATTAAATAATCTATAAATGCTCTCGTTTTGGCCGGTAAATTAGAGGTATGAGGATAAAGTAATTGAATACTTTGTAGCGGTAATGAAAAATCGGGCAATAGTCGAATTAGGCGATTTTGTTGAATATCTTCATCGACTAACCATGCAGGACAAATCGCCACACCTAAAGATGAAAGAGCCATTTGATGAATTGCAGTCACCGAGTTTGATTCATACTGACTTCGAATAAAAGGTAATGAATATTGCTCCCCCAAACTGTTTTGCAAAATATATTGTGAATCTTGCCAATTTAATAAGGTGTGGCCAATCCAAGGAACATCTGCTAAATCAGATATATTTTCTATAGGATGGTCTTTTATAAACTGTGGAGTAGCCACAAGATAAATTGGATATTCTCCGATTTTTCGAGTTTTTAGAGATGAGTTTTTTAAATTCCCCAGTCGAATAACCAGATCTAATTTTTCAGTCACTAAATCATCGAAAGATGAATTAAACGAATACTGTAAACGTAAATGTGGGTAAAGCCGACAAAACTCAGGAAGCAAAGGCAAAATGAAACGTTGACCAAATTCATTGGTAGATGAAAATCGTAAAGTGCCTGTAATGCTTGTACCTAAGTGTTGGCTTCGTTCAAATGCCTCATCAATCTGAAGTTGGATTTGTTTAAAATCCTCATAAAAATGCTGACCGATTTCAGTTAATGCAATATTACGGGTGTTGCGAATTAACAGGCTTGTATTTAGCTGCTTTTCTAATTGTTTTATATCAATACTCACCATTGATCGGCTTAAGCCTAAAATTTCAGCCGCCTTGGTAAAAGAACCGGAATCAACGACTTGTAAAAAACTGGTAATTTGCTTGAGGTTTTTTTGCACAATTAAGCCAATTGTTTAAAATTATCAAACAATGATTTTACTTCGCTTGCATCGACAATAAAAGAGCTGGATCTTACCCTGCCTGCACGGAGGTAGGTATGTCTTATCGATATAAAATAACAACAGTGTTTTTACTTGGGTTCTTTATTGATTGCATCAACATTTTTATGTCTGCAATTGCATTACCTAATATTGCATCGTCATTTTCAGTTAGCCAATCTATGGTCGCTTGGGTAACAAATGCTTATATTCTCGGCCTCATTTTAATTATGCCCATGAGTTTATGGTTAGCCACCAAACTTGGGAACCAAAAATTATTGTGTTATTCAATGCTGTTATTTTCGATAAGCATCTGTTTTATTGGCTTTAGTGAATCGATTTATAGCTTAATTTTTTGGCGATTTATTCAAGGCGTAGCTGGAGGTTTATTAATTCCAGTTGGGCAAGCACTCGTATATGCATTATTCCCGAACCAAGAACGCCAACGCATTTCTACCATGATTATGGCAATTGCACTGATTGCGCCAGCTTTTTCACCTGCGATTGGCGGCGTGATTATTGATTCATTGAATTGGAGATGGGTGTTTTTATCTAACCTTCCTTTTTCTTTAATGGCAGCAGCTCTGGCATGGTTATGGATTAAAAAAACACAGAATGTGTCGAGTGAAAAACCAGACATAAAAGGCTTGGTTATTTTTAATATAAGCCTATTATCTTTGTTACTGTCCTTTTCATTTTATAGTGATTACCATAACACCTCACTAGCTATAACGAGTTTTCTCATTTCAGTTGGAATGCTTATTTTTTACATTCGACATGCGAAAAAAATTTCCCACCCTGTACTTAATCTTGAGTTATTAAAAAATAAAAATTTACGTAATGCATTTATTGTCTATTACGCCGTTCCGGGTATTTTTACAGGCGTTAATTTACTCAATATTTTTAATTTACAGCTTAACTTTGGCTTTAATGCAAAACAAACTGGTTTATTCATGTTGCTCTATGCAACTGGGGCACTCGCAGCCATGATTAGTGGTGGCCTGCTCTATCAACGGTTAGGAAAAAAGTATCTTCTTATTATTGGAATAACACTACACAGCTTTGGCATATTTCTTTTGTTTTGTATTTCAAACACTAGCCCTTTGAGCTTTTTAGTGATTGCTTATTTATTGATGGGAATGGGAGGCGGACTAAGTGCCAATATTGCCCAAATTAGCTCACTGATTGATTTTTCAGGCCAAGATTTATTACAAGGAAGTGTGCTCTGGAATATTAATCGACAAGTTTCATTTAGTGTCGGTACTGTTGTTCTCATTTCGATATATAACTTGATGTCTGGCTCAAGCGATCTGCTTCGCTATCAACATACTTTTTTAATTGCAGCTTTGCTCTGCTTACTTTCACTCATTCCCGTTTTAAAGGAGAAAACCCATGTCTAAACAAATGGATCTAGTCATTCAAAGTGTTATTGACCTACATATTTTAATAGAAAATGTATTTACAGGCAAAAATGCAGAGCAAAATCTGAGCCCACTTTTAGATAGCTTTGATCAAAATTTTAAGATGGTGACGGTTCAAGGTCAGAGCATTGGTTTAACTGAAGTGAAGAGTTTATTCAGCCAAAATATGGGCAAGAAACCTTCTTTAAAAATCGACATTATTAAGAGTACAGCTTTATACGAATTTGAAAATTATTGTTGGGTGCAATATCAGGAACATCAGCAAACGAGTGAAACCGAAACATTACGCACTTCGACAGCCTGCATTAAAGTAGAAGGTGAAAAATGTTATTGGGTTTACTTACATGAAACCTTAGTTCCCTCGTCTTCTTAACTCATCGAGAGCATCTTAAAGATGGCACCTATTTTGCTTAATAATATTACGTTTTATGAAAATCGTAATACTGATCAAAATGGGGAGTTGTCGATATGGGTTATGTTGCAAAGGAATTTACGCGAAAGAACAAGCTGATTCTCAGTATTTGTTCTTTCGTGATTCCAATATGTCTTTGGTGCGCAATCAGTTACTTACCTTTTGTTTGGCATCCTCAAGTACAAATCACGAGTTCGGGAAGTGTTTCTTACTTACAAGTAGGAAGTCGCATTGATAAAAATGTGTTCTATCTCGAAGCACAAAATGCAGTCAATCGAAATTCTGCACCACCACAAGGTATTTTAGTCAATCCGATTTATTTACCCGCTCCCCACGAAGTCGCTAAGGCTTTAGTCACCGCCTTTACCACACCACCAGAACAACCTGACTCACCGTGGTTTCATCAAAGTTTATGGCACAGTATCAAACTGGTTTTTTCAGCCTTTTTTATCTCTTCACTGATTGGGATTCCATTGGGTATTTTGTGTGGTTTTTCTAAGCGAATATCCCTGTTAACGGAACCTTTTGTTGAGTTTTTCCGTTACTTACCCGCTCCCGCCTTTGGCGCACTTGCTGTAGCAATTTTAGGGATTAATGACGCACCTAAAATTGCCATTATTGTGATTGGTACTCTCTTTCAGCAAATTCTAATTATTGCCAATACCACACGAATGGTTGATCGAAGCTTAATTGAAGCTGGCTATACACTTGGCACCAATAAGCTCAAAAGTTTATTTCATGTAGTGATCCCTGCAGCTTTACCTGATATTTACCGTGATTTACGTGTGCTATTGGGTTGGGCTTGGACCTATTTAATAGTTTCAGAGTTGATTGGTACAACTTCAGGTATTACGTGGTTTATTACTCAACAGGCACGCTATCAAAACTTTGACAATGTCTATGCAGCTATTTTGATTATTGGGGTAATTGGTCTGGTCTGTGATTGGATATTAATGAAGTTAGGTGAGCGGATGTTCGCTTGGAAAGTAGGAGTAAAATAATGAACGATTCAACATTTAACGCACATGAATACTTTCAAAAAATTTATGAACGTCCTGTTATTTTAGAAGCTAAGCAACTGAGCCAAGTCTTTAAGCATGGTCAAACTGAACGTACTGTTTTAAATAAGCTCGATTTAAAAATTCACAAAAGAGAATTTATTTGTGTGATTGGTCCTTCTGGCTGCGGAAAATCGACGCTTAGCCGTGTCATTGCAGGATTAGACCCATACCACAGCGGAGAAGTTTTAGTAGACGGCGAATGCATTACTGGCCCATGCCCCGAGCGCGGCATGGTGTTTCAGGGTTATACCCTTTTCCCGTGGAAAACCGTAAAAGAAAACGTGATGTTTGGCCCTCAAATGCGTGGAGCTAGTCAAATGACCGCAGAAGCTCAAGCACGTGAATGGATTAATATTATTGGTTTAGAGAAATATGAAAATCAGTATCCGCACCAACTTTCTGGTGGTATGAAACAGCGCGTTGCAATTGCTAGAGCTTTAGTTAATCAACCTAAAATTTTACTGATGGATGAACCTTTTGGTGCACTCGACCCGCACACTCGTCAAAAAATGCAAAAGCACTTGATGGACTTATGGCAAAACATTGATATCACCATTATTTTTGTAACCCATGATATGGATGAAGCCATTTTACTGGCAGACCGAATTGTGGCACTCAAAGCCAACCCAGGTGAAATTAAGGAAATTATTGAAGTTAATTTGCCGCGTCCACGCTCACTCGACTTAATGAGCACACCTGAGTTTAAACAGCTCCGTTCACGGGTAGATTATTTAGTTCATGCTGAAGAAGATGAGCTTGACCCTGCTTTACAAGACTTACCAAAAATTCCACGTATGACTCAGGTCAGTACAGAAAAATAAGAAACACATAAAAAAGCCCAAGTTGAACTTGGGCTTTTTATTTATTTGGCTTATTTGAATTGTTCTATGAGTGTTGGATAAATTAGCCCATCTACATTTTGCTCAGTTTTATAAATGCCATTTTCAACGTTAAATTTATTGACGTGATAGGTCGAGCCATAAATCGAGTCAAAACCTTGAGATTTAGCAAATACTTTTTTATTGGCATTAATATCTAATAGATGTGTGCCACCTACCATCAAGTCATATTGTTTCGGATCAACTCCTGATCGGTTCGCCATGATTTTAACCGCATCGGCATGGGTTGCAGGGTCATTAATATATTTAACTGTTTTGTCCCACACCTGAATGATTTTTTTCCATTCTTCTTGATGGGCAGTTAAGTGGCTCATGTTGACGGTCAAGGTATCGTAAATTAAACCCGGTTTGTCTTTAGAGCTATAGATAATTTTAGAACCCACTACTGCTTTTAAGGCCTGACCCGCAACAGGTTGCCAAACTGCAATGGCAGAAATATCTGGGCTATTAAATACTTGAGGTAATTGATTCGTCGCTGAGTTTACCAGTTTCACCTCATCCGCTTTAATATTATGGTCAGTTAAAGCTGTTGCCAGTAAAAGATGATCAACCAAGCCTTTTTCGACACCGATTGATTTTCCTTTTAAATCTTGAATAGTGTTAATACCCTCTTTTGCAATAATGACATCATTGCCCGCAGAATAATCCGTTGCCAGGATCATCATGCCTTGAGTACCACCCGAAGCTGTTACCAAGTTATCGCCATTGGTGACCAAGACGGCATCGAGCTGATTTGCCGAAAAGGCCGAAAGCGAAGCTGAGTAATCAAACCATTTAAACTCTACATTTAGACCTGCTTCTTTTAACCAGCCTTTTTCAATAGCCACTTGCCAAGCTACCCAACCCGGCCAATCACTATAGCCAATGGTAATTGGTTTTGTATTTGTAGCCGCCTGAGAGTCTTGTTTGGCCTCGGGCACTTTAGCGGTATTGTCACACCCACCCAACACAACTGCCGATAAAATAGATACGGATAAAAACGCTTTTTTAATCATATAGAAACTTCCCCAACATTTTTACTAACAACACTTTGAGCGGTTTGATTGAGTGACTGTATATAGGCTCGCCAGCCTCCAAAATGGCTAATATCGGTTGCATCATGAATGGCATAAGCTTCGCAAATAAAGCCTTTGACCCATGTTCCATCTTTTAGTTTCAGGTTCCCAATACCAAGTGGTGCGGGCACTTCAGCCACAATGGCTCCAAAATTTGCTAATGGAATATCCCACACTTCAACTTCAATTGAAGTACCTGCCTCATCGCATTGCAGCCCTGGTTTTGGTGGTGTGGTATTTTTTAAAGCAAAGAGTTTATAAGCATCTGCCGTCTGAGTTTTCTTAAGCAAAGTGGCATTGCGACTAGTGAGCTGAAAATTAAGAGGCATGCCTGTTAAGTGCGCTCCGACGACAGCAAGCTGTACTGAATGATTCGATTGGATGTCTATACTTTTTTGATAATGTTGAGTTGATTTACCCAAACTCAGCGGTGTTTCGGTTTGCCAAAGCTGCGCAAAATTTGCCAGTGCCTGATCGTGCCAAGCTGGTGCAATAAAGGTTACTCCACTTGGTAAACCATCCTCACGCAGTACATTGGGTAAGGCTAAAGCAGAAAGATCGGCAAAATTTACAAAGTTGGTATAGGCTCCCATGTACGCGTTTTTAGTCAACGGGTCGGCTTCAACTTCGGCAATGGTGTAAATGGTTGGCGCTGTCGGAACCATCAACGCATCAAAAGGCTGTAATGCCAAATTAATTTTTCGAGACAGAACGGCGCGATTATATTCAGCTTGAAGTGCATCTGTTGCCTTGAATTTATCTGCCTGCGCAATAATTTGAGCAATGACTGGATGGGCTTTGTCACGTGTTGTCATGCGTTCAACGGCGACTGTTCTTTCCGCTACCCAAGCATCGTTATACAGTGCAGCAGCAAGTTCATTAAACGCGCTGAAATCAATACTCTCAACTTCATAGCCCAGTTTTTTAATGCGCTCAATTGCAACTAAAAAGGCTTTTTCAGATTCAAGGTCACCATAAAACTCAAGCTGAGCAGGAATAGCAATTTTCCATTTAGAAAATTGAGTTGCTACATTGGCTGGATGTGTTCGTGAATATTCATCATTTTCATCATATCCCTGCATTAAACTGGCAACGGTCCACGTGTCATCAACATGCAGTGCAAAAATAGAAATAACATCAATAGTTCGACAGGCAGGAATTAAACCTGTGGTAGAAAACCAGCCTTTTGTCGGTTTTAGGCCCACAATATTGTTATGGCCCGCAGGAACACGCCCTGATCCTGCCGTGTCGGTACCCAAACTAAAAGGTACTATACCGTTAGCCACTACTACAGAAGAACCAGAACTTGAACCGCCGCTGATATATTCAGGGTTAAAACTATTTTTTACTGCACCATAGGGAGAACGAACCCCGACCAGTCCAGTCGCAAACTGATCGAGGTTGGTTTTGCCCACTACAATCGCCCCTGCTTTTTTCAGCTTGGCAACGGCGACCGCATCTTGCTTAGCTAAATATTGAATTTCTTTACAGCCAGCAGTGGTGGGAAAACCAGCAACATCAATATTGTCTTTAACTGCAAATGGCACGCCGTATAAAGGTAAATCAGCAATATTCTGATCATTTAAAACATCAATTTGTGCCTGAATCTGCTCGCTCGATGCAATTTCAATCCATGCATGGTCATCATTTGTGATTTCTGCAACATAGCCAAACAAATCTTTAAGATGGATTTGTTCAGTTTGATATGCCGTTTTCCAATCTTGGATGGTCCATAAATTTTTCAACACGCTACTCCTCATTTAGTCATTTTGCTGTATAGGTGGCATCACGGCATCCATCAGTTCTAAATGCCCTTTAATCACCCCTTTAAGCACAATAAATTGCTGGCTAATTTGTCTGAGTTCAGAACTCGCGCCCTGCATTAACATGACTTGCAATATCTTTTGTTGGTCGAGCTGAATATGAAGTGAACTAATCACTTGTGCTAAAAACTGTTGTTGTAAATCAACCAACTGATTACGTAAGGTCATTTGATTCGCGTCATAAAGCAGAGTCAAAGTACCCACCATGACTTCATTGGCCTGCGCCTGCTCTGCAATTAAGTGTTTATTAATCATGTCGACAATGGCTTGTGAGCGACTTTCATAATTCTGCTCGACAATTTTTTGGTCGAGTGCGTTGAGTGTCGTTTCAGGGACGGTAATACTGATTCGAGCCAACTTTTGTTTCGCCACAGTCTTATCCTTTTGTTTTAGGCAGATGATTGTTTTGTTTGATATATACGCCCGCACGTACGCTAAGTAATTCGACTAAAAAGGCTTTTAAAGTTTGCTTTGGTTGAACCACAGGTTTTACATCGTTCATATCGCACCTCTAGTTTGGTATTACCAAATTCAGTTTTTGTATTACTGATATGAGATGCAGAAAATGTGCCAGTTTTAAAGCGTCGTTTTGATGGGTTTGATGGATATTTATGAGTAATTTTTGGGCAAAAAAAGCCCCATGCACAGGGATGGGGCTAAAAGTTTACGTTTTTTAAAAACTAATTTTTTAATATTATTTCGAACCAATCATCGTATGTGCCCATACCGATAAAGACTCTAAAACAGGCTTAAAAGACTGGCCCAATTCGGTCATTTCATACACCACTTTAATCGGCGCTTTTTCACCATAAACTGTTCGAGATATTAAGCCACTTTGCTCTAATTGCTTAAGTTGCAGGCTTAAGGTCATTTCTGTGATGGTTGGCATTAATTGATTGATTTCATTAAAACGTTTGGGCCCATCTTTTAGATAATACAAAATAACGCCTTTCCATTTTCCACCCACCAAATCCATAGCCATACTGATATGACATGGATACGTTTTTCCATTCATGCTGATTTCACATTTATTTTCAGTATTTGCCATTTTTAACGCCACCTATCAACTTTGATAGTTATTGTACACCCATACTATAAAAATTATAGTGACTATGATTTTTATAGCTACAAGGCATTATTATGGCTTTACTTATTTTGGCCCATCCCTACTACGCTCAATCAATTGCAAATAAAACGATTGTGAATGAACTTATAAAAACCTATCCAGACCTTGAAGTGCGAGATATTTTCCAGCTTTATCCGGACTATAAAATTAACGTGATTGCTGAACAAGAAGCGTTACTACGCCACGACACTATCATTCTGCAATATCCAATGTTCTGGTTTAATATGCCGGCAATTTTGAAATTATGGTTTGATGAAGTTTTTACTTATCAGTTTGCTTATGGCTCTCAGGGCGATAAATTAAAAGACAAAAAAGTCATTATTAGTATGACAGTCGGGCAAACAGAAGCCAACATGGTGAACGATCAAGTAAACTTAATCGACAGCTTTTTAAAAGCGGTTCAACATTCAATTCAATATACGCAAATGCAGTTAAGCGCCACATTCTTGCTTTATGACGTGTCCCCTTTATCAGGTCATTCAGAGTCGAAAATTGAGTTAAAAGCGGTTGAACATGGTCATAAAGTATTAAAGCATTTGACCGAAGCATAAGATTTAAAGAGAGCATCAATATCGATGCTCTCTTTTGGGTTTAAGCCACAGGTGCCAAGGTAAAGAGTACTTGCCCTGTTTTTACAGTCTGCCCTTTTTCAATGGTAATGGTTTCAACTTTCATGCGTTCGGGCGCAATAATTGGAATTTCAATTTTCATTGCCTCAATGACTGCAAGGGTCGCACCTTCTTCAACAATATCTCCCGATGCACATTCGATTTTCCAGATTGAACCCGGCATGTGCGATTCGACTGCGCAGCCTCCTTCGGGAATAGCAAAGGTTTCGCCTTCATCAACCGCATCAAGACTTTCAGAGATATATTCTTGCAAGCCTGCTTCGTGCCAACGGCGGCGCTCAGCTTCAAAATTGGCTTGTTGCGTGTCTTTAAAAGCTTGAATGCTGTCTTGATGTGTTTTTAAAAACTCATTGTATTCTTTTAGGTTGAGTACACCATCTTCAATGCGAAGTTGTAGACGGCCTGCCTGAAAGTCTTCACGCATTTGTAAAAGTTCAGCCTCAGAAACTTCATAAAACTTCACTTGATCAAAAAAGCGTAATAACCACGGTTTGCCATCTTCGAAGTCGGCATTTTTACGATAACGACTCCACATTTGAGTAGTACGGCCAACAAACTGATAGCCACCCGGCCCTTCCATACCGTACACACACATATAAGCCCCGCCAATGCCGACAGCATTTTCAGGTGTCCAAGTTCTCGCAGGGTTATATTTTGTGGTGACTAAACGTTGGCGTGGGTCGAGTGGTGTCGCCACAGGTGCACCTAAATACACATCACCCAAACCCATCACCAAATAGTTTGCGCTATAGACCACATCTTTAACTGCTTGCTTGGAAACTAGACCATTAATACGGCGTATAAACTCGACGTTATCTGGGCACCACGGCGCATCTGGACGAACAATTTGTGTGTAGCGCTCGGTGGCAAGTTGAGTTTGTGAATCTTCCCAAGCTAAAGGTAAATAGACAGTTCGTGAAGGCACCTGCATATTTTGAATATCGGGTAACTCGGCTTCTGCTTGTTGAAGTTTTTGTAAAAGCTCCAGTTGATCGAGCTGGATTGAATCAAAATGAATTTGTAATGAACGAATACCCGGTGTTAAGTCAATAATGCCCTGAATATTTTGATCTTTGACCCATTGCATGAGTGCATGAATACGGAAACGTAAATTTAGATCGAGTACCAACTCCCCATATTCAACCAACAAATAGCTATTTCCTGCTGGTCGATAGGTCACGCTTGGTAAGTCCGCTTCACCTTCTAAAGTTGCCAAAACTGCATCTTTTAAAGTTTCGGGTTCTGCTTGAATGGTTGGGTTAAAATTGATCTGAGTTGTATCAGCCGCGGTTAAACTTTGATGATATTTTTGATCGAGTGTTTTTGCTTGCGTGTAACTGACTGGTACAAATTTGACTTTATCACCTGCTTTTAATTGCCCGATTTTCCAAAGCTCGGAATGAATGACCACCGCAGGGCAAACAAATCCACCTAAGCTCGGACCATCCGGACCCAAAATAATTGGCATATCACCGGTAAAATCAATTGCGCCAATCGCATAAGCATTGTCGTGAATATTGGAAGGATGTAAACCTGCCTCACCGCCGTCTTCACGTGCCCACTCAGGTTTTGGGCCAATTAAGCGAATGCCTGTACGGCTCGAGTTATAGTGAATTTCAAACTCATTGGCAAAGAAGGTATCAATATCTTGTTTGGTGAAAAAATCTGGCGCACCATGTGGACCATACATGACTGCAATTTCCCAGTTTTGGGTAAAGCTAGGAATTTGTGCTTGAGCTAAAGCGGTGGTCGATTGAGCGGAATATTCAGTAATTGGCAGCATATCACCAATTAATAAATTACGGCCTGCGTGCCCACCAAACTGCCCTAAAGTGAAAGTCGCCTGTGATCCTAAATAATCAGGAACATCGAAACCACCTTTAACACCAATATAGCTACGGCAACCTGAACGGATAAGCCCACATTTTAAAACTTGGCCTTTTTTTACATTGACGGTTTGCCACATCGGTACAAGTTCACCATCAAGTTTTGAAGGCATATCACCGCCTGTAATGACAATTTGGCTGTCGCAGTGAAACTTTAAAGTTGGCCCTTGCAAGGTACATTCAAGCCCTGCGGTATTTGGTTCATTGGCTAGAAGCTGGTTTGCCACAGTTAAACTGAATGGATCGATGGCACCTGATGGCGGTACACCGACATCCCAATAACCTAGTCGACCTGTTACGTCCTGAATGGCGGTTTGAATACCAGACTGCAACACCTCAATTTTTTGAGTTTTCCATTCAAAGGTATTTAAAAAACGAGTAGTTTGGGTACCGAAAGCAAACACATCGCAAGCAATAATGTTTTGTAAATATTCTAAATTGGTTTCAATGCCTGCCACTTGAGTATTTGCAAGACTAGTACTCATTGCCTGTATGGCTTGTTCACGTGTTGCTGCGGTCACAATGATTTTAGCAATCATCGGGTCATAAAAAGACGATACCGTTGACCCTGTTTCTACCCATGTTTCGACTCGGGCTTGTGGGTCAAATTTAACATGGGTAAGTAAGCCTGCACTTGGTTGGAACTGTTTAATCGGATCTTCAGCATAAAGACGAACCTGAATAGAGTGTCCTGTTGGCTCTAACTTTTCTGTTGGTGCAGACCAATCGCCACTTGCCAATGTAACCATCCACTCGACCAAGTCGACATCAAACACTTGCTCGGTCACGCCGTGCTCGACTTGCAAACGCGTGTTCACCTCTAAGAAATAAAACTCTTGGGTTTCGGTGTCCATGACAAACTCAACTGTGCCAGCTGAGCGGTAGTTCACCGACTGCATCAGTTGAATCGCAACTTTTTGAAGGTAGTCGGGTTGTTGCCCATTTAAATGTGGCGCAGGTGTTTCTTCAATCACCTTCTGATTACGGCGTTGCACCGAACAATCACGCTCACCCAGCGCTAAAACTTGCCCTTTCCCATCGCCAAAAATTTGTACTTCGATATGGCGTGCATGTTGTACAAATTTTTCTAAGTACAACCCTGCATCTTTAAAATTGACCTGCGCTAAATAAGACACGGTTTGATAGGCATCTTTTAACTCTGTTTCATTCCAGACCAGACGCATACCAATACCACCGCCACCCGCGGTACTTTTCAGCATGACTGGATAACCAATACGGGCTGCTTCAAATAACGCCTCAGCTTCATCGGCAAGTAATGAGCTACCCGGAAGTAAAGGCACATTGCTTTTAATAGCCAGCTCACGCGCAGTATGTTTTAAACCAAAATCGAGCATTTGGCTTGAAGTAGGCCCAATAAACGCAATACCTTGGCTTTCGCACAAATCACAAAACTCGGCATTTTCAGATAAAAAACCATAACCGGGATGAATGGCTTCTGCACCAGATTGTTTTGCTACCTCAAGGATTTTTTCAATATTTAAATAACTTTGATGCGCAGGCGCAGGGCCAATCAGAAAAGCTTCATCGGCTAAAGTCACGTGTAAAGAATCACGGTCAGCTTCGGAATAAACCGCAACCGAAGCGATCCCGAGTTTTTTAAGGGTGCGAATGACGCGACATGCAATAGCACCTCGGTTAGCAATCAGAACTTTTTTAAACATGCTTACACCCCTTCCGCTTCACGGACAACCAGTTGAATTTTGGTTGGGTTATAGGCGTTACATGGGTTATTGAGCTGGGGGCAATTTGAAATTAAAACAATTAAATCCATTTCCGCCCGAACTTCGACATATTTACCCGGCGCTGAAATTCCGTCATCAAATTTAAGCTGACCATCTGGTGTCACAGGCACATTCATAAAAAAGTTAATGTTTGGGCCGATGTGACGGACATTTAAGCCATGCTTTTTTGCAATCGGGTGTTTTGCCAAGGCATACATAAAGTTGTTACGGCAACTATGCATAGGGTACGTTTCATGTGCATAGCGAACCGTATTACTTTCACATGAACAGGCACCGCCAATGGTGTCATGGCGACCGCAGTTATCATCATGAATAATGGCAATTGGACGACCCAAGTTACTGTAGAGCTTGGTGCCCTTTTCTAAATAGATTTGTTGGTTGATGGCCAAGGTATCCATTGCGCTATAACGCTCAGTCGGGTTTTCGGCACTCATAAATAAAGTATCGACCGCTTGGTTTCCCTCAAGGTCAATAATTCGAAAATATTGGCCCTTTTTAACCTCGCACATCCACGCTTCACCCGCAGGACAAACTTCATTTAAAACTGCTTTTTCAAATGATTGTAAAACTGTCATGATGCTTCTCCTGATTTAAATATTGCTAAGCGCGTAGTAGCGGGCTGTATTTTGAAACGCACGCTGATTTTGCGAACATGCATCACGACAAATATCGCTGTCTGTTAGAGAATTGGCTTTAAATAAACTGAGTTGAATATCAGCAGGTTGATAGCTTGGGCTAGTATCTAAACCATGCGGCGCGGCAGATAAAAATAGTAAACAGTCCATTTCAAAACGCAGTTCAATGCTTTGATTGGTGTTGTCAGAACTGACATAAGACAAAGCGCCATTTTCATCTGGCGCAACTTTAGAAAATAGGTTAACGGCGGCACTCAGGTCTTGGCTGGCAAGTCCGTATTTACACATTTCAATGAGTAAGCTGTCTAAGCCGTTTTGGTACATATCATTGCGGGCATCTTGAAATGTGCGATTGCCAAATTGCTTTTCAATTTGCTCAGGTCGACTTGGGCCACAAAGTGCATCGTTCCAACTATGATCGTCATGAACAATGGAAGCCATCACACGCCCAAGGTCTGAGTACAATACATTGGAAGCTTTTAAATAAGCGGTGTGTTGCCCTTTTAAACTGTCAGGCATATTAAAACGTTCAAGCACATCGGCAGCATTTACACAAAACAAAGAAACATTTGCCTGAGCGCCAAGGGAGGTAAATCTAAGAAGAGTTCCCTTTTGAATACGACCCGACCAGTGATGTCCTCCGGGTAAAAGTTCGGTCCAAATCGCCTGATTGTTATGATAACTTGCAGTGTTCATAGCTACTCCTGTCGGATAGTTTTAGACTTCCTCCCGGGCTTTTATCCCTCCGTGTAGTTCGCTAGGAACCGTGAACTCTCGGTCCAGTCATACTGTAAGTATCGGAACCCTAGATCACTTTTAATTGTTTATGACTATGCAAAGGACATGCCAGCTTAGTATTACGTTTTTGGTTAAAAGTAATACTAAGCTTGGGCAATTTGAGTGCGCTTTAGAATGAAAAGTAAAAAGCTGCACTAAAAATTGTGCATCTTGAAAATAAAAAAAGCCCCTTTTCACTAAGGGGCTTAAGAATGAATTATAAGAGAGCGTATTAAGGAAGCAGAATCACCTTACGGCAGTCCTCTTCTCTTTCATTAAAAATGCGATATCCCTCTGCGGCATCTTCTAATTTCATTCGATGGGTAATGATGGTTTCCGGTGATAAATCACCACGCTCAATAAATTCTAAGAGTTGCGGTAAATATTGATGCACATGGGTTTGTCCCATTTTAAAAGTCAGGCCTTTATCAAAAGCATCGCCAAATAAAAAGCCATGAATTGGGCCTGCATATACACCCGGTACGCTGACTACACCACCACGACGAACTGCGGCAATACATTGACGAAGCGCTGCACCACTTGAACCTTCAAGCTTTAAATTGGTGAGCACTGTCTCAATCACACTGCCTTTTGCCTCGAAGCCAATCGCATCAATCACAGCATCGACACCACGGTAATTGTCGGTATGCTGAATAATAAATTCGGCCGCATCGACTTCATCAAAATTAACTGGAATAGCACCGTATGTTGCCGCTGCATAGTTCAATCGATAGTCATTGTGATCGACCATAAATATCTTTTCTGCGCCGAGCATCTTAGCGCAAGCAGCACTTAACAGTCCGACTGGCCCTGCACCATAAATTGCAACGGTTGAGCCACGTTTCACTTGGGCATTGGTCACGGCTTGCCAAGCAGTCGGTAAAATATCAGTCAAGAAAAGTACTTTTTCATCTGACAGTGAAGTGGGCACTTTAAAAGGACCTTTATTGGCTTTTGGCACACGCACATATTCAGCTTGCCCACCCGGTACACCGCCATATAAATGGCTATAGCCAAATAAAGCTGCACCCGGTGGAATCTGCTTTTTATTAATAATTGCGCCGCGCCCCGTATTGGTTGTTTCGCAGGCAGCGGTCAGGTCAAGTTGGCAAAAGAAACATTCACCACAGGCAATCACAAAAGGAACAATTAGTCGATCACCCTTTTTCACTGCGGTGACGGCTGGGCCGACTTCTTCAACTACGCCCATAAATTCGTGCCCAAAGATATCGCCTTGCTCGGTTCTAGGGATTTTGCCTCGATATAAATGTAAATCAGAGCCACATATCGCTGTGGCAGTCACTCGTAAAATAATGTCATCCGGTTCTTGAATAATAGGGTCTGCTACTGTTTCTACTCGAACATCTTCTGCACCGTGGTAAGTAAGAGCGCGCATATTGTTATTCCTCTATTTTCTGTGATGTCCTTTGATTATGAGGAGGCTTTCTTTACGGTTTGCAACGATTCTTACTCTTCACGTAAGGCATATAGTTCAAATGCAACGCGACAGAGATTTCAGTAACATTTAATGAATATAAGATTATTTCAGCTAAGGATGTTTTTGTTATTTGATCCAGCAAAAAGCCAATCATCCCTGCAATAAAATGATTGGCTTTGTCTTAAAAATTTGACTTAGTCTAATTTTAGTTGCTGTCTAAGCTTTAAGATATCGACCAGACCTTTGTCTCGGGTTTGATATAAATCGATATCCTTATATTGGGTTAAAAGCTGATTGGTTTCTGCTTCTAACAACTCTGTTGTCTCGTCTGAATGTTGAAATGCTTGCATATCGTTCCACCATTCTGTCATTGGTGGGCCTAAATGATGAATTGCCTCTTTAAACCCCTTTTGGTTGGCAAGCTGCATATTAATGTAGGGACCAAATAGCGCCCATCTTAAACCCGGCCCACTGGTAATCGCGACATCGACATCTTCGGCAGAGCACACGCCTTGTTCAACCAATGAAAAAGCTTCTCGCCATAGCGCAGCCTGCAAACGGTTTGCGACATGCCCTTTTACTTCTTTATTTAAAATGATTGGGTTTTTGCCCAGCTGTTTATAGAACTCAGAAGCCTGTTTTAAAATTTGAGGATCTGTCAAATTACCGCCAACGATCTCGACCAAAGGTAAGAGATGAGGCGGATTAAAAGGATGACCTAATAAAATACGTTCTGGATGTTGCGCCTCTTTTTGAAAGTCAGACACTTTTAAGCCCGATGAACTTGAAGCAATAAGAGTATGTTGAGGGCAATATGCTGTGATTTCTTGATATAACTGTTGTTTTACATCGAGACGTTCAGGGGCATTTTCTTGAATAAAATCTACGTCTGAAACTGCATCTTTTAAATGATTAAAAATTTCCAGATGAAGTAGCACATCTGATAAGGAATGGGTGTGTTCAGCGTTTTGATCTAAAGCCAATAAATCATTTAAATTTGCAGATATTCTATTTTTAAAGACCGCTTCATCTATAGGATATGGGTCGTAAACCTTAACTTTAAATCCTTTATATAAAAATAAGGCCGTCCAACTCGCACCTATTACACCTGCTCCAACAACACCAACCGTTTTAATGACTTCCATATTTTCCTCGTAAAAATGTTGTTTTATTCGAAATTTCTTTACTCAATTGAATGCTAAATAAACATAGCAGATTCAACCAATCAATAAATTTAATTGTTTATATTTTATATAATTTGTCCTATATTCCTTAGCTTGAAAATTGAATCCTTTCATTAGTACAACTTAATCTTTTACCATTTTTTAACCGTTATTTACTGAATTTTATGTCAAAAAATCTAGCAACATTGATTGGTTTAAGTGCCATTCTCATGTGGGCATCTCTGGTCGGTCTGATGAAACAAGTCAGCGCCGCCCTTGGACCTGAGCTAGGTGTTACGCTTATTTATTCTTTAAGTGCGCTACTGTTACTGGCCATTTTCAAAGTCCCAGACTTTAAACAGATCTCTAAAAAATACTTAATATTTGGCACAATTCTATTTGTCGCGTATGAGGTATGTTTTTCATTTGCGATTGCTTATTCTCAGACAGCGCGACAAGCAATAGAAATTAGTATTGTTAACTATCTGTGGCCGAGTTTAACGGTTTTGGCTTTCGTGATTTTTAAGGAATTAAAGTTTAATTTTCTTATTATTCTCGGCTTACTTATTTCAATTTCTGGCATTATTTTTATTCAAACTGGAAATGGTGATTTTAGTCTAAATAGTATTGTCGATAATTTTCACAGCAACCCACTGAGCTATATTTTGGCATTTACAGGTGCCATCATTTGGGCTTTTTATTGTGTACTCACAAAAAAAATGAGTAATGGGCAAAATCCAATTTCCATTTTCTTTGTTGGTGTCGCGCTCACTCTCTGGCTCAAGCTGCTTGTATTTGGGCAATTCGCTATTCCCTCAATGGATCTTCCAACAGTCATCACCCTTTTAGTTGCATCCGCTGCCATGGGTTTTGGCTATGCTGCTTGGAACATTGGCATCATTCATGGAAACATTACCATACTTGTGGTGGCTTCTTATTTCACCCCAATTATCTCGTCCATTTTGGCAATGTTTGTTTTACAAACTCAATTATCGATGAGCTTTTGGCAAGGAACAGCAATGGTAACGGCTGGTTCTTTTATTTGCTGGGTTTCAACCAACTGGTCTGTGATTCAGCCCTTATTTAAAAAATTAAGAAAAGACCAAAAAGCATTGTAGATTTATCGCAGTGCTTTTTTCGGACTTAAGATAACTCCGACGAATTAGAATTCCCCCACCATCAAAAGCGTGCTAACATCCAAATTCTGACAATCGTCCATGTCAAAATATTTTCAGAGGGAATAAGATGTTAAAAACTCAAAAAATCAACATCGTACAAGAATTTGATGCACCCGTAGACAAGGTCTTTGCAACCTTAAGTGAGCATGAAAACCTAAGCAAACTTTTCGCTCCGGCTAAAGTGACTCGTATTAGCAACGGAAAAGACGCCCGTAATGGTGTTGGCTCTGCTCGTAAAATGTCTATTCCACTCACCCCTTCATTTGTAGAAACAAATTTAGTCTACAAAGAAAATGAACTTATCGAATATGCAATCACGAGCGGCATTAGTCCAATTAAGGGTCACCGTGGTGTAATGAAATTTACTGACTTGGGAAATAACCGTACCCGTTTGGAATACACCATTAGCTTTAAAGGTCGCGTTCCTTTTATTGGTCCAATTATTAAGGCAGCCTTACAAAATGGTGTGAGCCGTGGGCTTAAAAAACTTAAGTTTTAATCAAAACATATCAAAATAAAAGCCCTTTATCGGGCTTTTATTTTTAAGTAGATGTATGGATGAACTGCCGCATCAATTTCTATAAATAGGAAATTTAAAAACCTAACCACAAAAACAAAAGCCGACTCGTTAAAGTCAGCTGAATACTACAGTTTGAGAAAATTGCTTAAATCGTTATTGTTCGTGGCAATCTTCTATCTATTTTCTTTTTCTAAAATTAATTTAACCCTTAATTATGACTATTTGATTAAAAAAAATCAAAAACCTTGAATAAAATGCAAAATAAATCATCATTTATGAAATTAGTGAAATTCAAATCACATTTATTAAAAGTAATGTATATCAACTAGATCTTTAGAAACTTTCTAAAGTTTAGTATGCTAAAAATAACTTACTAATTAATAGAAAATAATCAATCCAATGGAACATCAAAGTTTGTTAAAGGAATTAAATTCACTTATTGAATATTATTCCAAAAGAACAGATTGTCCGCCTACCCGAATTCGCATAGGTTACAGAGCCTATGCAAAACTCATGCAAAATCCAAAGTTTGCTGATGAAGTGTCAAACTCTGCTTTAGACCCAAACAAACGTAAATATAAAAAGTTGAAAATTAAAGTCACTAAAGATGACGATCAGCTTGAACTCGAATAAATAAAAAGCCCAGTTACGGGCTTTTTTCCTTTTAGAATGTGTTTGAATTTATCGCTAAGACAACATTATTAAAAAATACTCAAGTAGCTTGTCTCGCTCATCTACACTGTTTTTACTTAAAAGCTGCACCATTGCCCCATCAATCACAAACAAAAACATGTGGGCATCTTTCATTGAAGCCGTAGCTTTGACGGTTAAAAGCAATTTATAGATTTCGTTGATTAGCCAAGTTCTATATTCAATCACCACGCGATAGGCTTTTGGGTAGAGCTTTTCAATTTCAAAAATTGCTTTAAAGGGTAAACGATAAAAGCCATTTAAATCGGCATGTAGCAGGTAAATCTGTTTGAGTTTATCAAGCACCATTTCTTCACGATAAGATTTGAGAATTGAAAACACTTTTACTTTGAGCGCATCTTTTTGAAAAGTGAGACACATCTCGATGAGTCTTGCTTTTGAATGAAAGTCGTTATAGAAAGTAGCTTTGGGAATTTTGGCTTCTGCAATAATTCGGTCGACACCGACTTTATTAAAACCATCTTGATTAAATAAATCTTTTGCTACGTGAAGCACGCGCAGTGCTCTAAATGAAGATTCTAAATTTTTCATGTATACCGCTTAAAATAATTTTTTGTTGTATCTAAAAGAGATAGAAATGCCGTCACTCTTAAAATGAGTGCTAAAAAACAGGCATGCAAAAGTGGCACTAAAGGTGTGCTCGCCTATCTCGGTTTTATTGTTGCTATGATTTTTTAGTCGTAACGATTTAAGGTCGTAGAAAACCTACAAACGGTTAAAGCGTTTTAAAGACCAGTTAGGTGGTATGGGCAGAGAGAGTTTGGCAAAGACCAAAAATTGAGAAAAATTAGTACGCATAGCGGACTCCTTTGGCTATAAAGAAGTTTCACCGCATTACTGCTAAATAATGGTGGCGAAACGAAAGAGGGTTAGCAGACTGGAGCCAAAGAATCCAGCACACCCGAAGGTGTCCCCCTCCCGTTCCGCCGCAGAGGGGGCACGCAGGGATTTCCACAAAAAAGTTAGACTTTTTCGTGTACTTTGGCTGATGGTCTGCTAAAACCAACTGGCAATGTGGCCAGCCCGCAAAGGATAGTATTCGCTTTTGTTGGCGTCAAGTGTGCGAAATGACAATCGTATTAAAGTAAGACTGTTGGATATTAAGATTTAAAAAGTTATTTCTTACTAAAATTTATTTTCAAAAAAGTTAAATACTTTAACTTTTGTATTGATTTTAACTTTCTACCGTAATAGTATTCTTCTTAGATAGTTTCGACAAGTTACTTATATACAGAGGTGATTGTTTCAAGTTCTGCCCTAATTTAAGGACATCCAAATGAATGTTGAACAAGAAACAATCCTTCTAGCTGTTAATGATTTGAAGAAAATAGCTGAGGTTTTACGGAAACATAAAGAGTTTCAACTTGCTAAAATAATTGATGAATATATAAAAAATTCATCAGTTTTAGAAAATCCAAGTAATCAAGATTTTCCTGTTGACCTACATAAAGTTGTTAATACGAGTTTTAATCTTTTGAAACTTATGGAAATTTTAGAGAAAATTTTTAATGATTTCTAACAGCGACCTCAGTTCTTCTTGCAATAGAACACGTTATTTTCTGCTCTATAAGTTTTTGGACTTCAAGATAATGGAGGTAAGTGTCTTGAAAAATAAAATTTTAGCAAAGAGGAGTTAGCGTATGAATACGTTGAACCAAAACCCTGTAACAGAAATCTCTAACTAATACTCTGAATATAAACAAGAAAATGGAGCAATCATTTTCTTGTTTGAAATAAAAAAACTGACATTTTTTATTTCAGTTAGTAATTCAGTCGAAAAAGATCGAAATAGAAGGTAATAAGATGAAAGTATTACGTGTGTTGGATTATATTACTCTAGCTGAATTAGCTGAAGTAACCGAGAGAGTTTTTAGAAGTGCTTTTTCTCGTTTATCCGCATACATATATACCCCTATAGAACTGAGCCTAAATTTTATACCTCTATTTTTATCCAACTATTCTCAACATACCCAATATTTGATTTGCATGTCAGAACCAAATCAAAGTAGTGCTCAGATGTGGGCTTCCCTAGTTCACTTTAAGTCTCGATATTAAATATTAAGAATCAATTTTCTTTTTAAATTCTTCAGGTAACATTTATGACAACATATTTTTCAGGTTTCAAAATAAAAGGCTTACGGTTAAAATACAACCTACAAGCTTTAGAAGTAGCTACAGCTTTAGACATCACCCCTACTTACCTTTCACTAATTGAATCAGGCAAAAAAAAACCGTCTTTAAAAGTCTTAAAAAAAGCCGCTCAATTGTTTAATGTTACTCTAGATGACTTTACAGAATCAGAAGAGCTAATAAATGATTTTGAAGAACTCTCAAAAAAAATTGATATTGCAAATATTATTGCCGTACTAGAAATGACCCAGAAAATGAAAGGCTAGAAGTAGTTTTATTATTATTTAATACACTGAGCTATAAAAACTCTTTCTATTTAAACTAGATTCTGACCTTTTAATCTAAACAATTTAAATGACATCATGTCGAATAGCCCACACAACCAAAACTAAAATAAACGTAATAAGTGAACTTAAAGATGAAGATATTAATAAAGAAAGAAGTGCTAAGTGATTAGGACCATCTACAGTAAAAAAGTGCGCATTGGTCCAATCTTTAGGAAATAAAATTGCTAAAACAAATAGAATGATAATAAAAAAAAATAAAAACCATATTGGCGCTAAATAGCGCAGCTTCCACCCTGCTTTAACTACAAAATAGCCAATGCCATATAAGAATATAAAAAAAATAGCAAAACCCAATATAGACATAGCACCCTCTTTAAGATTGTTTTTTACATTAACTACTTATCCCTTATTTAAAATTATTATCTTCTGGATGAAATCCAAAAAATATTGCTCCGACTACCCATCCAGATAAATATATAAGCTTACCCAGTTCTGTTATTCCACCACTAAGAATGTGCCACAACATCAATCCTCCTGTTAAATAGATAGAGAAAAAGAGAAAGCAAAAAACAATTGAAAGTAAAAGAACTAAGTATTTATTTAAAAATTTATGAACAACATATAAAAAAACAGATAAAGACTTTTCAATTAAAAATATAGTGTATCGCCCAACAAGCAAACCCACAAAAAATGTAAGTATTAGAATAAATATTGGCACAGTTTAAGTTATTCCTTTTTTAATATTAAAATAATTTTCTATTTCTAATTATAGTTCCCAACAAGAAATAGAACTTCATTTCTTTTCATTTGCTTATCATTTTTTATCAAGCATTTAATATGCCAATTTTTATTATTGTTATTAAAAAAGAAGATTTAATAGGAGTTAAGCAATTTGAAATCACTCAACTCCTTAGAAATGCTTAATCAATCCATCAGCTTTTTACGGCGATACAACCCACAATCCCCAGAAAATAACGCTGCCAGCAAACAAGTAATAATCGCATACGTGGCAACATTCATTCCAAATAGCTCAATGGCTAAAATAATAGAAGTTAACGGTGCCTTACTCGCCCCTGAAAACAGGCTCACCAAACCTAAGCCTGCAAGTAATGAAAGTGGCAGGTTTAAAATCGCTCCTAAAGCATTACCTAATGTCGCGCCCACATAAAATAGTGGTGTAATTTCGCCACCTTTAAAGCCTGAACCTAGAGTAATGGCAGTAAAAACGGTTTTATTAAAAAAGTCGTAAAACTCAATCGGTACATAAAAAGATGCAATGATTTTATCTGTGCCCAAACCGTTGTATTGCTGATGTGCAGTGAACAACGTAAGTAGCATAATCACAATACCACCGACCATGGTTCTTAATGGCAAATAGCGAATATATTTGTAAAAGATGTCACTCGCAAAATGAATTGCAGCTATAAAGAATCGTGCAACCAGACCAAAAACCAACCCTGCCGCAATCAAGTTCATGAGCGTGCCAAAATGAATGGCTGGAAACTCACTAATCACATAAAAAATATGCGGATGAACAATATCGAATAGTTCAGGGATAGTCGAAGCAATGAGAGCCGATACAAAACATGGAAAAATGGCTGAATATCTTAAATTACCTAATGCGGTAATTTCTAAACCATAGATTGCACCCGCCAGAGGCAAGCCAAACACCCCTGCAAAGCCAGCACCAATACTGGCAATTAAACAAATTTTGCGGTTATCGTCCGAGATTTTTAAAATATGACTCAAGTGGTCAATTAAAGCACCTGAAAGCTGGACTGCTGGTGCCTCACGCCCTGCCGAACCACCAAACAGTTGCGTTAAAATTGAAGTAATAAAAATGATGGGGCTCATTCGTTTTGGAATGAATGACTTGGGCTGATGAATTTCATCAAGGAGTAAATGGGTTCCCCGTTCAATGGGCGATCCATATTTTTTAATCAGATAGCCAATGCCAAAACCCACAAAAGGCAAAAAGTAGATGAGCCAGTGATGCAGACTTCGAACTTTGTTTGAAATATCAAAGGCGACAAAGATTAAAGTCGAGGCTAGCCCCGCTACGACTCCAATCACAATCGAGATGACGAGCCAATAGACACTGTATTTTAGAATTTGATCATATTCAGATGAAGGTAGAATTTTCATTCGCGTTCTTCAATTCGCCTTTAAAATGGATGATAAATTCTCAATTATTTTTATGCAGCCAGCTCATTAAGTGAGAAATGCTTAAACTGGGCTAAAAATTAAAGCTCGCATAGGCGAGCTTTCAATACAGTGATTAATTTTGATACCACTTAACTGTGATAAATATCTCATAATCAGTACTAGCTTTCAAGTTGAAAATGGTTAACGGGCTTTGTGAAAATAATGTATTAAGTTAATAAATAATTATTCCATTTGCCTGATCAAACTAATGTTCTATCAGGCTAATTTAGTGATTTAAAACTTAATTAATACTACCAATCACCGTTTCTGCATGGCAGGTCGCGCCCTTCTCTGCGCCAATTTGAATAATACCACTACGATGTGCTAGTACCTGCACTTCCATTTTCATGGCTTCCATAATGGCAACAACTTGGCCTTCGGTGACTTGCTCACCATTTTCGACTTTCCAAGCGCTAATCACACCATTAATTGGAGCAAGTAAATGTTCGGCACTCACTTCTGGCTCGGCAGTTTGTGCCTGAACTGCGGTGGCTGGGCCTTGTGCAAACATGCCTGCGGGTAAACCTAAACGGTGTAACTTGCCATCAATTTCAATATAGCTCAGCAACATCGGTTGTTGATGGTTTGGAATACCACGTTTAGTGGGCTTTAACTCTTGTTTAAAGTCATTTTCGATCCAACGCGTGTGTACATTAAACTCATCGGTAAAGTCAGGTTCATTAAGTACCGCACGGTGAAAATCTAAAACCGATGCAACGCCTTCAATTTTAAATTGCTTTAAAGCACGTTTAGCTCGAGCAATTGCAACTTCACGAGTTGGACCAGTCACAATCAGTTTTGCCATGAGTGAATCAAAATGACTAGACACTAAAGAGCCAGTTCGAACACCTGTATCAACTCGTACACCGTGACCAAACGGCGCTTCAAATAAACTCAACACACCAAATGCAGGAATAAAACCACGTGCTGGGTCTTCGGCATTAATACGAAACTCAATGGCATGGCCTTGTGCCTTTGGTGTTTCTTTAATAGAAAGCACTTCACCTTGAGCCACGCGAATTTGCTCAACCACTAAATCGACTTTTGAGGTTTCTTCGGTCACTGGGTGCTCAACTTGCAAACGGGTGTTCACTTCTAAGAATGAAAGTTTGCCGTCACGACTCAGTAAATATTCGACTGTTCCCGCACCCACATAGTTTGCAGCCTGACAAATGTTTTTTGCCGAGGTTAAAATTTGCTGGTAAATCTCGTCGCAAATAAATGGCGCTGGCGCTTCTTCGACTAACTTTTGGTTACGGCGTTGCAATGAACAATCACGTGTACCTAGTACCACAATGTTGCCGTGCTGATCGGCAATCACTTGTGCTTCTACATGACGCGGTTTATCTAAATATTGCTCGACAAAACATTCACCACGGCCAAAAGCAGCTTTCGCCTCTCGTACTGCCGACTCATAAAGCTCTTTCACTTCTTCGAGTTTCCACGCGACTTTTAAGCCACGGCCACCGCCACCAAATGCGGCTTTAATGGCAATCGGCAAACCAAATTGTTTGGCAAACTCTAAAGCTTCATCACCATTATTGAGTGGGTCTTGCGTACCCTGAACCAATGGCGCACCGACAGAAGCAGCAATTTTACGGGCTTCGATTTTATCACCCAGTTTTTCAATCGAACTTGGTGATGGCCCTACCCATTTTAAGCCTGCATCAATCACGGCTTGAGCAAACTCGGCACGTTCAGATAAAAAGCCATAGCCTGGATGTACCATGGTCGCTTTCGATTTTTTTGCAACTTCGATAATGGCTGGAATATTTAAATAGGTTTCACTGGCAGTAGCACCAGCTAGGCCCCATGCTTCGTCTGCAAGTTCGACGTGCATGCTGCCAAAGTCATCATCTGCATATAACGCGACCGAAGCAATTCCCATGTCACGGCAAGCATGAATAATACGAACGGCAATTTCACCACGGTTAGCAATCAATAATTTTTCTGTATTCATCATTCATTCTCAAAATCTGTAAATTCGGCAATTTTTTTAAATTTGATACGGCAACCTGCTGGAATCTGTGCCACCAAGTCCCAATGGTGTTTAGCAACAGAGCCAATGACCGGATATCCGCCCGTTAAAGGGTGATCATTCATAAACAAAACGGGCTGCCCGCTCGGTGGAATCTGCAAAGCACCAATGCATGTACCTTCACTTTCCAACTCGTAGGTAATTTTGCGAGTCAAAGACTGTGCACCTGAAAGTCTTAGCCCAACTCGGTTGCTTTCATTGGTTACAAGCCATTCTTGCTGACAGAGCAGCTCAATACTTTCTCGTTTAAACCAGTCTGTACGCGGCCCCATCACAATATCTAGCTCAACGACTTCGCCAGCTTGTGGCAAATCGAACTTACCCACTTCATTTACGCTAATATTGGCTGCCTTTACCTGTCCTTGGTAAATGGTATCTCCGAGTTTTAAAGGTTCTGGCCCTAACACTGCCAAACTGTCAAACGAAGCGCTATTGAGTACTGGTTCAATATCTATACCACCGCGAACTGCTAGATAGTTTCTTAAGCCTGCTGTTGGTGGCTGAATTTGAAATTCATCACCTTCATCCAAATCAATCGGCTGATAGCTTGCAAAGTCTGCGGTTTGTCCGTCGGCAAATTTCACACGAATGTTTGAAATAGCCCCAGCCACCGTAATAATGCCCGCATGCTGCATTTTGGCTTTTAAGCCACCATTTAAAACTTCAATAACAGGTGTATCGGTTGGGTTACCTACAATACGGTTAGCACTATGCATGGCAGATAAATCCATTGCACCAGCCACGCCAACCCCAATATTGGTCTGATTTAAGCGTCCTTCGTCTTGAATAAGAATCTGTAAACTTGGCGCAGTGATCGTAAACAGTGGCACCGATTGTTTAGGCTCAACCGTACGCGTGATTTGCTGCGGTACATTTACGGTTGTAGGCTGATGCGTGACATCCTCAAAATGCACGGTCATGCCCGGTAAAAGTAGTGCTGGATTTTTACGCTCTAAATCCCACATTTTTTCTGATGTTGTACCAATCAGCTGCCAGCCGCCCGGACTGTCTTTTGGATAAATACCAGAGTATTTTCCAGCCAAACCCAAAGAGCCTGACGGTATTTTTTTACGCGGAACTGTTAAGCGTGGAATATCGGTAAAAGGCTTATCGGGACTGCTCATATAAGCAAAGCCCGGCGCAAAACCAATAAAAGCGACATTCCACACGCTTTGGTGATGTTTTCTAATCACATCGGTAACAGACAGCCCTTGTAACTCGGCAACCTGAGCAAGGTCTTCACCGTCGTAACGAATCGGCACAATCACTTCTTGGCCGCTACGCTCAAATCCAGAATCAACTTTAAGGCTCTGAATTGAAGCAACCAGCGTTTTAAAGTTGGTTTCGATCTCGTTAAAAAAAACCAAAATTGTTTTTGCAGCGGGGACTAAGTCTTTAATTCCATTCAATTGCGTATTTTGCAATTTATTGTACAACGCCAAAGTTTCTTCAAGGCTCGCAAGCTCAATCAGAAAACAATCGGCGTTTACCGATAAAAAACGCATTTGCTTATCCTTTTTAATTCTTCTTTAGTCCAATTAGCCAATCCAAGCGCGGTCAGGAATGTCGGTAATAAACATATGCCCTGGTGCATGACTAATCGCAAAAGGAATTTTCGAGTTCATAACAGCTGCTTGCGGTGTTACCCCACATGCCCAAAACACTGGAATTTCACCCGCCTCAATACGAGAAGCATCACCAAAGTCAGGCTTGTTTACATCTAAAATTCCTAAGCTTTCAGGGTGACCAATATGTACAGGTGCGCCATGCACGCTTGGCATACGTGAAGTAATTTTTACCGCTTCACTAATTTGATGCGATGGAATTGGTCGCATAGAAACCACCATGTTTCCTGAAATACGCCCTGCCGATTGACACTGAATATTGCTTAAATACATCGGTACATTGGTGTCGTCATGAATATGGCGAACTTCAATACCCGCTTCTTGCAAAGCTGTTTCAAACGAAAAACTACAGCCAATTAAGAAAGTCACCAAATCAGGATGGGCGTTGTAAATCTCGCTCGCATCGGTCACTTCATCGACCATTTCTCCATCTTTCCAAATGCGATAGCGCGGGAAGTCAGTTCGAATGTCTGAGTCTGCCGCAAGCTTAGTTGCATAGATGCCTTCTTCGAGCACATCAAGCACTGGGCAGCTTTGCGGGTTACGGTGCGCATAGAGTAAAAAGTCATATGCCCACTCTTTTGGCACCGAAATCATGTTGACCTGCGTCATGCCCGCAGCCATGCCTGCTGTCGGTTTATCAAAGCCAGCACGGATTTTTAAACGCGCATCTAAAGCGGCTTCAAGCTGAGCTGGGTCGACTTTAATATCCTTATACATTGTGCTCATCCTTATGCATTGTTTACAAATGGGCGAATTTCAATATTGTTTTTTACAAGCTCGGCTTTAATGGCTGCTGACATCTCTAGCGCACCGTCGGTGTCGCCATGTAAGCAAATGGTGTCGGCCTGAATTGGGGTAAATACACCGTCAATTGACTCAACCCCACCATTTTTAAGCATTGAAACCACACGGCTCGCAACAAATGCCGAGTCGTGTAAAACCGCACCTTCTAGACGCCTAGACACCAATGAACCATCGCTGTTATAAGCGCGGTCTGCAAATGCTTCAGACACAACTTTTAAACCAGCCGCACGTGCCTGCTCGACTAAGTTTGACCCAGCCAAAGCAACCAAAACCAGTTCAGGGTTATACATTTTAATTGCGTCAATTACTGCTGCTGCCTGAGCTTGGTCATGTGCAATGGTGTTATAAAGTGCGCCATGCGGTTTAACATATTGCACTTTTGAGCCTGCCACTTTAGCCAAGCCATCGAGTGCAGAAATTTGGTAAAGCACATCGGCAATCAGTTCATCACGCGACAAATCCATATTACGGCGGCCAAAACCAACAAGGTCTGGGTAAGACACGTGAGCACCAACGGTCACACCAAGCTCAACTGCTTTACGAACCGTTTTTAAAATGCCGAGTGGGTCGCCAGCATGGAAGCCACAAGCAATATTGGCACTGGTCACGACAGGTAAAATCTGATCATCATTACCCATTTTCCATGAGCCAAAGCTTTCACCCAAATCACTATTTAAATCTACAAACATGGCATTATTCCTTTATCACTTAACAAAGTCTGGCTTAAAGTTTGGTCAAATAGTTAAACACTGTCGTAAACGACATATAGCCCATCCACCATGTCAACAGACATGTTAACCCACCCAAAATAAGCAACCATTTTGGATAGTTATAATTACCCATTAAATCTTTACGGCATGCAGCAACATACACAAAAATTGTAAGACCAATTGGCAACACCAAACCGTTAAAACCACCCACAAAAATGAGTAGACCTGCTGGAGTTGCACCCAATAACACATAGAGCAATAAGGCCAATGCGATAAAGGTAATGGTCGTATAGTTGGTTTGTTTTGGTGTTAAGTTCTTTTTAAACGCAGTAAAGAATGACACTGAAGTATATGCTGCGCCAATGGTGCTACTAATACCTGCTGCCCAGAAAATTAAACCGAATAATTTAAAACCAAATGTACCCGCTGCATATTGAAATGCTTGAGCTGCCGGATTGGCGTCATGGCTGGCTAAATCAATCGTTGCACCGCTTACCACAACACCTAAAAACGCTAAAAATAATACATAGCGCATGATGCCGACAACAATAATGCCCTTGGTCGCAGCTTTAGCAACTTCATCAATATTTTCAGGGCCAACAGCACCTTTATCGAGTAAACGATGGGCACCTGCATAGCAGATATAGCCACCAACTGTACCGCCGACAATGGTGGTAATAATGGCAAAGTCGATCTGATCTGGAGCAAAAGTTTGATGTACAGCTTGACCTACAGGAGGCATTACAATGACAGCAACAATAATAATCAGCAGGATTTTAAGCAATCCCAACACGATCATGCTTTTATCCATAGCAAGCGTTGCTTTTCTTGATGCAAAAATCAAAATGGCTAACGCACCACTTAAAATACCGCCCCACTTTGTGTCTAGGCCAAAAAGTGCATTTAAACCTAAAGCTGCACCTGCAATGTTACCAACACTAAAGAAAAAACCGCCCAAAATCACCAGAAACGCCAGTAAATACCCACTACCTGGTAATGCTTTATTGGCAATGTCTGATGCACGCATTTGAGTGAGTGTGACCACTCGCCAAATATTTTGTTGAACTACATAATCAATCAGAATGGAAACTAAAATTGCGAAACCGAATGCTGCACCTAACTTGACTGTAAATACAGCGGTTTGGGTTAAAAATCCTGGCCCCATTGCAGAGGTCGCCATCATAAATATTGAGGCTACAATGGCCCATTGGCGATCTGATAAAAAAGAAGATTTCAGTAAAGACATATTAATGCGTTCCTCATCCATTTGAGCTTAACAACGCTATTTTCAGGTTGAACCAAGAACATTATTTTTCCCAAACAATATTCTTTAATCCTTTAAAATGACAAAGATTCCCTGTTCCCCAATCAACACAATCGGTGATCAAATCTTGTATTTACGATAAAAACATAGCTAATCCCTACGAACAATAAGACTTTTTACATAAAGTTAAAATTATAAGTTTTTGATTTTTATTTATTTTTAAATCACTTATAAACAAGGATAAATTTTACTTATCGATGTAGATAAGCTGCTTTTATGATTTCACATAAAAAACAGCTTCTTAAAACAAGAAAAATAGTGACTTAAGATATTCAAAAACAGCCTAGTTTTTAATTTGTTCATTGAGTCTTTTCATGGCACTTTCCGACACCCTAACGGCAACTTCGGTTAGTTTTTCTTTCAAAGCAACATCATTTCCTTGAATATAGATTGAAGTGAAATGAAACGTCTTTAACTGAATGGGTGTGTTTAATATTTCTAATCGGCCATCAGTAATTTCTTTTAAAGCGGTTAAAGTCGGCACAACAGCAATGCCTAAGCCCTGCTCGGCTAAACGCAATAAAGTCGCTAATGAATAACTAGTAATTGAGAGTGGTTCATCTATTCCTTGTTCTTTCATTCTGGCTTTTAATTCTTTATAGGGATAGGTAATTTTGGGGTAAGTTAAAATAGTATGTGACATTAAAGTTTTAAAAGACATTTGAGCAACTCCGCCTTTAAATGACGGTGAAGCCAAGAAACTTAGTTCAAAGTCACATAAAGTCTGTTCAATACATTCAAAAGCTAAAGTTGGCCCAAGTAAAAAGGCCATGTCTAAATCCCCTGTGCGAACACCTTCTTGTAAGTTAGGCGTCAGGTCTACCACAATTTCGACTGAAATTTTTGGGAACTCTTGTTGAACCTTTTCGATATATTCAACTAACCACGTATAAACGATTGTTTCGGAAACTCCCAAACGAATGGTACCTGTCAGGTGCTGATTTTCGGTCAATTCAGCCACTAGATCTGTTTCTAGGCGCATAAACTTTTCAGCATATTTAAATAGTGTTATACCTTTATGGGTCAATTTAAATTTTCGCAAACTTCGGTCTAAAACTTTAAAACCTAATTCATTTTCAAGAGATGTGATTTTTTGAGAGACCGCAGGCTGCGTGGTTTGCAATTTAGTTGCGGCCTTATTGAAGCTATTTAAAGTCACAACCCAATAAAATGCTTCAAGATTCTTTAAATTCACGTTTCATCCTGTCTTAAAAATTCCTTCACTTTTATAGTATGTAAGCTTTTAACACGTTAAGGCCAGCAATAAATAAATTTTTAACTAAAGTTAGTCATCCAAATTTTTAAATACTTTAGAAAGCTGACTAATTGTTTTGATTTGTTTTGCATAACGGCGGCATGATCGACACGCCAACAAATGCAATTGCAAACTACTTTGCTCACGTAAAAACAGCGGTCTATCTTGCTTTTCAGACAATAGTTGAGTGGCTTGTCGGCATGTCAACATGAACAATCCTCCTTCAATAACCATTTATTTTCTAAGCATTCGCGTAATCGGGTGCGGCTTCTATACATCAATACATTAAAATTTGAGATAGAAATTTCCAGCTTATTACAGATTTCATTAGAACTGAGTTCAATCACTTCTCTCATCATAAAAACTTGAGCATATTTGGCTGGCAAATGATCTAAACAGGCTTCAAAAATTATCCAGAAATCTGACTGCTCTATCATTTCTTCGGGACTTTGCCATGTGTGAGGTGCTTCATATTTGTGCCAGTGTCCTGACGCATCGAATAACTCGTCGACACTGAGCTCGCTTTCCTCATCTTTAAATAATTCAGACATTGCAACCAAACGTGACTTTTGTCGAACTACATCAATAATTTTATTTTTTAAAATCGCGAATACCCATGTTTTGAACGCAGCCCGCCCTTTAAATGAATCTAAATTTTGAAAAGCGCTCGTTAACGCCTCTTGCACGACATCCTCAGCTTGCGGAAGCGACGATAACTGTAAAAAAGCAAATTTAATCATTTGCTGTCTTAAGTCTTGTAAAAATACTGGATTATGCAGTTGATCCCCTAGGTCGTCATGAGGTGATGCCGCGGCTGAAGTCATCTCTGTACCTCTTTAAAACTATGGGGGGTTTGAATTAATCGTAATCGACTTAATAGATTTTTTAGTTCTTGAATTTGCAGATAAATTTCAGGCTCAGACAAGTCAGTCAATATAGATTGAATGAGTATATAAATATCATGCTCAGTTAACATTATATTTTGAGTTAACTGTTCAATTAGCATAGCAAACAATGGAGAAAGTTGTTCAATACATACTCTATCCTGATCATCGCGCCAGACCATGATTGCACCTGGCATAATTTCAACTTGTTCTTGTGTAGTTAAAGTCGTCCACATATAAACAGGATATTGATAAACCAATACCCATACTTTAGTGCTTAATTGCCAAGCGTAATTTTCATGCAAAACGACATCTTCAATTTCAACAGTATCTAAATACAATTCAAGCCATTCAAATTGCAATAACTCAGCCAACCAAGGGTATTCTTGCAATATTGGGTGCCGCTGATCTGTCAAATATTCTCTAAACTCAAGAGAAATATCATTATACAAAGGTGAACGACACTTAGCTTTTTGAAAAAACTCCGAGAGTACTTGTTGCCACTTTAACTCTGGTAACATCGCGCGAGCTACAGGATAAACTAAGTCAATAAATGAACTGACATTATTAAAAAGTAAATCCCGATAAATTTGCATTCTTTCGACAGGAAGCTCTTGAGGGATTTCCAAATCAGGATCTCTAATCCATTCACAAAACTGTTGTTGCAGGGTTTGGAAGGGTGTTTGATTTCCGTTCATAGCCACTCTCCTGTTGTTGAATGAGTTTAATTTTAGCGAGTTCCTCTTCTAATTCTTGCCATGACGGAATATTAAAGTCACGCTCAAGCAAAGTTGGTTTCACACCACAGACTTGATAGGTATATCTCAGTAGTTCCCACACGCGGTCACAAACCTCTGCCCCATGTGTATCAATTAACAAATTTTTCTGAACTTGTTCATGTCCGGCAATATGTAAATAACGGATTCGTTCTTTTGGCATGTCCCGAATAAATCCAAATGCATCACTACCATGATTAATACTATTGACGTAGACATTATTTACATCCAGAAGCAAATCACAGTCTGCAAATTGAAGCACTTCACGAATGAACTCAGCTTCACTCATTTCGGCATTTGGCATTAAATACGTAGAAACATTCTCTATAACTAATCTTTTCCCTAAAATATCTTGCACACGTAAAATACGTTCAGCGACATATTTAACCGCGGCTTTCGTCATGGGTATTGGCAACAAATCATATAAATAGCCCCCATCATTTGTATAACTTAAATGTTCAGAATAAATTGGTACTTCGTATTGTTCTAAAAAGCTTTTTATTTTGCCGATAAATTCGAGATTAAGTGGATGCGGTCCTCCAATAGATAATGACAAGCCGTGACAAATTAAGGGCGCTTTTTCAGCACACTGTTCGAGTAATTTTGCATGTCGTCCACCAAAACCAAGCCAATTTTCTGGGGCAACTTCAATAAAGTCTGGATATGTTTTTGCAGCTAGAAACGAATCTATAAAATCACGCCTTAAACCAAGTCCTACACCTGACAGCTCCATCATGGTGATTTCTCCTTTTGGAAATGATGCCGACACTTACTAGAAGGCCGACATCATCCATGATTAGATTGTTTACTTAGCGCCACACTTACCATCAGCGACTTTTTTATCTGCACCACACTTGCCATCTGCTGCTTTTTTGGTTGCTCCACATTTACCATCTGCTGCTTTTTTATCTGCTCCACATTTTGCTTCAGCAGATTTTTCATGTTTTTTCATTTTGTTAGCGCCGCATTTTGCTTCGCCACATTTACCATCTGCTGCTTTGGTTGCATGCATTTCAGTTGTTGTATTAGTTGCTGCCACAGTCACTTGTGTAGCGCCTACCACAGAAAGTGCTAATAATGCTGCCACTGAGGTCATTGAGTTGAGTTTGTTCATTTTTGTATTCCTTTAAAGATAATTTCTCGGTTTGTACACATGTACATAAAGTTAGACGGACCAAATCCTTTTTTATTACACCGTAAATAAAATTTTTTTATGTAAGAAATACAGTTTTCATCCGACTAATTACTATTCAATCGTATTGGGTGTGAAATTATCATGAAGAACTTTATTTATGGCTTATCTAAATATTATCAAAATCTCGGTAAGTCTCTACAACATATTGATGGCATTGCGGCACTGGCTATTCGATTGTATCTCGTTCCAATATTCTGGATGGCAGGCACAAATAAATTGATGCATTTCAGTGATATTGTAGAATGGTTTGGCAATTCAGATGGAGGTTTAGGACTTCCTTTCCCCTATTTAATGGCCGTCCTTGCAACATCAACTGAACTAGCAGGCGCCATACTCTTAACATTTGGTCTGTTTACCCGTTTAATTAGTATTCCCCTTATTATTACTATGCTGGTCGCTATATTTACGGTACATCTGCCAAATGGCTGGCAAGCAATTGCTGATCCGAATGCACCTTTCGCCAACATGCAAGTATTAGCCTCGGCTGAAAAGTTAGAAAAAGCCCGAGAGATCTTGCAAAACTATGGCAACTATGACTGGCTTACGTCGAGCGGTTCGTTTGTTGTTTTAAATAATGGAATTGAATTTGCCGCGACCTACACGGTTATGCTGCTTGCTCTGCTTGTGCTTGGAGGTGGCCGTTATGTTAGTTTAGATTATTGGATTAAAAATAAATTGTGCTAATCAACTATTGCGCCCGAGGTCATATTTACAACAGTTGCCGTCATTGAGTTCGCATGTTCCGATGCTAGAAAAGCGACAGTTTCTGCAACCTGAGAAAGTGTCGGTAGCCGTTTTAGCATAGTGCCCTGAGCCGCACCCTCTAGCCATTGTCCTATGCTGAGCCCCATTGCCTGTGCTTTTGACTCAAATAGTTCTCGCGTGTAGGAACCGGCTTGAACAGCATCAACAATTGCATGTGAGCGAACACCCAGTACTCGTATATTCTTAGGCCCTAGCTCACTAGCAAGTGCTTTAATAAAAGCTTCGACTCCAGCACAGCCCACAATATGGCCTAAATGACCCGGTATCGCCATCCGAGCTGAAGGTGCCACAATTGAAATCATTGTTCCGCCACGATCGCCGCCCATATAAGGAACCACGGCCTTAGTAATATTAAACTGCGCCGTTAGAAATGGATTTATTCCCCCGACAAACTCATCAAGGTTTAATTCCAAAATTTCTTTGCCTTGATTATGTATAAAACTGGTGGAATTAATGACGATATCTAAGCCATTCGTCGCTTGGGCAATTTGAGCAACTGCTTCACTGGTTGCTTGGCTATCTAGCACATCAACGTTGACCGTATGAACCACGCCCCCAAGTTGATGTAGTTGTGTCGCAATATTTTGAAGTTTATTGAAAGCTCTTGCACACAAATAGACACGAGCACCTTCACGAATAAAAACCTTCGCAATTGCAGTGCCAATTGCTCCACTGCCTCCAAAAATGACAGCCACTTTTCCCTTAAGCAACATTGCGGCATCCTCTTGTTATTATGTGCCATCATTAAGTTATGTCACACAATCAAGAGTGATGCAATTTTATACAGTTTAGAGTTTGTATGCGCTTATCTAATTTTGACAAAAATAATATCTAGGTCTTTTTTTGGTACAAACTTGGTTTTAGTCATTTGAAATTGAGTCGGGCTAATCTTTTTGACTGGACCATCCCAACAAAATGAAACCAGTTCGTCTTTATCGCGCTCAATGGTTAATTTAAAGTTTTCAATCGGCTTTGCCCAATTTGCACCCGTCGTCAAAATATAGCCCAGCGCGCTAAACGGCGAATTTTCCGAACTGGCTTTTTTTAAGCCCTGCTTAAATTGTTTATCCATACAAAATTGCTGATTATATTCATCTGGATAGAGAGCAACTGAACCACCCACCAAAGGTTTATATTCATGCTGAATTTTAGTCAAACTATTGGCTTTAAAGGTCTGCTTCCAACTATAGATCACTTGAGATGACCATGGAATTACATCATCTTTTTTAAAACTAGCTAAAATTTTCTGTATTTGTGGCTTATTACATTGTTTTAGCTTATCTACATAATATTCATAATCATAGTTATTACGTAGCCACGGGTTTAACATCTCTTTTTCACTAAAACTACACTGCTTAAACTCATCTGTTGCATCAATCAGAGGTGATTTCTCATCTTTTTGAATAAACGTTCGCACGTGCATTTCTGGTTTAATATTTTTACCATCCACCACAATCTTAAAACTTTTTAAAAGTTCTTCGGTGTGAGCAAAGTCAGACTCAAAGAAATTATCAATGCGTGGTAGCGGAAATAAAATCGTTTCAGTGACGTCTTTATTGCTTAGGTTTTTATAGACATAATCGACTTTAATTCGTTTTTTACTAATGAATAGGTCTTCGCTTTGCATAGCAATCTGCGAATTTTTGAGATATTGAATCCCACCTGTACCTACGTAACCCGTAGAATCATTGGCTAAGCCATAGGTCGATAGTTGAACCAAAACAGCAAAGGTTATTGCAAGCTTTTTCATTTTGAGTGCTCTATGTCATTTTCTAATTATGAAATGTCGATCTGCAATAAAGCATAACTGTTTAAACGTAGGTGTTGTTAATCTTTTAGTGATGATTCATATATCTCTTTAAAAGCTAAATTTTAGTGAAAACTCAATTTCTGCTTCGTCATCTTTTTAGGCACACTTATTTTTCCAATAAAGTTAGTCAGCCATAAAATGCATTCATCACGGTGTTCAAAGTGAGGAATCAAACTGAGGTCAATTTTTATATCTCGATCTGCCAAAGGTAAACTCAAACAATATTCAAAATCGATTGATTTATATTTCAACCTCAGGTCTTTTTCTTCGGCCTGTTTTTTGATTTCCGCCATAATGCGGTTCAGGTTAACAATCAAATCATTTGAAACTTGATTGTTCTCATAGACACGTTCATAGACATTTTCAGCAACGTCTATATATTTTATAAGCTCTGCATTTTCATTCATATCGTTCATGCTCTCTTTTTTTAAAGATTATGAACAGCTAAATGTTTAATTGCGTTAATAGACACATGGCTTATGTGAAAAGCGTATATTTTTCTTTATGAAAAAATAAAGCTAACATATTGTTATCTATAAAAATTAGTCAATCTTGACTATATTTATATACATTTAATATTCTCGAAAATATACTTTTACTCAAAAAAGAAAAGTTAATTCAGACTTTATTTCGGAATAAAAAAAACCGCCCCAGAAGGCGGTCGCTGAACTTTAAAACCAGCAGTATATAGAAGCAAGGTGGACGTTCACTTCTATATTCTTTTATGAAGGAGTTTTATTAGTTTTAATAAAATCCTCAGATTTAAAATAATTGATAATCATATCTGCATGCTCTTCTTTTACAGGAGCAACAGTCACAGGAAATGCATCTTTCGACATCTTAAAACCTGGTGGTAAAAAGTGTGAAATTGGCGGTAATTTAGGTTTTCCCCCTTCTGTGATTCGCTCGATAAAACCAGCTAACCAAAGAAGATACTCACCTTCATTTACGAACTTCGGCATAACACTCAAATCAATCTGGACCTTGCATTCACTTAACGGTTTCGTTAAGTTTTCTTCAAAGTCTATATAGTTGTATTTGAGTTTAAACTCCGTTCCTTTGATAGCTTTTCGAATCTGACTAATTAAACAGTTAAGGTTCTGAGTAATGTCATCAGTGAATAAGCTATCTTTTTTAATATTTTTATAAACCTTTTCGGCTACAGCTAAATACTTTGGCATTAACCTCTATCTCCGTACTATTGTTATAAAGTGCTGATCTATGAATGTTTTCTAACTTTAATTATGCTTAAAGTAATGTAATAAAAGGTATACTTATCAGAGCGGTTTGTAAGTAATACAAACTTTATGTAAATTGCACCATAAAAACACCTAAAAATTTTATGGTTTTGATAACTCATCCGCAAAATGAATGGTTGAATAGAGATAATTAGAAATATTTACTTTCATATTATTTTTTATCGTTTGGTAAAATTAATATGTTTTCATTTGCTTATCCCGTCGAACTAACCCTAAAACAGCACGACGCACTCGTATCTCTTCTTCAGAAAAAGGTAATTGTTCGATGAGTTGCTGAATTGAAAGAAAGTTATTTTCGATCAAGAAGCAATCTTGCTCTGTGGTCCAAGTGGAAGTTGTTGATTGAGTTGGTTTTAAATAACGTTTCATATTTCCTAGCAGATCTGTTTACACATACAAAAACCTGCCTTTAGAGCAAGCTTAAGTTAGATTTTGTGATGATCATTATTATAGCAGTCTGTAGACAATATGTTCAGTTGATCGTGTAGCTGTTTAAATAGGCTTCATAAAAAAGCCCACAAACAGTGGGCTTACTCTAGCTTATTTTGCAGCATTTACCCCAACAATAAACTGACTACAATGAGATCCTTCAGATGCGTTGCCTAATTGCTTTTCAGAGAATTTAAATTTGGATGCAACTGACTCATAATTTTGTTTAAGGCTTTGGCCTGTGAGCTCACCAAGTTCTTTCACTTGTTCTGGTTTTAAAATGCCATGTTCAACCGCTTGATTTACCATGACACATGCTGTGGTCATTGCGTCATAACGTGCAGCTGTTTTAGAGTAACCTAGAGCGCCTATTACACCGCCAACAATTAAACCAATAATGATTGCTACAGTTACATGCATTTTATTCATTTTTTAAATACCTAAAAATCTAATTAAAAGAGGAACACTTTAAGATGTTGTGTTCAAGTCCAATTAGGATAGTCGCATTTACAGGTTGTAAAAAGTTAGATTCTGTCACATTTATTGATAGATAAAAATATCAGACCTTCCTACTTCGCTTTTGTTTTTCGCTTGGCACTTCTAAAGGAATAGCCACCTTACCTGTACCTAACCCGCGGAAAAAATAATTAATGATATATAAGAATAAAAGCCCAAAATAAAAAATCGGGAAAATACTAAATAAGCTGACTGCTATTTCCCAGAACATCACCCCCACTCTGTAATTATAACTAAATGCTATAAGTCCACCTTTACGTCTAGGTCTGTGCTGAGAAATATCATCATCAATAAAATGAAAAATTCCGATAATCAAACATATAGCAAATGTACTTGAGACTAAAGTCTTTTTAATTAGAGGCTTTTCTAACCAAGGGTATTTTTTTGAAGATTCAAACTCGGCTTTAAAAAAGAATTTATAAATTTCTTCTTGATAAGCTTTGTTAATCCCGTGTTCTTTAATAAAAAAATAGCATACTGCACAGCCTAAAAAGAACATGACTATGGTTATATAAATGCTATAAAGAATCGTAAAAAACGGTAATGGCCCTTTCGTACCAACAGTCACATGCATAGTTTGTGTGATGTATTGATATAGCTCGTACTGCCATTCATTTTTTGGATAAGCAGGAAATACAAATAAAGGAATAATAAAAAGAATAGAGCATAAGACTATATTTCCTTTGTTCTCCTTACTTTTCCGTGCAAGCGTAGAAAGAAAATTTTTAGAAGCCATGTCTATATCTTACAATTTGGAATCATGTGTTTAGCTTTATAAAACTCATCAAAAGCCTTCATGTCCCCTAACCATGGAGATATAATTTCCAGATAACGTTGATTGATATTTTTTGATGCCGATAACCTTGGTGAAGAATAATTTTCTTGCTGAATTTTTTGATTATATTGTTGTACAAACATAAGCTTTAAACATAGCCCACGAATGCCCTTATTACCAAAATATGAATACTCAGAATATTTATTTAAGACATCTTTCATTTCTTTAGACTCACCATTCCAAGCATAAAATGAGCTTAATCCATTCAGATCTTTAATGTATATCTCATCATTAATTGGATTTAACTCTAGGCCTTCTTTTAAAATAATACTGTTTATTTCCACTTCATCAGATAAGTCCATCCAAAAAAAAGAAGCCATGACCTCTTCTGAAAATCTTATTCTGGCTTGCTCTGTATCCTTAGGATATACAATAAAAAAATAATACAATCCTAGAAAAATAATAAAACCTAATATGATAGAAAGTAATCTCCAAAAATTAGTACCTTTTATAATATTCATAACAAGCCATTCATTTTATTTAATATCTTGTGAACGAACTTTACTTTATGTTTTAGATGAAATCAAAAGAAGAGAGAGAAATTTTCCTTGTATGAAATATACACTTATTTTATTTATGCTCTTTTATATTCAAAAGAGTACTTTTTTAAAGGGAACTTTGAGATATTTCTAAGTTATTAAGGCAAAAATGGCTTTGTTAGAAATACAAATCCGACAGAGAAAAAAGCATTATCGTGATGAGACATTTGATTGCCATAACTTGCATTTAATTGCACAAGATCCTTATAGATCATGTATTTAAAACCTGCTTGATAAAAGGCGTTATTTCGGTCATTACCATATACTTCGGTAGTTAGCGTTAATGGATTGGCAAGTTGTGTTTCGGTACCAATCCCCCATGTGGTCTGGTTTTTATGGGTAGTATTTTCACGTAACCAGCCAATATTGGTATGGATTAAAAATTTATCATCCAAAATAGAAACACTTAATGGAACATTAACCGTCCAATCTTTTTTTGAAGAATCTTTAGTATTGATTTGAGTTCCAAAAGAAAAACCGATTCCCCAATCATTAGTCTCTAAGGGTTTTAATAAGGTTTTACCTTGAAACGTTGCATAACTGACGTGCTCAGTATCATCGTTTACTCTTCCCACACCTACAGCCAATTCAAAATTTCCACCAAAATTACAAGCTGGCATCGCCCAATATTCTTTGCTGTCAGAATTATGCTGCATCCAAGTTTCAAGTTGGCAGGTTTTTGGAGAAACAAGAGCCGCATCGTCAACAACCATTGGTCGTCCACTATGGCTAGCGTTAGATAAGGCGAATAAACATAAACCAGAAATAAGTGAGCGTTTCTTTAAAGTAAATAACACTGGCATCACTCCCATAAGTCATGGAGCACATGCAAGTACTGCAACCCGTCATGAGTAAATCATGGGTTAATAATAGAAATGAAAAGATGAAAATAAAAAACCTCTTCTTGTATCCACAAAAAGAGGTCTGTCAGGACTTCAGTGGATACTTAGACTATTACCGATCGACTAGCGTCACTCGAGCAAGTACTCACATTGAAGCTCCTAAAAATTAGTTAGGCGGATTCTAAAATTACCTTTGTTAAATATCAAGTTAAAATTTAATGACAGTCTAATCCATAGAAAATCATTTATTTTTGCTGGGTAAGATGCTGAGTTACCGCATTAAAAAATAAACTTTTTTCATTATCAAGTTGAGCAGAAGGCATTGCAGTTTCCCATGTACTCCATTGCATCATTACAATCTTGTCTTTAGGGTTAATAGCGAGCATCTGCCCAAAAATACCCAGTCCCCAGAAAGTTGCATCAGAATTTTGAGTCGTTAATGGTGAACCTTTTTTGGCATGTGAATTCCACCATTGAAAACCATATATCCCGTTTGGATAGTTTTCAGATACCGAACCTTTCGCCTGATTCCATTCAGTTGCTTGCGCTGTCCAACCTTCAGGTAGCATTTTGTCGCCATTAGCAACACGCCCGTCATTCAATATAAATTGTCCGAAACGTGCGTAATCACGCAAAGTTGCATTAAACCCATGGCCACCCATATCAACTTGATTGCGGGTATACGACTGCCAAACACCTTCTCGCTCCATACCTACCCGTTTCCAGACATTGTCCTCGAGATATTTAGCAATATTTTCATGGGTTGCAGCTTCTAAGACTTTACCCACCAGATATGCACCACCCGTGCTATATGACCATACCGTTCCTGGTTCATATTTAGATTTCAAATTTTTCACATTTTTATAGACACAAGCATCTGGATCCTTAGCTGCTTCACAATAGGTCATTTTTGCAAAATCTGAATTTGGATCTTTATAGTTTTCATTCCATTCAACACCTGAGGTGTGTTGTAACAGTTGTTTTAATGACACTTTTTCCCAAGCAGTTCCTTTCAAATCAGGTAAATATTGAATGATTGGATCATCTACTGATTTGATTTTACCTTGTTGAATAGCGACTCCTATCAGTGTTGCCACAATAGATTTTGCGACTGAACGAGAAGTCCATAGAGTTGTCTTATTATTGCCTTGGCCGTAGTATTCATAAGCAACTTTGCCATCTTTTAATACTATTAGACCTGCCACACTTTGGCTTTTTAAGTAATCATTTAAATTATAGTTTTTCCCGTCTACCGAATAATGAATATCCTTATTTTTTATACTGTTCTTTAATTTTGGTAGTTCAAGCACGTTTTTCTTATCAGGATGAAAAACACTGCCATCATAACTACGGAAGGTATTTCGAAAGCCAACCACCCTTTGTTGTTGTGTCCATGTCAACATATCATGTGGATCAGGTAATTTTTTATCAACTGTGGTTGGACAGTCTGTTAGTTCAAGCTGCTGACAACTATATTCAGCGCAAGCGACACTACTGACGAATAGACCTGTGAATAGCAGGCTCATTTTTGTAATCTTCATCTCTTTTTTCCCTTAGTAGAGCTTAATTTGAGTGACTAAACCCACAATCACATTATTGTTGAAGGTTTTTCCTGTAGAGCGGTAGTAGTTATCTGGGTTCCAGATGTATTGTACGAATGGGCTTAAAGTTAAACGTTTGTAATTAATATCGGTATCTAAAGAAAGAAAAGAGGTTGTTTTATTATCATTACCATTAATTTTTTGGGTCATTAAAACATAATCATCATTGAGCTGAGACTGACCAAACTTCACACCTAAATGATTCTTACCTTGATTAATTTTATAGCTTAGCCCAAGTTCCCAATAATTTTTATAAGGTTGGTTTTTCTCATCAATATATGAATAAGCACCAAATACAGTTGGAATATTCTGATTACTAAAATCATGATTAAATCTAAAATTTAAACCATCTGTACCATCATATTTTTCTTGAGTATATGCATTCCGATATTCAGAATTATTATAAAAATATAATAACTCTGCTTTACTATTTTTGTCTTTATATCCCACCCCATATACTTGGGTGTAACCTAGTTGGTGATGAAAGGAGAAATCTAATCCTTTCTTCTTATAAACATAATCATCCGTGTTTACTTCAAAAATTCCTGCATGCATGTAGATATTTTCTGAAAAATTATATTTGGCGTAGCCGCCCCAATACGCATAGTTGGTAGGTAATGAACCCATTGCCCCTTTAATCGGGTCAGTACATAACAGAATATTTTGACAGTTGTTATAGAGGAAATATCTTCTTAGGTTAGTACGCCCAACAGAAGTATATAATGTCTTATCATTCCAATACTTATCCCAAGTGAGTAAACTGAGTTGGGATGAAGCCAAATCATTGGCAGCAATTGCGCCTCCGACATAACTTCCAACTCCTCCAAACCAATTGTTTGAGGTATTTAGCTGTGCATCATCATTTAAGCCATTAAATACATACTGTGCTTTTAAAACACCTAAATCATAATTTTCATTTGCTAATTTAATTTCGGTATTTAGAAATAAACCTGCTGAATTAGTAAAATTATCTTCTACCGCACTTTCTTGGCTATACATGGCTAAATCAATAAAATTTGCCGTGAACTTAAAATTGTCTTTTAGGCTAACTTCTGCATTTGCACTTATGCTATATAAAAGCACGAGTGTACCTATACATCCTTGTTTAGATATATACATAGAATCCTTTCCTTTAAATATAATTAATCATCTTTTTAGCTTTATATTTTTATAATTAAAAACTTAGTAAGATGATTGTTTTTAGCTCAACTCAACATTTATTTAGCTGGATCATTTTAGGCTTACTCACCCATTTCAACCTTATTTGATAAAACTGATTTCAACATAATTATATTGTTCCAACTTGTGCATTAATGACATTAATCTTGTCTAAAAATGACATACCATGCTCCAAACTTAGGCTATTAAATAATCAAAAAATTATTAAAATCCGAATAAAAAACACTCCACCACACTCTCCTGCTCGATTATCGTTTCCGAGCCTAAAAGCTGAATAATTGCGCCTTCAATCAGATATAAAAATAGCTTTGCTTCCTGAAAAGTGGCATCGGTTGTGAGTGTTCTAAGCTGGCTATAAATTTCATTGATGAGCCATGTTCTGTACTTAACTGCGGTTTGATAGGCTTTGGGATAAGTCAGTTTTATTTCAAAAATGGCTTTAAATAATAAATAGTAATTCCCCTCTAAATCGGTGTGTAAGAAATAAAGTTTCTTTAATTGATCAATCACATTCGTGTGGTTTACGTGCTTAGCAATTGAAATTACTTTTTCTTTTAAGCGTTCTTTTTGTACGATCAGGCAGATTTCAATAAATCGTTCTTTAGAGTGAAAATAGTTATAAAAAGTCGCTTTGGGAATGCTTGACTCTTTCACAATTCGATCGATTCCCACTGTGTGAAATCCGTGATGGTGAAATAAATCAATCGACTTATTGATGACGTGTATGGCACGTGTTGGGAGAACTAAATTTTGCATCTTTTTACCGTTATAAATTCTTGTTGTTTCTAAATGAGATACTTTTTGGGGAGAAAAAAGGCACAGCAAAGCCCGTAAAGACTGTGCTTGGCACATCTCAAGTTTTATTGTTAGTTAAGTTTTTAGACGAAGTGATTTAAAGCCTGAAAACCTTACGGCGATCAAACTGCTTTAAAAGTTTAAGTAGTGTCGTTATAGCTTTTGGCAAAGGCTGCCAAGAAATAATGAATATGCAAAGCCAACTCCTTTTTATTGGGAGTTCTGCCAAAGCATTATAAATTATGGTGGCAGAACGAAAGGGGTTCGCAGACTGGTCAAACGAGGCCAGCACACCCGAAGGTGTCCCCCTCCGTTCCGCCATAGAGGGGGCACGAGGGCTCAACACTAAAAGTATGAAACTTTTAATGCTCGTTTGATTCGGTCTGCGACAACCGACTGGCAATGTAGGCCAGCAGGCAAAGGATAGTGCCCAACCCTTTTACAGTCAAGCACGCAAAATGCCATTTGTTTTAAATTAGATCATTAAAAAGTAAGGATAAATAATTAAAATTTATTGTTAAATTGGGGTTTATAAAATGCCTATCAATCAAAGCTCTATCGATGTCTTAAAAGAGAAAACTTGCAAAAAAATATTTATGGCAATATTTTAGAGCAATTACTCTAAAACGAGATCTAATAATGAAAACTAAAAGAATTGGTTCGTATCACTGGATGCAAGCTACCAATGGTCAGCTCAGCTTCAAAGAAAAAATTAAGTTAATTCAAAAAATTATGCTTCCGAGCATTAGGGCCTCTATAAAAATAAATTACTCTCGATTCAAAACTTCCGATGATTTTGATATCGATCAGATCGTAATACCAGATACTCAAATGGTTAAAGTCGCGCTTGATGAACTAGGGGCTAAAGCAAATATATCTATCTACAATCATTCATGGCGAACTTATTTCTGGGGAGCTACTTTAGGCAATATACAAAAACAGCAATTTGATGATGAGTCACTTTTAATAGCCTCACTTTTTCATGATATTGGATTAACTGAGCAACATATTCATAGTAAAGGTTGTAACTGTTTTACCTATGAGAGTGCTAAACAATTTGAGCAAAAGGCTAAAGAACATAGCTTCGATGAGAAAAAAAGTGAAGTTATTAAAGATGCTATCTGCTTACATATGAACGGCTATATAGATCATTCTGACCCAGCAGAAATTACTCTTTTACAGCAAGGCGCATCCTGTGATGTGATTAGCGACGGTCTATATAAACTCCCCCTATCTTTTCAAAAGGAAATTTTAGAAAAATATCCTAGAAAACAATTTAATAAAGAATTTATCGAGCTTATTAATTTAGAAACTAAGAATGTACCAAATTCTCGAACGAGTTTATTAAGTAGTCTTGGTTTACCCCTCATGATTAATTCAAATTTATTTAAAGAGTGAATTTGATTAGAGCTATTAATCGTACAAAACCTATTAAGGCTACGCTTGAAATTTCATTTAACAACTGTTTAATAGAGCTTCGCCTGAGTATGTCTTACCATAGCTAAAATATAAAAGCATGAAGGCATCAGTTGCAATGAATGACTCAGTTAAGTGGTTAGAAACTTTAAATAAAATTACTGGTATTGCTCAAACAGGTTTACATTTCTCAAAAGATGTTTATGACAAGGAACGATATCAGCAACTTTTAGAGCATATTGAGCATCTCTTGGAACTCAAAGAAATTAATACAGAAAATTTTATTAATAACGTGCTCCAAGATGTAGGTTATGCCACGCCAAAACTAGATGTCAGAGCAGTTGTTTTTAAAGAAAATAAATTATTATTAGCAAAAGAAATTGGAGATGGACGATGGTCTGTTCCGGGTGGATGGGCTGACGTAGGTTACTCAGCATCCGAAAATGCTGAAAAAGAAGTTCTGGAAGAAACAGGTTTACGAGTTAAGGCCATTAAACTATTAGCTTTAACAGATAGAACCAAGCATCCACACCCTCCGATGTTTTTACATGTGTATAAGGCTTTCTTCTGGTGCGAAATTATTGATGGTGAGCTGACACCAAGTATTGAAACACCCGAAGTTGGATTCTTTGGTAGAGATGAGTTACCGCCTATTTCTACAGCACGTGTAACAGAAGAACAAATACAGCAATTTTTTGATTATTTAGAGTTAATACCAGACGTTACTAAGTTTGATTAATTAAAAACTCTATGTAAGGCAGATCCCTTATATTTGGAGTTCTGCCACCGCCCTATAGGTTAAATAAATCCCAATTGATTAAATGTTTACAACATATTGATCTAGATTTTTTAATGCAAAATCAATCACCTGAGAAAGCTCTTCTTTAGAATATCCATCTCTTGCTTGAACTGATAATCCATGGAGAACAAGCGCGTAATATTGCCCCAACGTTTCGGGGTCTGCATCTGCAACCAATTGACCGTCTGATTTTGCCTGAACAAATCGATTGACCAGACTCTGCCCTCGTGCAATACGCTGTGCTATCATCCAGTCTAAAACAGCTTGGTTTTCTTCGCCTAACACACTCGCTGCGGACACAACCATGCACCCATACGAGTGGTTGGCTTGCGTGTAAAGTGCTAGCGCATCTTGAAATAATTGGCTGATTGCATCTTTAATATTTTTTTGCTTTAAAGCATTTAACGCGAAATTACCTTCGTTCTTTTCATAGTGATTTACAGCCTCTCTAAACAAAGCCTCTTTTGAGCCAAATGCTTTATAAATTCGAGCTGAGGCAATCCCTAAAACTTCAACTAAATCTGACATTGATGTGCCTTCATAGCCATGAAGCCAGAAAAAATCTCTCGCTTTTACGAGGGCTTCTTCTCGATCAAACTCTCTTGGTCTACCAGCCATAATGACCCTTTATCAAACTTAGTACGTCTTTTCATTATTATTCGAAAAAAATATTTTCACAAATAAATCAATGAGATTTATTCAAAATAGTCCCGTTTTGTTTTGATTTTAAAATAAAAAGTTGTTTTTATCCAAAATTCAGCCTATTGTTTGTCGATCGACAACTAATTAGGTTTTACTATGAAAACCATCAAAGGCCCTAGTATTCATCTTGCTCAATTTAGCGATGACATTTTCCCTTTTAACCGTCTAGAAGATATTGCTGCTTGGGTAGCAAACCAAGGCTTTGAAGCTGTTCAACTTCCTGCTTGGGATAAGCGTTTATTTGACGTCAATTTGGCAGCAGAAAGCCAAGATTATTGCGATGAAATATTAGGTACTTTAAGCAATCATGGCTTAAAAATTAGTGAGTTAACGACTCATATTTTTGGGCAGTTAATGGCTGTACACCCTGCTTATGACTTAATGTGCGATAACTTTGCGCCATCTCATTTACATGGCAATTCAGCAGCTAGAACCGAGTGGGCAAAACAACAAATGCTCGCGTCAATTCAAGCATCTGCCCGCTTAGGGCTTAAAGATATGGGCACATTTTCTGGTTCGCTGGCATGGCCTTACGTATTTCCATTTCCTCAAAGACCATCAGGGCTTATTGAAACGGCTTTTGATGAGTTGGCACGTCGTTGGCTTCCTATTTTGAATGCTTGTGATGAACAAGACGTCAACCTTTGCTATGAAATTCACCCCGGTGAAGATTTGCATGACGGCATTACATTTGAAATGTTTTTAGAGCGAACTCATAACCATCCACGTTGCCATATTCTTTTTGACCCAAGCCATTTTGTTTTGCAACAACTGAACTATGTGGAATATATCGATATCTATAAAGATTTCATTCGCATGTTTCATGTTAAGGATGCCGAATTTAATCCTACAGGCCGCCAAGGAATGTATAGCGGCTATCAAAGCTGGGGAAATCGAGCGGGTCGATTCCGTTCTACGGGTGATGGTCAAGTTGACTTTAAAACCATTTTTTCAAAGCTAGCACATTACGATTACGAAGGTTGGGCAACATTAGAGTGGGAATGCTGTCTTAAAAATAAGGATGATGGCGCACGCGAAGGTGCAGAGTTCATTAAGCAAAATATTATTCATGTCACCGATAAAGTATTTGATGACTTTGCTGCTGCACCTGTTAATCAGACTCAAATTAATCAGTTATTAGGTATTTAAACTCAATATGAAAACTCACCTATTAAATGAAAACTCGCATAACGAATTCCATCATTCTTACATTCACATCGAGAGCAAAAAACTACATTACGTCACCTTAGGTGAAGGTCCAGTTGTATTACTAATTCCGGGCTGGCCGCAAACATGGTACGCATGGCACAAAGTCATGATTGAACTGGCGCAAAAAGGTTATCAAGCCATCGCTGTTGATTTACCCGGAACTGGAAATTCAGCTCCACTGGATGGAAGTTATGATACGGGGCGTATTGCTAAAATTTTATCAATGCTCATGACTGAGCTTAAATATCCAGCTTATTCGGTTGTGGGTCATGATATTGGTATGTGGGTCGCCTATGCGCTTGCATCTGACTTTCCTGAGTCAGTGACTCGTCTTGCGGTCACAGAGGCTGTGATTCCCGGTTTAGCACCCGCACCTCCTATTTTTGTTGAACCGAGTGAAAATATTTTTCTTTGGCATTTCATGTTTAACCAGACCCTAGACTTACCTGAGGCTTTAATCACAGGCCGCGAAGATACTTATTTAAATTATATGTTTGATAAATGGTCATGGCACAGAGATAAAGTTGCGGCTGAAACTTATATTGAAGCCTATAAAGTTCCGGGTCGTTTAACGGCGGGTTTTAATTATTACCGCTCTATTCCAGAGACTATTCGTCAAAATAAAATCAGAGAAACTAAAAGTTTAGACATGCCAGTTTTAGCCATAGGCGCTGAACATGCTACCGATAATGCGCCTTATGAAACCATGAAAAAGGTTTCACCCCATTTAACCAGTGCGATTGTAAAAGACTGCGGTCATTTCATTATGGAAGAACAGTCAGAAATATTCAGCTCACTCATTTTAGACTTTTTGCAGCAGGAAGAACGTTATGCCTCTACTTGCTGAAATTGAAAGTTGGCTTAAGTCCAGACCAACCACAGAGACTGTAAATTCGTTACAAGAACTTAGGGAGCAAGTAAACAAAGACATTATTGATCAGCAAGGCATTCAGCATGATGCAAGCTATCAACAAAGTTTTTATGTTGTTGTTTCAAATGGCACCGAAATTGAGGTTCGCGTTTATGTTCCCTATTCACTCGAAAACACTGAGCAACGTCCTGCTTTGGTTTTTGCGCATGGTGGAGGTTGGTGTTTAGGAAGTTTAGACGCATGGAATCGCTCATGTCGGTTATTAGCAGAATCAACTCAACAGGTTGTATTTTCTGTGGACTATCGATTAGCCCCAGAGTTTAAGTTTCCAACACCTTTAAATGATTTTTTTACGGCATTTCGCTATATCCATGAGCACGCTTCACTATTTGGAATTGATCAAAACCGTGTGGCTGTAGGTGGAGATAGTGCGGGCGCAAATATAGCTGCTGCCACATGTCTAATGGCAAAACACCATTCAGAAATTAAGGTGAGTCATCAACTTCTTTTCTACCCAGCCTTAGATGCTACGATGAGTAGTAATTCTTATCGCCAATATGCCGAAGACTATGGTTTAGAGTCATCCACAATGGTTTATTGCTGGGATCAATATGTGCAAGATGAAAATGAAAAACAGAATGAATTTATCAGCCCGTTACTCGCTCAGTCTTTAGATGGACTGCCAGATGCAACCATTTTTGTTTGTGAATATGACCCTGTTCGCGATGATGGCGAAAGATATGCTCAAAAACTGTGGGATGCTGGTATTCAAGTAAACTTCCATTTGTTAGAAGGAATGATTCACGGCGCGATTCACATGTTGGCAATTAGTCCTGAAAAGGTGAAATCGATCTATCGTAAAATTCACATGTAGATAGATTCGTTTTTATTATTCAAACATGTTGCTTAATTGAGCCACTCTCAAAATTGTTTAATTAAACTTTTGGAGTGGCTCAGCTTACTTTTAAGTATGGATGATAGTTACTGTGAGTTCTTATTAAAATTACTCTTTTACCTATTTTTTGAAATGGGCAATCTGTTTTAAGAAGTCATTTAACGTCATCGGACACCCCCATAAATAGCCTTGAAACTCAGTGCATCCATTATTTTTAAAAGCACTAAATTGTTCAGCCGTTTCGATGCCTTCTACTAACACTCGAAGGTTCAAATCTAGTCCAATTTTAATAATGCCAGTTACGAGTTTATTACTACGTTTATCATCCAACGCTGCCTGTACAAAGCTACGATCAATTTTGATTTGGCTGATGGGCATTTTTTGTAAATAGCTTAAAGATGAATAACCTGTACCAAAATCATCAAGGGAAAGCTGAATTCCATTTTTTGACAGGAAATGCATTTTTTCGATCAAGCTTACACAATTATTTAAAGCAATATTTTCAGTGATTTCTAAAATAAGCCGCGATGGATTTATCTGATATTTTTGAACCATTCCAAGCACTGTTTGCTCAAAGGTAGCTTGCATAAAATGATCAGCACTAATATTGATTGAAAGCGTAAGATCTTTGGTCTCGGCTTTTTTGCTCCAGTCTTGTAAAACTTTGCAGCCTTGAGCTAACACCCACTCCCCAATCTCTGGCATTAATCCAAACGTTTCAGCCGCTGGAATGAAATCTTTTGTAGGCACATAACCTAAAGTAGGATGTTGCCATCTTAATAAAGCTTCTGCGCCAATCAGCGTTTCAGAAGAGTTGATTTGCGGCTGATAAAAAAGCTCAAATTGTTGTTTAGCAAGAGCTAAGCGTAAGTCTTTCACCATGCTGTTTTCTATTTGTATCTCTAATTGCATGGTATAAATTGAAATACAGATCATTAATGTAGCAACACAAGTTGCAATCCATCCGCCATGATCGCGAATATCTTCAGATAGCGGTATAGCACTCTCAAGATTAAAAGAGGTTCCACTAAAAAATATAAAACATCCAATCGACAATAAAATTAAAATGAATTGTAAATAGCTTGGGTCTCTGCGGTAATTCAAATACCCCAATATCGCTCCAGCGGGTAAAAATAAATGAGCTACCTGCGGACGATCAACGGTAGCTATATCAAAAAATAGGCAAAAAACGACAGGAAAAACCAGCAAAACAGCTTGGGATAAAAGAATACCGGCTGAAATTCGACGTATACAAATTAAAAAGAGACTAAATAAAGATATAAATGTGAAAAAAATATCCATATAAACAATAGTCCACATTTGGGCAAATGCGAAATATATGGTCCAAAACAGACAAAACATAAGGCAAATAATGATATTTGCTTTTGCTGCAATTGTAAGTTGCTGATCCTTTACCGCATTGTAATTCTTCTTTTGTTTTTTTAAGTAAGATGAAGCAATCATAAAAATCAACCGTAAAATATTTCCTCATAGACCCCATATTGATCATTCATAATCCATTTCAGGATTCAATCAATAAAAACAGACACCATAAGCCTTTGTTATTTATATTATTAATTTTTATATCAAGTATTTTTAACTTTTTTGGCAAAGCCCACTTATTTAATAAATATTTTTAAAAAACATCACTTTCCAAAGATCTTTATAATTTAGACTATGCTCTTACAACAATACACTTCTCTACTAGGCTGACACAAGGTTTAGATGCAAAAAGTGCCTCCCATTCAACTCTTTATTTACGTCATCAATATATTGAAAATCTTATCTAGATATCCTTCAGCATATTTAATGTGAAATACCCTATTTTCGGCAAAGCTCGGTGTATATTATGCGCCATGGTGTATGATTTACTTAACTCTCATATGAAGAATACGATTTCTGACAACAATCAAATTAGACAAGTTTCTAGCTTCTCTGAGCTAGTAAATACTAATTTCCACGGTGAAATAAATGCCCTTTGCTGGAACAGAAATTTGGTTGGCGACTTTAAAGAAATTGTAGATAAACTTGAGTTAAAAGAGGATATTACAGAAGTTTATGTTGAAGATCTTTTAGCACTAAAACTTTCAGCAAAAGGTCATTTGGCAAGGGAAATTATATTAGAAGATATCCAGCAGTTAACTGAATTTGGTGCATCGCCAGTACTGAATTTACTTAAACATTATGAACGTGATGAAGAGTTAGATTTCATTTCAACAGATGTATATTCATTTCACATTGACCGCTCTCCCATAGAAACAGATACATTTTTATGTACTTATCATGGCGCTGCTAGCGATATTGTGGCCAACCATCAGGTTGAACAAAAAGTTTTAATTCCAGAAATCAGAGAAAAGCTCAAAGAATTACATGACGGTCCAGAAGCTGAATTTGAAGCCTTTTTGGCAGAGTATTTCTTTGATTTGCATTATCAGCCTAAACCCGATGCCCAACCTGTAAATTTAGGCGCAGGACATATTTGGCGCTTAGCAGTAGATCATCCAACGCAAAAGGTTCTGCCTTGTGTACATCGAGCACCTATTGAAAAAGATGGCGAGTATCGGTTGCTGTTGATTTGTTAAAAGATTTAATTGGTTCTCCTATTTATCATTATTTTATTTTTTCTCTTATTAATATATAACGTTCACACGGACCCAATCTTCATACTTGGTTGCCTGAACATTGGTACTCGATGTAATTATCCCATGAATCGGAATATTTTCTTTCATCCCTGTGGCAATTCTTGAATGTAGTTTATCTGCGGCCCCTCCCCAAATTTGAGTATGACCAGCATCTTGATACAGTACATATGCAACAGATGCTGTGCTTGCAGCAGATTTAAGTTCAAAGTTATTGTCTGAAGTTACCGCCACTTGATACGGCGTATTTTGGGTGCATTGAACAGATATATTGGTTGCTGCCCCAGCAACTGGCTGAGAACGAACCACTGAACCAAAATCCAAGTTTCCTTGTGTTGAAACATCACATGTTTCAATAATTGTTAAACTAACCCTTAATGATGTAGATGTATTTCCAGCATCTGCGCTAGTTATTATCAGCATTCCCATAAGAGAAAATAAAGTAGATTTAAGGACTTTCATTTCTTCTCCTTATATTTTCGTTCTAATGTCTATTCATCTTTATATTATGATTTTTCTGTTTCTCTTAAAGAAACAGTTTCAGGATTGTTTAGTTATAAGACTTAATATTGCTCACTGTCAATCGACACTAATCACATGATTTGAATGTTATTTTTTGAATTTGTGATGTATTACACGCAATCTAAATAATTTAAAAATTAGTTGATGTTTTTGTTTCTCTTATACATATATTTTGTCATCATTTATTACAATATATGTCTGCTTACTCACCCCATACTTTTAAAACTCTTAACAATTTATAATCTAATAATCAGCCTTTAATATCTTATTTAATAATTCTGTCCTTTCTCGCAATTGCATAAATAAATTGATCAAAATAATATCTCCACAAATAGATTATAACTTTACATATTGTTTAGCTTATAGATTCAATATTAAGAAAACTGTGAAGTTAAATTTAAAATTAATAATTTAGACCTTTAAAACCATCCATTTTTAATTTGAGAAATGATTGATATGAAAAAATATTTACTCTTACTTTTACTTAGCTTTTATTCGATTCATTCATTTGCTTCGGACAAACTACATGGCAGTGTTTGGAAAACCATTGATGATGCAACCAATCAACCAAGAGCACTGGTAAGATTTAGCGAAGACAAAAATGGTAATCTGTCTGCGAATATTGAAAAAATACTTGTTCCGGCTGAAGCCAACAAATGTACGATGTGTGAAGGTACCTACAAAAACAAATCTTTAATTGGTTTAACCATCGTCAAAAATTTAAAAAGTGTCGGTCAAAATAAATATGACAAAGGATCTATCCTCGACCCACAGTCAGATAAGACTTATAAATTTAGTGTAACTGTATCACCAGATGGCGAAAAACTTATCGCTCGTGGATACATTGGTATCTCTGCAATTGGCCGAAACCAAACGTGGTATCGAATTAAGTAAGCTTCTAGATTGTTAAAAGCCTTTATCTATAAATTGCATGGTTTTTTGAAGATATCATTTATCTTAAGGACCATGTGATTTTATTTCAATTATTTATTGGTATTAAAAAAAACTCTCCAAAAAAACAATCTCCTGCCCTTTCCAACCTCCTTATCTGGTGTGTGCTTAAAAGCTGAATAATTATCTCCTAAACCCCATGTAAAAATAGCTTCAGATTATAGACAGACGTATTGGCATGTAGTTTTATAAACTGGCTATAGATTTCATTTATCAATCTATACCATTTGAAAATTAGATACTCATTAGCTCTTTTTATTAGTCGTGTATTTCAATCCCTCACTACTCTTTTTTTCATTATCTTAAATTTGTTACCATTACTTATCTGGAGTGACTCCAATTCGCTTTATACTATCGATGCCAATTTTCAAAGTTCATCCAGTTGTGTTGTTTTCTTGAATTACATCCTTTTTTTAAAAGACTTGAAATTGGTTAGATGACCAAACGTAAAATATTATTGATTTTTTAAGGGTTTATTACGCATGAATAGCGCTGAAATCATGGCTGATCTCTCCACCCACACTCCAATGATGCAGCAATATCTCAAGGTTAAAAAAGACTATCAACATGCGTTGCTGTTTTATCGTATGGGCGACTTTTATGAACTATTCTTTGAAGACGCCCATTTAGCAGCTAAACTTTTAGGTATTACCTTAACCCATCGTGGTAAAGCAAACGGCAACCCGATTCCAATGGCAGGCGTTCCCTATCATTCGGCAGAAGGTTATCTTGCACGTCTTGTTAAAGCAGGACGCACTGTAGCCATTTGCGAGCAAGTGGGAGAAGTAACAGGTAAAGGTCCGGTTGATCGTAAAGTTGTTCGTATTCTGACCCCAGGTACTTTAACTGATGATGCATTACTCAGTAGTTATCAATCGTCTAATCTCGTTTCATTATGCATTCATCAAAACCAGATTGGTTTCGCGTTACTCGACTTAAGTGCAGGCATTTTTAAAGTTCAACAACAAGATTACAAGCCAGAACAATTGCCTATTGAACTTGCGCGTTTAATGCCAAGTGAAATCTTGATTGATGAAGACTTGGTCGACACAAATATTATTGAGCAAATTAAAAAACACTTAGAATGCCCTGTTACCAAACGTCCAAATGTAGACTTCAATCTAAATAACGCACAAAAAACTTTATGTGACCAGTTTACGGTATCAACACTTTCAGGTTTTGGTTTAGACCCATTACCTTTAGCTAAAGCTGCTGCCGCTGCACTCATTCACTATGCAAAAGAAACCCAAAAAACTGCATTACCACATATCCGTTCAATCCAACTTGAACAAAGTACAGACTTTATTGCGCTTGACCCAATCACGCGCCGTAATCTAGAAATTATCGAGCCACTATTTGAACATGGAACATCATTATTCCAACTGGTAAATGATTGCCAAACTGCAATGGGTGGCCGTTTATTAAGCCGCACACTCATGCAACCTGTTCGTGATACAGCCTTGCTTGATGCTCGTTTAGATGCGATTGAGCAACTCATTCAAGGCTACCATGAAAGCCCTGTTCGTTTAGTGCTTAAAGAAATTGGCGATATTGAACGTGTGCTTAGCCGTGTAGCATTGGGCAGTGCGCGACCACGCGATTTAGTACAGCTTCGTCATGCATGTGCACAAATTCCAGCTGTAAGAACGGCGTTAACTCCAGTTATTCAAGCGAAAAAGTCTAAGTTATTAGTTCAACTTGATCAAGAACTTGGAGATTTTAAAGCGCTTCATCAGCATTTGATGGCAGCTATTGTTGAAAATCCTCCTGTATTACTTCGTGATGGCAATGTAATTGCAGAAGGATATGATGCCGACCTTGATGAATTACGCCAAATTCGCGATCATGCAGGACAATTCCTGATTGATTTAGAAATCAAAGAACGCGAGCGCACAGGTATTAACACCCTTAAAATCGGCTATAACCGTGTAAGTGGTTACTACATCGAATTGACTCGTGCTCAAGCAGAACAAGCCCCTGCTGACTATATCCGACGTCAAACATTAAAGAATGCTGAGCGCTACATTACGCCAGAGCTAAAAAGTTTTGAAGATAAAGTCCTGTCGAGTGAGTCGCGCGCATTAGCACGTGAAAAAGCATTATTCGAAGCTTTGCTTGAAAACCTTCGTGAAAATATTGCTCACCTACAAATGATGAGTTCAGCAATTGCTCAAATTGATGTAGTTGCAAACTTTGCTCATCAAGCGCGTTTAAACAATTGGGCACGTCCTGAATTTACCCCAGAAACAGGTATTAAAATTCAGGCAGGTCGTCACCCTGTGGTTGAAGCATTAAATAAAGCTCCATTTACCCCAAATGATACGTTCCTTGATGCTCAGCACCGTATGGCAATTATTACCGGACCAAACATGGGTGGTAAATCAACCTTCATGCGTCAAACAGCATTAATTAGTTTACTTGCTTATTGCGGTAGCTATGTTCCAGCTAAAGTAGCCAAGCTTGGTCCAATTGACCGAATTTTCACTCGTATTGGTTCAGCCGATGATTTATCTACAGGCAAATCTACCTTTATGGTTGAGATGACAGAAACTTCGCAAATTCTGCACCATGCCACCAATCAATCGCTTGTTTTAATGGATGAAGTTGGCCGCGGAACCAGTACCTATGATGGTTTATCTTTAGCATGGGCTTGCGTGGTTGATTTAACGAAACGCGTAAAATGTTTATGCTTATTTGCCACTCATTATTTCGAGTTAACTGAACTTGGTAGTGAAGCAGGAATTGATAACTATCATGTGACGGCGCAAGAGCTTAACGGCAACCTGATTTTATTGCATAAGGTTCAGCAAGGCCCTGCAAGTCAAAGTCATGGTTTACAGGTTGCAAAGTTAGCGGGCATTCCTGCCAACGTTATTAAAGAAGCGCAGAAGCGTTTACGCATTTTGGAAAAACAGCAACAGCAACATCTCCAAACCAGTTTTCAAAATGATTTGTTTGCTCCACCAGATGCAAACTCTGGTTCACAAATTATAGAAAAAGTTGTCGAGATCGAAGTTTCATCCCCTGCTCTAGACTTACTTAAGCAAATTGAAGTCGATAACTTATCGCCTCGTCAGGCACTTGAACAACTCTATGAGCTGAAAGCAGCACTCAAATCTTAATAAATCAAATTCGAATAAGTAGGCTTAGGTCTGCTTATTCATATTGGAGAATAATATTTATATGACCTTAAGATCTTTGCAATATTCAGAAATCGATCTTATTTGGCAACAAATTAGCCGCCGTGAATTAATCACTCAAAACTACATACAAAAACAGCAACATCTAGACTTAGTTGATTGTTTTTTTGATGTACAACATTGGGACGCATACCATCTAGAAAATGACCCACCTAAACTGAAACAACTCTTTGAGCAAGGTTCAATATTTGTCGGCGCATTTGATGCTTCTGAAAAAATGATTGGTATAAGCGTAGTCTCAAATCAACTTATAGTGGATTACCCTCACGCAAAGTTACTACACTATTTCTATGTCGATGCAGACCAGCAAGGTCAAGGCATTGGTGCTAAGCTTATGCAAGCCGCAAAAGCATCCGCCAAGCAACTTGGTGCAAAACAACTGTATATTTCAGCAACTCCAAGTCGGCGCACTGTAGACTTCTATATGAAACATGGTGCAGAACCTCTAAGTGCTCCAGATCAACAACTTTGGCAGCTCGAACCTGAAGATATTCATTTAATGTGTAACGTTTAACTCTCAAGATTTAAGGATTTTTAGCTAAAAAAGCTAAAAATCAAAATTTGTAAAAGAAAAAATGAAAAGTTAAGGCATTTATTAAAATAGATGCCTTGACTCAAATGACATCTAAATAATTAAATAAAATATTTTTTAAGTTATTGTTTTATAAAATATATTATTATTTTAATTTTATAGATTCGCAGTTCTTAAGGCTCGAAGATCTGTTTGATTATCAACGCATTAACTTATCTTCATATGCATGAATAAAGAATATCAATAAAAGCAATTGTTTGTTTACCCCTTTTTTGCCTAAAATAAGCTATTCGAAATGAAACCATATTTTTTAGGTAGCTGTCGCCATGACCTTTGTTGTCACTGAAAATTGTATTAAATGTAAATACCAAGATTGCGTAGAAGTTTGTCCTGTTGACTGTTTTTACGAAGGTCCGAATTTCCTAGTGATTAATCCGGATGAATGTATTGACTGTGCATTATGTGAACCAGAGTGCCCGGCAAATGCAATTTTCTCTGAAGATGAGTTACCAGAAGGTCAGGAAGTATTTATTGAATTAAATGCTGATCTATCTCAAAAATGGCCTAACATTACGCAAATTGGTGATCAACCAGCTGACCGTGAAGAATGGAACGGCAAACCTGATAAATTACAATATCTTGAAAAGTAATTTCAAAAAAAGATCAGCAACCGCTGATCTTTTTTATACCCTATTCAAACATTTCATTGCAAATTCCACGTAATTTGTGCATTGTTTTGCATTAAAATAGCCGCAATATTTATAAGTGCTTAATTTTTCTTATGCGGAAGTTTTTGCAGAGTATGGTTCCCTTATGCATAATCCCAGCGGTTATGATAGGTTGTGCCAGCTCTCCCCAACACACAACAACAGGCAAAACCTCTCCAAGTGGTAAACGAATCTTTATTCCACAAGAGCGCGTTATTATCGAGCGCCCGATCCCACCTAAAGTTGAGCCTGCGTCTTATCGAGGCTGGTTAGGTTCTGGTGAAAATTACCAACGTGTTCGTGAATATGAAAATTTCTTAACCCGAAACAACGTCGCAGGCATTGTGCCAAGTTTTGAGTTATTACGCTCAGCACGTGATTGGCAAAAATGTGGACGCTCAGAATATGCCGTGCCTAATCGCGAACTTTGGGGCAATTCTTTATCGACCCTACGCGTATTTAAATATTTAGTAGCAGCAAAAGTTCTAACCGACTTTGAAGTAACCTCGGTTTATCGAGATTTACCTTTAAATGAATGTGCTGGTGGCGCAAGCTCATCTAAACATTTATTTAATTCGGCAATCGATTTCCGTATTGGTCCTGAGTTCCCACAAGCTCAAGACTATGCTTTTATCGAAAATACCAAATTTAAACTTTGTCAGTTCTGGGCTCAGCATGGTCAAAGCTTAAATATGGGTATTGGATTATATAGCTCTGGGCAAATTCATATTGATACTCAAGGCTATCGCACTTGGGGACCAGACCTCACCCGAAACAGTTCGATGTGTAATTTTTAAATTAAAAAACTCCTTTCAATCGAAAGGAGTTTTTACTTAAGCCTATTACAAGCGTTTAGCTAAAGAGATAAGTTTTGAACGCGTTTTAAAACCATGCTTTTTATAAAAATCTTCAGAAATAGAATCTCTTAACGTGTGTAGAACAATAGTTTCTATTTTATTTTCCCTACACTTTCCTTCTATATGCTTTAAAAGCTGGGTACCTATTCCTTTACCTTGATATTGAGGATGTATAAAAAAATCATCTAGAGAATAACGTATTCCTTGTATGGTCGGATGAATATGCCCCATCCCAATTCCAATTAATTGGTTTTCCCATTTTGCACAAAAGCCAAAAGAACATGCAGATTGAAAATAACTCTCAAAATATTTTCTCATTGGTTCTAAATCATCAAATTGCTCATTCCATGGCTCACGACTAAAAGCTAAACAATAAACTTCAATAGCTTTTTCAAAATCTACATTTGTGAAAGCACCCAACGTAATATTCATCTTATTTATACATTCCTAACTAATCATTTATAAAATAAGCAATAAATGAGCCTTTTGTGATCATTTTTTAATTTTGGTGATTGGTTTAGAAAAAGTAATTTGCTTATTCAATAATCAACCAAAATTTCTTGAACCGAAGGTTTTTGCACTCTAGACATAAACGTTTAAAATAGCCCGATCAACATATAGGTAAATTTGATTATGCAGCAGATGTGGACAGACATTGACCAATATATCGATTCACATTTAATTCCTGAAGACCCGCGACTCGAATATGCATTAAAGAATACCGACGAACACGGCTTTTCAAATCATCTTGCAGTGGCGCCTAACCAAGGTATGTTCTTGCAGATGCTTATTCAAATGAATAAATGCAAACGAGTTTTAGAAATTGGAACCTTTGCTGCATACAGTACCATCTGGTTGGGTCGTGCTTTGCCTGAAGATGGTTATTTACTCACAATTGAAGGCCGTGCTACTCATGCAGAAATGGCTCAAAAAAATATCGACCATGCTAGCCTTCCGGTAAAAGTCGATCTTAGAGCTGGCCGCGCTGCTGATATTCTGTCTACAATTGATCCTCAATCTATCGAGCCTTTTGATTTTATTTTCATTGATGCAGATAAACAGGGCTATCCAGAATATCTAGAATTGAGCCTAAAATTCTCTAGATCGGGTACGATTATTGTGCTGGATAATGTGATTCGCGCAGGTGATATTTTAAATCCAGATAATAAAAAACCGAGTATTGAAGGCATCCGTGAAATGTTTAAAGCTCTCGAAAATCACCCACAAATATTGTCTTGTACAGCCTTACAAACGGTTGGTTCAAAAGGTCATGATGGCTTCGCAATTGCAATTGTGAAATAATGGTTAAAAAATCATCTTTTTTATTTTGTTATTTATAATCAATAAATTACTTTTATTACTGTTGCTTTTCCATATAGTTATCCACAAGATTTGCGGATAACTATATGGAAATCTTATCATTTAGCCACAAGTAACGGTACAGTCGCGTTTCGGAATATGGTTGTCGCAATACTTCCTAAGAAGAATTGATGAATCTTGCTATGACTAAATGCGCCCAGCACAATAATTTGAATACCGTGTTCTTGTTGGTACTCTAAAATATTTTGTGCAACATCACCATAGCGATAAACGGTCACAACATCAATGCCCGCTTGTTTCAGGTAATGCTCAGGTTCATTTAATATTTCTGGATGATCACCTACATATACCAAATGACATTGCAGTGTGCGCAATAAATCACTTTGGGCAATACGGCGCATCATTTTTTGGCAAGTTGGTGAATATTCATAGGCAAAGATAAAACGGGTTGGTATTTTAAAGTTTTCCCCAATAGTTAAAACAGTACAATTGGCTCCGCGAATAAAGTTCTCAACATTACTACCGATTGGTTTATGTTTTTCGGCAGCTCGCTCGCCGACTCGGCCTAAAATGACGATGTCATTTTCATGCAATAGATTAAAACTTTGTTCTAAAAAATCACCTTTTTCTTGAATTTTTGAACTGGTAATACCATGTTTTTCTTGAATAAGATCAGAAATATGACGGAGTAAATTATTGCTATAGTCTAAAGCGAGTTCACTTTGTTTTTGTTCCAGCTCAGCTAACTCTTTTAGCAGCATTGCATTGCTTTCAAAGCCAATTACTCCACTAATTTCACCAAGATGATAACTTGCAGGGTAATAGTCTAGAATTTGTAATAATACAAGTTCTCGTCCGGTTGCTTTAGCCACCCATGCTGCTGCATCTGCAATAGCATTTATACACGGTGATGAGTCAATACACGCAATAACACGGTTCATGTTAGCCTCTCTTCTTAAGGTCTTTTGCCTTGGAGATTATTATTAAAACTTAGCTTTAACTTAACATAGATAAAAATTGGTATGTTAAGGTTTATGTATAAAAATCAACTTTTTTGTTTAAAGATCAAACATTTTATTACATTCTTAAGACTGCATTATTCTCTTAAACGAATAAATTTTGCGGGATTTCCACCGACAATATGGTAAGGCTCAACATCTTTGGTCACCATACTATTCATCCCGACCACGGCATGCCTACCTACTTTAATCCCATCTTTAATACCAACATGTGCCCCTAACCAAACGTCCTGCTCAACTTCAATTCCTTTAGAAGTGACAGGCTGCTGGTAAAGGGGACGATCTAACTGCATCCCATGATCAAATGCATATAAATGACAATATGCTGCAATACGAACTTGGTCATGCAGTTTTATGCCGGCTCGTCCACCGTCTAAAATACAATGATGATTTATCGCGACTTCATTACCAATTTCAAGCGGTCCATGCAGACTACAATCTGCTGCGATAAAGCAATTATCACCAATAATAATTTTGCGTCCCGGCTCAGCAAAAATATGAGCTAACGGTGAAATAAAACAGTTTTCACCAATCTCAACAGTTTCCATGTCCATCAAATAAGCTTGATATTCTTTTTGCCATTCTTCAGCCCAAGCACGATGTTTAGGCTTTAAAGTCCAATATAACCATGGCATATAGTTTAAGCGGTGCTTATGTTGCTCCCGATATTTCAATAAGGAATCAGTCATCAGTTAATTCCTCTTCAATTTTTAACTCTTCACGGCCACGTGTTACATCTCGGAGTTTCAAGGCAAGTGGTTCAATTTGATGTATTTGTAGTCTTGCTTCGATATCTACACCTGTTGCAGTGTAGGTTTCCTGATATTCAATTTGTTGTTGAGTAAGTTCATATTGAAATATGGCCCACTCATTAAAGTGACAAGAAAAGTAAATCGTTTTCTTTGCAATGAGTTCAATACGCTCAGCCAAAAGCAAGCATTGCCCAGCACAACCTCCATATGCTCTAACAAGCCCACCTGTTCCAAGTTTTATTCCACCATACCAGCGGTTAACCATCACAATAATATTCGTCAGGTCATTCCCTTCAATGGTCGCCAAGATTGGACGGCCTGCTGTTCCTGACGGTTCACCATCATCGTTAAAGCGTACGTTATGCCCAATTTTCCACGCCCAACATTGATGAGTTGTCGAAATATCTTTATTGAGTTCTAAAAATTCTTTAACTTGCTGTTCATTTTCGACTGGCGCAGCAATAGCCTGAAATCTGCTTTTTTTAATTTCTTCTTCAAATGTAATCTGTGATGCAATCGTAAAAGCCATAAATTAAATAAAGCATAATAAAAATCAAATTATAACGTGAATTTAATAGAATCAAACCCATAAAAAAGCCCCGAATCTCGGGGCTTTTTTTATTATCTTTCTCGTAACGCTTCTTTTGCTTTATTAAATGGTTTAAGTAAGTAATCCAGTACTGTTTTTTCACCTGTACGAATATCTACTGTTGCCACCATACCCGGTGTAATA